>JBAUID010000139.1:0-48826 GCA_049680625.1 Burkholderiaceae bacterium | reverse complement strand
ACTGTGGACTGCGCGATTGGTGATTCTGGGGCCTGCTCAGTAACCTGGGCTGGACGGTCGGGCTTGGGCTCAGGCTGGGAGACCTTCGCAGCATGCGTATTCGCACCATCGACGGCTCCTGTGTCAGCATCCTGACTGGCTGCAACACCTGGTGTCGTGGCAGTCCTGGCGGCTAGCTCACCGATAGCAGCGGCAGCCGTCACCGATCCGGCTGCAATTGCCGGCGCAGTGGCTTCGTCAGATCGACCTACCGGGGCAGGGTTCGCACCGGGCTGGTCAACTGATGAGTTCACCGCGTCGTTCGACGTCGCCGACGCTTGCGCGGAGTGAGAGTGGTCCGCCCGCGGTGTACGCGGCGAGCGCGCCTGGCGTGCGCTTACAGAGGTTTCGGCGCTCGCATCACTTCCCTGGCTGGCCGGAGCGGGCGAGTTTTCCTGGTCATTGGAGCTTGCCATACCTGGCGAATCAGATGGCCGCCCCGATGGATCATTGTCAGACTGGGCGTTCCGGTCCGAAGTCGTGGACGCATCGTTGTCGTCGGAATCGGTTGAACTGACCTGCGACCCATCACCCTGACTACCGGTGCGCCGCGAACGCCGCCGCCGCGGGCGCCGCTTGCCGTTGGGTGAGCTTGCATCTTGCGCTCCATCGGTGCCTGTGGACCCGGGGTCAGCAGTTTCAGTTTTAACAACATCGTCAGCTGCATCCGTGGATACGTTTTCGTCTTGATTGGCATTGCTGCGAGACCCGCGACTGCGTCCGCGGCCACCGGATCGGCGTGTGTTGCCATCAGCATTTACGGAACCGCGTCCGCGTCGATTTTCCTGGGTCTCGGAAGTGGTTATATCCGTCGGCGCGTCATCGCTACTGGCATCGGCTGTCTTGTCGTTGTCATCCCGCTTGCCCCGGGTTGAACGACGGCGGCTGTTAGAGCGGTCGTCATCATCCTTGTCAGCAGGGTTGCGCGAGCGCCTGCCACGGCCGCTGCCTTCGTCGCGACGGGTGTTGCGGCCCCGACCTTCATTGTTGCTTCGATTGCGTCCCGAGCGTGCGGGCTTCCTTGTCTCTTGTTCGGCTATAACGTCGGCATCGCCGGCCTCCGATTCGTTGGCGGCGCCACCCCGGAACCATCCGACAATTCGTCCGATCAAACCACTTTCTTTGCTGGCACCGAGGGCCACGGCCGCACCTCCTGCCGCGGCAACAGCGGCCGGTGCCGGTGCCATAACGGGGGCAGGTTGGTCAGGGGTAATGCCTTTGACAACAGCTTCCTGTCTGACCACGGTGTTTTCTACCTTGGCTTCGAGGTAGTTTTCGTCGATAACCTCCCGTTCGGCCATTGAATAGCTGGCCTGATAAGTGGTTAAACGTTCATCATCATGACGCAAACGTTCGAGCTTGTGGTGCGGTGTTTCAAGGAATTTGTTCGGCACGATAACGCATTCAATTTTCATGCGCGCTTCGAGCTTGGCGATTTCACTGCGCTTTTCGTTGAGCAGGTAGGTTGCTACCTCCACCGGTACCTGAGCATAGATGGCGGCGGTGTTTTCTTTCATCGCCTCTTCCTGCATCACACGCAGAATCTGCAGTGCGCTGGATTCCGTATCGCGGATCACGCCGGTTCCGGTACAACGCGGACAGGTGATATGTGTTCCTTCGTTAAGTGCCGGGCGAATTCTCTGTCGTGACAACTCCATCAGGCCAAAGCGGGAGATCTTGCCAGCCTGAACCCGGGCACGATCCAGATGCAGGGCATCACGTAACTTTTGTTCGACTTCGCGCTGATTGCGCGTGTTTTCCATGTCAATAAAGTCAATGACGATCAAACCGCCAAGGTCGCGCAGGCGCATCTGTCGGGCAGCTTCTTCCGCCGCCTCGGTGTTTGTACGGCGGGCCGTATCTTCAATGTCTGACCCACGGGTGGCCCGTGCTGAGTTCACGTCGATGGCCACCAGTGCTTCGGTATGATCGATAACAATCGAACCGCCGGAGGGCAGGGGAACGTTGCGCGAATACGCGGTTTCGATCTGGTGTTCAATCTGGAATCGCGAGTACAGCGGGGTGTCGTCACTGTAACGCTTAACCCGGTTGACGACATCAGGCATCACATGGCTCATGAACTGGCGAGCCTGCTCGTATATATCGTCGGTATCGATCAGTACCTCACCGATGTCCGGCGAGAAATAATCACGAATTGCCCGAATCACCAATGAGCTTTCCTGGTAAATCAGGAACGGGCCATCAGCCGACTGTGCGGCACCCTCAACGGCTGTCCATAGCTGCATCAGGTAGTTTAAGTCCCATTGCAACTCTTCACCGTTTCGTCCTATACCAGCCGTGCGAGCGATCAGACTCATCCCTTTCGGATAGTCCAGGTTGTCCATGATTTCGCGCAATTCTTGCCGGTCTTCGCCTTCAACCCGGCGCGACACGCCACCACCACGCGGATTGTTTGGCATCAGCACAAGATAACGCCCGGCCAGCGAAATGAACGTGGTCAAGGCCGCGCCCTTGGTACCCCGTTCTTCCTTGTCGACCTGGACAACGACTTCCTGGCCTTCCTTTATTGCATCCTGGATCCTGGCCTTGGATACATCGATCCCCTGCTTGAAGTACTGGCGCGAGACTTCTTTAAAGGGCAGGAAGCCGTGGCGCTCTTCACCGTAGTTGACAAACGCGGCTTCCAGACTGGGTTCGACGCGGGTAACCACGCCTTTATAAATATTGGATTTACGGGATTCACGGCCAGCTGATTCGATATCAATATCAACCAGTTTCTGACCGTCAACTATCGCCACCCGCAACTCTTCTGCATTGGTAGCGTTAAACAGCATTCGCTTCATTCGAATGACTCCATGCGCACAAAGACGTGGCAGCGCAGAACCAGCGAACGTTGGGAACTATAGAAAAGTGGGACGGGGCCGGAAGATTCAGGCCTGAAACAGAGCGATACCAGATCGCCGATACCGCCGCTGCCAGGGTGCACGCGGGCAGGCATGTGCCTGCCGGGCGACTCCGGGTAATCGGTGGATATTGGATACTGGCACTGAGGCTCCGAATTGGGTTTGTCCAGATGGCCGCAGGCCACCTTACTAATCAAAATTCTTTTCGCTCGCACCCGATTTATCGGGTCGCAACGTTGAAATTCTTCCTGCGACAGCATTCACTCAGCTTGGCGGCTCGCGCTAGCAGGCGTCTGGGACTCAATCAGTGGTCAGCGGGTATGTTATTTAAACCCCGGGGCAATGGCGTTTTTCTGGCATTTGCCAACTTGTCATGCCGTTGCGCAGGCCGGTCAGGTTCTTGTTGTGTTCCGGTCGGTTGTGAGCCGTCCGTGATGCGCTGACCAAGGCTGTGTTTGTGTCCAGACGGTGCGGCCGTATCAGGCGTGCCCGGCTTGGCGAGGTGCCACAATTTGTGTCTACCCGGGTTCCCGTTGGGGTTGGGCTGTTAACAAAGTGTTGCCGGGCAATCGATCGAATGCAATGTCGTGCCGGAAGTATAGCAAAATGAAGCGCTTAACGGTTTTCATTAATGCGGCTTCTAACGGATGGCAGGCCTTGACGGCAGACGAAAGGGCGAAAAGCCTGAAACAAAGTGTTGCGCCCCTGCATCAGGCACGAACTATTCCTGTTGGTGAGGCCGGCGACGGACAGCGTCTCGACAATTTCCTGAGCCGCAATTGCCGGGATGTGCCCAAAAGCCATCTATATCGGCTGATTCGCAGTGGCCAGGTGCGAGTCAACGGCGGCCGGGCCAAGGCTGATACACGGCTGGGCTCTGAGGACTTGGTTCGGATACCGCCGATCCGGTTAACCGTTCGACGCACGCCCGAGCCGTCGCAGGCCAGGCAACGTGAGCATGCCAGGCAGGGGGCGGACTTGCCGGTTGTGTACGAAGACGAGGCACTGCTAATTATCAACAAGCCAGCCGGCACAGCCGTACACGGCGGCAGCGGGCTGTCTTCTGGAGTGATTGAACAGCTACGTGCCGCCCGGCCACAGGAGCGGTTCCTGGAGCTTGTGCATCGACTAGACCGGGAAACATCTGGTGTCTTAATGGTGGCCCGGCGCCGGGCAGCCCTGGTCGACCTTCAGGGGCAGATACGCCGTGGCCAGATTGGTAAAACCTATCGCGCGATTGTCAGTGGCAAACTGCCACGGCGCGACCAGACGCTGCGTCAGCCGTTGCGGCGGCTACTGACTGCGGACGGGGATCGTCGGGTCGTGGTGGATGTACTTGAGGGAAAGCCGGCGGTCAGCCACATTCGTGGCTTGAACGCCGTTGAGCATGCGCAGGCAGGCTGGCTCAGTCTGGTAGAAGTCCGGATAGAGACTGGCCGTACCCATCAAATCCGTGTTCACCTGGCAACTGCGGGTTACCCAGTCATTGGAGACAGAAAGTATGGCAATTTTGATCTGAACCGCCGAGTCGCCCAAAACGGTCCGTCCCGTATGCTGCTTCACGCACTCGAACTGAAGATTCGACACCCGGTAAGCGGAGAGCCACTTAAAATTAACGCGGAGCCGCCGGAAGCTTTTGGCTTGCTGGTAGCGTATGTTGATCCGCGCTGGCGTACCGACTCAACCCGCTGACCTGCAGCTGACCCTTTTGATTGTTATTTAAATTCTTCACAGCTCACGCGAATTTTGCACCAATATTCACCAATTACGGACGACTAAGCGAGGCAAACCCGTTGACAAACCCAGCCACCCCGGCTCGCACAGCAATGCCGGCCGAAACAATAGAGCTGATCGTATTCGACTGGGATGGCACTTTGGTCGATTCGACAGCAGCAATTGCCAACGCCATCCGCGGCGCGGCCGCTGACCTCGACCTGGTCGTTCCCAGTTTTGGCAAAGCATCACATGTGATTGGCCTGGGGCTGGCTGATGCTTTACGCCACGCGGTGCCCGATCTTCGGCACGAGCAGATCTCGGAGTTCAGCGATCGTTATCGCCATCATTTTGTACAACTGGCCGCTGACCTGGCGCCGTTTGATGGCGTTGTGCCAATGCTCGAAGCATTAAAAAGTAAATCAACACTGGTCACGATTGCTACCGGCAAATCGCGCGCCGGATTAGACAGGGCCCTGGACGATGCCAATTGGCGCCCGTTTTTTGCAAGCACCCGGTGTGCTGATGAAGGTGCCCCCAAGCCCGATCCGTGGATGCTCAACGATTTATGTGAGTCCATGGGGGTGGCGCCGTCAAATACCGTAATGATTGGTGATACCAGCCATGATCTGAACATGGCTGCCAGCGCTGGGACTCACAGTATTGGGGTAACTTATGGTGCTCATCCGCGAGCCGAGCTGGCGGCTTTGGCCAGTATCGGCATGGTTGATAATGCCAATGATTTACACGCGTTGTTGATGGTCTTGATTGGTGAGCAGGGGCGGTGACCGGCTGGCTCAGGATCTGTCGTTCTGACGAGCTGGAAGAGGGGGCGCAAGGCGTGCGCTTCGCAATCGGGCCCGGCGGGGAATCAGCGTTTGCGATTCGAAGCAAAGGCGGGCCACGAGCCTTTCTTAATCGATGTAGTCATGTGCCAATAGAGCTGGATTGGCCTGAGGCTGTATTTTTTGATGATGATGCCCGGTTTATTCAATGTGCGACCCATGGTGCAATGTACGACCCTGGCACCGGCGCCTGTGTCGGCGGGCCATGTGCCGGTCGTGGACTTGTCGCGCTGCAATGCAACGAATCGGACGGCACCGTATGGGCCCGACAACAAGAATCTCTGGAATAAAGGAATAGCTAATCGATGAGTGATATTCGTGACGAAGACGGCGTGACAATCCGCCATGACGGCCGCAATCCAGCCCTGATAGATAATCAGTCCAGGCTCGAGAACACGGTGCTTGAAAAACTAACCAGCGAGTTATTGGATGAGCGCAAAAAATCGCGGCGTTGGTCCGTGTTGCTGCGTCTGCTGACACTAGCCTATCTGGTTGGGATCAGCATTTACCTGATCAATATGCTCGGTTCGAGCCCGTCGGTCGGTTTTGATCCGGCTGATGGCAGCAAAGGCCATACGGCGATAGTCGATGTACGCGGTGTTATTAAGGCCGATAGTGAAACGTCGGCTGAGCAGGTGAACAAGGCCTTGCGTGCGGCATTCGGTCACGCGGGCACTACCGGAGTTGTGTTGCGAATCAACAGCCCGGGGGGGTCACCGGTTCAAAGCGGTCTGATCTTTAGTGAAATTAAGCGTCTGCGTGCTAAACACACGGAAATTCCGCTGCATGCGGTAATCGAAGAAATTTGTGCATCCGGCGGGTATTACGTGGCGGCGGCAGCAGACAAGATTCATGTGGATCAGGCCAGCCTGGTTGGTTCAATCGGCGTGTTGATGGACGGATTTGGCTTTGTTGGCACGATGCATAAGCTCGGGGTTGAGCGGCGCTTGTTCACGGCGGGAGCGGACAAGGGTTTCCTCGATCCGTTTTCACCCTTGTCCGAAACTCAGCGTGATCACTTGCAAGGCTTGCTCGACGATATTCACACGCAATTCATCGCGTCGGTTCGGTCCGGGCGGGGGGAAAAGCTGAAAAAAGACGCCGATTTGTTCAGCGGGCTGATCTGGACCGGCAGTCAGTCGGTTGAACTGGGTCTGGCTGACGCGATCGGTTCGGTGGAACAAGTCGCCCGCGACGAGATGAAAAACGACAAACTCGTGAACTTCAGCGCTAGAAAAACGATTCTAGAAAAGCTTGCCGAGCGCGTCGGATTCAATATAGGGGCCGCCCTCACAGACCCGCTTGCGCAGTGGACAAGTGGTATCCGCCTGCGCTAGCTGCCCGGGCTATTTCAACAGCGTGCTAAGTTTTCCAGAACCGGATGCCCTGCGCGCTGAAGCAGTCCGCATAAGGCAATAAGGGGCAGGCCAATCAGCGCGGTCGGATCGGCACATTCGATTGCACTGATCAGGCTGATACCAAGCCCCTCACTCTTGGCCGCTCCGGCGCAATCGTACGGTCTTTCCGCGAGCAGGTAGGTTTCGATCATCTCATCAGAAAGTTCGCGAAATTTAACCGTTGTATCGATACACTCGGTGAATTGAACTCCATCGCTGACTCGGGTGACGCACACTGCGGTATGAAAGACGCAGGCCTTGCCAGAGGCGCTAAGCAACTGTCGGCGGGCTTTTTCATGCTGACCCGGTTTACCAATTGGTTGCCGGCCATCAAGAGTCGCAACCTGGTCAGAACCAATGACCAGGCAGCCGGGCGCAGCCGAGCTGGCAACGGCGGCTGCTTTGCTCACCGCCAGTCGGATGGCGAGTTCTTTTGGCCCCTCGCCGGGCCATGGACTCTCGTCAACGTCAGGAACCACAACTTCAAATTCCTGCCGCAGGCGGGTCAGGAGTTCGCGGCGATACGGGGAGCTGGAGGCCAGAATGAGATTCATACGCTTATGATAGCGAGATGTCACTAACCGCAGACCCGTTTTCCCTGGCCCGAAAAGGTACCGCGTTGCACGGCCCCACCCCGATTCGGGAAATGCCTCGGCTGCTCGATGCGTTGTCTGATCAGCAAAATATCGATCACCTGGATTGGCAGGCGAGTTTTGAAAAGGTCGGCGAATCGGTTTTTAGCCCGGTGCAGATGCACCTGACCTGCAATACTGAGCTGGCGGTCGATTGTGTCCGCTGCCTGGAGCCAATTCCGACCCGGATTGCCGTAGATTGCTTGTTTCGCCTGGTTCGGGATGATAACCAGGCAGCCCGCCTGGACAACGAAGCAACTGAATACGACGTCATTGCCGTCGATCAGCAATGGCACATCCTGGATGTGCTGGAAGATGAACTATTGCTGGCGTTGCCAGCGATGCCACGTCATGAAAACTGCCAAAACCCACACTTTGGCGTCACCATTCCCAAACCTGAGGTCACCGGCGCGCCGGACCCCGCGACCCCGGAGGAAGACCGCCAGTTTCCCTTTGCCAACCTGGCCGACAAACTGAAGTCATCGGACAACAAATAGCCAACGGTTTGGGCGACGTATACCTGATACAATTGTCGATTAACTTACTTTGCCATAGTCAGGTTTGCAGTCGGGCCTGGGCTTAAGTCTGGCCTTAAGTAATACACACCTTTTTGTCACACCACTTTTACGAATAATCAATATGGCTGTCCAGCAAAATAAAAAATCTGCCTCACGACGAAACATGCGTCGTGCGCACGACCACGCTTCAAATTCTCCGCTGGCGGTTGAGCCGACAACGGGTGAAGTACATCGCCGGCATCACATCAGCCCAAACGGCTTTTATCGTGGCCGTAAAGTGATTGCGACCAAGTCCGACGACTGATTCGCTGGTCAGCCCGCGTCTGAGATGTTTTGGATGTTTAGTGTTTAGCGGCGCGGCTAATCAGCAGCGATAGCTGCGAGGAGCGGGTCGGCAACGCGCCAGACTGGTAATAAATGCACAAGCGAACAAATCACGACACAGTGATGACCGAAACGACCGCAGGTTGCCGGCACAGGGGCCTTCTCGTGGCAGGGACCAACTAGTGGGCCTTTGTATAGCGATCGATTGTATGGGTGGCGATGTGGGCCCGGCAGCAACTGTGCCCGCAGCATTGTCCTTCCTGCGTCACGAAGCCCAGGTCAGCGTATTGCTGGTAGGTCGTGAACCGGATATTCGGGATATCCTTGATCGCAGCAAGGGCAGCTACGCTTCGTTGCGAAGCCGCATCGAAATCCTGCATACCGATGAAGTCGTCGAAATGGACGACCCTCCGGCGGTCGCCCTGCGCAGCAAGCGCAAGTCGTCAATGCGCAAGGCAATAGAGGCGGTCCGCGACGGCAAAGCTCAGGCCTGTATTAGTGCCGGTAATACCGGTGCTCTGATGGCAATTTCGCGCTTTGTATTGAAAATGCTACCGGGGATTGAACGCCCGGCAATCGCCACTCAGTTACCGAACCGCATCGGCGGCAACAGCACGATGCTCGACCTGGGTGCCAATGTCGATTGCGACCCGGGTCATCTGTTGCAATTTGCGCTGATGGGTTCGGCCCTGGTTACGGCGTTGAACGGCACAAAAAATCCCTCGGTTGGTTTGCTCAATATTGGCGAAGAAGTGATAAAAGGCAATGAAACGGTCAAACAGGCCGGGGTGCTACTGAGCCAGTCCGGCTTGAACTTCAAAGGTAATATTGAAGGAAATGACATTTACTCCGGGACGGTAGATGTCATCGTCTCTGATGGTTTTGTTGGCAACGTTGCATTAAAAACATCTGAAGGTCTGGCGCAGATGCTTGGCGACTTTATCCGCGAAGAGTTCAACCGTAACTGGTTCAGCAAAATTCTTGCAGCAATCAGCTATCCTGTTTTAACCCGGTTCAAACGTCGCGTTGATCATCGGCGTTACAACGGCGCAGCCCTGGTGGGTCTGCGGGGCGTTGTATTTAAAAGCCACGGCTCCGCGGACGCTCTCGCATTTGAGGCTGCTTTGGTCCGTGCCGGTGATGCGGCACGCAACGGATTGCTGCAGGGTATCAGCGATGCGCTGGAGCAAGTGCAGGCACGCAGCATCACGCCGGTTGCGGAACTGGTGATCACACCATGAGTCATGCTTCTCTTGTGATTGGTTCGGGAAGCTACCTACCTGGTGAACCCGTTAGTAATGCCGCATTGGCCGAACGTCTCGCCGTCGAAGGGGTAGAAACATCGGACGACTGGATTATTGAGCGTACCGGTATCCGGCAGCGTTATCTGTCCGACGGTGAAACAACGAGTCAGTTGGCCACCAAGGCCGCACGGCAAGCCCTCGATGATGCGGGCGTCAGCGCGCAAAACGTTGACCTCATTATTGTTGCAACATCCACCCCCGACTGGATCTTTCCGAGCACAGCCTGTCTGGTGCAAAAAGAACTCGATATGCCTGGCGCGGCAGCTTTCGATGTGCAGGCGGTGTGCTCCGGTTTCGCCTATGCGGTTGCCACCGCTGATGCAATGATCCGTGCGGGCACAGCATCCACTGCCGTTGTCATTGGCGCGGAAACGTTTTCTGGCATCATGGACTGGACCGATCGCACGACGTGTGTTTTGTTCGGAGACGGTGCCGGTGCCATAGTCATGACTGCCGGAAATGCTGCCCATGGCGATCGCGGTGTTCTCGCTTCACGCTTACATGCTGACGGACGTCACGAAAGTATTTTGCGTACTCCAGGCAGCGTGGCTGGTGGCCAGGTGACCGGGCATCCGTTCCTGACTATGGACGGCAAGGCGGTATTTAAACTGGCGGTTGGGGTACTCGATTCGGTTGGCCGCGAAGTACTTGAGGTTGCTGGAAAACAAGTTTCAGAACTCGACTGGTTAATACCGCATCAGGCGAATGTCCGGATTCTAAATGCGACGGCTAAAAAGCTCGGCATTGACCCGGAGAAAGTTATCGTTACCGTTGACCAGCATGCCAATACGTCAGCCGCTTCGGTGCCGCTGGCATTTGACGTAGCGCGGCGTGACGGAAGAATTAAAGAGGGTCAGCTGATCATGTTCCAGGGTGTGGGTGGCGGTTTCACCTGGGGCGCCAATCTGGTTCAGCTGTAAGTGATTCAACCTGTCCAAATACAAATAAATCAATGAAACTGGCATGTGTATTTCCCGGTCAGGGCTCGCAGGCAGTCGGCATGCTGGCCGACTTCCTCGCGGTCGAGGCTGTCAGTCAACTGGTTGCGGCAGCCGACGAATCGCTGCCGCTAACCGACAACGGACAAAAACTGTCAGCCCTGATTGCCAATGGTCCCGCTGAAGACCTGGCGCTGACAGTCAACACACAACCGGCAATGTTGTTAGCCGGGGTTGGATGCTACCGGGCCTGGCTGGCAGCGGGTGGGCCACCAGCGCAGATTGTTGCCGGCCACAGCCTTGGCGAGTATTCCGCCCTGGTTGTTGCGCAGGTCCTTGAGCCTGGCGCTGCATTTGCATTAACCCGCCTCAGGGCGCAGGCGATGCAGTCCGCGGTTCCGGTTGGCATGGGATCAATGGCGGCCATCCTTGGCCTTGACGATGATTCTGTTGCCGCGGTTTGTAGTCAGGCTGCCACCGAAACAAAAGGTCAGGTTGCGCCGGCAAATTTCAATGCCCCCTCACAAGTGGTCATCGCAGGGCACAGCGGTGCAGTGACACGGGCGTGCGAACTGGCCAAAGAAGCAGGGGCTAAGCGGGCGCTGCCATTAAGTGTGTCAGCACCGTTTCACTCTGCACTGCTCAAACCTGCTGGTGACCAGCTTCAAACGGCACTTGATGCGATTCCTCTGAAAACGCCTGAAGTGCCGGTGGTAAACAATGTAGACGTCAGCATTGAAAGTGACCCGCTACGGATCCGTGACGCCCTGGTGCGACAGGCTTATAGCCCGGTGCGTTGGGTTGAGGTAGTTCAAAAACTACGGGAGCAGGGGGCAACTCACGTGATTGAATTTGGCCCCGGTAAGGTTCTGACGGGATTGTGTGGGCGTATTGACAAGTCGCTGACGGCTGCTTGTGTTTTTGATTCGGCCTCCCTTGACAAAGCGTTGGCAATGTTGCGCGACGCGACCTGATAATCATGACAAATAACTCAATCGCCCCAACTGTATTTGACGGCAAGTTGGCACTGGTCACAGGCGCATCGCGTGGCATCGGGCTGGCGATTGCTACTGAACTCGTTCGACAGGGAGCGTCCGTAGTCGGGACAGCCACCACGGCAACCGGTGCAGACAATATCGCTGACAGTCTGCCGGGCGCCCGCGGCGTGGTTTTAAATGTTAATGATGCGGCGGGTTGCGAGGCCCTGGTTGGCGAACTGAGCAAACAACCCGGCGGTCTTAGTGTGCTTGTTAATAATGCCGGCATTACCCGCGACACGCTGGCATTGCGAATGAAAGACGAAGACTGGCATGCGGTACTGGACACCAATCTGAGTGCCGTGTTTCGCATGTGTCGCCTGGCGATGCGCGGCATGATGAAAGCCAGGTACGGGCGCATTGTCAATGTGACTTCGGTTGTTGGCTCCGCGGGTAATCCCGGGCAGGCCAATTATGCCGCGGCCAAAGCCGGCGTTGCCGGCATGTCTAAGTCCCTGGCTCGTGAACTGGGTTCACGTGGGGTTACGGTGAATTGTGTCGCCCCTGGGTTTATTGACACAGATATGACCAGCGATTTACCTCAGGAGCAGCGAGACGCCTTGCTCGGGCAAATACCGCTCGGGCGACTCGGGGCAGGTGAAGAAATTGCGGCCGCAGTTGCTTTTCTAGCTTCGCCGAGCGCTTCGTATATTACGGGTACAACCTTGCATGTGAATGGCGGGATGTACATGGAATAAGAAGGATCTTCCCCGGGGTGCTGAGGCGCATCGGTTGGCAGTGATAGAATTGGCCCGGAACTCATTTCGAGTCGGGGCTGTACGACAGGGGCTCGCCCCATAGGAGAAGAAATTGGAAGAAATCGAACAACGCGTTAAGAAGATCGTAGCCGAGCAACTCGGTGTGAATGAAGCTGACGTGAAAATCGAGTCAGCCTTTGTCGACGATCTTGGTGCTGATTCCCTCGATACGGTAGAACTGGTGATGGCGCTCGAAGACGAATTCGATACCGAGATACCAGACGAAGAAGCCGAAAAAATCACGACGGTTCAGCAGGCTGTGAATTACGTGAAGGCACATTCAAAGGCCTGATCGTGAGCAAAAGGCGCGTCGTGGTCACCGGGCTGGGCATCATCAGTCCGGTTGGCAATAGCATTGAGCAGGCATGGGAAAACATTGTCGCCGGCAAGAGCGGAATCGACAGGGTTTCCCGTTTCGATGTGACGGATTTTCCGACCCAGATTGCCGGTGAAGTACGCGACTTCAATGTCGCTGACTACATGTCCGCCAAAGAAGCCCGGCATTTTGATACTTTTATTCACTACGGCATTGCCGCTTCATGTCAGGCTCTGGCCGATAGCGGGCTGGAATTCAACGACAGCCTTTCTGAGCGCGCCGGAGTCATTGTTGGGTCCGGTATTGGCGGCTTGCCGCTGATTGAAGATACTCACAATCAATACCTCAGCCGTGGATTGCGGCGGGTCTCCCCATTTTTTGTGCCGGGTTCGATTGTCAATATGATCTCTGGTCAACTGTCGATCATGCACGGCCTTAAGGGGCCAAATCTTGCCGTATCCACTGCGTGTACGACAGGCTTGCACTGCATCGGGCAGGCTGGGCGGATGATCGAATACGGTGATGCTGAAGTCATGGTTGCCGGTGGGGCTGAATCAACAATTTCACCTCTTGGCTTGGGTGGCTTCATTGCGGCCCGGGCGTTGTCGCAACGCAATGACGACCCAAAAACCGCAAGCCGCCCGTGGGATAAAGACCGCGACGGGTTTGTACTGGGTGAAGGGGCTGGCGTGATGGTCCTGGAAGAATACGAACACGCGCGCAAGCGGGGCGCACGAATATACGCTGAACTAACCGGTTTCGGCATGAGCGCTGATGCCCATCACATCACTGCGCCCGATACCGACGGCCCGAGTCGTTGTATGCAGGCTGCGATGAAAAACGCGGGTATAAATGCATCGCAAATTGACTACTTGAATGCTCACGGGACTTCAACCCCGCTGGGTGACAAAAACGAAACTGACGCAATTAAACGAGCAATGGGTGACGCCGCCAGTCAACTGGTGGTTAATTCAACCAAATCAATGACGGGGCACTTACTGGGTGGGGCCGGCGGTGTTGAATCTGTTTTTACTGTACTTGCCGTACATCACCAGGTATCGCCGCCAACAATTAACATTTTCGAGCAAGACCCAGAATGTGATTTGGACTACTGCGCCAACGAAGCGCGACAAATGCCAATCGACGTCGCGATGAAAAATTCTTTTGGTTTTGGTGGCACCAACGGTACGCTAGTCTTCCGAAAAGCTTAGCACCGAACGAACTCAATCGAATCGTTGTTTCGCGGTAAGTTCGAGTCCGAAAGACCTAGGAAGCTTTACTGGTCCCCCTGCGATTGCACTGCCGTGGCCTGCTATTGTGCTGAGGTGAGTGAACTGATTCCAACGGCTCGTTCGAATAATTCTCCTGGCCTGTCATCCAGCGCCACCGGCGTGCCGCAATTCACTGGCCCGCCGTTTCCGTGCACTGCAGCGCCAGTGAGTTTTCTGTTGTTTAGCGGCTTTACTAGTGCCGGTGCGGCGGCGTTGACGCTGCATCTTGCCGGTCAATCGCCGGTCACCGTTGCGATTTGTGTTGGCATTATCGGGGTGGCCACTGGTCAGCGCATACTTAGTGAGCGTCGCAATCGACGCGAGGCCGCGTTTCTGGCGATCGCCGATGAACGATTCGTCTGGCTTTTCGGTGGCATGACAGCAGCAACGACGCCGGCTAAAGCAGCCCTGCCAACTACGGCCACGCATACAGCCGTGCCCGCTGGAGACAAAACAGATTCAGGGCCGCCGGACTCATTAGCGTACCGGCCGGTCGCTGGCTGGTTCGGGCCATTCCCGGTTGCGGTAGCCAGTGCCGGCCTACGTTCGGTCTGCATTATTGTCCGCACCCCTGGCGGCACTGTGCGCAGGCGGCTGACCCGTCACCACCTGGGTGAAGCGCAATGGCGGCAACTCGGCCGCTGGCTCTACTGGCGCTAAATTCCTGTTATTCGGCCCGGACATCAATGCGTAGGTTGTTTGGGGGGACTAGGATATCGGGTTGAGCAGACAGCCGGCGTAGGTGCAGGAAACCCACAAAGTGCGACAACCGGCGATCGGGCCAGTAAATTGACTTTGGCGAGTTTGCGGCAAACTGGTAGCGTAGACCCCTCGATGACAGGACAAAAAACCGATGACGAAGTTCTTTTCCCTTTTTACCGCAGCCTTGACTGCAGTTGCACTGGTTGGCCCTGGCGCCGGGAACGCTCAGGCGCGTGATGGCTTGCCGCAGTTTGCCGACCTGGTTGAACTCGCCGGGCCAGCAGTGGTAAATATTCGCACTACGGCCGAATCCAAGGCGGGTAGGCGTTCCGGCGGGCGCTCGTTTCCGATCCCCGAAGGCATGGATGAAAACGATCCCTTTCTTGAGTTTTTTCGCCGCTTTATGCCGCCAGGTGCCCAGCCACGTCGGCCTGAAGGCCAAGATGAGCCAGAAGAAAGGCCCGAGGGCCGGCAGGTTCCACGCGGGGTGGGCTCGGGTTTTATTCTGACGGCTGACGGCATCGTGATGACCAATCATCACGTCGTCGATGGGGCTGATGAAATTTTTGTGACCCTCACTGATAACCGGGAGTTCAAAGCCACCTTGATTGGTTCGGACAAACGCACTGACGTGGCCGTTGTCAAAATCGATTCCAAAGATTTGCCTCACCTGGTAACCGGAGACCCTGAGAGATTACGGGTAGGCGAATGGGTGCTGGCTATCGGCTCACCCTTCGGTCTCGAAAATACGGTGACGGCAGGGATCGTTTCAGCCAAGGGCCGGGACACCGGCGACTATTTGCCGTTTATCCAAACAGACGTAGCTGTTAACCCGGGTAATTCCGGTGGCCCACTGATTAATATGCAAGGCCAGGTTGTCGGCATTAATTCCCAGATTTACAGCCGAACGGGCGGCTTCATGGGCATTTCGTTCGCCATTCCAATCGACGAAGCCATGCGTATCGCCGATCAGTTACGGGCCAGCGGCCGGGTGGTCCGAGGGCGGATTGGCGTACGAATAGGCGAAGTGACTAAAGAAATTGCCGAGCCGCTGGGTTTGCCGAATGCGTCCGGAGCGCTGGTCGGAGCGGTTGTCCCCGACGCGCCGGCTGCCGAAGGTGGCACTGAGGCAGGCGACATTATTCTTGAGTTCGACGGTCGGTCGGTACAGAAGGCGAGTGACTTGCCGCGGATTGTTGGGGCAACCAAGCCTGGATCAAAGGTCAAGATGAAAGTCTGGCGCCGCGGTGAGGAGAAAATTCTGAATATCACTGTTGGTGAGATGGAACCGGAAAAAAGTGCTCGTGCAGCCCCTGCGAAGCCCAAAAAGGCCGACAAAGCGGATGCCTCAAATGCGCTGGGGATCGGCGTTGTTGCGCTGCCGGCTGAAAAAGCAAAGGAGTTGCGAATCAAAAGTGGCGTCATGGTGGACGCAGTTGAAGATCCGGCAAAAACCGCCGGTATTCAGCCCGGCGACGTGGTCCTGGTAATCAATAAGACCGATATTGACTCGGTGCCAAAATTCAATGCCGTGACGGCAAAACTGGCTAAAGGCGAAAAAGTTGTCGTTCTGGTGCAGCGGGGTGATTCGGTCCAGTACGTACCAATCAAGACCCGGTAAATCCTCCGAAGCGTGCTCAGGGACGAGCCTCTAATTCTTAATAAAGAATTAGAGGCTCGTTTTAGCGAGATAAAGCCGCCAATCGCTGGCCGATGATCCTGGCCAGGTGTCAGCCTGCATCGGTACAAAGCCAACGGCTGCGTCTGCCGACAGCCGAATTGGCCCTCCTGCCTGATAGAATGTCGGCTGCCAACGCGTCGCCCCCGACGCGTTATTTTATTGCGCCGCAATGCAGCATATTCGCAACTTTTCTATCATCGCCCATATTGACCATGGGAAGTCGACGCTCGCCGATCGCTTGATTCAGCGCTGTGGGGGCCTGAGCGACCGGGAAATGTCCGAGCAAGTTCTTGACTCAATGGACCTTGAGCGCGAAAGAGGCATCACCATCAAGGCTCAGACGGCAACCCTGGCCTATAAATCTGCCAGTGGGCAGGTATATCAGCTGAACCTGATTGATACCCCGGGACACGTTGACTTTGCGTATGAGGTCAGCCGCTCGCTGTCGGCCTGCGAAGGTGCGCTGTTGGTGGTTGATGCCTCGCAAGGTGTGGAAGCCCAGACGGTTGCCAATTGCTATACCGCACTTGACCTCGGGGTCGAGGTGCTGCCAGTACTGAATAAAATGGATTTACCCCAGGCAGACCCCGAAAGTGCCTCCCGGGAAATCGAAGATGTGATTGGCATAGACGCCAGCGATGCCATCTTGTGCAGTGCGAAAACCGGCCTCGGAATAGACGAAATTCTGGAGGCGGTTGTCACCCGGTTTCCACCGCCCAAAGGGGATGTAGAGGCACCGCTGCAAGCCCTTGTTATCGACTCGTGGTTTGATAACTATGTGGGCGTGGTGATGTTGGTGAGAATTGTTAACGGCTCGCTGAAAGCCCGTGATCGCATCAATATGATGGCAACCGGTGGTCAGTATGTTGCCGAGCAGGTTGGCGTGTTTACCCCCAAGGCCATTTCGCGCGACGGTTTAAGCGCCGGTGAGGTGGGTTTCATTATCACAGGCATAAAGCAATTAAGTGATGCCCAGGTTGGCGACACTATTACGCAGAGCCACCCGAGTCGGCGTGCGGCCAAAGCGCTACCCGGGTTTCGTGAGGTTAAGCCGTCGGTTTTTGCCGGCCTGTATCCGATTGAGACAAATCAATACGAGAACATGCGAGACGCTCTCGAAAAACTGAAACTCAACGATGCAGCGCTGCAATACGAGCCGGAAACATCCCAGGCCCTGGGTTTCGGATTTCGCTGCGGCTTTCTTGGCATGCTGCACATGGACATTGTCCAGGAACGTCTGGAACGAGAGTTTGACGTCGACCTTATCACCACGGCGCCGACCGTCGTCTACGAGGTGCTGACCTCCAGCGGTGATTTGATTCGAGTCGAAAATCCGTCAAAACTGCCTGATCCTGCGCGAATTGCCGAGGTTCGGGAGCCAGTCGTCAAAGTGACGGTGTTTGTGCCGCAGGAATACGTTGGTGCAGTTATGACTCTGTGTACCGGTAAGCGCGGCATCCAGGGCAACCTGGCGTACCACGGTCGACAGGTGCAACTGACTTACGAAATGCCGATGAATGAAATTGTCATGGATTTTTTCGACAAGTTGAAGTCGGCCACCCGTGGCTACGCGTCAATGGACTACGAGTTTCTTGAGTACAGGGCATCGGATGTCATTAAGCTCGATCTGCTCGTTAATGGCGAACGAGTCGATGCTTTGTCACTAATTGTCCATCGTTCGGTGGCCCTGAGCCGGGGCCGTGACGTTGCGGCAAAAATGCGCGAGCTAATCCCTCGCCAAATGTACGACGTGGCTATTCAGGCAGCCATTGGCTCGAACATAATCGCGCGCGAAAACGTTAAGGCGATCCGCAAGAACGTGTTGGCCAAATGTTACGGGGGGGATATCACCCGTAAGAAGAAACTTCTGGAAAAACAAAAAGCAGGTAAAAAGCGCATGAAGCAAGTGGGTAGTGTCGAAATTCCCCAGGAAGCATTCCTTGCCGTTCTGCAGGTAGACAGCCGATGAATTTTGCAATCATTCTTTTTCTGTTGTTGTTGTTTACTTTTATCTGCTGGGTCGCCGAGAAAATCATTTTGCGTCCCGGCCGGCAAAAGGCGGCCGATGCAGCCGTTGCCGAATTCGAATCGACAATGGCCGATGCCTTGCGTCGAAGCCATGGCGAGGAAGCAGTTGCTGCGCAACGCCATGCATTGCGAGTCGCACGCACCCGTCAGCCCTGGTGGGTCGAATACACGGCAGGCTTATTCCCCGTCATTCTGATTGTTTTTTCGCTGCGATCATTTTTGGTCGAGCCATTCAAGATTCCATCCGGTTCAATGATTCCAACCCTCCTTGTTGGCGATCTGATTCTTGTCAATAAGTTCACCTACGGGGTGCGGCTTCCGATTATCAACAAAAAGATTGTCCCTGTCGGCCTGCCGGACCGGGGTGACGTGATGGTTTTTCGCTTTCCGCGCGACCCCTCCGTTGATTACATCAAACGTGTTATCGGATTGCCCGGTGACTCTGTTTCATATGTCAATAAGCGTCTGCTGATTAATGGTGTGGAAGTCCCCCTTGAGCCGGCCGGTACGTTTCGGGATATGGTGGAATACGATGAGGTGCCAAAATATCTAGAAACTTTGGGAGAAAACGCTCATAACATATTGACAAACATAGACATTCCGCCGGATATTAGGCCAGTTGAAGAGTTCCCCAATAAAGAAAACTGCGCGTACACCACCGAGGGGGTGGTGTGTAAAGTGCCGGAAAATCATTACTTTGTGATGGGTGACAATCGCGAGAACAGCCTGGATAGTCGCTATTGGGGTTTTGTGCCCGAGCAGAATATCGTCGGCAAAGCTTTCTTCATCTGGATGAATTTCAAAGACCTTTCTAGAATTGGAGCCTTCAAATGAGGCAACGCCGTACCCCTGTTATCACAACAAGCGCGTGTCGTCGGCAAGCCGGCATGTCCATGTGGGCTTTGCTTGTTATTGCCATTTTGCTCGTCATTGTCGGTGGTGCGGGACTCAAAGCCGCGCCGTCTGTTATTGAGAATATGGCGATTCAAAGTGCTCTGGCCGAAGCCGCTCGCGAGACCACACCGAAAGCGATTCGCGATATTTTTCAGCGCCAGGCTGACGTAAACGACATCACGTCGATCACTAATAAAGATTTGTTGATCGAACCCGTTGATGGTGGCGGGCTGAAGGTCAGTTACCAGTACGAGAAGCAAATTCCCTTGGCCGGTCCGGTCAGTTTGCTAATTGATTACAAAGGTGAAGCGAAGCAATAGTCCCTATGGATACAGATGGGTTACAGGAGCGAATCGGTTACCGGTTCAAGACGGCCGGCCTGCTTAAGCAGGCGCTTACCCATCGTAGTCACGGACAGCCGAACAACGAACGCCTGGAATTTCTTGGCGACTCAGTTCTGAACTGCGCGATCGCCACATTGCTGTTTGAAAGGTTCCGTGAGGTGGATGAAGGCGACTTGTCACGGCTGCGGGCTTACCTGGTCAAACAACAGGCTTTGCATAAAGTTGCCCAACGACTGACACTTGGTGACAGCCTGGTTCTGGGCGAAGGTGAGTCAAAAAGTGGCGGTACCCGTCGCCCGTCGATTCTTGCCGACGCGCTCGAAGCCCTGATCGGGGCCGTATATCTTGACGGCGGTTTCGAGACCGCTAAAGACTTGATTGGACGACTCTATGAACCCGAGTTGTCCGATGCCGATCCTCTCACCCTGGGTAAAGACGCCAAGACCTTGTTACAGGAAGAATTGCAGCGTAACCGGATTCCCTTACCGGTGTATGCGGTGGTGGCGACCCACGGGGCGGCTCATATCCAGGAATTCGAAGTGGAGTGTGTTATCAGCCGGCTTGATATCACGGTTCTGGGCACTGGTGGCAGTCGCCGTGCGGCGGAGCAGTCGGCAGCCGAAAACGCGCTTCAGGCAATAGAAAAGCTGGGTAAATCCAAGACTGGTGGGCCCAAAAAGACACGCAAAACAACCAAGAAGCGAGCCGCGCCAAAAAAGCCGGCAAAAGTTCGGGCAGCCCGCAGTAGTAGTAATGCTCCGACCGCTGGCGGCGATTCTTCTCCGTCAGCAAGCGCAAAAGTTTCTGGCGGTGCTGACGAGGCGCATACTAACGTAAGTGAAACGATTAACGGCAGTGAAACGGCGGGCTCAACTGATAAATCACCTAAATCAGATAACGTGTCGGATAAGTCGTCTGAAAAAGCCTCTGACAAATCATCCGGCAATCGAAAATTGTCCCCGACAAAGTCGGCGGGCAACCCAGGCCCTACTCAAAAATCGTTCGATGCTGCCGAGCCGGTTTGATCCGGGCCACAATGGTTGCACTGATCGCGTTTGCGATATCGTTTGCGGCGCCGACTCCGGGGCTCCTCAATGACAGCGCCGACCATTGCCCCGCCTGATTTTCGCTGCGGCTATGTTGCGATAGTTGGTCGCCCCAACGTTGGTAAATCCACCCTGTTAAACCGACTGATTGGTCAGAAGCTTGCGATCACCTCGGATCGGCCGCAGACGACGCGCCACCGCATCACCGGCATGGTGAACCTGGCGCATGCCCAGTTGCTGGTATTGGATTCTCCCGGCATACAGCATGAACGAATTAATGCAATGAACCGGGTGTTGAACCGAACTGCAGACCAGGTGGCGAAAGACGCTGATGTGATTGTGATGGTTTGTGAGGCCGGGCGTTGGCGCGATACCGATACCCGGATTGCCAATGGCCTGCCCGATGGCATACCGCGCCTGCTGGCTATGAATAAAATTGATCAGGTGCGGGACAAAAAAAGCCTTTTCGAATGGGCGCCGGCTATTCAGGCAACCCATGGTTTCGATGAAATGGTGCCGGTTAGCGCAAAAAACGGATTCCAGGTCGAGGTGCTGGCTGATTTATGCGCGGCTCGGCTGCCGTTAGGGCCACCGGTGTACGAGCCGGATCAATTCACCGATCGCAGTGAGCGATTCCTGGCAGCCGAGACGGTACGTGAAAAACTCTTCCGCCAGTTGGGTGATGAGCTGCCTTATTCAAGCACTGTGGTCATTGAACGCTTTGAAGAGGCTGGAAATTTGCGCCGTATTTTCGCCACCATCCTGGTTGAACGTGATTCGCAAAAAGCCATCGTGCTTGGCGCTCGCGGTGCGCGGATCAAGATGATCAGTACCGAAGCGCGTCAAGATCTTGAAAAATTGTTTGACTCCAGGGTTTATCTCGAGGTGTTTGTTAAAGTCCGCTCGGGTTGGGCAGACAACGAACAAAGTCTTCGCGCTTACGGTTATGAGTAACTATGGCGTCTCGCGACCGGATATCTGACCAGCCGGCATTCTTGCTCCATTCGGTGCCATATATGGAGACAAGCCTGGTCCTGGATTTGTTTACGCGCGACCATGGGCGAATTGGCGCTGTCGCCAAAGGTGCCAAGCGGCCCCATTCAGCATTACGCCCGGTTCTGTTGCAGTTTCAGCACCTTCGGGTTGGCTATACCGGACGCAACGAACTGAGAACGCTTACGGCGGCCGAATGGACCGGACGGCTGGCCTCACCCAAAGGCTATGGTTTGTTATGTGCTTTTTATCTGAATGAGCTCCTGATTAAGTTGCTGGCCAGAGATGACCCGTATCCAGAGCTGTTTGACGGTTATCAACAGGCGCTCACCGATATTGCAGCCGGTGCCCAACTTGACGATACCTTGCGACGCTTCGAATGGCTGTTACTGCGTGAAACCGGCTACTGTCCCGATCTTGAGCGCGATAACGAAAACCAGCCGATTAAAGACGATATCTATTACAGCTGGGTACCTGCGTCTGGCTTTCTGGTAGCCGAACCTGGTAGCGAATCGATACGCGGACAAGCCTTGCAAGACATCGCCACACTGGAGTGGACAAGCGATAATTCGAGACAACAGGCAAAATACCTGACCAGGCGGATTCTGAATCATTGCCTGGATGGTGCCGAATTGAATACGCGGAAAATCATGCTGGATCTGCAACGCTTGTAGCAGCCAGTAAGTTACTACGGCCGGAGCCAACTCATGATTGAACTGGGGGTCAACATTGACCATGTCGCCACCTTACGGCAAGCCCGACGAACCTACGAACCAGACCCCCTCTGGGCGGCTGCGGAAGCCCATCTGGGCGGGGCTGACGGTATTACAGTGCACTTACGTGAAGACCGCCGACATATCCAGGATGATGACGTCCGGCGGCTGCGCGATCAGACGCAAATAAAGCTCAACCTCGAAATGGCTGCAACCCCGGAAATGATTGGTATTGCCATTGCCTTAAAACCCGAAATGGCTATGTTGGTGCCAGAAGGGCGGCACGAGGTGACAACCGAAGGGGGTCTTGACGTTGCGGGTCAGTTGAACAAAATCCGCGGTGCGATTCAACAACTGAGGGCGGCTGGCATCAGTACCAGTGTCTTTATTGACCCGGAAATCCAGCAAGTCGAAGCCGCCGCGCGGGCTGGCGCCCAGGTCTGTGAAATTCACACCGGCTCATATGCCAATACCTTTCATGATCGCGGCCGCGATGCGGACAGCGAACCGGTATTGATTGAACTGGAAAAGATCTCGGCAGCTGGCAGGGCAGTGCAAGACGCCGGTATGCGCTTCAACGCAGGGCATGCTCTCAACTATTTTAATGTGCAGCCGGTTGCCGCAATTGACGGTATTCGCGAACTCCACATTGGCCACGCAATTGTTGCCAGGGCTGTCTTCACTGGTCTTCGCCATGCCGTCGCCGAGATGAAAGCCTTGATTCGAGAGTCGGCAATGGCCGCCCGCCTGGGACGTGGGACATGATTTACGGCATCGGGACCGACATTGTTATCGTGGCCCGCATCGAGAAGCTTATCGAACGCTGGGGTGACCGTTTTCCCCGCCGGGTACTTGGGCCGGATGAACTGACGGAATATCAACGGCGGTTAGGGCGCGGTGCTCATGGCCCAGCCTATGCGGCCCGTTACCTGGCCAAGCGGTTCGCAGCAAAAGAAGCTTTTTCCAAGGCAATTGGTCTCGGACTGCGCGGGCCGATGACATTATTGTCTTTGCAGACTTTAAACGATCGCAGTGGAAAACCTGTGCTCCGACCACGCAAGGCACTGGCGCCGTGGCTTGCCGAGCGTCGGCTCAGTGGTCATGTTTCATTGTCCGACGAAGTGGATACTGCCGTGGCTTTTGTCATCGTCGAGCAGGCAGGGGCGCAGGACTAATTATCAATGGCAAAAACGGGTCGTGACAAGTCGTCAGCATCGAAGCCAGTATTAGGGCGCGACGAGCAGAACTCACCCGAAGCATCAGCAGACTCAGCTGCGGTTGAGTTGGCCACTGAGCCGCCAACTGAGTTGCCAACTGAGCTGCCAACTGAGCTGCCAACTGAGTTGCCAACTGAGTTGCCAACTGAGTCAGCCGATGCCACCGCTGCACGACTGCGTGAATATTTGCGCGATATTCCCGGTTTACCCGGTGTTTACCGGATGCTCGATGCCAATCGGCAACTGCTTTACGTGGGCAAAGCGCGCGACCTTAAGAAACGGGTATCGTCGTATTTTCAAAAAACCCAGCCAAGCCCGCGTATCCAGCTTATGGTGAACCAGATTCACCATGTCGAAACCACAATCACGGCATCCGAAGCAGAAGCCTTGCTGCTTGAAAATAACTTAATCAAGTCAGCCAATCCGCGTTACAACATTTTGTTCCGCGATGATAAAAGCTATCCGTTATTAAAACTGAGTGCACACCGCTTTCCCCGGGTTGCTTATTACCGGGGTAGTACCGATCGGAAGAATACTTATTTTGGCCCGTTCCCGAATGCCTGGGCGGTGAAAGAAACCATCCAGGTTCTGCAAAAAGTTTTTCGGCTACGAACTTGCGAAGACACCGTGTTTGCCAATCGCTCGCGCCCCTGCTTGTTGCATCAGATCGAGCGTTGTACAGCGCCGTGCGTTGACGCAATTTCCCCGGACCAGTATGCGCTGGATGTTGGCGCTGCCACCCGGTTTTTACGCGGTGAACATCAATCCGTGTTGGGAGAGCTTGAGGCGAATATGCAGGCCGCATCAGACGATCTGCGCTTTGAAGAAGCCGCAGTGTTTCGCAATCGCATGTTGTCCTTATCCCGTGTTTTACAACAGCAAAGCATGGAGACTGGCGCGGATGTTGATGCCGACATCATAGTTGTGCTTGCTGCTGGTGGCCGAGTCTGTGTCAATCTGGCAATGGTTCGTGGTGGCAGGCATCTTGGCGACCGTCCTTTCTTTCCGGTTCATGTCAGCCATGATGCACGCGCCCTGACATCACAATCGTCACAATCGTCACAATCGGGAGGGGAATCCGCATTGTCACTGACCGCGCCGGCATTTGTTGAAACGCCCTTCGATGCGCAATCCAGTGATGCGGAACAACATCAGGCAATATTGCTGGACGAAGTCCTGCAGGCATTTGTAGTGCAACACTATTCAGACCGGGACGTTCCGCCGGTGGTGTTGTGTGCGCAGTCGATCGATGATCCGGCGATCCTGCAATTTCTTAACGACCGTGCGGGAAGACAGGTTCAATGGGTGCGTCAACCACATGAAAACCGCCGGCGCTGGCTTGAAATGGCAACCCAAAATGCGCAGATTGCACTCACCCGGCATCTCGCAGAAGCCGGGTCGCAACAAGGGCGTACCGCGCAACTCATTAAGGCTCTCGGTTTGCCTGCCGAAACCGATCACGACAACTTCCGGGTTGAATGTTTTGACATTAGTCATACGGCCGGCGAAGCCACCCAGGCGTCTTGTGTCGTCTATCAGCGCCATGAAATGCAACGCGGGGAATACCGGCGTTTTAACATTCGCGATATCACCGGTGGTGACGACTACGCCGCCATGCGACAGGTTCTGACCCGGCGATATTCCCCGGGCAAAGATGGCGATCGTCCGGTAATGCCCGATATTGTCCTCGTCGACGGGGGTAAAGGGCAGTTGTCCAGCGCACGGGCCGTATTTGAAGAATTGGGGCTGGCAACCGATTGCCTGGTTGGGGTCGCAAAAGGGGTGGGGCGCAAGGTGGGCCTGGAGACCCTGATTTTTTCTGATGACCGGGCCTCACTGGCCCTGGGGCCCGGGTCAGCCGCCCTGATGCTCGTCGCGCAGATTCGGGATGAAGCACACCGCTTTGCTATCACCGGCATGCGGGCAAGGCGGGCCAAGACGCGAAAAACATCGAGCCTTGAGGAGATTGAAGGTATTGGCGCAAAACGCCGGGCAAGACTGCTGGCACGGTTTGGAGGTCTCCGTGGCATTATGGCGGCCAGCGTTGAGGACTTGGAAACCGTTGAAGGTATTTCCCGTAGGCTGGCCGAACATATTTATGCCAGCCTGCGTTAGTGTCGTGTTCGATTCGCAATCTCAGCCTTTATGAAACCAGACAATGAAAGCAAGCTCGTGACGCATCGGATTAACCTGCCAAATATGTTGACCTGGGCGAGGGTGATCGCAATCCCGCTACTGGTCATCGTTTACTACCTGCCTTATGACATGGCGACCCGCAATCTGCTGGCCACGGCAATTTTTATTCTGGCCGGCGTAACAGACTGGCTTGACGGATTTCTGGCCAGAAAGCTTGGCCAGCAGACGACTTTTGGCGAATTCCTCGACCCGGTAGCCGATAAATTGCTGGTTTGCTCTGCCCTGGTCGTGATCGTCAGTCTCGGACGGGTGGATGCGCTTATCGCTCTGGTCATTATCGGACGGGAAATCACGGTCTCGGCACTACGCGAATGGATGGCCCGAATCGGGCAGTCCTCCAGTGTGGCTGTCCAGGGAATTGGCAAGATCAAGACCGCGTTTCAAATGACCGCAATCCCATTGCTGTTATTCGATGGCCTGATTGGCGGCATTCATACCCGGGTACCGGGACAGGCCCTGATTGTGGTGGCCACCGTACTGACTGTGTGGTCGATGTTGTATTACTTAAAAAAGGCGATACCCCACTTGCGAAAAGGGTAGCTATCGCTATAATCTCCTTTCTCTGAATTGGCCTGTACCAGCTACCCAGCTGGGCGGCGTTCGGATACTGCGGGGATAGCTCAGTTGGTAGAGCGCAACCTTGCCAAGGTTGAGGTCGCGAGTTCGAGACTCGTTCCCCGCTCCATTTCCGGCAATATTTCTGGCAATGTTTCCGGCAAATATTGTCAAGCAGTCGCAGCGGTGCCGGCGCCTAATCTGGCCCATGGCGGGGTGGCAGAGTGGTTATGCAGCGGACTGCAACTCCGTGTACGCCGGTTCGATTCCGACCCCCGCCTCCAATGTTGCGCCTGATGTTGGCTTTGTTGTTATCTTAAGAGGCCGGGCACGCGATATGATGAGTGCCGTCGCGGACATGGCGGAATCGGTAGACGCTGCAGACTTAAAATCTGTTTCCCGTGAGGGAGTGAGGGTTCAAGTCCCTCTGTCCGCACCAATTGCCCCGTGGGGCAATCGGCTCAGTCGCGACAAAGCGCGACAATCAACAAACAATCTCCCAGACCCATAAGATTCCCTTACGAGACTAGGGAGTTCCCTGATTCCTTCATTCGAATTCCAATCGTATTGTGGTTAATCAGCAGTGCCGTTGTGCCTGCACTATTATTCTTATACATCAGTGCATAAGAACAGAATCTACCCAAACGGAGGAAGTATGAAGAATGCGATCATTGTGGCGGCCATCGCAGCCGCAGCAGCTGCAGCGACACCAGGTGTCCACGCGGCCCAGGAATTCATCTCAATAGGAACCGGCGGAGTGACCGGCGTCTACTACCCAACCGGGGGGGCAATCTGCCGGCTGGTCAACAAAGGTCGCAAGGATCACGGCCTGCGCTGTTCAGCGGAGTCAACTGGCGGATCGGTCTACAACATCAATACGGTTCGCGCTGGAGAGCTTGAATTTGGCGTCGCCCAGTCCGACTGGCAGCATCACGCATACAACGGAACGTCAAAATTTGAGAAACAGGGCAAATTTGAAAAGCTGCGTGCTGTTTTTGCGGTTCACCCCGAACCGTTCACGTTGATTGCCCGCAAGGGGGCAGGGATCGCCAAGTTTGAAGATCTCAAAGGTAAGAAAGTCAACATCGGGAATGCCGGCTCAGGTCAGCGCGCGACAATGGAAGTTGTGATGGACGCCTTTGGTCTAAAGACTTCCGATTTTGCGGTCGCCGCTGAACTCAAAGGATCTGAAATGGCTCAGGCACTTTGCGATGGCAAGATCGACGCGATGATCTACACAATTGGTCATCCGGCGGCTGCAGTGACCGAGGCAGCCACTACTTGCGATATCGAACTTGTCGATGTTGTCGGCGCACCGATAGAAAAATTGATCAAAGACAATCCTTACTACCGCGCTGCGACTATTCCGGGCGGCATGTATAAGGGCACCGACAAACCGGTTAAAACATTCGGCGTCGGTGCAACCTTCGTATCGTCGGCAGATGTCTCAGACAAAGTTGTTTATACAGTGGTCAAAGCGGTGTTTGATAACTTCAACGAGTTTCGCAAATTGCACCCCGCATTTGCCGACCTGAAAGAAACAGAAATGATCTCGGACGGTTTGTCGGCACCCATCCACCCCGGTGCGGTGAAGTATTACAAAGAGCGCGGCTGGATTAAGTAAGCAGCAGCCGTTCTGCGACGGACTCAGTTTCCGACTAAAACTCTGTTTGATTCGTCAATCTCTTTAGACTTACCCCGGGCATTTGCGCCCGGGGACTTTCCAGGGCGATGCCTGGTGCCCCTGCGGGCCAGCGACTTGTCGTCTTGCGACAATAGTTTCTCTAAAAACGATTCCCTCCACCTGCGTTGGCTTGAACACCAGGCCCACTGTCTGGCATTTTGCCGATCGGTGAGTGCGTCGCGTGCCAAATAAAATTCAAAGGGAAGTGTCATGTCTGCCAATAATCCTGCCTCAACTCCAGCGTCAGCCTCTGACCCAATGAGTCTTGACGAGTTCGCCGAGATTGATTCTGGCGGACGTAACCCGGCGGGCCTGGCGGCCATGATCATTGCCGGCATCGCATTTATCTGGTCATGTTTTCAGTTGTACATTGCTTCTGGCATCCCTTTCTGGATGAGCGAGAACCTCGGCTTTAACCTGGTCTTTAACAATCAGGAAGCGAGGCAGATCCACCTCGCGTTTGCCATCGCAATGGCCTGCCTGGCCTACCCCTTGCTGAAGAAAAGCCCCAAAACGCATATTCCGCTGTACGACTGGGTCCTGCTCGGTCTTGGTGTGTTCAGTTGTTTGTACTTGTTCTTCTTCAAAGACGATATTGCCGGCCGAGCCGGACTGCCGACGATTGCGGATCTCGCCATCTCCAGTATCGGCATGGTCTCACTCGCGCTGGCTGTGTATCGATCATTGGGGTTGCCGATGCTTGTGGTGGCCAGTTTCTTTGTCTTTTACGTCTTTTTTGGTCACTACGAATTCCTGCCCGATGTAGTGCAATGGAAAGGCGCATCTTTCGGCAAAGCGATGTGGCACTTCTGGATGCAATCGGAAGGTGTATTCGGCGTCGCTCTGGGCGTATCGGCGACGATGATTTATTTATTTGTCCTGTTTGGCGCCTTGCTCGAAAAAGCGGGTGCCGGTAACTATTTTATTCAACTGGCTTTGGCCTTGCTGGGTCACCTGCGCGGCGGGCCGGCGAAAGCCGCTGTGGTCGCCTCAGGCATGAGTGGCTTGTATTCCGGCTCATCCATTGCGAACGTCGTAACAACCGGAACCTTCACCATCCCATTGATGCGAAAGACCGGTTTCAGTGCCGAAAAAGCGGGTGCGGTTGAAGTGGCCTCGTCAACCAATGGTCAGTTGACTCCGCCGGTGATGGGTGCGGCTGCCTTTCTGATTGCCGAGTTCACAGGAATTACCTACACGGACATTATCCGTCACGCCATCGTTCCTGCCCTGGTGTCGTATATCGCACTTTTTTATATCGTTCACCTTGAGGCAATGAAACTTAACCTCGTTGGCATCGCGCGACCTGAGCAAACCAAAACCCTGGCCACCAAAATGTTAGGGTTTTTAACCGGCTTTATTGGCGTCGCGATTCTTGGCGGACTGGTTTACTACGGTCTCGGAACGGTAGCGCGCTTGTTTCCCGACATGACATTGTGGGCTGGGTCCGGTGTTTTCCTTGTGGTGTACCTGTGCCTGATTTTTGTTGCGTCTCGTCACCCCGATCTGGAAATGCGAGAACCAGAATCCTTCACCGTCCTGCCCAGAGCCGTGGATGTTCTGGTTACCGGATTGCACTACGTGCTGCCGATCGTAGTTTTGCTCTGGAGCATTCTGATTGAGCGGCTGTCACCGGCTTTGTCGGCGTTCTGGGCGTCGGTTGCAATGATCTTTGTGGTGATCACGCAGGACGCATTGAAATCACTGTTTCGTGGTGAGGGAAAACTGATCGAAGGTGTGATCCACGGATGGCATCAGTTTTTTGACGGCATGGTGGCCGGCGCGCGCAACATGGTACCCATCGGCGTAGCGACAGGGGTTGCAGGAATTATCATCGGCACGGTTTCGCTAACCGGTGCCCACCAGGTAGTTGGCGAAGCGGTTGAATTATTGTCTGGCGGCAATTTGATGTTGATGCTGTTCTTGGTTGCTGTGATGAGCCTGGTGCTGGGGATGGGGCTGCCCACAACGGCAAACTACATTGTGGTTTCGTCACTTATGGCACCGGTTATCGTCACCGTTGGCGCTCAATCAGGCCTTGTGGTGCCGTTGATTGCAGTCCATATGTTTGTTTTTTACTTTGGCATCCTGGCGGATGACACGCCGCCGGTTGGTCTTGCCGCTTTTGCCGCTGCTGCGATCTCCGGTGGTGATCCGATAAAAACCGGCATCCAGGGTTTTACATACGATATCCGCACGGCATTGCTCCCATTTCTGTTCATTTTTAACACCGAATTGCTGCTTATCGACGTTACCCCGGCGAAAGCGCTTTTTGTCTTCGTTATTGCAGTCATTGCCATGATGTTGTTCGCTGCGGCAACCCAGGGATATTTCCTGACCCGCAATCGCCTCTGGGAAACCGCGGCTTTGTTGCTGATCGCGTTTACCTTGTTCCGTCCTGGATACTGGCTGGACCAGGTATCAGAACCTTACGAATATGTAGCAGGCAGTGAAGCCAGGCAACTGGCGGGTCAGTTACCCGGTGGCGCCCACTTACGCATGGTGATTGCCGGTCCGGATTTTGACGACCCGGACAAAACGACGCGCACCACGGTCCTGGCCAGTCTGGGGCCGGCTGGTGACGGAGCAGGGCGGCTAAACCAGGCGGGATTCATGTTGAGTGCGGATGCAATCGATGGCAAAACAAGACTGGATGAACCCCTGGCCGGAACCCCGTATTATTCGCGTTTTCAGGTCTTTGACTTCTTTGGTGATAAACCCGTTGCAATTGAGCGACTGGAAGTACCAACTGAACGACAGCCGAAAGAGTTGTTTTACATACCTGCCTTATTATTACTGGGGCTTATCTGGTGGTTACAAAGTGGCCGCAGAAAAAATGAGAAAATAGCGGCCTGACTTGTATACATAGAAAAATGGCGGAAATTCGATACGAAATAAGCAGTGGGCAATTTCGGGCAGCCGTTTGGCAGGCTGGGGCCCAGTTGTGTTCGTTACGAAGTCTGGCCAGCGGGCGAGAATACCTTTGGCAGGCAGATCCGAGTGTCTGGGCGGCAAGCGCACCAATATTGTTTCCAATTGTTGGCCGGCTCAAGAACGATCGGTATGAACATGACGGCCGCCTATACGCGATGGGCGGCCACGGTATTGTTCGACGTCGCGATTTTCAATTACGTGGCAGCGCTGGCGATTCAGTTTGTCTCGGGTTCTCATCGGATGAACAAAGCCGGGTTGAATATCCGTTCGATTTTGACTTGACAGTTACTTTTCGCCTGTTTGACGCACGGCTTGTTATTGAATACTGCGTGCAAAACACGGGTCGGGAAACGATGCCGTTTACGATCGGGTCGCATCCCGCCTTTGCTCTGCGCGACGATGCACGCGGCATCGAGGACTATCAGATTGAGTTTTCAAACCCTGAGACTCTCGATCTTTATCAACTCGACGGCACCCTTGTTGGTGAGAAAACCGTAACCAACTATCTAATGAACGGCCGGGTCATCGACTTGGTGCCAGGAATATTTGACAATGACGCGCTGATATTCCGCAATATCTCATCGTCGATGATATCGCTGGTGAATCGCAAATTTGGCCGGGAGGTAACGGTGGATACCGGGGGCGCTCCACATCTGGGCATCTGGTCAAAACCAGGGGGGCGTTTTGTCTGCATCGAACCCTGGCATGGTCACTCCGACCATATCAATGCTACCGGACGCTTGTCTGACAAGCCTGATATGAAACGCCTGGACCCCGGGTACAGTTTTGACGCGGGCTATTCAATTACCGTGGCCTGACTGGTTTAGCGATTTTTTCGTCACGATTTTCTGCCAAGCCAACGATTGGAAAATCACCTTTTTTTCGGTGGCGAGCTGAGCAGCGGACTGAGCTGCGGCCACAGGCTGTCGAGCAGGATGCTCTGTGCCTGTTGGTTGGGATGAATGCCATCTGCCTGAAACTTTGTCATGTCAGTAGCAAGTTCTTTGAACCAAAACGGCACCAGGGCGGCCTTATGTTCGTTCGCTACCTTGACAAATATTTCGCTGAATTGCCGAACATAGTTTTTGCCATAGTTGGGTGGGACCTGCATACCAAGCAGCAATACGTTTGCACCGGTGGCACGGGCGGCACCAACTATGACAGAAAGATTTTCCTGTGTTCTGGCTAAGTCCAGCCCCCGCAACGCGTCGTTTGCACCCAGTTCGACAACAACGGTTGACGGCGAATGGCGCTTAAGTAAGTTATCTATACGGGTCCGCCCACCAGCCGTCGTCTCGCCACTGATACTGGCGTTAACAATCTTGTGGGGCAGGCCTGCGTCCTGCAGGCGTTTGCCCAACAAGGCGACCCAGCCACTGCCGCGGGTAATGCCGTATTCGGCCGACAAGCTGTCACCTAGCACCAGGAGGGTTTTTTCCCCGGATTTACCGTTGCTTTGCGCGCCATTAACAATCGACGGAGTAAATGCCGCTAGACTGAGGCATAGCGCGAGCAAGAGTGTTGGAAAGGTGCCAATTGTGCCAATTGTGCCAATCATTCGAAGCCTAACCATAATGCCCCGGTGCAGCCCGGCCATGTTTCCCGGAATGTAAAACTGTTTATTAGGATGATTCATGTCTGCCATTATCGTTGAGAACTTAACCCGAGAGGTGCGTGATGCTGATGGAATCTTAACGATACTTGATAACATCAGTTTCAGTGTGGAAACCGGTCAGACGCTCGCAATTGTGGGCGCCTCCGGTTCGGGGAAATCGACACTGCTTGGATTAATGGCCGGGCTGGATACCCCATCGCGGGGTTCCGTTACCGTGGCAGGCACGGAGTTGTTTGCGCTTGACGAAGACCAGAGAGCTGCCTGGCGCGGTGAGTACCTTGGTTTTGTATTCCAGAATTTCCAACTGTTACCCCAAATGAGCGCACTTGAAAACGTCTTGCTACCGCTTGAACTGGCTGGCCAGAAAGACCCCAGACCGAAAGCCGTCAAGATGCTGGAACGGGTTGGGCTTGGAAGTCGTTTACAACATTATCCGCGCACTTTGTCCGGTGGTGAGCAGCAGCGGGTGGCGCTTGCCCGGGCATTTGCATGCGATCCGGCTTTTCTTTTTGCAGACGAACCAACGGGTAGTCTTGATGCGGCGACCGGCGAACGGGTTATTGAGCTGATGTTTGAACTGAACCGCGAGGCCGGGGCAACCCTGGTACTGGTCACTCATGACGAGGCTCTGGCCACACGCTGCGACCTGCGTCTTATGTTGCAAGCCGGTCGAATCCAGGAACTGTCAACGGCAAAAGAGGGAATCACTGAATAAGGCCCTCACGCGCGTCGCACCCTCGCTTCGGTGTGCCGGCAATCATTGTTTTGTCAGAATGCTTGCCAGGAAACTAGTCAGAAAATTTCAATCGATCGACTAGCGCCCTAATTGACGGATTAAGCTGCGCCGCAGCCGACGGGTTCTCACCGCTAAGCAAGGCTTCGTGTTTCGTGGCGATAGTTTTGCCGAGCTCAACCCCCCACTGATCAAACGAATTAATCTGCATAAGCCAGCCAAGGGCCGCAGTTTTGTGTTCGTACAGCGCAATCAACGCACCAAAGCTAAACGGGTTCAATCGGTTGAGCAAAACGGTGCTGGACGGGCGATTACCCGAGTAGCGCTTATGTGGATCAGCTGCATCGGGCTGCCCGACCAGCAAGGCCTCAGCCTGGGCCAGGGCATTAGCGATTAGCCCCAGGGCACGGCCTTGTGCATCTTGTTGCTCAGGGCGGACGATAATAAAGTCCACCGGTTGCGGTTGTGGCGACTGATGCAAGGACTGAAAAAACGAATGCTGGGCATCAGTGCCAGGCTCTCCCCAGATAACCGGGGCGGGTGCGCACTGCAGAGGCTGGCCATCAACATTGACCGACTTGCCATTGCTTTCCATTTGCAGTTGCTGCAGATACGCGGGTAGACGTGCAAGCGCCTGAGAATAGGGAATGACGGCTTCGGTCTGAGAGCCAATCGCATCAGCATTCCACATACTGACCAAAGCCATCAGAACCGGCGCATTTTTCTGCCACGGTGTTTGCTCAAAATGTGTATCCATGGCGCGTGCACCCGCGAGCATTTCATCGAACCCGTCCGGACCAATTTGTAGCATAACGGGCAGGCCGATGGCGGACCATAACGAATAGCGTCCGCCGACCCAGTCTCGAAACGGAAAAATTGCTTCATCGGATAGCCCAAACTCGCGGGCACCTGCCGGATTCGCCGTCACCCCGACCAGGTGATGATGCAAATCAGCCTGAGCAATCCCCGACGCGAGCAGCCAGTTTCGAACTGCTGCGGCGTTACGGGCGGTTTCAGTCGTACGCCAGGATTTAGACGCGATCACCACCAGGGTTGAGTGCGGATCGACTAGGGTTTGAATCCGTGACCAGGCCTGGGGATCGATGTTGGCCAGAAAGTGAATTCTTGGTCCGTCGCCATTCTGTGTTTTCAAGGCATCGCACGCAAGCAACGGACCCAGTTGTGACCCGCCGATGCCAACATTGACAACATCGCTTATCGATTTCCCTCCAGCGCCACACCAACGACCGCTGCGCACGTCGGCACTAAAGCGCCGCATGCGGTCCAGTGTGTCTGCGATTTGTACTGACACTTCCTCACCTTTGCCACCCAGCGACATCGCGCGCTTAGGCTCGGCACGTAATGCAACGTGGAACACCGCCCGTTGTTCGGTTGGGTTGATGATGTCGCCGTTGAACATCGCCGCCCGCTTGCCTGGCAGACCACTGGCCTCGACCAGATCAGCCATGAGTGGCAAAGCGGACATTGGCAGCCGGTGCCGGCTGAAGTCAAAGAACAAACCGGCGGCTTCAAGTGTCAGTGTTGCGAGCCGTTCACTTTCTGTGTCGAACAAGTCAGCAATTTTTAACTGCTTCGCCTGCCTGGCGGCTTGCCGGAAATTGTTGAGAGTTTGTTGGTAGGAAGTCACTACTGATGTCCTTGGCTGAGCTCACCCGGCAAAGGGAAAGCGAAATAGGGGTCCCCGGGTCCTGACCATGGTCGTATTATTGATGGGGTGCAGATGAATGGTGCAAAGCATCAGGGCAGATTAAGTTCAGTCATTCAGATGATCAATTATTCGAATGACTGATTTGATCAATTTCAAGCCGCTGACCTGTCGATCACATTTTAACTAATCGGAAGCATATTCGTGAATCTAGTACTGACCAACGCAACAGTGGCCACTATGTCAACTCGCGAGCCCGCGTACGGTCTCATTCGGGAAGCCATGATTGTGGTGCGCAACGGAATCATCACCTGGGTTGGTGCCGCTTCCGATTATCCATCGGACAAAGAAAGTATCAGCCAGCTCGAACAGCGCAACTGTGCCGGGCGATTGATCACCCCGGGTTTGGTCGATTGTCACACCCACCTGGTATTTGGGGGCAACCGGGCACGCGAGTTCGAATTGCGCCTGCAAGGTGCCAGCTACGAAGAAATTGCCCGCGCTGGTGGGGGCATCGGTTCCACAGTACGGGCAACCCGAACGGCTTCCGAAGACGAACTACTCACCGACGCGCTGACCCGGGTCGATGCACTGATTGCCGAAGGGGTAACAACTCTTGAGGTCAAGTCTGGCTACGGTCTGGACATTGAAACGGAATGTCGCTTGTTGCGCGTTGCCCGCCAAATTGCTGAGCACAGACCCATTCGGGTAAGAACCAGTTTTTTGGGTGCCCACGCGGTGCCGCAAGAGTTCGCTGATTGCAGCGACGACTATATCGAGCAGGTGTGCTTGCCAGCACTAACCGCAGCCTGTGAACAAGGTCTGGTCGATGCGGTTGACGGATTCTGTGAAGGCATTGCATTTTCGCCGGCCCAGATTCGCCGGGTCTTTGACAAAGCAAAACAATTGGGTAAGCCGGTGAAATTGCATTGTGAGCAGTTGTCAAATTTACACGGGGCAGCGTTGACTGCGCAGTACCGCGGCTTATCGGCTGATCACCTGGAGCATCTGGATATTGACGGCGTACGAGCGATGGCCAGTGCCGGCACGGTTGCGGTTCTCCTGCCCGGTGCGTTTTATGCATTGCGTGAAACTCAGCGTCCACCGATTGCGGCATTGCGTGAGCACGGGGTGCCAATTGCAGTTGCGACTGATTGTAATCCCGGGTCGTCACCAATGGCGTCGCTGCTGCTTGCGATGAATATGGCCTGCGTCCTGCTTCGCCTGACCCCGGAAGAAGCGCTGGCTGGAGCAACCCGCTTCAGCGCGGCTGCCTTAGGTCTGCACGATTGTGGCCAACTTTGTGCCGGATTGCGCGCCGATATGGCTATCTGGGATGTGCAAGAGCCGGCTGAGCTGGCCTACCGCATCGGCTTTAACCCGCTGGTAGAACGGATATTTGCTGGGTCCGACTGATGCCGCCGTTAATGCTGGCGGTTTGAGTTGCGCACATGGGATGTCGAACTACCTCACCCAATTAGGCTGCTGATTAAAGCCATCAACAATCAAGCACAGGAGATCCCCCAATGGCAAACCGGTCGCCAGTGGATAGTGCTTACTCCAGCGGTCAGCTGCATCGCCGTGAACCCAGGCGGCCAGTGCCGCCGCATTCCAACTGCTATAGCCCCGAGCCAGTAAGCCGGCAACCATCCCGCTTAGTACATCACCCGTGCCCCCGGTCGCCAGCGCCGGGCCGCCGGCACAGACAACGGCCCACTGCCCATGCGGGTCGGCAAGGATTGATCCGGCGCCTTTAAGCAAGACGACACATTGCAACTGATCGGCGAGGCTTTTTGCCGCTGCAATGCGATTGGACTGTACCTGGGATGTGGGAATGCCAAGCAGTCTTGCCGCTTCCAGCGGGTGGGGTGTGATTACCGTTGCCTGCTGGCCAACCCGGGCACGGATTAACCGGGTCAGGCTTGAGCGGTATTCGTCATGACTTAACAGGTTCAACGCGTCCGCATCGACTGCCAGAGCGCAGTGGCTACTCAGTAATTGCCTGAGCAATATCAGCGCCGTGTTACTGTCACCGAGGCCGCAGCCAACGGCAACTGCCGTCAATGTTTCCAGGGTTCTGTCGTTGATACGGCCGCCATTGCAACTCCAGGCCATCATTTGCGGCTCACCCGAATCGAACACCGGCTCATCGGGGCTGAGAGTGGCCACTTTTCCCGCGCCCGCAGCGCGCGCACCGCGAGCTGCCAGCAAGACAGCCCCGGGCATACCACGGGCGCCACCAACCGCAGCCACGGTACCAAAACTACCTTTATGGGTGCTTAACGCCCGCGCTTGTAAATGTTGGCCTGCCCAGCGCGAATCGATTTTCCAACCGTCGAAATCTATATTGCTGACGCCAAGTGAATCCATAATGACAGTGCCGGAAAAATCGCGGCCTCTGCCCGTATGCAGCCCAGGTTTGTCAGCAATGAAGGTCACGGTATGTGTGGCGCGAACTGCCTGGCTTGCCCGACTGGCCTGGCTTGTTTCGCACCCGAGTACACATCCGGTATCGGCGTTTAATCCGCTGGGAACGTCAACCGCGACAACCGGCCCGGCTGCTCTGCGGGGTTCGTGCGTCCAGGCGGCGGCCGCCATTGCCTGTGCCGGTAGCGGTCGATTCAGGCCAATGCCAAACAACCCGTCGAGAATCAGTATCGGGCGCCCCGCCGATTCGAAACCCTGCATCATTTCAAGCAGCGCCGCCAACGGCATCACGGCACCGCCCGTGTCGCGCCACTGACTCAACATCACAGCGTATTCTGGTGTTGTCGGAGTCGTTGGGTCCGTTGCGGTCGTCGACAACAAACCGGCAAACCCGGGATATCCCTGTTGCCTGAGCATATGCAGACACAACAACGCGTCCGCGCCATTGTTGCCAGGGCCCACAAACGCGGCGATCACCGGTGTGCCTGCGGGGTTTGCTGGGTCAGTTGATTGCCGTGGCAGGTTGCGCAGCAGGGCACCGCAAACGGTAGTGAGCGCCTGCGCCGCGCTATGCATTAGTTCGCCCGGGGCCGTCTGCTGCATCCAGCGGGCCTCGACCCGCTTCACTGACGAGCAAAACAACAAGCCCGCGGTGGACTCAACCCCAGGTTTTGGTTTGCCCGAGATTAGCGGATTCAATGGCGGGATCATGCGCGTGATACTTGTCTGCGCTGATGATCGCTTCCGGGCCGACTAAACCGTCCCGGGTCGAAAGCTGTCATGTCGATATCGGTGGACTTGCCGGCAATCATCTGGGCGATCAGTCGTCCCGTTTTCGGCCCGGTGGTCAGGCCAATATGGTGATGACCGAAGGCAAGCCAGGCGCCGGCAACCGCAGGCGCCTGGCCTATCAGGGGTATCGAATCACTGGGTGCCGGTCGATGGCCCATCCATTGCTCGGTTCGCGTATAGCGGATACCGGGCAGTAATTCCTGGATGGCATGGGTCAACATCTCAAAAGGCGGGTCTGATGCCGGCGCATTGAGTCCGCCAAACTCAACCGCACCGGCGAGGCGTAAACGACCTGCCATCGGGGTGGCAACAACTTTATACGCAGCCAGCATCACCGGGTCTGCCGGCATACGATCTGCCTCCCAGAATTCCAGGTGGTAGCCACGCTCGCTTTCCATTGGCACCCGGATACCCAACTGGCTGGCCAATGGCCCCGACCACACGCCGGTTGCGACCACCAGACCATCGGCCGCTAATGTCTGACCATTGATACGAACCCCCGTTACCCGAGCATCATCGATCACCAGTGCATCAACCGATCCAACTTCAATGCGGGCCCCTTGCGCTCTGGCATGATCGGCGAGGTCTCGTACGTACAGACCGGGGTCAAGAATGCGCCCGTGATTACCTACCCGAACCCCATAACCCACCCGGTTACCGAATACCGGCTCTGTCGCTGCAAACGATTGCTGGTCATGCTCAGTCCATTCGAAACCGTTCTCCCGTCGAACCTGCCAGCCGAACTGATCGGCGGCGAAATGGGCCTTGCTCTGGTAGCCAAATACATAGTCGCCAGCGGCCACCAGCTTTTCGGCTCCGGTCGTTTCTGCTAACGCCCGGTGTTGGGCCAGCGTATCGGTGGTCAGTGGGGCCAGTGCCCGTGCAATACGCCGAACCTCGTCTGGTTTGCAGTGACTGAGGTATTCAAACAACCACGGTGCCATCGCGGGTAAATGGCGCCAGCGAAGGAACAGCGGCTCGTAGCGACCAAACAGCATCGCCGGTGCTTTACGAATTAAGCCCGGGACAGTAACCGGGACCACCGAACAAGCGGCCAGTACCCCGGCATTGCCATGACTGGTACCGGCAGCAGGCCCGGTTTTATCAACCAAAACCACCTGGAAGCCTTCACGCAGCAGCCAGATCGCCGCTGAAACACCCACGATGCCGGCGCCAATTACGCAAATGGTTTTGGACTCAGACATCTTGACTTGCTCTCCGTGGTCAGGTGCTCACCTGATGAAGTGTATATCCCGCCGGGTCAGTCCGTACCGGCCGACCCGCCCGGCGCTAATCTATAATCGCGCTTTGTCCAAGAAAATCCAATGGCTGCGACTTATCAACTGACCGGTTCACCAGCACTGTCAGCATTCCGCCTGAACCGGTTGCAGGCTGATATGAGCAGCAATGGCTTACCTGTCTCTCGTCTGGCAGCAAATTATTTTTACCTCGTACAAGCCAGTTCCCCGCTGGACGAGCCCACGCTGCGCCGCCTGCATGGTTTACTCGATGATGCCGTCGCCAGCTCTTGCGCAGGTAAATCGGCTGTTGATGACGTGGTCTGGGTGATTCCACGCCTGGGAACCGTGTCACCATGGTCGAGCAAAGCCACCGATATTGCGCACCGATGTGGCTTTGAGTCCATCGAACGGGTGGAACGCGGCGTTGTTTATCAAGCTGCTGTGAGTGGTGGCCTGCTGGGCGGGGTGCGGCCAATGAAATTGCCTGACCGCGATCGCCTTGCTGCTGCAGTGCATGACCGCATGACAGAAACGGTGATGTTCGAGATGCCCGATCCCGCCATGGCTTTTGCCGCACAGACCGGTCAACCCATGCAGCGAATTGCAGTGAGCCAGGGAACCGACGCGCTGGTAGCGGCCAATCAGGTGCTGGGACTGGCATTGTCTGATGACGAACTGACCTACCTGCATCAGGCCTTCAATACCCTTGGTCGCGATCCGACGGATGTCGAGCTGATGATGTTTGCGCAGGCAAACTCTGAGCACTGCCGTCACAAGATATTCAATGCCCGATGGACGCTGGATCAGAATGCGGTCGACGATTCGCTTTTCGAGATGATTCGCCAGACCGATAAGTCCGCACCTCAGGGAACTATCGTTGCGTATGCGGATAACTCCTGCATCCTTGAAGGGCAGGCCACCCAGCGCTTTCATCCGCGCCAGATCATGCCAGATGGACGTATGGTCAACGGCTTGTACGCGGCCAGTGAGGGGGTAACCCATTCACTACTGAAGGTTGAAACCCACAACCACCCGACGGCAATCTCACCATACCCGGGGGCGGCCACCGGTTCGGGTGGAGAGATCCGCGATGAAGGGGCAACCGGGCGTGGCTCTACACCAAAGTTTGGTCTTACCGGGTTTACCGTTTCAAATCTGAAAATTCCGGAATTCATCCAGCCCTGGGAGGTTGGGTCAAAAGGCAAACCCGGGCGGATCAGCACGGCATTACAGATCATGACCGATGGTCCGATTGGCGCAGCCGCATTTAACAATGAATTTGGGCGCCCAAATCTGGTAGGTTACTTTCGCAGCTTCGAACAAGCGGCAGACGGGCGTTACTGGGGCTATCACAAACCCATCATGCTGGCCGGCGGCGTTGGCAGTATTGACGCGCAACATAGTTTTAAGAATCAACTGTCAGAAGGGCATTTGTTGATTCAGCTGGGCGGGCCTGGCATGCGCATCGGCCTGGGTGGTGGTGCGGCTTCCAGCGTGGGCAGCGGCACTATTTCTGAACAGCTCGACTTTGATTCGGTCCAACGGGACAACCCGGAAATGCAACGTCGCGCTCAAGAAGTATTGAATCGCTGCTGGGCCCAGGGTGAACATAACCCGATTGTTTCAATCCACGACGTTGGTGCCGGTGGCCTGTCCAATGCTTTTCCTGAACTGGTCAACGATGCCGGCTGTGGCGCCGACCTGAACCTGGATGCAATTCCGTTGCAAGCGTCGGGTATGTCGCCCGCAGAAATCTGGTGCAACGAATCACAGGAACGTTATGTTCTTGCGATTGACCCGACTAGCCTGCCCACGTTTGAATACTTCTGTGAACGGGAGCGATGTCCGTTTGCGGTTATTGGCACAGTTACCGCCCGCCAACAACTGAAAGTTCATAACCCATCGGTGGATGCCGTTGATATGCCTCTTGAGGTGTTGCTGGGCAAACCACCCAAAATGCATCGCACCGGGCAAACCCGGGTCCGCGAGCTGGCACCTGTTGACTGCACCGACTGGAGCCTCGAGGGGGCCTGCGTACTGGTGTTAAGAGCGCCGGCCGTTGCAGACAAGTCTTTTCTGATTACTATCGGTGACCGAACTGTTGGTGGGCTTAGCCATCGGGACCCGATGATCGGGCCATGGCAGGTACCGGTGGCTGACTGCGGCATCGGGCTTCGCGATTTCACCGGTTTTGCCGGCGAGGCACTGGCAATTGGTGAACGCACACCACTGGCTGTGATTAACCCGGCGGCAGCCTCGCGCATGGCCGTTGGAGAAGCAGTCACTAATTTGCTTAGCGCCGGCACTATCAGTTTGCCGGCAGTGAAACTGTCGGCAAACTGGATGGCGGCATGTGGGCCACAAGATGATGATGCCGACTTATACCGGGCTGTGCAGGCGGCTGGTCGTTTGTGCATTGAGCTTGGTATTAGTATTCCGGTAGGCAAAGATTCGCTATCGATGCGTACTTCGTGGCAGGACGAAGGCGTCCGGCACGAAGTTGTCTCACCCACGTCGCTGGTAGTCAGCGCGTTTGCGCCGGTCGCTGATGTCCGTTGCAGTCTGAGCCCACAGCTCGTTGCAGACCCTGATACCGCGTTAATCCTGGTGGATTTGTCCAACGGCCGGCGTCGCCTGGGTGGTTCTGTTTTTGCCCAGGTTACCGGTCAGATGGGCAACGAAACGCCAGATCTTGATGACCCCGAAATACTGAAAAAGTTTGTCGCGGTCATGGCCCGCTTGCAGACTGAGCAACTGGTACTCGCGTATCACGATCGCTCTGATGGCGGCTTGTTTGCCAGTATTTGCGAAATGGCTTTCGCCGGGCGATGCGGGGTGGCCGTCACCCTGGACATGCTGACCATAGATGTCAATACGTCGGACTGGGGCGATTTTAAAATTCGACCCGAACAAGTTGCGGTTCAGCGCGACGAATTAACCATGCAGGCGTTATTTAACGAAGAACTTGGCGCGGTAATTCAGGTTCGGGCGAAAGAGCGCGACACGGTTCTTCAGCATTTGCGTGCGGGAGGATTGTCGGTGTGTTCACACGTGATTGGCAAGCCCACGCAGGACGATCACATTTCGTTATACCGCGATGGCAAGCCCATCTACAACATGGCCCGCCGCGAATTGCACCGTTACTGGAGTGAAACCAGCTATCGGATGAGTGCTCTGCGTGACAACCCTGAGTGCGCCCAGCAGGCTTTTGATGCGATTCCCGATACCGACACGCCGGGCCTTCACATCAGCACCACGTTTCAGACGAATGACGACATTGCGGCGCCATTTATCAAAACAGGGGCCCGTCCGCGCCTGGCCGTACTGCGCGAACAAGGCGTCAACAGTCATATCGAAATGGCGGCGGCATTTACCCGGGCCGGCTTCGATGCCTTCGATGTTCACATGAGTGATTTGTTTGCTGGTCGACATCAACTGGCTGACTTCAATGCACTGGCAGCCTGTGGCGGATTTTCTTATGGTGATGTCCTGGGTGCGGGGCGAGGCTGGGCGCGCTCCATTCTCTTTAACAATGCCATGGCTGAACAATTTGCGGTCTTTTTTCAGCGACGCGACACCTTCAGCCTGGGTGTCTGCAATGGTTGCCAGATGCTTGGTCAACTCAAGTCCCTGATTCCCGGCGCCGCGGACTGGCCAGAATTTGTTCGCAACGAATCTGAACAGTTCGAAGGGCGCCTTGTTCAGGTTGAAGTCTGCGAATCACCCTCGGTTCTATTTAATCAGATGGCGGGGTCGCGAATGCCGGTTGTGGTATCGAATGGCGAAGGTCGGGTTCGGTTCGACAACGCAGAGCAGCAGCAGCGCGCTAGCAGCGTGTTGCGATTTGTCGGTGGTGATGGCGCAATCGCCTCGACTTATCCGGCAAATCCGAACGGCTCGGTGGATGGCTTAACAGGTTTTACCTCTACGGACGGTCGCGCCACCATCCTGATGCCCCACCCTGAGCGTGTCTTTCGATCGGTTCAGATGAGCTGGCATCCGGAACATCCAAAATCTCCTGTGGACAGTCCATGGATGCGCTTGTTCCGCAACGGGCGGGCCTGGCTTGGCTAGCATACAAGGGGAACAAGAAAAGCAGACAAAAAAAAGGTAACCCTGCGTTAGCAGCATTACCTTTACAAGAAGATCAACGGGCTCGGGGAAGCCGGGTTGATCTAATACGCTGGATATGATTAGGCATAACCCGCATGCCCACTAGTATTCATCAATTCCGAGCCAAAAAAAATCGGGGGAAACCCGCTGATTGCACGGTGCTATAGGGGATTCCCCGGGGAAAGCCGAGCCAAGCAACAGTAATTCACATTAAGTGGGTCGGTGGCAGTGGACGGATGGCCAAATAGCGACCATCCAGTTGTTGCTGTTCACACTGACTATTCAGGCGGCTTTCAGGCGGCTTGTTCAGATCTCGTCGTCACTACCGATCATCCGATACATGACGGCGCCAAGTAAGGCACCAACAATTGGGGCTACCCAGAACAACCAGAGCTGGCCCATTGCCCAGTTACCGTCCTGACCGGTCAGATAGCCTCCCTGAAACAGGGCAACACCGGTAGACCTGGCCGGGTTAACCGATGTATTGGTTACCGGAATGCTGATCAAGTGGATCAGGGTGAGACATAGGCCGATGGCAATTGGTGCCAGGCCAGCCGGTGCCCTTCGATCAGTTGCGCCCAGGATAACAATCAGGAAAAACGCCGTCAGAACAACTTCGGTCACTAATGCGGCGACCATGGTGTATCCGTGAGGAGAATGTTCACCGAAACCGTTTGCGGCGAAACCACTTTTGACAATGTCAAAATCTGCCGAACCTGACGCTATTACATAGAGCACTGCACCCGCAATAATTCCACCAATTACCTGGGCAATAATGTAAGCCGGTAGTTGTGAGGCAGGAAAACGCCCGCCAGCCCATAGACCAATGGAAACGGCCGGGTTTAAGTGGCAGCCTGAGATATGGCCAATGGCAAATGCCATGGTCAGAACAGTCAGGCCAAAAGCCATGGAAACCCCGTAATAGCCAAGGCCCAGCTCAGGTATACCAGCAGCGAGGACTGCGCTGCCACAGCCGCCCAGTACCAGCCAGAAAGTACCAAATACTTCTGCGAGATAACGATTCATTTATTCCTCCGGGAGTTCAATCAACAGATGAACCCTTGATTTAAATTAGGCTTCAGGTCGAAGCCGGAGCCCTTATTTTTCTCGGGCCAAAGCGCTTGAATTACAGCACGATTCTTACATCGATCAAATGAGCGACAATAGGGGGGGGAGCAACCTCGCTCAGGGTTTTCCCTAGTATCTCAATGTCGATGATTCCTGAAACACTGGTTTAATAGGTATTTTATAGTTCGCCACAGACAAAACATTTTGAAAACGAACGATCACACTGTTGGGCCAAAGGACCACTTTTGAACTGGTTACGAGGATTTCCCTCTATTCCCGCCGTCATTGGCTTCATTGCCGGGACGCTGCTGACTTTTGTTTTGTGGCGGTATGCAGACGATATTGCGCAACGCGAGCGCGAGCGCGCCTTTACGCAGCGGGTCAGCTACGCACGACTGGCTCTGGAGCGCGTCAACGCCGAGACATTGTCACAATTGCAGTCGGCCCGCACTCTGGCTGAACTCGATAGCATGAACCCGCAGACTTTTGCCGGCACAGTCGGCGCGGATAAACAACGGCAATATGCGTCCGGTCTGCAATACGTCGCGTTTTTGTCCGCTGTCGAACCGGCCGGAGGCTGCACGCCGTTTGCTACAGACGCCCCGTGCCTGAAATCAGCCATGGTGTTTCCACTGGCAACCAACGAAGCGCTGTTGTCGCTTGACCTGCCCAAGACTGAAAGCCGGCGTGAAGCGATTCGCCGCGCCGTCGATTCAGGCTATGTGGCAATGACTCAGCCGCTGCCGTTCGCCGCTGACAGCATCGCCCAGCCTGGCCTGCTGGCCTTCCTGCCGGTCTACACCCAAGGTGCGCCATTGACGTCGATTAGTGCGCGCAGGAGTGGATTAAAAGGGGTAGCGGTTGCCTCTTTTTCCCTTGAATTTCTGGTGCGCAGCGAACTGGGTCGCGATTTCCTGGAGAGCTTTGAAATTGTCATCACGGATGTTGGGCTGGTGGGTAGCGGGCGGAGTACCAACTACACGCCAACAGTCGTAATGGATAGCCGTCTGTTGCGGCGAACCCTGGCTGTTGACGATGGCCAGAGCAAAGAGCGGCCCACGACCAACCTAACGGAAATTACCCAGGAAGTTGCCGGCCGCACCTGGGTTATGCAGTTTTCAAGCCTTCAACCATTGCAGTCTCCTTGGTTTACAGCTGGCAAATTGATTTTGCTGATGGGAGGCCTGCTGACGCTTCTGCTAACAATGTTTTTGCACGGACTGGCGGACGCGCGCAAGCGTGCGGAAGATCTCGCCAGCCGGATGACGCGCAATCTGAGAACCCGGGAAGCGCAATTGCACCAGGCCTTGGGCGCAGCCAATATGGGCGCCTGGCATTGGGATGCCCGTACTGAAACTTTCACCTCCGATACGCGGGCCGGCGCGCTGCTGGCCCTGCAAAAAGGGCCGCTGACCACCTTGTTCACACAGATTCACCGCAGCGACCGTCGCATGGCACAACAAGCGTTTAAGTCGGCAGCATCAAGTGGTGAGCCTTTTCTCGCAGAATGCCGGCTTGCATCGCGGACCGAGGGCGTATTGTGGGTCGAACTGTCCGCCCGACTGGTTAAAAACCAGGCCGGTAATGTCATCTATGTTTCTGGTCTGGTGCGCGACATCACAGAGCGCAATGAGCTGGCTGCCGCACGTCGCCGGCTGTTGCATAAACTGGTCAATGCCGAAGAAAAAGAGCGACGCAGAATAGCCCGCGAACTGCATGACCAGCTTGGCCAGGAAATCACCGCAATTATTCTCGGCTTACGAAACCTGGAATCTATTCCAGCGGACTCGCCAAAGCGCGGTGAGTTGCTGAGCAAGCTGCGCGGCATTGTTCACGACATCGACAACCGGGTGGATAAATTTATGCTCGATCTGCGACCGGTTGTGCTGGATGAATTGGGGCTTGAAGCTGCCCTGGCGGCCCAGTTTGTGCAGTGGACGGACTTGCATAACATTCCGGTGAATTCGCACATTAGCGGTTTGAACAACGTTGACCTGCCATTCGAAGTTGCCACTACAGCGTTTCGTGTCGTGCAGGAATCGCTGACCAATGTTGCCAAACATTCGGGAGCAACATCGGTTGATGTCATTGTCGAACTCAAGCACGGCAAGCTAAAAGTAGTGGTCGAAGATAACGGCCTTGGCATAAAAGGGGATCGCTCTCCCCACAGTTACGGCCTGGCTGGTCTGCAGGAACGAGTCGAATCCCTGGGCGGCAGTTATCGCCAGGAATCAAGGCCTGGCCAGGGCTTTACTATTTTTGTCAGTGTTCCTGCCACCCAAGAAACCCTTAGGTCTGAGCCAATATTACAGGTGACGCCGTGAATAAAATTCGAGTCCTTCTGGTTGACGATCATACTTTGATGCGTGACGGCGTGAAAATGCTGCTCGACTCCCAGTCCGATGTTGAAGTGGTTGGTGAAGCTGCTGACGGCGAACAAGGTATCGCCCGGGCGCTTGAACTGAAACCGGATATCGTCGTTATGGACATGTCCATGCCAACGATGGATGGTGCCAAGGCTACCGATGCGCTACGTGCGTATGCGCCGGACATCAAGGTGATCGCCTTGACCCGCCATCTGGATCAAGGCTACCTGCATCATGCGATGCGTTCCGGCGTTAAGGGTTACGTTGTTAAAAAGGCCGCTGCTGACGAATTACTTACTGCCATTCGTACGGTTGCTGATGGACAGTTTTACGTCGACCCTGCGCTCGCCAGCAAGTTAGTTGGCAGCCTGATTCAAAAGGCACCCGCCGGTAAGAAGCAAGGTTTACGGCCCCTAAGCCCACGTGAAGAACAAGTTATGCGCATGATTGCTCTCGGCCACAGCAATTCAGAAATCGCAAACCAGCTAGGCGTTAGTGTGAAAACGGTTGAATACCAACGCGCCCGCGGCATGGAGAAGCTTGGTTTTAAAACGCGGGTCGATATTGTTCAGCATGCGGTTCGCGAGGGATGGCTTAATGAAGCATGAACGGAGTTGGTGGGCGTTTGCGGCAACCGGGTTACTGATCGCGCTGACAACCGCAGGCGTTGCCTACAGCCAATCGCAAATCAACCATGCTTCCAAAGATTCCAATCAGCCACCGGCTACTCTGGTCTCCATTGGATCCGGCGCGGTTGGCGGTGTTTACTTTCCCGCTGCCGGGGCATTATGCCGTCTGCTTAATCACGGGGTTGGCCGACATGGAATTCGCTGTGTCGTTGATCGCAGTGGCGGTTCGGTGCAGAACGTCGAAGATGTACTCGCCCGACGCGTCGACTTTGGCATTGTTCAAACCGATATACAAGCCGATAGTGTTCGCGGCAAGAATCATTTTTCACAAAGAGGGCCAGCTGGCAACCTGCGAGCGCTATTTACCGTTCATGCCGAGCCGTTTACCGTAGTCTCACGTCTCGACGCCGGAATACAAGGTTTTCGGGATTTACGTGGCAAGCGGGTCAATATTGGTAAGCCGGATTCTGGAACCCGCGCGACGATGCAATTGGTCATGCGAGCTTACGGGATGACCCGCAGCGACTTTGCCGATATTGCCGAAACTGACGCCGAAACCGCAGGTGCCGCATTGTGTGAAAACAAAATTGACGCCTTTGTGTACGTCGTTGGCCACCCCAATCGCACCCTGCGCTCCACCTCAGAGGCATGCGCGATTCATCTGGTTAATGTGAGTGGTGAGGAACTTAACAGTATCCTGCAAGCCTATGATTATTACGCCGCAACAACAATTGCCGGCGGTACCTACGTGGGTAATCGTCAGCCGATAACAACCTTCGGCGTGCGGGCGTCTGTTGTTGGCCTGGAATCGGTTCCCGACCTTATTGCCTATGAGTTGACACGAGCGGTATTTGAAGGCCTGGATCAGCTGCGTGGCCTGCACCCGGCGTTCAGCACGCTGGCACGCGACGAGATGTTGCTGGGTAATGCCGCCCCGTTTCATGCTGGTGCGCGTCGGTACTACCGTGAGATCGGCCTGCAGTTAACCGCAAATTAGTCGGACAAACACAGGCCCAGGAATTTCCCCACGGAAATTCAGAACCGATTAACTGTGTTATCGACACGTTGGCAACATTTAGTCGGTTCCTTTTGATCGGTTCCTTTTTTGCCTTGATCGTTGTATGGGGCAGCGGGTGCCATCCTTGTCCTGCGCACAGCTATTGTTCGGTCGTACAATTCGGATCAAAGCTATCAAAATCCAACAACACCCAACAACAGCCAGCGATGCTGAAC
>JBAUID010000138.1:0-3015 GCA_049680625.1 Burkholderiaceae bacterium | reverse complement strand
CTGGGGTGACATTATCGACCCGGTTTTGAACTTCCAGTTGCGCGAAGGTTTTGACTTCTGTGGCGTCATGGAAGGATACATTCCTGAAGATCGCGAATCAGGCGGTTTTGCATCGTTGATCGTCTGGCTGAACCCCCAATATCGCGCCAGGAAACCTCGTTAAACCACCATTGCGGCTGACCCGATAAGCTGACACTTCAGCTAGTGACAAAAACGTAATACCTGGAGCCACTAACCCAGGCCAAACGAAATAATGCGAACGGTTCGGTATGGATGAATCAACAAAGTCTTCGGAAAACGCCGAAGCCGACCGGGGAACCGTCGATGAAAGTGCGCCGTGGGAGCATATCGGTGAACTGCTTGACCGAGATCTCATGGACCGGGTGGCCGAGGGCTTCGACGCGCTGCCCCCAGGCGACGACGCCCGTGCATTCATGCATCTGGATAATGAACAGCGCACGAAGTTACTGACCGACGGACCGATTGATCTTGCGGTTGAATTGCTCGACAAGCTGCCGACAGAGTTTGCGGCCGGCGAAGTTGATAAGCTGAAGACCGAGCGGGCAGGGCAGATTTTCGAGCAACTCGACTCCGACGTTGCGGCCGACCTGATCAGCGAAATGGGCGAAGCTGAAGCCATTTTGGCAGAAATGCCGGCTGAAGCTGCCAGTGATGTCCGCCGCCTCGCGGCTTATGAGCCATGGTCGGCCGGTGGATTGATGATTACCGAGTCGTTAACCTTCTCCCAGGATCAAACCATTGCCAATGTGCTCGCGCGCCTGGCCGAGGGAGATCCTGACGACGACCGCTACCGTGGTCAGAACCCGTATGCCCTGGACGATAACGGCCGGGTGGTTGGTTATACCCCCCTGGGGGCCTTGCTTTCCTCGCGGCGGATTGCACCGTTACGTCAGATCATGCTCCCGGCAATGTCAGTGGCACCGGCGACCGACCTTGACAAGTTACTGGACATATTCGACGAATACGATTTTCTCAGCATTCCGGTATGTGACGAGGAAGGCCACCTGTTGGGTGTGGTGCTGCGCCATGCCGCTGACGCGGCGGCCATTGAACGGTCGGAGCTGGACAGTTATAAGCGGCACGGCGTGGTGAGCGACGAACTGCGGTCAATGCCGTTGCTATTGCGCTCGCGCCGACGTTTAACCTGGCTCAGCGCGAATATTGGCCTGAATATCGTTGCCGCCAGCGTGATTTCGATGTACGAAGCCACCCTGGCCGCAGTCATTGCACTGGCCGTCTTTTTGCCGATGGTTTCTGACATGAGTGGTTGCTCCGGCAATCAGGCTGTGGCTGTCTCTTTACGCGAACAGGCGCTGGGTTTGCTTAAACCGGTTGATGTCTTTTACGTGTGGACCAAAGAAGCATCTGTTGGTGTCATCAATGGGATTGTTCTTGGGGTCATCATTGGCGTCGTAGCCTGGGTGTGGAAGGGCAATCCAGTGCTTGGGCTGGTCATTGGCGGTGCACTGGCCATCAACACCGTACTCGCCGTCTCCCTGGGTGGGATCATCCCGCTGGTCTTAAAACGCTTCAATCAGGACCCAGCCGTTGCCAGTGGTCCGTTGCTCACCACTATGACCGACATGGCCGGGTTTTTCCTGGTGCTGAGCATGGCGACTGTCTTGATGCCCTGGCTTAAATAAGATCAATAGGTTTTATTTTTTTTCGCTGCGCTCTCAACTTTCTTGCCGCCGGCGGAGATGTCCTCGCCAATGCCGGCGATGGTGTTGCACGCACCAAGGAAAAACAGCGGAACAATCGCAATTAAGATAATCCGGGTCATAAACACCTCATCGTTGATTGGTAAGAATTTAAAGCTTAAAGCGCAATCCATCCGCTACGCTGCAATTTCGATTGCAATTACTGACGAAAATCGCCTGCTAATGGCATGATTTTGCTCTCATCGCGGTCTTTGCGCTGCACCGTCTACCGTAGGCTGCAGCCAAACCCCCTATTCACCGTGCAGATGCGTCTGAATTTAGCGACGTTTTTCGAGCAAGGCTGCCGCCACCGGGCGTCTTCAGCCCGGCTTACCAGGCCCGGTCGGCACCCGTCAGATGCCGACAACCACCGATCAGCGCCGCCTATTCAAGTGGGTCGCCGATCGCGATATTCTCTATCTAAAATTCCTGGTTCAAGGCCAGTTGACCCGTCAAAATCGAATCGACGGGTGATTGACAGTGGACTTTTCATCTGTCCACTCGTTTTCTCAAGATACTGACAACGACCGTTTTCGTAGGGCTACCTTGTTCCCCGGTACATGGTGCCGCTACTATGATCAGTGCTATTGAGTCGGTGCGGAGCAATTTTTGCCTGACGGTCGAAGCTGGCCCCATGGTCAACGGCGCCGCAGTACAACAAAAGGTTTGCGGTGGCGCTGATAACCAGAAATTGGAAATCCTGGCTTTAAGCAACTACGACAACTCGTAACAGTTGCTTGCCATCCACAGCAGTAAATGCCTGACCGTTGCCGGGACCGACTACGAAAACGGCAGCGAGTTAATTCAGTCAACGTGTTCGAACCTTGCAAATCAGCTATTTGTCGCTGACCCGACCGCAACCAATCATTATCGAATCAGCGCGACGCATTCGAACAAGGTGTTGAGTGTCGATGCAGACGGCAACTCTTTGGGCGCCATCATTCAGCAATGGAATGACAACAAGCTGGCCAAACAGCGCTGGCGTTTCAGTAATTCCACACTTAGCATCGTATCGTCGGTCGATAAAGTCGGACGCTGGGGAACGCTCATTGCCTGGCCTCATATTGCCATGACCGCGGCCAACATGCCTGACGGAAGGGTACTGACCTGGGCGTCCACTGAGGTTGATAGCTTTCCGACAAACCGAGAGTTCACTCATGCGGCCGTGTTTGACCCGTTTGATGAAAGTTTCCAGACGGTAGACAACGGATTTCACGACATGTTTTGTGCCGGGGTTTCGCTGCTGGAAAATGGCAACGTGCTGGCTGCCGGCGGCAACCCGGAGGATAAGCGC
>JBAUID010000137.1:0-33457 GCA_049680625.1 Burkholderiaceae bacterium | reverse complement strand
AAGGCAGTGCCGCGGACATGGATCTGACCCGCGGCTGGCGTCGGATTCTGGTTTGCAGTAAACGCTTTAAGGCAGCAAAAACCGGGATTGAACCGTTGAAGGCTCTGGTTGATTCGGGTAAGTCAATCGAGGCAACCGGTTTTGCTTACCTTGCCCTTGGCCAGATATCCGATAACGCAAGGCAGTTTGCCCGTGACAACAATATCGAGATTATCGACGGTGAAGGCCTTGCCGCTTTGCTTCAAGGCCGGGTGAAGCCATTCTAGAAACTGGTTCGGGGCGTAAGTTTGCAATCAGGTAAAAGACTGATAGTCAGGAGCAACCCATGTTGATTTTAGATACTTTCACATCCGTCACTGATGAGCCTTCGGGAAGCCCGTTTTGTGTCAAAGCCATGTGTTTACTTCACATGAGTGGGCTTGAATGGAAACCCCGTTTTCTAAATGACCCCTCCAGGGCGCCGAAGAAAAAGCTTCCGGTTCTGCACGATGGCGCCAGCGCAATTGCTGACAGCGAATTCATTCGACAGTACCTGGAAGATAAACACGGCATCGATTTTGATGTTGGGCTAACTGACCAGCAAAAAGCGGTGTCTCGCCTGGCTATCCGAACTTTTGATGAGCACTTCTATTTTGCAATTCTGTCCAACCGCTGGATGGAAGAGGCCAACTGGCAAAATGTCAAGAAGGCGTTCTTCAGCGATTTGCCTGCACCGCTGAAAGTTTTTGTGCCAGGCCTGGTCAGGCGCAATATTCGCAAAGCACTGGATGGCCACGGATTTGGGCGGCATAGCGTCGATGAACAATTGCTGCGAGCGAAACAAGATGTGGATGCAGTCGCCGCATTACTCGGAGACAACAATTTTTTGTTTGGCTCTGATCCGTCCGCTGCTGATGCGAGCGTTGTGCCCGGCCTGCGTTCAGCCTGCCGTCTCGATCCGTTGATGCCACTGTCGCACTACGTGATGAAAAACGACCGGCTAATGGCCTACCTTAATCGTGCAAAAGAAGCGATCTACCCGCAACTAAATTAAGCGACTCGTTTGAAGTGACAGCCGAAGGGGGTATTCCAACTGATGTCACTCACTGGGAAATAGTCAAAGTAGTTCAGGCGCGCGTCGTGCGAATCAGCCAGCAGCAGTACGCTTTCCTATCACCCCATCGGCCAGCAACTGATCAACCGTCGCCGCGTCCATCCCCCAGGCGGCCAGCGATTTGTGAGAATTCTCTCCTGCCAGACCCGGCCCTGAGCGAATTTCCGATGGTGTTCGGGAAAAGCGCGGCGCGGCGTTGGGTTGCACCACGCCGTTTTGCTCGACAAAGGTCTTTCTGGCCGCCATATGCGGATGCACCGGCGCCTCGGACATGTCGAGAACCGGTGCAAAACATACATCGGTGCCTTCGAGTCTTTCACACCACTCATCCCGGCTCTTGGTTTTAATGATAGCTGCAATTTTTTGTTTTAAGGCGGGCCAGTCTTCGCGTTTGAAGCTGTGCGGAATATCGTCAACAGATGCCCCGATACGCTCCATGAGTTCGGCATAGAACTTGGCTTCGATTGGGGCCAGGGATATGTATTTACCATCTGAGGTTTCATAGACCTCGTAGAAATGTGCACCGGTATCCAGGATGTTGGTGCCGCGGGTGTCATTAGTCGCACCGCCGGCTCGTAATCGATAGGCTGCTGTCATCAGTGATGCCGCGCCGTCGACCATGGCGGCGTCAACTACCTGGCCTTGTCCGGAAGACTTTGCTTCGAGCATTGCCGCGACGACCCCCAGCGCAAGGTACAAGGTACCGCCGCCAAAGTCGCCGACCAGGTTCAACGGCGGCGTTGGCATTTGACCTTCGCGGCCGATGCTGTGCAATGCACCGGTCAGCGCGATGTAGTTCATGTCGTGTCCGGCGGCCTGTGCGAGTGGGCCTTGCTGTCCCCAGCCAGTTACCCGTCCGTAGACCAGTTTCTTATTTCTGGCTGCGCATTGTTCGGGGCCAAGGCCCAGCCGCTCCGTGACCCCGGGGCGAAACCCTTCGATCAGGGCATCAGCGCTTTCGACCAATTTTAAGACGAGTTCAACACCGGCAGGGCTTTTCAGATCGACGGCAATACAGGGACGACTGCGGTGCAACAGTTCCAGGGTTGGGTCGCCGCCAATACCAAGCCCGGATGCCTGGAGCCGGTCGATGCGCAGCACATCGGCGCCAAGTTCGGCCAGCATCATGCCGCACATCGGAGCGGGCCCGATACCAGTGAGTTCGATGATGCGGTGTCCGTGTAACGGGCCCATGGTGGCTCCTTCGTGTTGATGTCAGCAGATTGCGCCGGTGTATTTTGGCGCCTGTTCAATGCAGGGATAATATCGTTAAATCCAACCCCGTTGACGGAGTCGCAGGCAATTGCTGCGATTGGCAAACCGAATCGCGCCTCTGATGTCTTCGGTGTTGCTGGTGTATCGGGGGGATATCGAGCTGCTGTTCGACCTGGCGAACGTTTGCAAGTGAGTTCGACCCCTGATCAGAATTTACCAAATTTCAAATAGGCATCGACTGGATCCATACCGGCGCGAATCGCGTCTCTTACCTGGTTTTCTGTTGTTGCGACAGCCTCGGTTTTGTCGATGACGTCACCGGCGATCTCGGTCGGCACTACAACGAGGCCATCACGATCGCCGATGATGTAGTCACCGGTGCGCACGGTTACTGTACCCAGTGTGACAGGCTCTTCGAAGTGGTCGGGAATCCAGCGCGCGACGATATCGGACGGTGTGAAAAAGCTATGAAATACGGGAAAGCCAAGTTCCAGTATGAAGTCTGTATCGCGACAACCGCCGTCAACAACGTAACCAAGCACGCCTTTGGCTTTCAGCGTCTCGGCAGAAAGTTCACCCATTAATGCGACTTCCTGATTGTTCGGCTGACAAACGATGACGTGGCCAGCTGGTGCTCTTGATAACACCGTTGTCCATCCAACCAGGGTGTCGTGGGCCGACTGCGTACGGTCAATTCGGCCGGATACAGTCCATACCCGCCCAGCGACGCGTCGCTTGGGGTCGAGTGGGCGCAGGTTGGTGGGTAAAACACAATTGTCGTGACCCAGGGAGCGCATGACGTCGTGGACGGCACCGCTGTAGAGTTTTTCCAGCCGCTCGGTGAGCGCATCTTTAATTGTCATAGTCGAAATTCGGTTTGAATGGTGCGCGTGAATTTTTCCCTGACCCGCTATCTGCCTGAGCGAGACTGGTTAACCAACATCATTGAGGATACGGCAATTCTCTGGGTGCCAGGTAAGCCAAACTTTTTCGCCAACCTTGCCAGTTAACCCCTGGACAGGCGCTTCGCTACGCAGGGTTGCGCACAGTTGTTGCCCCGTTGCAGTTTGAACAAAGAGTTGGCGACTGTCACCGTAGTAGGTTACCTGGCTGATTGTGCCGGCTGTTTTGAGTAGGTTTGATCCGGATGCGACTGGCGGTTCGCCGAGTGTCACCATCAAATGCTCCGGTCTGAGTGCCAGGGCCGAATTACCGTTGGCGCTGCCTGACCAGGGAAGTTCAAGCGTGCCAAAATCGGCCAGTTCGAAGCGTAACAAGTCGTTATCGACCCCGCTAAGCTGTCCGCTGAGAATATTAACCCGGCCAATGAAGCGTGCGACAAACTGGGATACAGGGCGGTCGTATAGCACCGACGGGGTAGCCAGCTGAGCAATTTTTCCGCCGTTCATCACCGCAACCCGATTAGACATTGATAAAGCTTCATGCTGGTCGTGGGTGACCACGATGAAGGTAATGCCCAGGGTGCGTTGCAGTTCGGTTAGTTCAAACTGCATTTGCTCGCGCAGTCGAGCGTCAAGCGCAGACAAGGGTTCGTCCAGCAGGAGAACCTTCGGGCGTTTGACCAGCGCACGGGCCAGCGCAACCCGTTGACGTTGCCCCCCAGATAGCTGGGCCGGACTGCGACCGGCGAGATGGTCCAGTTCGACCATCGCCAGGGCATCGCGTACTGCTACTTTGATCTGGTCTTCTGGCACCCCGGTGACTTTGAGTCCGTAAGCGATATTTTTTTCCACCGTCATGTGCGGAAAGACGGCGTAACTCTGAAACACCATGTTCACCGGCCGTTTGTTCGGCGCGACATCCTTCATGTTGATTCCGTCGATGACGATGTCGCCACTGTCTGGTGACTCCAGGCCGGCAAGCATACGAAGCAAGGTGGTCTTGCCGCACCCGGACGGGCCAAGCAACGCGAGAAACTCGTTTTCCTGAACATTCAGGCTGACCTCATCAACGGCCCGGACTGACCCAAATGATTTGCAGACATTGGATATTGAAATCAGCGTTTTATTCATAATTACTTGCCTTGCCCGGATGGTGCCGTTGGGTCAGCCGGGGCAGGGGGTTGCAGTTTCATGGCAATAAACGTCGTAATCAGAGTAATGACGATTAAGGCGGTTGATGCAGCGTTGACGTCAGGAGATACGCCGCGCCGCACCAGGGAATACACCTTGACCGGAAAGGTTGTTGTTTCCGCGCCAGCGGTAAAGAAGGTGATCACAAAGTCGTCCAGGGACAAGGTAAATGCCAGCAAAGCGCCGGCTACAATACCGGGGGCCATGTAGGGCAGCAGAACGTAGCGAAATGTCTGCCATTCGCTTGCACCGAGATCGCGCGACGCTTCGGCCAGCTCGTTGTTGAATCCGCTGAGCCGGGACCTGACAACAATCGCGACGAAGGGAAAGGCAAAAGCAATATGGGCAATGGTGATTGCCGACAGGTTCAGAGGCCAGGGCAGGTTGGTTGGCCAGCCGATGCTTGAGAAGAACACCAACATGGCAATGCCCATGCATATTTCGGGTACAACAATTGGCAGTGCAACAAAACCTTCAAACAGGGTTTTCGCCGGAAACCGGAATCGCCACAGCAGCACCGCAACCAAGGTCCCCAGAACTGTAGCAAAAACTGTGCACATGGCGGCGATGACGAGAGAGTTTGTAAATGCCTCAACCAGAGAGGAGTTGTTCCAGGCAACCCCGTAATACTTGAACGTGAAACCTCGCCAGACTATGTTGCGCTTTGAGTCATTAAAACTGAAAGCGACAAGCGTCAGAATTGGCGCATACATCAACACTAGGGCCACGGCCATATAAAGCCGAAGCCACCACCGTCGGCTGTAGTCGAGCGGACCACTCATGCTGCTCATGGCGCTTTATCCATTTCTATCTGTGCCCAACTGTTGATGCGCGTTGCGATCGACCTGCGACGAAGGCTCGAATTGCCAGGGCGGCAAAAGTGAAATACATCAGCAGGAATGACAGTGCAGCACCAAACGGCCAGTCGTTTGCTTCTTTGAACTGGCGTTCAATGACATTTCCGATCATGGTCGCATTAGCACCACCGAGCAATTCCGGTGTCAGGAAGGTGCCAATTGTTGGGATGAAAACCAGAATGATGCCGGTCACAATGCCAGGCATGGTTAATGGCACGGTGACCCGCCAGAATGTCTGCCACTGACTGGCGCCAAGGTCCAGGCTGGCCTCTAAAAATGAACGATCCAGCCGGTCGATGGTTGCATACAGCGGCAAGACCATAAACGGGATGTACACGTAGACAAGACCAACAATGACCGCCCCATTGTTATATAACAATTCAAGTGGCTGGAAGGGGCCGATCAGCTTGTCGAGAAAAGCTAAGTCCCAGAACCATTCAAGGGTGAAATTCAAATAGCCCCGGGTTCGAAATACAGCAATCAGCGCATAAGTACGAATCAGCAGGTTGATCCAGAACGGCAGAATAACGGCCATCAACAGCCACGTCCGCCAGCGGGCTGACGCGAAGCAGATGCCCATGGCTAGCGGATAGGCAACCAGCAGGCAAATGGCGGTCGACAAGGCGCTGATCCACAGTGTTTTCCAGAAAATTTTCAGGTAAACCGGGTCGGTAATTCTTAGATAGTTATCCAGTGTCCCGGTGATATTGACATCGACCAGGCCCGATTTTTCGCCGAAGGACAGCAGCCAGATCATGCCCAGTGGAATGACGAAGAACAAGGTCAGCCAAGCCACCCCCGGGACAGACAAAACCGCGAAGACCAGGCGGTTGTTTTTCCAGCTCTCCAATTAAGCGCTCCGGATCGTTACTTTTATGCTGCCTGAACCCGGGTCCAGGCTTCGTCTCTGATCCGGGTCGCCTGCTCGCCAAGGTAGGCTGCGGGTTCGCATTTCTCTAAAATAGCCGGGTCCGGAAAAATGGCGGGGCTCTTGAGGTAGTCGTCTTTTAGCAAGGCCTTGGACGCTTTGTTCGGTGTGCCGTAACGGATCGTGCTGGCGATATCCGCCCCTACCTTGGCGTCAAAAAGGAAATTGATAAACGCGTGCGCATTTTCCGGGTGTGGGGCACCTTTCGGAATGGCCAGGCAGTCCTGCCACAAGTTGCTGCCTTCTTTGGGAAGCGCGTACGCAAGATCGTCGTCTTCAGTCATTACTTGCAAAATATCGCCACTCCACTCCTGTGCGATGTCGACTTCACCGGAAGCCAGCAGGTCCTGGCCATTGTCGTCTGCAAATACCTTGATGGATTTTTTGCGGGCAATTATCAGCTCTTCAGCCTGTTTGATTTGTTTGGGATCTGTCGCGTTCCAGGAATGACCAAGATATTTCAGAGCGGCGCCAAATACGTATTGACCGGCACCCAGTAACGCGATTCGACCGCTATATTGATCTGAGTCGAGAAGGCTGGCCCAGGAGTCAAACCCGGTTTTTACTTTGGATTTGCGGTAGCCAATTCCAATCGTGCCCCACATATAAGGTAATGAATATCGCCGGCCTGGATCAAAGCTGGCATTGGTAAAAAAGCTCTGTTCGATATTGGCGATGTTGGGCAATTTGTCGTGATCCAGTGGCAACAACATGTCGGCCAGAATCATTCGTTGAACGTAATCATTGGTTGGGACAATGACGTCGTATCCCGGATTGCCGGCTTTGAACTTCGCAAACAACTCATCGTTGTCTGCGTAAAGATCCATGCGCACGTCAATACCAGTTGTTTTGTTAAAGTCCGACAAGGTGTTCTCGCCGATGTAGGTATCCCAGTTATAGAAATTCACCTTTTTTTCTTCGGCACTCAATGCATGGCGCGGCAGGAAGGTCAGGCCGGCGGCAACAGCGCCAATGCCTGAAAGCAGGTGACGGCGACCGGGCCGGAAACGTGGTTGTTGGCGTTGAATCAGTGACATGGTGGTCTCGCTGGGTGTCTGGAAATACTGAATCATGTGGTCACTGCACGGGTTTTCACAAGCGGAAATAAAACACGGTTTCAAAGTCGGCAACCTGGAAAACCTGGGCAACGTCGATTTTGGAAAGCACTGACCGTTGGGTAATCGGCGGCGATTTTAGCAGGTGGACCCGAATCGGTACTATGTCGGGCTGAGGATTTGGCTAATAACTTGTTGCTTAACTGTTGCTTCATATTTACCGGAGACACCATCGATGGGCGGAATCGTCTACCTCGCGCTGCACTATCAGAACGAAAACTGCCATGCGGAAGGCAAAATTCCGTACGGATTGGGGGAAAACGCACTGGAGTGGCGCACGCAGATGCTAGCCAGTGCGAGGCGGTTAGCCGGTGAGGTCAGAAAGGCCGAGGCCCAGGTGATCCATGTTCGCCTTGAAACCCAACCCGGACAGGGTGACGTTATTTGCAACTGCCCTATATTTTCGGTGTTTCGTGATCAGGCCGCATGGCCGGTCGGTAGCTGGGGAGCCGACTTTGTCGAGGGCTTAGGGGCGAAGCCTGGAGACATCGACATCACCCACGGCCGCAACAGCGCGTTTTATGGCTCGCGTCTTGAAGAATACCTGGCCTGGCTAAAACCGGACTGGCTCATTGTCAGCGGGGTTTCAACGGCATACGTCGTTGAAACCACGGTGCGGGATGCTGCTGATCGGGGGCACAACCTTGTGGTCGCGCATGACGCCTGCTCAACATTTCGACGTGATTTTCATGAAGCCAGCCTCCGGGCAATGTCCTTACTAGCCCGGGTTGTCAGCGTTGAAGAAATCAGTCGTGCACTGGCCAGCCCCGAAGGCCTGGCCAGCTTACCGTTTGAGCTGCGGGAAATTCCGGGGCCTTAAGCCCGGTTTGCACAAACGGCAATCAGATTTTGTTGCCAAAGGCGATTAACGCTTTGGTAAATGATTCGGGCAATTCGGCCGGTAGCATGTGGCCGGCGTCTGGCATGTCAATTCGCTGGCCGTCTGGCAGGCTTTTGAATAACTCGTCGACGATTGGCGCGTCGAAAAAGACCCGGTCTTGCAGCCCGGACAACACCAGGGTCGGCAGCTTTAACTGACTCCAGGCAATATCCCAGTCTGTTTTGCCCATCCAGGTTAACAAGTTGTAGGCACCGCTTGATTTATCCAGCGGGGTGTAGTCTGGTTTGTCTTTAAGAAACTCGCTTCGATTGGCCACCTGGAATGGTTCGCCGGTAATGAACTGAAAATAAAGGTCTTTCATCAGGTTTGGACCGCCAACGTCCATTACCCGGAGACTGGCATCGTTCATCCACTGAATTCGTGGGGTGATTTTGCGTAACGTATTAATCAACACCAGACCGACTGCCTCAGTGCCGGACAAAATTGCGCGGGCGGCATACAGGCCGCCAATGGACAAGCCGGTGAGAATTGGACGCTCGGGTTTAACCTCGGCGATCAGCCGGTCGAGGTCGGTAATGATCAAGGTATCGGTCAGATCGGTTCCGTCAGCGTAGGTACTTTTATCCTGGCCACGAAAGTTATAGACCAGTGTGCCAAAGCCCAGAGCCTGCAGCGCAGGAACTGTATGCCCGTTCCACAATGACACATCGCCGGTAATCGGATTGATGAATACAAAGCTCGGTTTGCCAGCTTTTGGGGCGTGGTATTCGTAGTAAAGTGAATTTTGGCTGTCGAGGTTTAGCATGGTCATAAGGGAGTCTCCGGATTAGTTTGGATTGATCGGGCCAACGCCGAATTTACTGTCGGATGCTACGCCGCGAAACCGGCTGGCGGCAAGTGGCTGCTGTGCTGTCTGCCGATCGAACCCTATTTGACCAGCAGACCGATTGCGGCAACTGCCAGCACAAGCTGCACGCCCTGGTCGAACATCTGGTTACTGACTGTTTTCAGAACAGAACGTCCCAGCAAGGCGGCAACAATCGCGGCCGTGGCCAATCCGGCAATAGGCCACGCGAGATTATGGTCTAGCAACCCGGCCTGATAGTAGGCCAGCGTTTTTGCACCACTGGCCAGTACAGACGTTGCCGCCATCGCACCTACAAAGGCTTCGCGGCTGATATTCATTTCGCGAAACATCACCACTTTGATAACGTTACCGCTACCAATTAAACCCGAAGTAAAGCCGTAAGCCGCTGCACCGGCAATCAGCCCTTTGGTCCCCAGCTTAAACCGCGGCAGGAAATCGAAGTGCCTGGTCGCCAGGTAGAATAAAATCATGAGCCCCAGAAGTCGATGTAAAAGCCCCGGTGGTAACTGCGGCAAGAATGTGCCCCCAAGATAAGCAAAAGGCATACTGGCGACGGCCATAATGCCAACCACCCGCCAGTCGAGCTGGTGGCGAAACAAGAGTGTTTTTGTGAGGGTAGAAACCCCGAATAAAACAGCCGCCAGGGCAACGGCTTGTTCAGCCGGTAAAAGATACGGTCCGATGGCCAGCATCACCATCGCCGATCCAAAGCCAAATACGGCCGCAATAATCGACGCAAAAAATCCGAGCAGAACAAACAGAATGTAGGTTATTTCCACGTCGCCGCCATGCATCGAGGCTGGTATCGATGCCGGTAAAATAACGATGTTAACCCGGTCAGGATAATTCGATGGTCCAACTTGCAGAATCTGATGTCTTAACCCGTGAGGTATTGCAGTGGCAAGGCGTGCATCTGCTGCACTTTCGGGGTTCGTCTTGTTCACAAAAGACGCGTATCTACCTAAACCTTAAAGGGGTGGCCTGGGAGTCGCACGAGGTCAGCTTGGCTGAGAACGAGAACTACTCCCCATGGTTTCTTGGCATTAACCCGCGCGGCCTGCTACCGGTTCTTGTAATGAACGGGGATGTGCATATCGAAAGTAACGATATTCTGGTGGCACTGGAGCAGGCGTTTCCGAGTCCGCAGCTGATTCCCGCCCACCAGGTGCCGACGGTTAATGTGATGCTGCGCCACGAAGATGATTTACACATGGATTTGCGGACCCTGACATTTCGCTACACCCAGCAGCGCGCGGCGGCTCCAAAGTCAGCCCAGGCGCTGAGTAATTATCGGACGGGCGGTTCCGGTCAGATTCAGGGTCACGCAGATAGCCAGCGCCCGGTTGAAATTGATTTTTGGGAAACCGTTGCCCGGGACGGGATTACCGACGATGCGGTTCGGCAGTCGGTTACAAAGTTCCGCGTTGCGTTGACCGATCTGAATAACCGGCTGGACGTGAGCGCCTATTTGCTCGGTGAGCAGTTGAGCGTGCTGGATATTGCCTGGTATGTCTACGTAAATCGGCTGGCAACCTGTGGTTACCCCGTGGAACGCCTGCATCCGGCCGTGGGTACCTGGTTTGCCGGCTTGAATGCGCGTGACGACTTTGCGCGCGAGGTCCAGCCGCCGCCGGCCCTGGCCAAAGCCATTGCTCAGAACCATGCGCGTCAGCAGCTCGCCGGGGAAAGCCTTGTCCAGGTAACGGGCTACTAGCCTGCCATCACCGATGTCGCACGACCGGCCTTGATCCGGTTCAGCACGATCAGACCAACCCCGATCGCAAACGCGCACCAGTGAACAAGCGGCGCCAAAACCAATAGCAAGCCGGCCAGGGCCAGGCGCAGCAACATCTCGGGGGCGCCGATGCGGGTCGCATCAAAGCGGCTGAAAGCGCTTGTGAGTAGCCACAGCGCCAGTACAAGCCGCAGGCAAATTGACAGCAGATCGGCCCACTCAAAACCACCTGCTTCTTCAACGAGAAGCAGTTCGGGGTTAAACGCAAAGGCGAACGGGACGATGAACATTGCCAGTCCGATGCGAAACGCAGTGAGCGCTGTTGCCATCGCCTTTGCGCCGGCGATCGAGGCAGCGGCATAGGCGGCAATTGCAACCGGCGGGGTAATCGCCGAGGCGACGCCGAAATAAAAAACGAACATATGGGCGACGAGTAAGGACAGGCCGAGGTTTAACAGGGTTGGGCCGAGAATCAGAATGATGGTGAGATAGGCGGGAAGGGTTGGCATACCCATGCCAAAAACCAGGGCGGTGAGCCCGGTTAAGACCAGGGCCAGCAGCAGTGATTTACCCATTGCAGCATCAACAATAATGGCCAGCTTCACTGGCAGTCCGGTGCCTGCCAGCACACCCAGTACAACGCCAACAACCGCAATCGCCAGAGTGAGACGGGCAAACTGTACGCCGCCTTTGGAAAAACCCAGTAAGAGTAGGCTGGGATCACTTCTGACAGTCTTGATAAAGAAGCCGGCTACCAACATATAGGCGGTCGCAAAGACGCCGGCTGCTGCTGCCGACAGACCATAAAACAAGGTGCCTACAAGGACGGAGATGGCACCAAGCAATACGGTCAGGTTGACGGCATCGCCGGCGGTGATCTTGTCATCAATTTTGTCGCCACCAATTTGAATATTCAACCGTCTGGATTCAAATGTGACCGTGAAAAACAAGCTGAGGTAGTAAAACAAGGCGGGCAGCAGGGCTGCCGTAATAACAACAAGGTATGAGATCTTTAGCTGGTCCGCCATGACTAGTGCCGCGGCCCCCATAATTGGCGGCACGATTTGGCCTCCGGTTGACGCTGTTGCTTCAATGCCACCGGCAAATTGAGGGGTGAAACCCCGGCGTTTTATCATCGGGATTGTCATCACCCCGGTACCAACAACGTTAGCGACCGGCGCACCGGACATCGTGCCAAACAAGCTGGATGCCAGCACCGCAGCGTGTGCCGGCCCGCCCCGGGTTTTGCGGGTCAGGCGAAAAGCGAGCCGGATCAGTGAGTTGCCGATACCGGTGACTTCGAGCAGGGCGCCGAAAATAATGAACGGAAAAACAGTATAAATAACCGTTTCGAAAATAAAGCCAAACATGCCGTTGCCCAGGTTGAACAACATGTCTTCGGGCAAGGCATCGGTAAACGAGCGCGGAATAATATTCAGCATTCCCGGCCAATGCTGACCGGTGAAATAATACAAGGTTGCGACGATACAAAAGCCGGCCAGGGGCAAACCCCAGACCTTCCAGCACAAGATGGTAACAATGGCGATCGCAATCAGGCTGACCCAGCCGTGGTATGCGTCAAAGAAAAACAAGCCTTCCTGGATTTCGATATTGACCGTGGCAAACTCGTAAGCAACCCAGAGTGATAAAGCCAGCAATATCAGGTCAAGTGCAAGCGTAAGTGCGAGAATGCCGGGGCTGCTTTTGTTTTGCCTGGACCAAACCGTAAACCCCGTGGTCAGCAAGACCACGAGGACAGCCCCGATGAACATGCCAGCTCGCAAATACTCAGCCTGCAGTGGCCCAAATTTTGGAATGATCCAGACACTGGGTGTCGCGTTCGCCATGGCAGTGACCGCCATGGCAAAGGCGACAACAAGAGCGACCATGCGACTGGTATTCGTTGCGCCGTCGTTTGAGTTGGTCGGTGAAAAATTGGCCACGTCCCGCGCCTCTTGGTTAGATTGCCTGGATAGATTTTTCCTGAATAACCGAGAGGCCTACTTGATGATCAGTCGATCCGGTATTTTGAAGCCGGCTTCCTTGTAGTACTTTAAAGCGCCATCGTGGAGCGGCACGTTCAGCCCCAGGAAGGCGGTTTCCCTGGTTATGCCACGCAGGGTCGGATCTGATTTGTGGATCTCGTCGAGCTTTTCCCAGTAGGCCTTGGTGACCTTGTAAACGACATCTTCGGGAACATGCACACCGGCAATCATATCGAGGGCAAAACCAGGGAGCTTGATACTGGGCTCGCTGTGTACCTTCGGCCCGTACAACTCCTGTGGCTTAATCGCGCTTGGAAAGCGGCCGACTGCCTTCATGTATTGCTGCATAGTCGGTGACTTTTCTGCCTCTGGGGTTATCCCGAGAAAGCGGACCGGGCGAATACCAATTAATTCTTCAACCAGGGCCGACGGCACTTGTATGGGCCGCATGTAAACATCGAGCTGACCATCACGCATTGCCTGTTGACCACCACCCCATGCCAGGCGGATCGCTTCGTAGTCTTTGTTCGGCTCGAAACCGGTCATCGCTTTGATGAAGTCTTCTGAGTTCTTGGCCGCAGCCCCCGATGGCGGACCAGTGAAAATACGTTTGCCTTTGAATTGTTCCCACTTGGTGATGCCGCTGTCCGCCCATACGATTGGTGTGTACTGGCCACATTCAAAACCCATGATGCCGCGCAAATTCCCTGCCAGTTTGGCGCCTTTCTCTGCGCCCAGCTTCTGGTACATGGCTTTGCCCTGTTTCAGCAAGAGGTAGGGCAGGGGTACGTAGGCGGAAAAATCGAGTTTGCCCTGGCCAACCAGTAATGCTGATTTGGTCAGCGTTTTACCGGTGGCTATCTGGATGTCAACGCCTGCACCCTTGGCATACTTGACCATTGGGAGACCAACAGCAGTTGTACATCCGGTTGAAGCCACTTCCATCGAGAAGGCTTTGCCAAAACTGGTGATTGGCAGGGTGGCGAATGCCACGGTTATAGAGGCCATAGCCAGGTAGTGTCCCAAGCTGTTCATGTTGTCTCCTTTGGTATCTGTTGATTGACTTCGCATTAATGATTGTCGGGCTTTCTGATCCGATAACACTTCGCCGGTGAACCGCGGCAGGTTAGCATGTTAGCCGTGAAAACAGACGACGAATGCCTGATTCTGGGACGAATCATGCGCGGGCTCTGGACAAGTCTTTAAATCAAGGAGATGAAATGCGTCAGACCGGCTTTTTATGGGATGAGTTGTGCCTTTGGCACAGCGGCGGTAACTATGCGCTGGTGTCACCCGTTGGCGGCCACGTGCAGCCGCTTGCGGCTGGTGGATTGCCTGAAAGCCCGGAAACCAAGCGTCGCCTGGTTAACCTGATGCGCATGACCGGCTTGCTTGCCACCGTCGACTTTGGCTCTGCCCCGGCCGCCACTGAACAAGACTTGCGACGTATTCATCCGGCCAGTTACCTTGAAGCGTTTAAATCTCTTAGTGATGCCGGTGGTGGCGAGCTCGGGTTACGTACACCGTTCGGAACCGGAAGTTACGAAATAGCCGCCCTGTCTGCGGGTTTGGTCAAACGTGCGGTTAGCGAAGTATTGGGCGGTCAGCTGCAAAATGCCTATGCGTTGAGCCGCCCACCTGGCCATCATTGTCTGCCAGACAATCCGATGGGTTTTTGCCTGATGGCCAATATTGCGATTGCGCTGGAAGCGGCGTTTGCCGACAAGCAACTGGCCAAAGTTGCCGTAATCGACTGGGACGTTCATCACGGTAATGGCACAGAAGGTATTTTTATAGAACGCCCCGATGTAATGACCGTGTCAATACACCAGGAGCATAATTTCCCACTGACCGGGGGGGATGTTGACTATCGTGGCAATGGCGCCGGGCAGGGTTACAACATGAATATTCCGCTGCCACCCGGCGCAGGCCATGATGCTTACCTGTACGCGTTTGATCGCCTGATCGAGCCGGCGATCAGCGCTTACAAGCCGGATCTGATTGTGGTTGCCTGCGGATTTGACGCATCGGGGGTTGACCCGTTGTCACGCACACTCGCGTCTGCGGATACCTTCCGTCAACTGACCCGCCGAACTATGGCGCTGGCCACCTCTGTTTGTGAAGGGCGTTTGGTGATGGCGCACGAAGGTGGGTATTCTGAATTGCACGTGCCGTTTTGCGGTCACGCCGTGCTGGCAGAAATGTCGGGTTCCACGATTGAGGCGGCTGATCCACTAGGTGCACGCCTTGACGCTCAGCAATCGAATGCCCGCGTTCAGCAGTTTCATCGGCAGTTAATTGATGAAATGGCAGAGTTTTTTGCGAATTAACAATGACGGGCTAGCCGCTGCTCGTGAGCAGCTGGTTCGCGTGCGTCACGGGTTTACTTAAGAAAATAACATTGCCTCGGAGAGAAGATTATGACTAAACATATTTACGGATTCATAGGCCTGGGCCAGATGGGTGGGCCAATGGCGGCGAACATCGCGGCAGGTGGGGTCAGTTTGTATTGCTACGACAAAGCCGGCACGCAGGGCCGCCTGCCAGATGGTGCGCGTGCTGTTGACTCGGTCGAGGATCTGGCTGGCATTGCTCAGACTGTGTTTTTGTCATTGCCTGACGGCAAAATCTCATTATCGGTCTGCGAACAGATCGCCGCAGCTTCGTCACCGGCAACCCAACTGATTATTGATTTATCCACTGTAGGGCCAACTTGCGCGCGACAAGCCCATGCGTTGCTTGCCAAGGCGGGCATTGACTATGCTGACGCACCGGTTAGCGGTGGACGGGGCGGCGCCATTGGGGCCACGATTGCGCTGATGTGGGGTGGTTCCAAGGATGCTTTCAATCAACATAAATCGGTTATCGATAGTTTTACCGGTAACGCCTTTCATGTGGGTGATGAAGCCGGCCATGGCCAGGCCCTGAAATTGCTGAATAACTTTTTGTCAGCGACGGCAATGGCCGCTACCTCTGAGGCGATTCATTTCGGTGAGTCTCAAGGTTTAGACATGAAAACCATTCTTGATGTGGTTAATGTGTCTTCCGGACAGAATATGGCGACTAAAGATAAATATATGAAGCGGGTATTGCCTGGTACCTATGATGCAGGGTTTACCACGGGCTTGATGGCCAAAGACGTTGGGTTATTCATGCAGCATGTCCGCGGTGTGAAAACCCCCGATACAGTCGGACAAGTCATTGAATCTATCTGGAGAGATTGCGAGCAGACTCTGGGTGGTGACTCCGACTTCAGTCGAATTCATCAATTCACAGTGAAAAAGAATGGTTAGGAATCAAATTTAATTTAGAAAGATCTTCAAACGAATTAAGTAAATACAAATTTCCTAAACTCTAATTACCAATAGACCAACCAACAAGGAGAATGCAATGGACGACAATTTATTTGAAAAAGGGATGGCAAAGCGAAAAGCCACCTTGGGTGCGGAGTATGTCGAGAAAAACCTTGCCGCGGCTGACGACTTTACCCGGCCGTTTCAAGAAGCAATGACAACCTGGGCCTGGGGTTTTGGCTGGGGTGACGAAACCATCGACGTGAAAACCCGTTCGATGATGAACCTGGCAATGATTGGTGCACTTGGAAAAATGCATGAGTGGGAATTACATTGCCGCGGCGCCATTACCAACGGGGTCAGCAAAGAAGAAATTCGCGCGATTATTCACGTCATTGCAATTTACTGTGGCGTACCCCAGTCATTGGAGTGTTTCCGGGTGGCGCGTAAGGTGTTGACTGAAGAAGGACTGATGTAGTCTGGCATCAGCACTAGCGTTGATTCTGACGCAATGGGCCGCCACGTCGCTAAAGCGTAAAGTTCATATCGTTAACCAGCATTCCGGGTGCGGTAAACGAGCTGAGGTGGCGAGCTCCCCAGGTACTGGGGTCGGGCATAAATTCGGGCTGATTGGTCAACCCAAGCAGCCCGCTGCCAAATAATCGTATTGCTGAGTCGTCAAACCGCATTGGTGTAATTGGCGCGACTAATACTCCGTCTTGCACCCAAAAGCTGGCAAACCGGGTCATACCCGTCATACGGCAGTTTGGGCGGTCCGAATAATTCAGGTACCACAGATTGCTGATCCAAATCCCCGTGCCAAGTTCAGCCAGAATCTGGTTGGCATTCAGATTGCCGCCGGCCAAAGACAGTGAATGTGGGCTTTCATTGTCGTCACTGTTCGCTGTGTCGCCAAACTCTGCCGCTGACCGTGGCGAGACCAGGCAATCGGCCGCCTGACCGTTTTTAACCAGATTGACATTATCTGGCCGGATAAACCCCGTGTTATTAAAACCTGGCGCGATGCCGTCACCCGTGGCCTCGGCCATGAGTACTGATGGATGCATGGATTCACTACCGTCGGCAAGTCGGCAAAGTGAACTGGTCCCGGTGTTGCGTTCTTTGCGCGAAAAGCCGCTCCACGCGAGTCCACCAAGTAATTCAGTTGTGGCGGCCGGGGAGATGTAAGCCCGATATTTTCCGGGCTTAATCGTGCGTGCCGGTTGTGCCAAAGGACCAAGCTGGTGCCGGGCGCTGGCCATCCGAACGCCTAGTTCTGTGATGTCCCATTGTTGTCCGGCATAGGTCGACTTGATGGCGCGATCGGTGGCGCCGGCGACATCCAGGTACAGGCTCCAGTCGAAATGAAAGTTGTGAACCTGATGCCAGTTGCGTTGTCCGCGACTATCTGCAAATCCGACAATGGCCGGACCACCAGCGTAAAAGCCAACCATGTCAGTGCCTTGTGCCACGTCAATGATGCTGGCTATGACATCGGCAATCGAAGTGGCGGCTAGTGGGGGGTCCACCCGACGGGTGCTGCGAATCTCGTTAGGAAGCAGTAGATGCGGGTCTTCGGGTACGTGGGCGAGATCTTTTGCCAGGGCTTGATGTTCTTGTTTCAAACGGGTGATATTGGCTTTGGTGTCCGGCCCAAGCGAGACTGTGCTGCTGATGCGTCGCCCCTCATTAACTAAAGACAGTGTCGCCTGGTATTGATTAACCCGGGTCGCCTGCCGAACCTGATTGTGATTGAAACGAATAAAGTCAGACGCTTCTGCTTGAACTGAAAGCATTGTGCGGTGCAGTTTGTCCGATGGCGTGCATATTGCATCCGCGAGCTCTCCAAAAGCCGATTCGGTAATCTCGGTAACCTTGGTAAGGCCGGACAATTGCTTGTTTTGCGCCAGGGTATTCATTAGCGCTCAGCTCCAAATACGGCGACATCGCCGAATAAGCAGGCGGGTGATGCATGGCCAACCCGGACAACTTGCATAGGCTCGCCCTTGCCGCAAAACGGGGTGCCCATCACTTCGAAGGTGCTTTTGTCGCCGACTGATTTCAAGCTACGCCAGAAATCGGCGGAAACCCCGCGATAGTTCGGATTTCGCACGACGCCCACAATTTTCCCGCCCTTGATTAGTTGTCCGTATTCGCAGCCAAACTGGAATTTGTTGCGTGAGTCATCAATACTCCATGAGCAATTTGTCCGCATCAGAACGCCGGATTCAATGGACTGAATCATTTGTTCCAATGACGACTTCCCCGGCTCAACGTTCAGGTTGCTCATGCGATCGATGGGCGCACGATTCCAGCTACAGGCACGCGAGGTTGCGACAGTTTCGAATTGATAACCTGCCTCAGCGGCGCGCGCTTGCGATATGTGGCCGCCCAGGGGTTGCTGAAGCACGCCATCTCTGATGACAAATTGTCTGGAAGCTATCGAGCCGTCATCATCGAACGCGAAGCTGGCAAATTGCTCACCGATGTCTGGGTCGTAAGTCACGTTCAGGAGTTCACTGCCATATTGGTATCGGCCAAACATATCCAAAGTGACAAAACTGGTGCCGGCAAAATTGCGCTCATCACCCAGGATGCGATCTAGTTCAAGGGGGTGACCGATACTTTCATGGATCTGCAGCATCATCTGGTCTGGCATTAGCAATACATCCAGAACACCGTCGGGGCAGTTGGGTGCCATGGTGAGCTCAATCGCTTCCTGGGCAATTCGTGAACCGTCACCGATAAAACCGGAACGTTCCAGCACCTCAAACCCGCCTTGCTGACAAAAGCCATTGTATTGCCCCGCGGAAGTTCTGGTCTGGGTGTGTCCACCATGCTGGGCGACGGCGCTTAGATTAGGTACAACAAATTCAAAGCACTGCAATGCCTCACCGCCGTCTCCCGTCACATAAGCTTGTTCCACCTGGGATATGGTTGCCGACGCCTGCCAGTCTTTGATTCGATCGTCCGCTTTAATTGACTGGGCGGCATCTGCAACCAGGGAGATCCGGTCTTTGAGGCTGGCTGGAAATGGTTCTCGGCTGTCGGTGAGGTATCCGCCCTTAGGTGCCGGCATCACAATGGCGCCGACATCAAAACACATTTTTCCGGCTGCAGCGCTGGCCAGATCGAGGGCATCAGCAAATGCCTGCTCGACACCGTGTTGACTGATATCACTGCAGGCGGCATAGGCATAACCGCCCCCGGCACTAACGGTGACCATCAGGCCGGCGTCTGTGTGTCGGCTCGGTGCTTGGGCAATTCCCTGGCGCACGCTGATGGTTTCACTGGTTTCAGATAAGGCACGCAGTGACCAGAAATCGCAGGCTGGTGCAGCAGAGCGGCCCCAGCGAGAGAGTTGATCGATATCGATAGAGTTGAGGATTGGGGTCACGGATGGCCTGGGATAAGTGGGCACGAGGGGTGCAAGACGGATACGGGAGGCTGGGCCGCTATTTGCTTACTCTTAGCCGATCCAACAGATAGAATATTGTTATGAATGATTCAAGTGTAACCGCGTCTGGTGCCGGCTTGTTCCGCAGTAAATGGGTGGCCGGGCTGCTTGGCCTAATTACCGGTAGTCTGGGCTTACATCAGTGGTACCTGGGGAGGCGCTTCTGGTGGCTTTATGCGCTGATTTTTGTGCCCTTGATGGCCGTTGCATTGCGCGCCGACGAGTGGTTTCGGGAGCCAACGTTTTTCTTGGCTTCTCTGGTGACCCTGGTCGCCTTGTTCGATACGATTCGGATTGGTTTGACCCCGGCAGAGAAATGGGACCCGCTTTTTAACGGGGGCCATTCGCAAAAGACGAAAGGGGGCACGATTGCGGTAGTGATCGCCATTCTGGCCCTGATGGGGGCGGCGATCCTGTCAATGTCTGTGCTGGCAATCTTTCTGGAAGGTGTGTTCCTGGCGCCGTCAGCTTAGCAACGGAGGCGAAACCCGGTGACTACCAGCCGGTCGGTTCCACGCCCCAGCGCAAGAGTAATGGCAAAAATAGTGGGGTCGGTACGAGCCGTTGCCTCGGACCTAAGGCGTTAGCCGCGAACAGCAGGACCGCAAAAAGCCCCGTCAGAATCGATACGTGCGCAAGGGTAAAGAACCAGAAGTGGTTTCTGGAAGTACGACCGTTAAAATCGGCATTCCAGGCGCCAGGCATCAAAATACGACTTCATCGGCCGAACGCCTTAATCGACCAAACGCCTTAAACGACAAAATTAAAATACGGCTGCGCATCGCACTCGCGAGCAAGCAAGTGCTTCTAGGCGGATAGCAATGCCAGAGGTATAAGGAGGGGAGTCGGGCAAGCCCAACGTTCTACCTGCGATCAGTCGCTATCGCCGCATTCGGGCCTAACCCGGGAAATGCCGAGGCAGACAATTCGCATGAATTCGGCAATGCGATTATTGGTTTTAATAATAAGAAAGGACGACGAGAACCTGTGTCGACGGGTCGCAGGCTATCACGACCAATGTTTGGATTCCAGACCCGGAGTCGACTGTTACAACATCAGGACAGCGCTTTTTCAAAGCTTAGCTCGATTCCGATACCAGCCGGGTCTTTCAGAAACAGTTGAATCACGGTATTTACCGGATTGTTTTGCTCGCGAAATTCGATGCCATTGGTGGTGAGCCGATCTTTTATTTCGTTCAGGGGCTCTGTCATGTTGAGGCAGATATGATTAAGACGGCCGGTAGGTTGCTCCAGGGCTTGGTCGTCCTCGCGATAAGCGGCCAGATGTAGAACGGCGCGCGGCACCCCTTCGGCATACAACCAGTTTCCGGGAAATGTGAACGCCGGACGGTCTCCGTCGCGAAGGCCAATAACCTGGGTATAGAACTGCACCATTGGGGCTAGCTGGGCGGCGCAAACCGCAACGTTGAAATGATCGATTCCGATGCGCGACATGAGGTTCTCTCCGGGGGCTGGTCACAGCACAAAAGATGTCACTAAAGATGATGTCATTAAAGATGGCTGAAAATGCACGACCAGGGGCGGGCTTTGCCTGGGTTACCTGCGTCGTCTGGGTTAGCTGCGCTACCTGCGCTACACTGCAATCCTGCTTACTAATTTGCCAGGCCACGCCGTTTTTGCGGGCCTGCACCCTAGTCTATCGGAGTCCGAATGTCCAAATCAGTTGTTTCAACCCCGAATGCCCCAGCCGCAATCGGACCTTACTCGCAGGCAGTCAAAGTGGGCGATACGGTTTACCTGTCCGGGCAGGTTCCGCTCGTTCCGGGTACCGGGGAGTTGGTTCAGGGTGATATTGTTGCTCAGGCCACGCAGTCTTTTACCAATCTGCGCGCTGTCGCTGAGGCGGCCGGTGGCAGTCTTGCCCAATGCGTAAAGCTCACCTTGTTCCTGACCGACTTAAATGATTTTGCCAGGGTGAATGAAGTAATGACTCAGTTTATCAGCGAGCCCTTTCCGGCCCGCTCCACGATTGAGGTTTCCGCACTTCCCAAAGGCGCCAATTTTGAGGTTGATGCAGTGATGGTTCTTTCCTGATCTGTCCGCTTAGACCCGATTATCGTGGCAACGCGGGCGTCGACGTCTCGGGCCGGGGGCAGGGGGCCTGCCAAAGAGAATTCTGCACACTCGGCATCGGGGAAGAAAAAACAAGACGCAAAGAAAAAGGTAACAGGCCCCGGTGTTTTCTCTAAGCTGGGAATTAAGCGCGATGTTGATCTCATCGTTCACTTGCCGTCACGTTATGAAGACCTGACCCAGCTAACAATGGTGGGCCGTCTTAAGAAGCTCGCTCCCGGCGTTCAGGCCCAGGTTCAGGCACAAGTGGTTCGGTGCGAAGTCGCCCGCGCCGGGCGCCGCTCCTTGCTGGTGGAACTCGAACAAGACGGTGCATCTGTTTTTTTGCGCTTTTTCCATTTTTATCCGTCGCAGCTCAAGCAATTTTCCCCGGGGCAATTAGTACGCGCCAGTGGTGAAGTTCGGGGCGGGTTGTTCGGCGCCGAGATGGTGCATCCGCGCTATCGGCTCGTTACCGAAAACACGCCGCTGCCTGATACCCTGACACCGATCTACCCCGCGGCAACCGGTATCTCGCAGCCACAGATTCAAAAAGCTGTGCGCGAGGCTTTTGGGCAAGTGACTATTGCCGAGTATTTGCCCGACAAAGTATTGAACCAACACGAATTGCTGCCGCTAGATGAAGCCTTGCGATGTTTGCACTGGCCGCCGGTTGGCATCGATGTCACCGAAATGCACGAGCGTAGTCACCCAGCCTGGCGACGAGTGATCCTTGATGAATTACTTGCCCAACAGTTTGCGTTAGCCCGTGCGCGGGCAAAGCGACAAGATCAGGTTGCGCCACGGCTGAAAGATCTGGCGTGCGCACAACGCCTGATTGCTGTGCTGCCGTTTGCCCTGACCAGAGCGCAGGGCCGAGTCTGGAAAGAGATTGCCACCGATCTCGCCGGGCAGCAACCAATGAATCGTTTGTTGCAAGGTGACGTGGGCAGCGGAAAAACGGTAATTGCCGCGCTGGCCGCGAGTGTTGCCGTCGGCAGTGGTTACCAGGCGGCATTGATGGCACCCACGGAAATTCTTGCCCGCCAGCATGTACAGAAACTTTCCCCATGGCTGGCATCTGTGGACATCCAAATTGCCTTTCTGGTCGGCTCGATGAAAGAAAGTCAGAAAAAGCTAGTCCGTGAACAAGTCGCTTCGGGGCAGGTCGATATACTGATTGGCACGCACGCACTAATCGAACAAGGTTGCGAATTTGAGCGTCTCGGCCTATCGATTGTTGATGAGCAACACCGCTTCGGGGTTGCTCAAAGACTCAAGCTGCGCTCCAAGTCGCTAGCGATCGACCCGCATCAACTCATGATGAGTGCAACTCCTATTCCTCGCACACTGGCGATGAGTTATTACGCCGACCTTGACGTCAGCGTAATTGACGAGCTGCCACCGGGTCGCCAAGCGGTTCAAACCCGTTTGTTGTCAGAGTCTCGACGCGAAGAGGTTATCGCCAGGGTACGCGCCGCAGCACTGGAAGGTCGGCAGGTCTACTGGGTGTGCCCGTTAATTGAAGAAAGTGAAGCCATAGACTTACAAACGGCGATTGATACCCACCGTCAGCTTAACGAGGCCTTGTCTCCGGTTAAGGCGGGCCTGGTTCATGGCAAATTATCCCCGCTCGAAAAAGAAGAGACGATGAAACAATTCATCGCTGGTGAGCTGCCTGTGCTGGTGGCGACAACCGTTATTGAAGTTGGGGTTGACGTGCCACATGCAAGTCTGATGGTGATTGAGAATGCCGAGCGCTTCGGCATGGCACAGTTGCATCAACTACGGGGGCGGGTCGGTCGGGGGACAGAGCAGTCGACCTGTGTTTTACTTTATCGCAATCCATTGTCCGATACGGCCCGCGAGCGTTTGAAAGCCCTTTACGAGACAACCGACGGTTTTGAAATAGCCCGACGTGATCTTCAAATCCGTGGTCCAGGTGAGTTTCTCGGGGCTCGCCAGTCCGGCCTGCCGTTGCTGCGTTACGGGGATCTCGAGCGTGATGTTGAATTATTGGAACTGGCCCGAGATCTGGCCACCCGGCTGCATCGTGACGACCAGGCAGCGGTCGCAGCGATGATGGATCGCTGGTTTGGGGGGCGTGAGGATTTTTTAAAGGCCTGAGCCACACTCGCCGTATTACTCTTATTGTTCATAGCGAAATATGATCTATATTCTTCTGATATTGATATAATCTATCGTTATGACTCTAACTGAACTAAAGTACATCGTTGCTGTCGCCCGCGAGCGCCATTTTGGCCATGCGGCAGAAGCCTGTTTTGTCAGCCAGCCAACTTTGTCAGTTGCAATCAAAAAACTGGAAGAAGAACTTGGCGTTCAGATCTTTGAGCGCGGTGGTTCTGAGATTGGCATAACACCCATTGGACATGGTGTGATCGAGCAGGCGCAACGGGTTCTGGAAGAAGCGCACGGTGTTCGTGAAGTGGCGCAGCAGGGCAAAGACCCGCTAGCCGGTCCGTTGCGGGTTGGGGTGATTCATACCATCGGCCCTTACTTGTTACCCCGACTGGTTCCGCAGGTGATTGCCAGGGTGCCGCGCATGCCGTTGATCCTGCAGGAAAATTTCACCGTGAATCTGCTCGAGTTGTTACGCCAGGGTGAAATTGATGCAGCAATTCTGGCCGATCCATTTAACGATACCGGCCTGATGACGCTTGCACTTTACGATGAGCCATTTATGGTTGCTTTGCCACGCACACATGGATGGGCTCAGCGGCAGTCTATTCCGTCAATTGATATCAAGTCAGAGACGATGCTATTACTCGGTTCGGGTCACTGTTTTCGGGATCACGTTTTAGAGGTTTGCCCGGAGTTGTCCCGGTATTCCCAGGCCAGCGCTGGTATCCAGAAGACTTTTGAGGGCTCGTCGCTTGAAACCATTCGTCACATGGTGGCGTCGGGAGTTGGCATTACGGTTTTACCGCTCCTGGCGATTCCGGAACCACAGGACGACAGCCTCCTGACTTACGTGCCCTTCGAAAAACCGGTTCCAACACGTCGTGTCATGCTGGTATGGAGAAAAAGTTACCCGAGGATGGAAGCAATCCGCGCGTTACGCGACTCAGTACTGGCACTTGATCTACCAGGGGTAAGCTTATTACCCGCCGAAAAGCCGGTTGCAAGGTAAGTTGTAAAACATTATTGGACCCTCAATGACTCAGACAAAAAGTCAGCAATACCCAACGATTGAAGCCACCATTGGCGGCACCGCCCTGGTGCGACTACAGCGCCTGCCCGGAGAATCTAATGCGAAACGTGGCAATGTCATCCTGGGGAAAATGGAAGGTGATAATCCAGCGGGTTCGGTAAAAGACCGCGCGGCATTATCAATGATTGCCCAGGCGCAAGCCCGTGGCGACATTAAACCTGGTGATACCTTGATTGAAGCGACCTCCGGCAATACGGGTATTGCGCTGGCTATGGTGGCGGCCATGCGCGGATTCCGCATGCGTTTGATCATGCCAGATAACCTGTCCGTTGAGCGGCGCCAATCAATGAAAGCTTATGGTGCCGAACTGGTACTGGTCACTAAAGAACAAGGTATGGAAGGCGCGAGGGACCTGGCTGATGAAATGCAGGCCCGCGGAGAGGGAATGGTACTCGACCAGTTTTCCAACGATGACAACTGGAAGGCACACTTCGAGACGACCGGTCCGGAAATCTGGAGCGATACCGCTGGCGAGGTCACTCACTTTGTGTCCGCAATGGGCACGACGGGCACGATTACCGGTGTTTCTCGTTACCTGAAAGCCCAGTCAGAATCAGTGCAGATAATCGGTGCCCAGCCAGAAGAGGGCTCGTCCATTCCAGGCATTCGTAAGTGGCCCCCGGAATACCTGCCGAGCATATATCAGCATGCAATGGTGGATCGACTGGAGCTGGTGTCGCAGACTGATGCAGAAGACATGGCGCGTCGGCTGGCTGCGCAAGAAGGGGTTTTTTGCGGTATTTCTGCTGCCGGCGCATGTTGCGTTGCGCTCAGAATTGCTCAAGAGGTTGAAAACGCAACCATTGTGTTCATAGTTTGTGACCGGGGTGACCGATACTTGTCGACCGGCGTTTTTCCAGGATAAGTGAGGGGTGAGGCAAGTGGGTTAAGCGTGAGCAGGCGGGTTAAGCCTGTCAAAGCTAGCCAGTCACGCCCACAAAGGTGCGTTATCCTTACGGCGCAAATGCCTTGACCGCCCGTCTCAGCGTGCGCAGGCCGTCTCGTGCCATCGTGGTGCGCCGCGCCATCGCCCGACTGATTTTTTCCCGGGTTGTGGCTCGTCTTTCTTCGCCAAGGTAAACCGAACTCAGGGATCCATAGCGAAGCCGACTGTAGATCGCCACAATCCGACGGGCTTCCCGGGCCTTGTCCGGATCGAGCATTTTGGATGCCCGCCTGAGAAACTGGAGTGGCGTTTCGTGCTTCTCCCGGGCAATTCCCTGGGTTGCCATTTTCAGGCAAAAGGCTTCAAAGGCATCACCTGTCGGGTCTCGCGGTTTGCGTGGTTGCAAAGTAAATAATGCGCTGGCACCAATCAGCAGTGTCATTGCCCCGGCAAGCAGGCCGGCCAGGCCATACCAGTTGCCGCCGTCCATGCCGAACCCGTCGAGCAGTTTTTTCTGTGAGCTTCGATCGAAATTCAACACCCATTGGTTCCAGCGGTTAGTCAGCGCTTCGAGGTTGAACTGGAGCAAGGTCCACGCATCACCCACCGGTGTATCACTAACCAGGCTGGCCTGGTCGTTGTACAAACGAAAGTCAGATTCGATTCGTTCTGGTGCGACGGCGGCGGTCGGGTCGACCCGAACCCATCCATCTGCTTGTGTCCAGTATTCGGCCCACGCGTGGGCATCGGACTGGCGTACCACCATAAACCCGTCTACCGGATTGATTTCTCCACCCTGATAGCCCGTCACGACCCGTGCCGGAATACCAAGCATTCGCATCAAGACGACAAACGACGAGGTAAAGTGCTCGCAGAAACCCGAGCGGGTGGTGAACAGAAAGTCGTCAACTGAATCACGGCCCAACTGGGGCGGTTGCAAGGTATAGACGAAAGCTTGTTTGTGAAACATCCTGAGCGCAGCATTGACATAGTCGTCAATCGAACTGACTGTCCGGTCGTCTCGCCATTGCTGAGCCAGGGCTCTTGTCTTCGGATTGAATCCGGCAGGCAGTTGTTTCCACTTTGACAGCGAATCGGTGGTTTCGTTGACACCAAGACGGTAATTCAGATTTGAGCGCACTGTGTAACGCAACCGCTCGTATATCGGTTGATTCAATTCAAGCGTGAACTCAGGTGTAATCAGGGCTTTACCGGTTCGCAGTGTATCGATTCGAGTCACCAGATCCAGTGCCATTAACCACTGATTCTGGCTTGGTTCCATCGTCACGTTGTAGTTCAGTGCCGTGTCATCGCTGATAATTTGAACTTCCGGCGGGACTGAGCGGCCCTTTTGAAAATCAACGGCTTTCCAGGTTCGGCCGTCGAAATCACCAAACACCGGGCCACGCCAGTAAAGTAAGTGATTTGGCGGGGGGGCTTCTTTAAATGCCGCTCTGAGCACAACTGATGATGACTTGGACAGGCTGGCCACATTTCCGGGCGACATCGAGTCGGACAACCCGGTGCTGGCGGAGCTACTGCTGCCCTGGAAACCCCAAAGCGGTGTTGCCAGGCGCGGGAACAACACGAACATCGCTATTGCAATGGGCGCCGCCTGCAATAGCAGCAGCCCCGACTGCCGAAAGCGCGACGCGATGCTCGCCTCATTTTCACCAAACTGCATCGTAATCATCGTCGCGATCAGCGCCGAAACTGATCCGAGAACCAGTACAGCAGTGACCAGCGACTGCGACTGAAAGAAAGTGGTCAACAACAGGAAAAAGCACAGAAAGATGACGATGAATAAATCACGCCTGGCTTTCATCTCGAGCAGCTTCAGCCCAAGGAACAAGGTCAGCATCGCCACGCCTTGTTCTCTGCCTAGCAAAGATTCGTACTCGGCGAATACGGCTGCGAGGCACGCACCGGCGCCGACCACGCGGAGCCAGAACGCCGGCAGTCTTCGCCCGGTAAACACAATCGTCAGGCGCCAGCAAAACATTAACGCAAATGCTATGGGGATCCACATGGGCAAATGGGGGGCCTGGGGCAGAACAGCCAGGGCGATTGCCCCCATCAGGAACAATGTGTCGCGCCGGTCGCGCTCCCATTCACTGCCCATGCGCCCGCCCAGCGCGCGCAGCGAATATCGCAGGCTGAGCAGATCACTCATGTCGCGCTATCCTGCTGGCCATGCATGGCGAGAGCCTCGAGACACTTAATTTTGTGCGCTGAACCGTTGCCCGCTTCGATGCTCTTGCCAGGCATGTGTAACGCATAACGGGTGCCAATTTTCTCAGCTTCCAATACCCAGCGAGTCAGACGGGAAAGCCGGTCTTCGGCGCCCAGGCTGGCCGGTAGCTGGGTGTAGTCGAGCAAAAGTTCGCCGGTAGCACCACCTTCGAAAGACTTGGTCAGTACGTCGTCGGTGCCAGTTCTGGCCATTGCTGTCCAGGCTATTCGACGTGGCGAGTCACCCGCCTGAAACGGGCGAATACCAGCGAGGTCTTCTTCCAGACCGCCTTGACCATGACCGTCACCAGCGTTCAGGCTACTGAGCGGTAGTGGCTGTGGCGGTGATTCTGGTGCGGGGTACACCATAACCCGCTGGGCTGGGTGCCAGTATGCCCAGGCCCGCCAAATGCCCAGCGGAAAGCGGGTTGATAAAGTCAGACGTGGCAGAGGCATCCATCCGCGCTCACTGGTGGGTAGTGCAATTTTGATCAGTTGTTCCGAGCGCCCGGGAACATCAATGGATTCTGTGCGTGACATTTCGCGCGCATCAACCCGTAATGCGTAACGATCCAGGCCGCTCCTGTTTATTACCGTCAGGCTGATTTCTGCAGCCTGGCCGGCATAGACGGGTTCACTGCGACCCGGTTTGAATCGCAAAGCCGACATATTCCGGAAGGTATGCATCATGCCAACAACCGCAACCCCAAAGATCAGGAAACTCAGCGCATAACCAAGTGATAAGCCATAGTTGATAGAACAGACCAGCATCGCTAACAAGACGGTGGCAAATAATGTGCCTGCACGTGACGGCAACACAAAAATGTTGCGCATATGCAGTTGATATTCACCAGCCAATGGCGACTGCTTTTTGATGAAGCGCGTGAACATTGCCTCGCCGCGCGAGGCCGAGCTATCGGCTCCACTGCCAACACCGCGTGTTGTTACCCCTGTTGTCACAGCAGCTCGCAGCGCTTAAGGCACGGGTACAGACTGGACCAGTTCGGAAACCAGCTCGGACCGGCCGCGGTAGGACAAAACACCGCCTTTGACCGGACGCAGGCGATGGCCGGCAACCGAGGGCATAACGGCTTGAATATCATCGGGCAGCACGTGGTTGCGACCGTCAAGCAGGGCCCAGGCACGTGCCGCCTGCATCAGACCAAGCCCCGCACGGGGGCTGAGGCCTTCAGCGAACCCTGATGAGCGGCGTGACTGGGTCAGCAAATTCTGAACGTAATCGAGTAAAGCGTTCGAAGTGGTGACTTCACGGACTTTCTGCATCGCGGCCTGAAGATCTTTTGGTGATATCCGGGCGGTTAATTTGTCGATCATGTCCCGCCGGTCGTGACCCGCTAAAAGGGCGCGCTCTGACTTCGAGTCGGGATAGCCCAGTTCGATACACATCAGGAAACGGTCGAGCTGCGATTCTGGCAAGGCAAAAGTGCCAACCTGATCTTGTGGGTTTTGGGTAGCGATCACAAAAAACGGATCGGGTAACGCCAACGCGCGGCCGTCCACTGAGACCTGCCGCTCTTCCATGGCTTCGAGTAACGCTGATTGTGTCTTCGGTGATGCCCGGTTAATTTCATCGGCCAGCAGAACTTCGGAGAATACCGGTCCGGGATGAAAGACAAATTCTGATTTGTTCCGATCAAAGACGTTTACGCCGACGATGTCTGCCGGTAGTAAGTCGTTTGTAAATTGAACTCGTTTGAATTGCATTCCCAGAGAAATGGACAACGCCTGGGCGAGCGTTGTCTTGCCAACCCCGGGAACGTCCTCAACCAGTAGGTGTCCGCGCGCCAGTACACAGGCTAGTGCCAGACGGATCTGGGCTTGTTTGCCTACGACAACGGAACCGACTTGAGCCGCAACCGATTGAATCTTGTCAAGCATCAGAGTCTTATCTATTTAGCTGTTGTTTCAAGTCAGTTTATCGGAACGGGGCATATCGGCATCAGTCCGGCCGCGTGAACGGTAGAGTCGGTCAGATGCTGCCGATAGGTGGTCATCGCCCGGGAACGGAAGGTTGTCCACTTGAAAACTTTGCCACAGAAACCTGGATGCAACTACCCGGACGGTATGGCTACAATAGCGGCTATCCCGCGTGAAAGCAGACAGGTGAGCAGATGACAGCTAATGGTTCCAACGAATATTCCAAAGAGAGTGAACCCATAGTCCTGATCAGTCGCGACGGCCCGGTTGCGACCATGACCTTGAATAGACCGGGGCAATTTAACGCACTGTCTGAGGCGATGCTGGACAGCCTAACCGACCAGCTCAACCAATTGTCCAAAGACGAATCGATTCGTGTGGTGGTATTGGCAGCGTCCGGAAAAGCTTTCTGCGCCGGCCACGACTTGCGCGAAATGATGTCAGCACCGACCGCAGATTATTACCGAGAGCTGTTTCGTCGCTGTACCCGGATGATGATGACAATTCAGCGTATGCCGCAACCGGTTATTGCCCGGGTTCAAGGGGTGGCGACTGCCGCGGGCTGTCAGCTGGTTGCCATGTGCGATCTTGCATTTGCTGCGAACCATGCGAAGTTTGCAGTCAGCGGAGTCAATCTTGGGTTGTTTTGCTCAACGCCATCGGTTCCGCTGTCACGCAACGTCTCACGCAAAGACGCGTTTGAGATGCTGGTAACCGGACGGTTTATCAGCGCGGACGAAGCTCGGGACAAAGGTCTTGTGAACGGCGTCTGTGAATTGGACCAACTTGATGCTGTTATCCAGGACATGGCGTCACAAATCTGCTCCAAGCCGGCGGTTGCGATCAAAGCGGGTAAACAATTGTTCTACCGCCAACTCGAAACTGGCATCGAGGCGGCGTATCAAATGGCGGGTGAAACCATGGCCTGCAATATGATGGCCTCCGATACACTGGAGGGTGTGCAGGCATTCCTGGATAAGCGACCGCCTGACTGGAAGTCCGGTCGATAGTCTGATCAGAAGTAAATAGCTTAGTCCCAGTCCTGCGCCAGTAAGGTCTTCAGTTGTTCTAACTGATCGGCTCCGATGCGACGGGCAATTTTTTCCTCGGTTGCGTCAATCATCGCCGCTCCGGCCCGGTTAACTGCCCGTCCGGTTTCGGTATAAACAACCAGTTTTGCATTGCCGCGCTCAGGGTCTTCGCGTACTTCGAGAATGTTCTGACTGGATAACTCTGCAACCATCCGATGTACCGCCTGGCGAGAGACAGCCAGGCGCCGTGCCAGTTCGGACATGTTCATCGGTTTGCCGCCCATGTGGGCAAGCAGGCGGCTTTGTGCCGGCGTGATTCCCGGATACCGGGAGTGGGAGATCTGCTGCTGAATTTCGCCCGCAAACCAGTCCGACTTGCGCAACAACAGTTGTTTTAAATTGTCTGTCATGGTGGTCGGCTTGTTTGGCTCTAAATAGGGTCTGAATAGAGAAGGGCGGCAAAGGCACCTCGTCAGCGACACCTCGAAATGGCGCGAATTGGCAAGTGTGACCAGGCAAAAGTTCAGGGTGAGATTTATCTTGTCAACTTGGTTGACAAGATAAATGATGCGTTCTATCCTCTACTGAGTCAAGAATTCTTTCCGGGCAGCAATCACTTCTTATAATGGCGGGCTAATCTATTGCTGATGATGTCCTGATGTTCATTGCCCCGGTAGCTTTGCAAACTACTAACAAACTAACAACTAACCGAGCGAGATCTGCCCGATGAAAATCCTGGTCCCCGTGAAACGTGTGGTCGACTACAACGTCAAAGTCCGAGTAAAAAGTGATGGCACCGGCGTTGATATCGCAAATGTCAAAATGTCGATGAATCCATTTGACGAAATTGCGGTTGAAGAAGCGGTGCGGCTCAAAGAGGCGGGCGTGGCGAGCGAAGTGATCGCAGTTTCTTGCGGTGTTCAGGCCTGCCAGGAAACCTTGCGCACGGCAATGGCAATTGGCGCTGACCGTAGCATTTTGGTGCAGAGCGACGAAGAGCTGCAACCCCTGGCCGTGGCCAAAATTCTCAAGGCACTGGTCGATAAAGAATCCCCGGAGCTGGTCATTCTTGGTAAGCAAGCCATTGATGACGATGCCAACCAGACCGGGCAGATGCTCGCTGCCTTGGGGGGAATGCCTCAGGCAACCTTTGCCAGTGAAGTCAAAGTAGCTGACGGTAAAGCGACGGTAACCCGAGAGGTTGATGGAGGTCTGGAAACCATCACTATCAATTTGCCCGCCGTGATAACTACCGACCTTCGCCTGAATGAGCCGCGATATGTCACTTTGCCCAACATTATGAAAGCAAAGAAAAAGCAAATGGACACGGTGACCCCGGCTGACCTGGGTGTAGATGCTGCGCCGCGCATCAAGACGCTGAAAGTCAGTGAGCCGGCCGAGCGACAAGCCGGTATCAAGGTGCCCGATGTGGCTACCCTGGTGGATAAACTCAAAAACGAAGCCAAAGTCATCTGACCGCAACGCTTTGCGTTGAATACCGGCAGATCAAGGCCCGGAACTTTATCTTTACTGTACAGAATTTTAGGAGTGCCAAATGGCGACCCTCGTATTAGCGGAACACGACCATCAATCAATTCATCCCGCCACCCTTAATACCGTGGCTGCTGCGAGTGCAATCGGTGCTGATGTCACTGTACTCGTGTGCGGCTCTGGTTCGGACGCCGCAGCGGCAGCGGCAGCCACTATTGCCGGGGTTACCCGGGTTATTCACGCTGATGCTGACTGTTTCAAAGACGGCCTGGCCGAAAACGTCGCTGCCCAGGTTGTAGCAAGTGCCGGCGGCCATAGTCACCTGATGGCTCCGTCCACGGCTTATGGCAAGAATGTCATGCCAAGAGTGGCAGCCCTAATGGATGTTGCTCAAATCTCTGATATCACCAGTGTGATTTCTGACGATACTTTTACCCGGCCAATTTACGCTGGTAACGCTATTGCGACGGTGCAATCTTCTGACGCGGTCAAAGTCATCACGGTTCGCACAACCGCCTTTGATGGCGCCGCACCCACTGGTGGTTCAGCGGCAGTCGAAAAAGCCGTTGCCGTTGCCGACAGTGGCCTGTCGAGTTTTGTCGGTCGCGAAGTTGCTAAGAATGATCGCCCTGAACTGACGTCAGCCAGCATTATTGTGTCTGGAGGCCGCGGTGTTGGGTCTGAAGACGATTTCGCCAAAGTGATTGAGCCATTGGCGGACAAACTCGGTGCGGCCATGGGGGCGTCTCGCGCAGCTGTTGATGCGGGTTACGCTCCAAACGACTGGCAGGTTGGTCAGACTGGAAAAATTGTCGCCCCTGACTTATATATTGCCATTGGTATTTCCGGGGCAATTCAGCACCTGGCTGGTATGAAAGACAGTAAAGTTATCGTGGCAATTAACAAAGATGAAGAGGCCCCAATTTTTGGAGTCGCTGATTACGGTCTGGTCGCTGATTTATTTGCTGCTGTTCCAGAATTGGTCGACGCCCTCGGCTAGTCTCGGTTTGCGGACATTGGTTCGGAGTTCTTATGACGTATAAAGCACCGGTTAAAGACATGCTCTTTACCATGCGGCATGTTGCGGGTCTGGAT
>JBAUID010000136.1:0-32503 GCA_049680625.1 Burkholderiaceae bacterium | reverse complement strand
ATCGTCGTGAATATTGTTTACGCCTTTTTCGACACTTTTGGAATTATTCATTCGGTCACCGCCGGCGGCCCGGCAAAGGCGACTGAAATCCTGGTTTACAAAGTCTATAACGATGGCTTTGTTGGGCTGGATCTTGGCGGCAGCGCAGCGCAATCCGCAATTTTAATGGTACTGGTTATCGGCCTGACGGTGATCCAGTTTCGCTACCTCGAAAGAAAAGTACAGTACTGACATGAGTGCCTCCGACAATGGTTGAAAACCGCCCTGCACTTACCTTACTGTCGCACCTGATCCTGATTGCCGGTGTGATTCTTGTCGCCCTGCCAATCTGGATTACTTTCGTCGCCGCTACTCATGATGCGGTTCGGATGGGCCAGGTACCGCTGCCATTACTGCCCGGAGATCAGTTTTTCATCAATCTGAAACTCGCGTTAAACCGGGGTTTTGGCGTTTCCAGCGTGCCAGCGTCAACCATGTTGTTCAACAGCCTGATCATGGCGACGGGCATTGCCGTGGGCAAGATTGTCATTTCCCTGATGTCAGCTTTTGCCATTGTCTATTTTCGATTTCCGATGCGGATGTTTTTTTTCTGGCTCATTTTTATCACCCTGATGCTGCCGGTTGAAGTTCGCATCCTGCCAACTTACGGAGTGGTTGCTCAGCTTGGCATGCTGGACAGTTATGCCGGCCTGATCATCCCCCTGATTGCATCCGCCACCGCAACATTCATGTTCCGCCAGGTATTTCTTACCATCCCTGACGAATTACTTGAAGCAGCCAGAATCGACGGCGCCGGCCCAATTAAATTCTTCTGGGATATTTTGCTGCCCATGTCGCGGACCAACATCGCCGCCTTGTTTGTGATCTTATTTATCTACGGCTGGAACCAGTATTTGTGGCCACTGCTGATGACCACACAAAAAGAAATGACAACCATTGTTGTCAGCATTTCCCGAATGCTGGAAGCGGCCGAACAGGCACCAGACTGGCACTTGATCATGATGACAGCCCTGCTGGCGATGCTGCCACCAGTGCTGGTGGTCGTTTCCATGCAAAGGCTTTTTGTTAAAGGCCTGACTGAAACCGAGAAGTAAATAATGGCTACCGTCGAACTACGAAATGTAAAGAAACGCTTTGGTAAAACCGAAGTCGTCCACGGGGTGGACCTGACCATCGAAGATGGTGAATTTGTTGTTATCGTTGGCCCGTCGGGTTGTGGAAAATCCACCTTATTGCGTATGGTCGCCGGCCTGGAAACCGTGAGTGAAGGTGAAATCCTGATTGACGGACAAATTGTTAACAAACTCGAGCCAAAAGACCGAAATATAGCGATGGTGTTTCAGAACTATGCGCTGTATCCCCACATGAATGTGTTCGACAACATGGCCTACGGTTTGAAAAACCGCAAATTGGATAAAGCTGAAATCCGTGAAAAAGTTGAACGTGCCGCTCAAACCCTAGAGCTGGACGGCTTGTTAAAGCGAAAACCATCCGAGCTTTCCGGTGGTCAGCGGCAGCGGGTGGCCATGGGGCGCGCCATTGTTCGAAGCCCAAAAGTATTTTTGTTCGACGAACCATTATCCAACCTGGATGCCAAATTGCGGGTCAATATGCGCATTGAGATTCGTCGCTTACAACGAGAGCTCGGCATTACTTCGCTGTACGTCACCCACGACCAGGTTGAGGCGATGACTCTGGCCGACAGGTTGGTGGCAATGAATGCCGGCCTTGCAGAGCAAGTCGGTCGACCAACCGACATTTACAAAAACCCGGCCAGTCAATTTGTTGGCGGATTTATCGGCTCACCGGCGATGAATTTTCTGCCCGCTGAGTCCATTGATGGCCAGCTGCGCATTGGTGAGACACTCATTCCAACCGAACCCACAGTAAGCCTACCCGAGGGTAAAATCACTATCGGCATCCGGCCGGAACACCTGGACATTGTTGATGCGACATCAGGCGTCCTTACAGGCACTATCGATCTGGTTGAGCCATTGGGCGCAGAAACACTGGTACACGTTCGCATCGCCAACGCAGCAGCTGAATCACCTTTGGTGACGGTCCGAATCAGTGGATTAACGTCGGCGTCAGTTGATGCCGTTGTTGGTTTAAACCCCGAGATCGGGCAACTGCGATATTTCGACGCTGATGGCGCTGCCGTCTCCACTGAATCCACTATCTCCTGAGACCACGGCGAACCTGATGAATTACCCCATACTTGATGGCGACGCATCACATGCCTGTTTGCGCTATGAGGCAATTCGCAAGCGCCTGGGGCCGGCACAATTTGCGCAGCGCAGTGAATCGGCGCGCGATTTGTCGGCCTTACGTGAACACTTCGACGTATTTGTACTCGATGGATACGGCGTTCTGAATATTGGCCAGGCAGCAATCCCGGGTGCTGTGAATCGGGTAGCCGAATTGAAAGCCTCGGGCGCACTGGTGCTGGTTCTTACCAACGGCGCCAGTCTGCCCCATGACCAGGTAATCGATAAATACCTGAAACTCGGATTCCGCTTCGACGATGACGAAATCATCTCAAGCCGCGATGCCTTAGTTGCTTACCTGGACAACGCGGCTGTCATGCGGCAGTGGGGAGTCATGGCACCTGACTACGCAGCGATCGACGGGTTGTCGGGCAATACACAGTTTCCAGTGCCTCTTGAACTTGGCGACGACCCCGCACTTTATGACGCCGTTCAAGGTTTTATCCTGCTCAGCTCTTCCGGGTGGACCCAATCACGTCAGGATTTACTGCTGAACAGTTTCCGGCGTAACCCCCGCCCGCTGCTGGTTGGCAATCCGGATCTGGTCGCACCGCTTGGCGAACAGTTTTCACTCGAGCCTGGTTGGTATGCACATGAGCTGGCAGACCACACCGGCTGCATCCCCCACTTCTTTGGCAAGCCTTTTGATGATGTGTTTGAAATGGTCAGCCGGCGCATTGCAAAGCAACAAACGGTTCCCCCGAACCGCATTGCAATGGTTGGTGACACCTTACATACCGATATCCTGGGTGGTGCACGAGCAGGGTGGAAAAGCGTGCTGATCACCGGTCACGGATTGCTGCGTGGCCTCGATGTCGACCAAATCATCCAGCGCAGCGGGATCCGCCCCGACTATATCTGCCCGGACCCGTAGAGCCCGAGCACTTTAGCCCAGGCCACTAAAACCCTGGGCCTTCGGGGCTCTTTGATTCCGGCGCCCCCCTCGTCCTGATGCGCTGCCGCCTGCGTTTCGACCCCGGTATTTGTCGTTTCGCGACGACGCCTGCCACTTTGTCTCATGGCGGTTGTACAGTTCGGTCAGGCAATCAATCATCGCTTCATCCCCACTCCGGGGTTTTGAATGGAGCTTTGTATGACCCCTGTCAATCATCAGCCATCAAGCATCGGTTTCAGCACTGGGGTTAGCCTCAGGCGTCTGTTGTCAAAGTTCTTTGCCATGGTCAGCCTGAGCCTGGCGACAGCCATGGTGCCGCCCTGGTCTAACGCCGCCAACGTTGGCCTGATGCAATGGTCATTCACCCACGACTCTGCGGAGGTTCCGGTTGCTGTGTGGTATCCGACAACGGCAACGATGTCAGATATTCCAGCAGGGCCTTTCCCCTTGCATGCTGCAAGCAATGCGCCAATGCTGCAAAAAAAGCACCCCCTGGTGTTGATTTCGCACGGCACGGGTGGATCAAATCTTGCTCACTACCCATTGGCCCAAGCGCTGGCGTCGGCCGGCTACCTCGTTGCTGCCCTGACGCACCCCGGAGACAACTCACCGATATGTGATCTCGACGAAAGTTGCTGACGCAAGCGTGGCTAATACGTCGCTTTTTAGATCAGTGGTTTTACTTGCCCCGCTTGGCAGCGTGATTTCACCAGAATCCACCGTCGATAGCGCAATTGCAGTGCAGATTGTCAGCGCCGAAATCGACGACATCCTGCCCCGTCAATACCATCTTCAACCTATTTTAAAAGTGGCGCCTCAGGCCGTTTTAACACAGGCGTCCGGGGCAGGACACTTTAGCTTTGTTGCCCCGGTAATGAAGAAATGGTCGGATCAACTGGGTGAAGTCAGTAAAGACCCGGCGGGTTTTGACCGCACCAAATTTAACGCCCAGCTCGGAACGGACCTGGTCACCTGGTTCAACAACACTCTGCAATGACACCCCACACTAGTTTCCCTCGGAGATTCGAAATGAACAGATTCACATCGGCAGGCTTGATACCGTTTTTCACCACAACATTGTTCGCTGCAAATGCTTGTGCGGCCGGCCTGGTTGTCACCGTCAAACCGGTGACAAAGGCACAAGGCAAGGTAATGGTTGCAATTTATAACAGTGAAAGTGGCTTCCAAAAAACAATGGCTCTGGGAGCCGTAAAACCGGCAACTACCGGGGAAATGACATTCAACTTCCCGGACTTATCCACCGGCAACTACGCGGTCATGGTGTACCAGGACTTAAACGGTAATGAAAAACTAGACAGCAATATGTTTGGTATTCCCAAAGAGCCCTGGGGTGCGTCCCTGCAGGGCAAGACCGTCTTCGGTGCCCCCGCCTGGAAGGACACGCGCTTTGAGCTGCCTGACAAGGGACTTTCACTATCGATTGATCTGAACTAAAACTTGCGGTGAAGACGATGACAAAACCAAATATCGAACCCAGACGCCAACTGCTGAAAACCACGGCTGCCGGCAGCATGATTGCAGCCACCGGCAGCTTTGGGCTGCGCAATGCGATCAGCGCTGGCCTTACGGAGCGTACTGATCGCGCTCACCGCACTAACTTCACTCACGCTACGGCGCCCCAAGATGGTTTCTCCGGTAGTTTTGAGAATGTTCCCGATACCTTTGGTCCAACAAAAATTGCGTTTGACCGCCCCTTGCCGCCAACCTTGCGCGGTACTTTATTTCGCAACGGGCCCGCGCGAATGCAAAGAGGCGGCCTTCGCTACCAGCACTGGTTTGACGGCGACGGCATGGTGCATTCGTTTCAGATCGGCGACCAAACCCTGACCCACCAGGCCAGAATGATTCGTACCGACCGGTCAGTGGCTGAAGAGAAGGCTGGCCGCCTTCTCTGGAACGGATTCGGTACCAGCGTGCCCGGTAGTCGGTCTGTGAATCATCCCGACGATATGAATGTCGGCAACATTTCGGTTCTCCCGCTGCCAGCCACTCAAGGCAACAGCAAAAGTAAAAGCAATGAAATTCTGGCGTTGTGGGAAGCGGGTTCACCCTGGCGTCTGGACGCCAACAGCCTGCAGACCCTGGGCCGGAAAGTCTTCTCAGAACAAACGGATGGTTTGCCATTTTCAGCGCACCCTAGAATTGATCCCGACGGGCGAATCTGGAATTTTGGATACCTCAGTGGCTCCGGGAAACTGGCTTTATACGATCTCGGCGCAACCGGCCGCTTAAAGCGGGTTGCCATGATTGACGCGCCGAATGCAGATATGGTGCACGACTTTGCGATCACCCCGCGCTACCTGGTTTTTGTCCTGGCACCCCTGCGTTTTCGCAACCCCGACAAACCTGGGGCAGGCTCGGCCACTTCTTTTGCTGAACGACTACACTGGGACGACAAGGGTTCCGTTCACGTGGTGCTGGTTTCCAAAGAAAGCCTTCGGATTGAGCATCGGTTTGAATTGCCACCGTTTTTCTCGTTTCATCTGGGTAACGCCTGGGAAGACAAAAACACGGTCAGGATTGAAGTCGCCCAGGCAGGAAGCTTTAGCAAGTTGATGCAGCAAATTGTCCAGGCGACAACCGGGCAGGCGTTGACTGAACAACCAGCACAACCTGGGCTGGCCGATATTGTTCTTGACCTGACAAACAAATCTGCAAAACTGCAGCCGCGACCCGGAAGCGGCATCGATTTCCCGCGTTTCGATCAGCGCTATACCGGCTTACCGACCCAGCACCTGTTCATGCTGGGTCGCTCGCCCCAAATGCCAGCCTTGGTTTTTGGTTTTAATCGAATCACCGCATTGCACCGACAGGATACTGATCAACACTTCGATTACGCAGTGGACGAAATTGCTGAAGAACATGTTTTTGTCGCCGCACCCGGCAAGCCGCAAGGTGTCGGTTGGCTGGTGGGTACGGCGTACAATTGGCAAACCCGCCGGTCTGTACTGTCTGTGTTTGACACCGGAGCAATTGCCGCCGGCCCAATTGCCCAGGCCAGGCTGCCTTATGGGCTGCCCCTGGGATTACACGGCCAGTTTGTACCCGCCTGAGGCAGGAAAGCGAAAATTAAATGAACCCTGCGACGGACAACACTCCCCGACCAACTGCAAACCCGGTTCCGGTGGTTGGGGTTCCCGTGCCAACTGTTTTTTTTCTGAACTTTATTGGCTGTACCGTCGTAGCACTGGTGTTGTGGCTACTTGTCCCTGTTATTGGTCAATTCGGTTTCTTTAAAGTTTTTCTTCATTCGCAGGCTATCGGAAACACGATTACGGCTTTGATTGTCTTGTTAACCTGGGGAGCACAATCGGCGCAATTCACGTCACAGTGGATCAAGCCGGTGATCATCGGGATTGCCACCCCCATTGGCGCCTACGTGGGCATGAGTATTGCCCGATCGCTACTTGGCGTACCGTCAGGACCAATGGTTTTTCTAAGCGAGCCTGGCCAACTCATGGCCACCTTGATCACAACTCTTATTGTCACCGTCGTTTTCACTGCTTACCTGAGCAGCCGGGAAAAACTTATCCGTCTGAAGCTTCAGGCCTCCGAAGAAAGTCGGCGAGCGGACAACGCGCGATTTGCGATGTTGCAAGCCCAGGTTGAGCCACATATGTTGTTCAATACCCTGGCCAATCTAAGGGCACTGATTGGCACAGATACTGACCGTGCGCTTGCCATGCTTGACCGTCTGGACAGCTTCCTGCGAGAAACTCTGACATCGTCGCAAAAAGGGGCTGCTACCCTGGGTCACGAGTTTTCAGTTATCGAAAACTATCTCGAGCTTATGCGGGTGCGGATGGGCAACCGGCTGAACTATTCGCTCAATCTGGCCGACAACTGCCGGCACCTGAAGGTACCACCTTTGCTCTTGCAACCGCTTGTCGAGAACGCCATACGACACGGCATTGAACCCAATATTAACGGCGGGAAAATTGCGGTCAGCGCGGCAATTCTTGGTAATCAACTGACCCTGGTTGTTGCTGATACCGACGCCAGCCTTGATCTGCCACGACCGGCAACCGACCTGAGCCTGGTAACCGATCTACCCGCCGGGTTTGGGCTGCGAAACCTGGCCCAACGGTTGCAACAGTCGTTTGGCGACGACGCCACGATGGAGTTCCGGAGCACACCAAAAGACAGAACCCAAGACAGACCCACAGAAAGCCCATGTGGCAAACTGAGCACCTGCGCCATGCCTGGCACCTGCGTTACGATCCGGCTGCCTGCAAACGGCATGTGATGATGACAACTGCTTCCACAAAAAGTGCCACGATTCGCGCTGTCATCGCTGATGACGAACCCTTGTTGATCGAATCCCTGGCCCGCGAACTCAGCCGGGTTTGGCCGTCGCTGGAGATTGCTGGAAGAGCCCAAAACGGGCCACAAGCGCTGGCAGCCGTCATGGAGCATGAACCCGACATTGTCTTTCTTGACATCCAGATGCCCGGGTCCAGCGGTATCCAGGTAGCCGAAGCCATTGCGGAAGACTGGACTGACAACATACCTAACCAACCCCCGCCACTCATTGTCTTTGTCACCGCACACGATGAGTATGCAATCGATGCATTCCGTGCAGCGGCGGTTGACTACTTGCTCAAACCGGTAAATCCTCAACGGCTGACGACCACGGTACAACGACTTAAACAGCGGCAACAATTGCGCCAGACCAACCCTGACACCGGCATCGATGGTCTCAGTGCACAAATACGGCATTTACTGTCCGCTGCTCAGGCTCAACACCCATCTTCCGGCGCCCCCGGAGCATTAAAATTTGTTCGAGCCAGTGCCGGTGATACCGTGCACATGATTCCGGTCGATGAAGTTGTCTTGTTCGAGTCGGCCGATAAGTACGTACTTGTTCACACGCCGGAACGGGAAGCGTTGATTCGCGAACCGCTGCGCAATCTGTTGGCGCAACTGGATCCACAACAATTTGCACAAATTCATCGTGGCGCGATTGTCAATCTAAGCCGGGTTCAGGCCGCAGTGCGCGACGAGACGGGAAAATTGAAGTTGCATTTAAAAGGCGTGGATCTGCAACCCGTTGTCAGCCGAATCCACCGACACTTGTTTTCGGCGATGTAGGTTGCAGCTGTAATCCGGCTATCAGCAACTACTCAGTGTTGTAAACGCTCCCAGGCCCGACCCGCGCGGGCTGCCCGCACCTTTGTCGCCAGCCCGAACAACGGCCGGTCACGCACCCATCGCGCAGACTCCTCGTCGTCCGGAAATTCGCGCCACAGTATGCTTGCTTGCTCGTAGGCCGCATGAACCTGGGTCAAAACGCCACTCAGTGCAACATGGGTAGTCGCCGCATCCGGCGCCTGTCGGCTCAGCCCGTAAAGCGCAACAATTAGTGCTGCAAGCGACTCTGAAAAAGCAGGCGGCCATTGCAGACGTCGAGCCGAACGCAATAAATACGCCAGAACTGCCGCAGCAATATGAATATCTTCCAGGGTTCGAAATGGTTTAACAAACCCGCTGTATCCGTCACCCGGTAACAACGCACTGGCCGGCAGGATGACATCGCTGAACCGGACACCGCTGTGTGGCACTTCGGGAATAATTTCCATTGGCGGCATCGAAATTATTGAAAGTCCATCGGTTTCCCTGGGCAGAGCAATCATCCGAATAGCCGGCCCTCCCTGCGCGGCAGCCGCGCTTTCTGACTCTCCGGGCGGCTTCATGGTTGCTGCGATGAGCAATTCGTCGCAGTCGTGACCCATCGCAACCCAACGCTTTTCGCCATTGATTCGAATCGACCCGTCGGCTTGGGTTTCAACCGTCGTCGAAATATGTCGTGGCTGGTTGCCCCCGGACTCCGTAACTGAAAACGAACCAAGTTTTTCCGGATTGCGACCGGGAACCATCACCCCAATCGCCGACTGATAGCCGGCTAGAAACGCCCACGCCACCCGATCACTGTGAAAGCCGGCCCGACAGGCCAGATCAACTGAGCCAGACCCCGGCCCCTGGCCGGCAAGCGCTGCTAACCAGTACCCACGCCATGCGGCAAGATCGGCAACCCGGATTGTTTCGGTGGGTAGGGTCAGGCATTTGTTCAGACAATCACTCAGCGAATCAGAGTGAGCACCGGTAGGAGAATTGGCAATAGTGTCGGACATTGATTTAGCCGTTAATTGTCAGCAGATCGCTGACGGTTGAGACGAAAGCCAGGCAAGCGCAAGCCATGATACTGAAGCCAGCCTGTAAACTCGCCGGCATGATCCGACTCATTTTTCGGGCGCTGGGGCATCACGCACGCTGGGCTTTACCAATTGGGGTACTGACCGGCATCGCATTTCCGGCCCTGGCCAGCCTGATGCGCCCACTGCTGACCCTCGCAGTCGTGGCAACCATGACCGTTACCCTGGTTCGCCTGGATTGGACAAAACTGGGCCGTCGCGCAAGTCAGCCGGGTTTACCCTTGCTGATGACAGCCCTGCAACTGGTCTTATCACCCCTGATCGCCTGGCTGCTTAGCGGCGCGTTTGGCATGGCCGCGGCTGTGAGTATTGCCTTGATCTTACAATGTGCCGCACCACCCGTGGGCTCAGCAGCGGCCTTCGCACTGATGACCGGTATCGACGGTGAACGGGTCTTGATTCTTACCGTTGTGTCCACTGTACTGCTGCCCCTGAGTCTGACCCCGGTGGTTGCCCTGCTGCTACCCCACTCAGGGGTGACTGTTGAACTCCTGCCGTTTTTTCTGCGGGTTTGTCTGCTGGTTGCTGCCCCATTTGTACTGGCTGCAATCATCCGTCGGGTGGCCGGAGCCGAACGCATCAAACGTAATGACGATGTGATGTCCGGCATCAACGTGACGATCCTGGTTGTCTTTGCCATTGCCATTATGGACGGGGTCACCCGGTTCCTCGTCAACGACCCGGCCCAGGCCGCCTGGTTGCTCATCCTGTCATTTTTGATGGCAGTGCTGCTGCATTTGTTCGCTTACCTCGTCTTTCGCTGGTACGGCCACGAAAACGCCCTGGTTGCCGCATTGAGCAGCGGTAATCGCAACATGGGGCTGATGCTGGCCGTCACTGCCGGCACAGCCGGAGAAATTGCGTCGCTGTACTTTGGCATTGCGCAAATACCAATGTACTGTGTGCCACTGCTGTTGACCCCCCTGATTGGCACCACCCGGGCTCGGCGTTGATGATGGGTTAAGCTCGGCACCCATCCACATCTATAGCCTTTGTAAAAACCATTGCTACCGTTGCGGCGCCGCCAGGCTAAGCCGCGATCGTGCGGCCCTGACTATTAGAAAAAAATGAGCACAATACCCACTGACTTCTCGGCACTCCGATTGCGTGCCAACCCTTTTATCGATCCACTTGGCCCTTTATACGGCAAGCGCGAAGCAGAATCGCTGGTTCTCGGCCTCATGATCGAGCCACGCCACTGCAACCCCGGCGGTTCCTGCCACGGCGGCATGCTGATGACCCTGGCAGACATGTTGCTCCTGCTCAATGCCAACGCTCAGACAGGGATCGCGCAATTCATGGTGACAGTCAACCTGACCTGCGACTTTGTTGGCCCGGCTGTGGCCGGCGACTGGATTGAAGGCCGGGCCACCGTCCTGAAGGCATCCAGAAACATGATTTTTGTCAACGGGGTGTTCACTACCGGAGGCAAGGCGGTCAGCCGGGTGAACGGGATTTTCAAGCCAACCGGGGAACCCAACCCGGCGTTTGCATCGGACAATTTTCTCAGTTGACCGAACGATGCTAGAGCATCGGAGGCAATCGGGTATCCGGAGTATGGGTATGGCAGCGGGTATGCCAGAGGAAAAATCTGCGACTGCACAAACGTACGAGACATGATGGCACACCCGTTTGAACAAAGTTCGAACGCCGCGGCAAAAAAGGTGTTTTCTCTAAGAATGGTGGCGCGCCCGGCTGGATTCGAACCAGCGGCCCCTGGCTTCGGAGGCCAGTACTCTATCCCCTGAGCTACGGGCGCCTACCCAACGGGCAAGTGCGCTGCCATTCTAGCAGGCGGCCGAGCGAGCGGCGAACAATGATTGAAACCATTGAAACATTGGCCCAGTTGAATGAAACTGAGCTGATACGCCGCCGCAGCAAACTGGCTCGCACTCGCCATTCTGTGGCCAGAACCGGTGCCCCCCATTTCTATATTTCTCTAAATGACGCCTGCAACCAATTCGGCCCATGTCCTGATTGTCGATGATGAGCCTGATATCCGCGAGCTGCTGGAGGAATTTCTAAGCAGCCAGAACCTCACAACCCAGACAGCGGCTGATGCCGCCCAAGCCAGGCAGCTTATCGCTGAAGCGGCACCCCGTATAGTGATCCTTGACATTCAAATGCCCGGTGAGGATGGCTTGTCCCTCGCCCGCTGGATCCGAGAGCATCATCCGGGCTGCGGCATCATTATGCTGACTACAGCGGCGGAGGCGATCGACCGGGTCGTTGGCCTTGAAATTGGCGCCGATGACTACGTCCCCAAACCCTTCGATTTGCGGGAACTGCTGGCCAGGATACGCGCGCTGCTGCGACGATTGGCTGACACCGCCAGCTCGGCCGCCAACGCAACCAATGCTAACAATTCGGCCGGACCGCCCAAATCGCTGATTCCCTTCGGATCTTGTACCCTGGACCTTGAAGCCCATCGCCTGCTTGACGCCGATAACCAGGAAGTACCAATCACGGCGGCAGAGTTTGACTTGCTCAGCCTGTTTGCCCGTAACCCGAATAAACCGCTAAACCGTGATCAGATTATGGAGCGGGCGCACAATAAGGGTTGGGAAGTTTTTGATCGATCGATCGATCTGCGCATTATGCGACTGCGACGAAAAATTGAAATCAATCCGAACAAACCAGAAGTTCTGAAAACAGTGCGCGGGGTTGGTTATATTTTTGCTACTGGCGCCACCACCGGCTGAACCGGCAGATGCACTCACCCCAATTACCATTCGCGTGCTGAAACCCGAGACACTCCAACACTCAACGGGCCGTCTTGCCGCCGTCTTGATTATTTTTTCCACGGCCTTTTTTGCACTGGCTGCTGGCGCATGGCTGTCAAGCGGCCGATTCGATGCTAACCCGACGTCTTCCGCACTGGCGTTGATGGCTGGCGCAGCCATTTGCGGTATCCTGGCTGCCGCCAGTGCTCTGCGCCGGTCAATTAAAACCGGCACCCGACTCGCGCAGCAGGCTGACCAGACAAACCAGGCCAGGCAGTTATTGACCGAAGCCGTCGCCACATCGCCGGATGGGTTTATCGTCTTCGACTCGAATGATGTCATCGTACTGCGCAATGACGCTGTCGATCGCGTGTATGGAAAGTTCGCCGAGGTCATTAAGGTTGGCAACAGCTTCAGTGACATTATCGAACACGGGCTTAAACAAAACCTTTTCAGGAACACCGATAGCGACCCGTCAGCCTGCAGACAATTCCTGGCCGACCGTCTGGCTCAGCATCATTCCGGCGAATCCGAGTTCATGTATCACGGCACCGATGACCGATGGTTGCGTATTGTGGAGCGTCGGTCCGACTCCGGCTATATCGTGTCAGTTGCCACGGAACTAACCAGAATAAAACACACCGAAGCAGCCTTGCGCGAAAGTGAAGCCCGCTTTCGAGGCATTCTCGAAGATCACAATGAATTCATTGTGCGATTCAACCCGAACCTTGAAATCTCATATGCAAACCCGGCTTATGCTGCCCATCTTGGAAAAACCCAGTCAGAGCTGATCCATTCGCGGCTTTCTGACTCCATCACTTCGACTGCAGTGGCCGACCTCGAGACTGCGATGCGATCCTTGTGTAAGGGCACCCCCAATGGATCCCGCGAGCTGTCAGTGCAAGGCCCCGATGGCCAGACCCGATGGGAGTCATGGGCGCTACGCGGGTATTTCGACCAAGAGGGCCAAGCCACCGAGTATCAAGCTGTTGGCCGCGATATGAGCAAAGAAAAAGTTGCCAGTGATGCCCTGCATAACTCCGCGCGATTGTTTCGCAGCATTGCCGAATCGCATCCAATTCCCGTCTTGCTGGGACGAGTTGACGACAACAAACTTGTATACGCCAACGAAGTCTCCGTGCCACTGCTTGGCGCGTCGATTGAAGAAATCTTGAGCACCACGGCAGACAAATATTTTGCCGATGGGCTGACCTACCAGCGTTTCGATGCAATTATGCGCGAACATCGCGCGGCAAAAAGTTTTCCGGCAATGATCCGAACCCCTGACGGCCGCCTTATCAACGCTGAGCTTAACGCACGGCTAACACGGTATGACGACGAAGTTGTGGTAGCGGTATCGATTACCGATACCAGCGAGATTATTCGCACACAGGAGCAACTCGCGCGGCAACGTCTGGCCCTGGCCCAAAGTGAAAAGCTATCGGCTCTTGGCTCTTTACTGGCTTCGGTTTCACACGAACTGAACAACCCTCTGGCTATTGTCGTCGGTCAGTCCCAACTACTCGAAACCGTCGCCAAAGACAAAGACACCAGGGAAAGAGCCCAGAAAATTGGTAATGCCGCTAAACGTTCAGCGCGTATAGTCAGAACATTCCTGTCGATGGTTCGACAACGTCCCCCAAGCCGTACGTCGGTTGACTTGAACGATACGATCAGTAAGTCGCTGGAAATCGCATCCTATGGGTTGAAAGCCAGTGGCATTGAATTGGTTCTGGATCTGAACAAAGAACTGCCGCTGATCCAGGCAGATGAGGATCAACTGATCCAGGTTGTCGTTAACCTGATGATCAATGCCCAGCACGCAATGCAGGACCATGACGGGCAACGCAAACTGAATGTCACCACCCGCTCGCTGGGAAGACAGCAGGTACGGTTGTCAGTTGCTGACAGTGGGCCAGGCATTGAGCCCGAGAACCGCAACAAGATATTTGATGCGTTTTATACGACAAAGGCGGATGGCATTGGTACTGGCATTGGCCTGTCGGTGAGTTCGGGCATTGTACGCAGCCATGCTGGAAAAATTCGCGCCCTCGATTCTGAATATGGCGGGGCACTGTTTGAAGTTGATTTACCGATACAGTCCGGCTCACTGGCCGAAGTTGATACATCGACCGACATGGAAGCCAAGCCGGCGATCGGCAAAGCCCACATATTGATTATTGACGACGAGCCGGAAATCACGGCCACCATCAGCGAAATTCTGAAGCTTGACGGTTATGAGACAAAAGCGGTCCCGGACGGTGAGCAAGCGCTGACCATGCTCGAAACCAACCAGTTCGACCTGATTATTACCGATTTATGGATGCCCGGAATCGACGGTCCAGCGATTGTCCGTGAGCTCGAATCGCGGAAAATTCACCCGACAAGTCGCATTATTTTTATTACCGGCGATTCTCTCAGCCCGGCAGCAATCGATTTTCTTGACCAATGCCGGCAACCTGTAATTGAAAAACCGTTTCACCCCGATGAAGTTCGGGCGCATGTCCGAGAACTGCTTAGCAAATCAAGCGCTTAAAATCAGGTAAGTTGTGCGCCATGAAAGCGCAAGTGGTCTTCTATAAAACTGGCAATAAAAAAGTAGCTGTGATCGTAGCCTTCCCGAAGGTTCAGGTTCAGAGCCACGTTGGCCTCGGCGCAGGCGGCGCGGAATAACTCCGGCTTGAGTTGCTCTTCCAGGAAATTGTCTGCCAGGCCTTGCTCAATCAGTATCGGTGGGCCGCTCCAACCACGCTCGCGTACCAGTTTGCAGCTGTCGTACTCTGCCCATGCCGATTGATCAGCACCCAGGTAGCCAGTCAGGGCCTTCTGGCCCCACGGGCAGTTTATCGGCGAGACAATTGGTGAGAATGCTGACACGCTGCGAAATTTATCGGGGTTTTTCATTGCAATAGTCAACGCACCATGACCACCCATCGAATGCCCAGAGATCGCCAGCTTAGCGATGTCAACCGGCAGGTGAGCCGCAGTCAGGCTCAGTAATTCGTCGCAAACGTAGGAATACATTTGATACCCGTTAACCCATGGGGCCTCAGTGGCATCAACATAAAAACCGGCACCACTGCCAAAATCATAAGCATCGTCTTCACCGGGATATCCGAGGCCGCGCGGGCTGGTGTCGGGTGCAATGATTGCCAGGCCGAGCTCAGCCGCGATGCGCTGGGCCCCGGCCTTGACCACAAAATTTTCTTCGGTACAGGTCAGACCACTGAGCCAGACTAAGGCCGGCACCGCGGTCTGCTTTGCCTGGGGCGGCAAGAAGACGCCAATGCGCATCGGTGTGCCAGTCTGCGCCGATTGATGGCTATAGACCCGTTGTTCACCATCAAACGAGCAATTACTGGCAACTATTTCCATTGCTTAGTACTCAACGACGCTGCGAATAGATTCACCTGAATGCATCAGATCGAAGGCGTCGTTAATTTTCTCCAGCGGCAGTTTATGGGTAATCAAGTCATCGATGTTGATTTTCCCTTCCATGTACCAATCCACAATTTTAGGCACGTCGGTACGGCCGCGCGCGCCCCCAAAAGCCGTGCCTTTCCAGTTGCGTCCGGTCACCAGCTGAAACGGACGGGTTGAGATTTCCTGGCCGGCGCCGGCTACGCCGACAATAATCGACGTACCCCAACCGCGATGGCAGCATTCCAGAGCCTGGCGCATCACCTCAACATTACCAATACACTCAAAACTGAAGTCGGCACCACCATCTGTCAGCGCAACCAGGTATTGAACCAGATCGCCGTCAAGTTCTTTGGGGTTCACAAAATCGGTCATCCCAAATTTCTCACCCAGCGCTTTGCGGTCGTTGTTGAGATCTACCCCGACTATTTTGTCCGCACCAGCAAGGCGCGCGCCCTGGACAACATTCAGGCCAATACCACCAAGCCCAAACACAACAACGTTGTCACCCGGCCTTACCTTGGCGGTGTTAATTACCGCGCCGATACCCGTGGTGACACCACAGCCGATATAACAAACCTTATCAAACGGTGCATCTTCTCGAATTTTGGCAACCGCAATTTCAGGCAACACCGTGTAATTGGCAAAAGTTGAGCAACCCATGTAGTGATGGATTTTCTCGCCGTTTAATGAAAAACGGCTGGTCCCGTCTGGCATCACACCTTCACCCTGGGTGCCGCGGATCGCCGTACAAAGGTTAGATCGCATCGACAGGCAAGTTTTGCAGGCACGACACTCCGGTGTGTACAGCGGAATCACGTGATCGCCTTTTTTAACAGAAGTAACCCCAGGGCCCACGTCGACAACAATGCCAGCCCCTTCGTGACCAAAAATGGCTGGAAACAAGCCTTCGGGGTCACCACCGGAACGTGTGAATTCATCGGTGTGACAGACACCGGTTGCTTTAACCTCGATCAACACTTCAAAGGCCTTGGGGCCCTCGAGCTGTACCGTTTCAATGACCAACGGCTCACCGGCTTTATAGGCGACTGCGGCTCGTACATCCATTGTTTTTCTCCCCTGAATATCGTAGGGCACCGTACCCAGGCGCCATCCGCAATGATGCCGCAAAAACGCCGTGGGCTAAACTCGGTTCAAACACCGCTTCAGCAAAACGAGTGCGGATCAGACAAACACCCGCTGATTTGACCAGTATCAGTGATTTTTTTGTGAGTCGTCTTTATGGACTATCAAGTACTTAACCTCGAAATCAGAAACCAGGTCGCCTGGATAACGATTAACAGACCAAAAGCATTCAACGCCATCAACCTGCAAGCCTGTAAAGAACTTCTGGATATTGCCAATCGTTTAGGCAGTGATCGTCAGGTCCGTGCGGCAGTGCTTACCGGCGCCGGTGATCAGGCCTTTTGTGCGGGTGGCGATGTTGCCGGGTTTGCAGAAAACCCTGACAAAGTTGAGCTGCTTATCAAAGAAATGACAACTTATCTTCATTCGGCTATTGCCCGGCTGGCGCGCATGAATGCCCCGCTAATTGCCCGGGTTAACGGTGTTGCGGCAGGCGCCGGCCTGAGCCTGTCTGCCTGTACCGATCTTGCGATTTGTACCGACCAGGCAAAATTCACCAGCGCGTATACAAAAATTGGCCTGACCCCGGATGGCAGTTCAACCTATTTTCTGTCGCGCATTATTGGTATTCGCCGGGCTGCCGATTTATACCTGACAAACCGAACCCTGAATGCGCAGGAAGCGCTGGAATGGGGTTTGGTCAACCGGGTTGTCAGCGCGGACAAACTAGATGAAACCGTCACCGAATTGGCCGAACAGCTTGCTAAAGGGCCAACCCTGGCCCATGGTGGCGTTAAGAAGCTACTGCAAATGGCATTGAATGATTCCCTCGACTCTCAAATGGAACGAGAAACCCGCTGCATTGTGGCGATGAGCACATCAGCAGACGGAATCGAAGGGGTTAAAGCCTTCGTCGAAAAACGCAAGCCTAACTTCACCGGCCAATAACTCGCGCTCCATATCAGCTGACTCCGAGGACCAATTTCACATGCCCATCCAATCCAATCACTTTGGCAAAAAAAAGTTTGCCCGTATTAACGGACACCAGATGGCCTATATTGACGAAGGTGGCCAAGGCGACGAAAAGAAAGGGAATGCCATTGTTTTCCAACACGGCAACCCGACATCTTCCTATCTGTGGCGCAACATCATGCCGCATTGCCAGGGCCTGGGCCGCCTCGTGGCCTGTGACCTGATTGGCATGGGTGATTCGGATAAGTTGCCAGACAGCGGCCCCGATCGATACACGTTCGCACAACATAGCCAGTATCTGGACGCACTGTTTGATCACCTGGATCTGGGCGAGCGCGTTGTACTCGTAATTCACGACTGGGGTTCCGCCCTTGGGTTTCACTGGGCCAACCGTCATCGCGACCGGGTCGCCGGTATCGTCTACATGGAAGCCATTGTTCAGCCGGTGACCTGGGCACAATGGCCCGATGACGCGCGCGGCGTGTTCCAGGCGTTTCGTTCTGACGGCGGCGAAAACATGGTGCTCGACAAAAACATTTTTGTTGAGCGGGTGTTACCAAGCGCGGTGATTCGCGACCTGAGCGAATCCGAGATGGCCGAATATCGACGCCCCTTTCTGAAACCCGGCGAAGACCGCCGACCAACGCTGACCTGGCCGCGCCAAATCCCAATCGAAGGCGAACCCGCGGACGTTGTGAGCCTTGTTAACGATTACGCACAGTGGCTACAAAGCAGCCCGGTACCAAAACTATTCATCAATGCCGAACCGGGTTCGATTTTAACGGGCAGTCAGCGCGACTTTTGCCGAACCTGGCCAAACCAAACCGAACTGACTGTGAAAGGCACCCACTTTATCCAGGAAGACAGCCCCGACGAAATTGGTCAGGCAGTGGCTGACTTCGTTCGCGCTTTATAAACCTTGCGTCGCTGAGTCACATCACTGAGTCAGCTTTCCCATGGCGGTGGTTCCGGCGTTTTGAGTTTGTAGCGGCTAATTGCTGCTGCAACAACTGACGCCTCAACATCACCACACCTTGCCAGCGATTGCAATGCAGCGACGACCACTTGATAGCGATCAACCTCGAAGAAGCTGCGCAATGCCGCGCGGGTATCACTGCGGCCAAAGCCATCAGTACCCAGGCTGGTAAACCGGGTGCCGGGCAGGTATTCCGCTATTTGCTGAGGCACGGCGCGCACATAATCAGTGGCAGCCAGTACGGGTTTAGTGCCAGGCAACAAACGCGCGAGATGTGACAGCGCCGGCGGCGCGGTTGGATGCAGTCGGTTCCATCGCTCAACCCGGCGGCCATTACGCGCCAACTCACTGAAACTGGTGACGCTGAATACTTCGCTGACAATCTTCCAGTCCGCGACCAGGAGTTCGGCCGCGGCAATAACTTCTCGCAGAATGCTGCCAGACCCAAGCAGACGAACCGCTGGTTTGGCGGGCTGCCCATCAGCCGAATATCCGGCCAGGCGGTACATCCCGCTAACGATGTCTTCTTCAACACCATCGGGCAAGCTGGGCTGCGGATAGTTCTCATTGCCAACCGTCAGATAAAAGAACTCGTCCTGCTGATCACGCAGCATACGTTGCAATCCGTACTCGACAATCACGGCCAGCTCTCCGGCGAATGCCGGGTCGTAAGCGCGGCAGTTGGGCACCGTAGATGCCATCAGGTGGCTCGCGCCATCCTGGTGCTGCAAGCCTTCGCCGCTCAGCGTTGTTCGCCCGGCGGTTGCGCCAATCAGGAAGCCACGGGCGCGCTGATCAGCCGCAGCCCAGATCAAATCGCCAACCCGCTGAAACCCAAAAACAGAGTAATAAATATAAAACGGGAGCATAGGCTCGCCGTGAACGCTGTAAGCGGTTGCCGCCGCCGTCCAGGACGCCAGCGCCCCGGCTTCGGTTATTCCTTCTTCCAACAACTGGCCATCAGTTGCTTCGCGGTAGCTGAGCATAGAACCCGCATCTTCGGGCTCGTACAATTGTCCGTGGGGTGAATAAATACCCACTTGTCGAAACAGGCTCGCCATGCCAAAAGTCCGGGCTTCGTCAGCAACAATGGGCACAATACGCGGACCCAGTTCGGCATCTCTGAGTAAGCCACTGAGCATCCGCACAAATGCCATGGTGGTCGACATTTCTTTGTTATCAGCCGACAAGGCAAACGCGCCCCAGTCGGCAACAGCCGGTGCCACGATGGAATCAGCGGATGAACTACGGGCTGGTGTAAAGCCTCCCAGACTGGTACGCCGCTGCATTAAGTACTGCATTTCGGGAGAGTCATCAGCCGGACGCAGGAATGACAGGGACTCAACCTGCTGATTGCTCAACGGCAATTCGAATCGGTCCCGGAATTTGAGCAATGCATCAACGTCCAGCTTCTTAGCCTGATGCGCCGTCATTCGAGATTCACCCGCATTACCCATACCAAAACCTTTTTTGGTTTTAGCCAGGATAACGGTTGGCGCACCCTTGTGATTACGGGCTGCGTAAAAAGCTGCGTACAACTTGCGCAGATCGTGGCCACCACGAGTCAAGCCGTCAATTTCGTCAGCGCTCATGTGAGACACAAGGGCAGCTACGGTCGGGTCTTCAGCAAAGAAGTTTGCCAGGTTATATGCGCCATCTTTGGCACCCAGCGTCTGATACTTGCCATCAACCGTGGCGGCAAAGCGGCGTAACAAAGCGTGTTTCGCGTCCCGCGCAAATAAACCGTCCCAGTCAGACCCCCACAACACCTTGATGACATTCCAGCCGGCACCACGAAACAATGCTTCGAGCTCCGGAATGATCTGCCCGTTGCCGCGCACTGGGCCGTCTAGTCGTTGCAGGTTGCAGTTGACGATGAAAGTCAGATTGTCCAGACGTTCGCGGGCCGCAAGTGTCAGACCGGCGATCGACTCGGGCTCATCCATCTCACCATCACCAAAAACGCCCCAGACGTGACGCTCGGCCGTTGCGGCAATATCGCGATGCTGCAAATAGCGCATAAACCGCGCCTGGTAGACGGCACTGATCGGACCAAGCCCCATAGAGCCGGTTGGCACCTGCCAGAAGTCTGGCATTAACCATGGATGGGGATAGCTGGACAAACCCTGGGCGCTGGTATTGCGTGCTGCGACTTCCTGGCGGAAGTGATTCAGATCAGCTTCACTTAACCGGCCTTCGAGAAAAGCGCGCGCGTACACGCCGGGGGCTGAATGTGGCTGCAGATACAACAAGTCGCCGCCATCAGGATGATCAGGCCCGCGGAAAAAATGATTAAACCCCGTCTCAAAAATTTCCGCTACTGAAGCAAAACTGGCGATATGGCCACCAAGTTCGGGCTTAGCCTGGTTCGCCCGCATGACCATTGCCAGGGCGTTCCAGCGCATGATGGCCAACAGGCGATGCTCAATATCCTCATCACCCGGAAAGCTGCCCTGGTTTTCCAGAGAAATTGTGTTGCGGTAGGCTGAATACGGTAATTTGCTGGTGGTCAGGCCAAGGTCTCTGGCTTGATCAGATAAGGCTTCGAGCAAAAACAATGCACGGTCCTTGCCGCTGATCCGGGCGACCGCTTCCAGCGATTCACGCCATTCCCGGGTTTCTTCAGGATCAACATCCTCCGGATCAAATAATGGATCCGGAATGGGATGACCAGGCTCAGGTTTCATGGATATTTTCCGGTTGTTATTTTCAACGCTTCCTAGCGCTTGATACGGAAGTCCACGCGGCGATTTCGAGCGCGGCCCCGCTCTGAGCGGTTCGACACAATGGGCCGGGACTCACCATAGCCAGTGGCAGTTAAACGCGACGCAGGTGCCCCTTGCGAAAGCAGGTAATCGACGACCGCCTGAGCCCGCTCCTGTGACAATTTGCGGTTATTTGACGCTAAGCCGCGCCCATCGGTGTGTCCGCCCACAATGTAGTTACGCCCCGAGAAACATGACATCAGAAGATCAAGGGTAGCCTTGGCTGCATCGGTCAGTTCGACACTCGCACTGCCAAACGGCAGCAGAACACCAGTGACAACTTTGGGGCACTCCCCTGGCGGAATCTTGTTCGGCACGGATGTAGGAGCCAGTGTGACCGTGTCCGTCTGACCCGGGCCACCCTCAGCCAGGCTGTTGTCGTCTACCGCGGACGCCGCCGCGGCCGTGGCCCCTGCTGTGGCGTCAGTTGCTCCAGTTGAATTGGCGGATTGTTGACCGGGCAAGCTGTCAACGCTTGTTGCCCGGCCAATAGCGGCAGAAGCGGCTGGTGCAACCACACGCAGCCGGTTATCAACCCGTGCCTGAGTACCAAACAACTGCTGAGCCGCAAGGGCTCGGGCTTCTTTGTCTGCCAAACCAGGCACTTCACCCGCCAGCGTTACTGTCGTGCCGTCGATTCGTACCGTGGTTTCGCTTTCAGGCCCGCCAATCAGGACAATGAGATCAGCAGCCTCGCCCGCCCACTGAAAGGGTTCGACCGCGCCATTCACCGCCAGCCGGTCAGTCAGATTACGCATTCCGAACGCTTTCAGCCCAGCCTTCAGAATATCGGCCCGCACTTTTTCACTACTGACAATGCCGTCAATTGTTAAACCCCCATCGATGGCGCGCAATTCAAGAATGGGTTTCACCGAAGGGCCGTCACCAACTGCCATGACAACCGGCGGCAATCCGGCAACTGCCGAATCAGCCTGGCCTGGTGCGGCACCATTATCGGCAGCCGATGACAGCGAAGCCGCGGGTAATTGAGGCGCGGCAGCAGCGATTGGCTTATCGAGATATTTGGGAATTCGCTCGAAGGTGGCCTGCCGGGCCGGATCCTGGCTGGCAAGGCTCTTGTTCTCATCTTTGCCGGAGCTGGCAGACGATGCGGTGCCCCCACCAGCACCGGACGCAGCCTTTGCCGCCGATATTGTCGCCGCAATTGGGTCATTGCTTCGCTCGTTCGTTTGCGCAGCTTCCGCAGTTTTAGCAGACGCATCAACCGACTTGTCACCAGCCGATGACGGATCACGCCGCTCACTCTTTGCGGATTCCGGCGTGATCGTCGGCAGGCTCACCGCAGACTGATTCCCTCCGGTGGGGCGATCAGAGTCGCGCTTGTCCGCGTCAGTGGCTGCGTCAGTTGCTTCGGTATCAACAACTGCCAGGGAGGTGGACCCGGGGTCAGATGCATCGCCGGATGCCCCCTCAGACGCACCCAATTGCGGGACGGCTTGTGACCTCGGGCCGGGTGCAGGCGCAAATGCCCAAACAATAAGCAAGGCCAGTATCAACATCAGGCCAACCAGAAAGGCAACCCGGTCGAATCGCTGCCACCCTTGTTCGGTTCGGGACTCTGCGCGGCCAAATCTCATGACAAATCACCATCAGAATGTTTACGACGCGCTTCGTCTGCTGCTGTCAACGCGTCAATGGTGTTTTGAACCCCGGACAAGCGCCGCATGCGCCCCGTCAGACGCTGTTGCTCCCGCTGGGTAACGGGACGTCCGGCACCCAACCGGGCCATTAACACGCGGGCCTGGCGCTGGGCCGCATCAATCTTTTGATCAACTGAACCCAATAAGCGGTTGGCATGATCGATCTCTGACTGCAATTCACTGGTTTTGAGTGCTGCAGCAGCCACTTCAGCATCTTTGCCCTGTGCCCAGTTCTGGGCTTTGTCCCGCTCAGCCTGGGTTGCGATAATTATTTTTTCCAGGCGTTCAATTTCCTCAATCCGCTCGCCGGCGAGCTTGCGGGCAGAGTCAATTTCGATTTGCTGCAAACGGAGCTTCTCTTTTGCCGTGGCCAATTCCGCCTCAACAGAGCCTCTTTCATTGCGCATCACCGCCAGTTCGGTTCGCAGGACGTCCGCCTGATCATTGTGAGCGATCAGATCAGTCTTTAGCACTTCCGCCTGATTTTCGGCCCGATCCAGTCGCTCACTCGCCTCGGCAAGCTCAGCCCGGGCCGCTGCCGCCTCACGCTCGGCGCGCAGGCCGGCCACCGGCCCGTCGCGGAGAAACAGCTTGTCGCACACCCACAGGCCAATCCAGCCCAGGAGCAAACCCAGCGTTAACCACCAAAGATCCCAGGTCATCACTACACAGCACCCCTGCCTGATGAGACCTCAACTTCCCTGAATTGCATCACGATTCGCACGCCCTACCTACCCATAGTCAGGCCGTTAATTACACTTCTGCCGGACCCTTTCCGGGGGGCAGCCTTACCGGCAATGCCAGTCAACAGACACAAGTGTAGCGCCTTCCCCACCGCTTCATGCCGGTGGCTGGCTATAATTGCCGGTTTCCCGCGTACAACAAGCGCAAAATAATCAGCTGTAATGTCAGAACCCGTTTCAGAATCCGGTCCAGAATACAGTTTTGGCAGTTTCGGCAGATTTTGGCCGGTGTCCGGTGTCCCATGAGCCTGCACTTTTTACCGGGCAGGCAGATCAGGGGGCCGGGCCACAAAATGTAGTAACTAGCGGTATTTACAAAGCTGTGTATTTACAAAGCTGTATTAACGAATTAACTCCGATTGGCCGATTGCTTGAATTCCGACTCGGCAAACCTATTTCATCGGCCCATTTCGATCGCCAACAAACCCACCACCAGGGAGAAGGATCAAAATTATGAGCGAAGAGCACGAAACGTTCATCAAAACCCCCAAACAGCTTATCGTTGCGATAGTGCTCGCCTTTGTCATACCGATTGCGTTGATCGCATTGTTGGTGAAGTACGTCGGCCAGAGCGACCGGATCGGTTCGGGTGCCAATGCCATGGCCGAACAAGCCGTTGTCGACCGAATCAAACCGGTGTCGACTTATGAACTGGCCGGCAGTGCCGGACCTGCCAAGGTACACAGCGGTGAAGAGGTGTATGCGGCACAATGCGCGGCCTGCCATGCTGCCGGCGTTGCCGGCGCCCCCAAGCTTGGTGACAAAGCTCAGTGGGGTCCACGTATTGCCGCCGGTGGGCTGGGCGGTTTAATTGGCTCTTCCCTGAAAGGTAAAGGCGCTATGCCGGCCCAGTCTGGCGGCAGTTTTAGCGACCTGGAAATTGCCAAAGCCGTTGTTCACATGGCTAACAGTGGCGGCGCCTCCTTCGAAGAGCCAACCGCCGAATCAATAGCATCCGGTGCAGCCGGCACAGCGGCGCCCACTGCCGACCCGGAAAAAAAAACAACTGATACCGGAAAAACCAGCAATGCAGCCAACAATGCGGCCAGCGCAGCAGTAGCTGCGGCAGCTGCGACCGCCGCCGCAAAAGAAGTGGTTGCCCAGGCCAAAACAACTGCGGTTGCATCTGCGAACAATGCTGCCGCAACTACGGGTGCGACGGCTGCCACGGTTGCTACGGCAAGCGAACCAAAGTCGGTTGCCACACCGGCAATTGTTAATCGTGCCAAAGCGGCCGGGGATTCAGTCGCTGCCCAGGCCGAAAAGGTTACCCAGGCTGCCCAGAAAACGACTGCCGGGAACACCAGCCAGGCTGCCAACGATGCGGCCGCCTCCGCGGCTGCCAGGGTCGCCGCAGCAGCCAGCGCCGCCACAGCAGTTTCCGCCTCGATAGCCACCGCACCAGCAACCCCAACCACGGCTGACAAGCTGGTCTTTACCAATGCAACCGACGTCAAAGCCGCATCCGGCGAAGGTATTCCAAAACGCCTGAGTATCTTTTTTGATTCGGGCAGCAGCGCAGTTTCGAGCGAAGCCGCCGACGATTTGTGGAACCTGATCTACTTCACAAAGAGTGGTGACTGGAGCCGAATCGGCCTGAGCGGTTACACCGATGGCACTGGTAATAAAGAGGTCAATGAAAATCTGTCACGCCAACGAATGGGTAATGTGCGCGATATGCTAATTGACATTGGTGTTGCAGAAGATCGGATTGTCATGGTCAAACCCGAGCAAGTCGAGGCCGCCAGCGGTGCATCAGAATCGGCACGGCGGGTAGACGTTTTTCACGCGAAGTAGCTTCGATCTGCTAGCTTTGGCGGGAAATGACAGCCGCGCTCGACAACAGTTCATTTAACAAGGCAAGGCAGTTTTTCCCGCTGGCCGCATACGGATCAAAGCCTTTGCGTGCCGAGTACTTGAGTAACAATGCCGGGTTCACTTTGTCCAGGTTCACCCGGCCCATTGTCCAGCCGACAAAGCGTCGTTCGTCGATTTCCGCGTAGTCCAGCAACGTGACATCCGCGTGGCGGTCGTCTCGTATGATTTGTCCGTACAAATCGTTGACTTCACCGCGCCCTCCCTCAAGCACCTGCATATAAATATCACCGGTGTAACAAAGCACACCCGTGATACCGTGATCCGGATTGTAGTGTTTGGCGCGGGCGACAATCTCGTCAGCATTAGCCGCTGAAATTGGCGATTCGGCGCGAGATACATATAACAGTCTTACCAGCATCGTCATGATGATTACCTTCGCCCCGGAATTAACGCCATAAACTCGCTCCGCAGATTCGGATCTTTCAGAAACGAACCGCGCATCACGCTATTGATCATTTTGGAATCCATTTCTTTGACTCCGCGCCAGTGCATACAGAAGTGATCCGCTTCCATCACAACCGCGAGGCCATCCGGTTTGATCAGATCATTAAATAAGTCCGCCATCATCGTAACCCCCTCTTCCTGAATTTGGGGCCGGCTCATAACCCAATCGGCCAGACGCGCAAATTTGGATAAGCCAATAAGATTGGAGTGGCTGTTAGGCATTACCCCAACCCACAGGCGTCCGATGATCGGACAAAAATGATGCGAGCATGCACTGCGAATCGTTAGTGGCCCAACGATCATGAGTTCGTTCAAGTGCTCAACATTCGGAAACTCGGTAATACGCGGCTGCTCAACATAGCGGCCGCGAAAAACCTCGTTGACGTACATCTTGGCAACGCGCCTGGCGGTGTCCCGGGTGTTGTGATCGTTGTCGAGGTCGATGACCAGGCTTTCCAGAACCCCCTGCATCTTCTCGGTAACTTCGCCTAACAATTGCTCCAGATCACCCTCTTTCAAAAAAGGCGCAATATTGTCGTTGGCATGATGGCGCACGCCAGCAGCTTTTACGCGCTCGCGAATTACCTCAGACATTGGACGGCCAAGCGGACGATCGAGGTCGTCGCCGACTTTGTCGGACGGGTCGGCGCCCGCGTGGTCAGACCGGTTCGGTTTTTCCGGCGCATTCATGTCAAATCAACCTTATTCAGAAAACAGGCCAGCATACCGTAAGTGAGAACACCGTTCCGTATAGCGGGCTATTTTGAAGATAAATTTCCCGATGAAAAGACGCAAATTTCCAGCCGGCGCGCAATTCGTCACATTAACGGCTTCGGACAAGCTTAAGCCGGTTCAAGCGGGCCCTATTAGCCTATGGCATTCAGACAAGGTGGGTGCCCTCCAGCCCCTCTCGCTGATATAAGGCCCAGAACAAATCTTCACTCGGATAGGGAATTGCAAACCCTGCCGGTAGCAGGCGGCTCACAGATAACAACGTTTTCCCGATAATCGAGTTTCCATATTTGTAGTCAACCAGAGAGCAGGCGTGTTCCACGCTAATGCGTTTACGCGGTCGACCCAACGCCCGCCGTCTAAAACCCGCCTGCCACATCAACACATCGAGACTGCGACGGGTAAAGTAGTGCAATACGTTGGGCGGACTGTATTCATGCCAGTACTGCCCCAGAACCCGGGCGGTCAAGCTGTTACTGTCCCAGGTTTCGATCAATACTAACCCGCCTGGCCTGACCAGCCGGGACAATTCGATTACGGCTTCAGGCAAATTATGCAGATGCGCAATCACCTGAATTAAAACCACCAAATCGAACCCGTCATCCGGAATATTGAGGCCATTGACGGTTGACACCGTTTCCAGCGTTCCACGGTGAGCATCAAGCCCAAGGCCGCGGGCATATTCAATCATCGATTGATTCGGATCAATACCTGTCACCGACCAACCGGCTGCCTCAAAACCCTGCATGATCATGCCCGCGGCACAACCAACGTCCAACAAACGCGATCGAGTTTCAGTTCTTGGTGGTAGATCAATATACGGTTTGATCAGACGGGCATAGCGCTCGCCGTGGCGACGCAGAATGGCTTCGCTTGCGAGATAGTCGGCATAGCCTGAAGTACCCGATCCTTTGAAATAATCGTCGCCAAACTCTCGAGTGACATGATCACCCGACACGTCGATCCGACAGAATCGATGGCTGCAATCAATACAATTCAGTACCGGATATCCAATATCCAACTCAACTCTTCGACTAATCCCTCTACAAATTGGACACCGGGGTGACGTTATTGCGGAAGAATCCGACTTCATTTTATTCTCTTTGCTAGTCAGCACTTGTGTGGGCAAGCATGGCGACTCCGATCATTATCATCAGAATTCCAACCGCATGTTGCCAGCTGATAGATTCTCCGAGGACAATTATGCTTAGGACGGAAACAATGGCAATCGTCAGCCCCGAGAACGGAAAAGCCATAGACAGCGGAACCTGCCGCAAGGCTAATAACCAGAGAATCGTACTGCCGACATAAAGAGCCAAAGCAAGAATAGTCAGCGGATCCAGAAGCTGACCAATGACGCTATTCAGTAATCCGTCAGAACCCGTCGGCGCCGAAAAACGGCCACTGGTTACCTTAAGCGCAAGTTGTGCCCCGGCCGTCAGGAGTACGCTGGCCAGGATTATCAGCAGAGGCGCAACGGTCATGCGGGTTGTGCAGCGGCCGTGCCAACCAGTCGCATACTGAATTGGTCCATATTTGGCGCCTGTGGCCGCGGCGTAGGATAACCAATTTCGCAACCTGTCACACAGGTTCCTGCCAATTGACGCACGACATCCAGGCTCACCTGGTTAAATACATCAGTTGCATACTTGTCATTAAGAAACTCAATGAGCTCGTTCAACTCATTGGCAACGCCTTGTTCCATTGCTTTAAACGACTCGATTGTAAAATCAGTCAGTTCGGAAGTCGGAGCCTTCGTACCGCGGCCAATACCAGCATAAGAAAGACGGCCCGCAAATTGTTCTGCGGCAAACAAATTGGCGCCGTCGAACACACCGCTTGCCGAACGGGCCAGGCTGACAATTTCATTAATCTGTGCGCCATATACGCCATGCCCGACACAAAAGAATATGAAATCCGCGTCACCTATTGCTTTGACCAGATCGTTTGTGAATTGCCCGGTCAGGCCAAATTTCTTCAGATTCTGATCATCTGGTTTTACGTAAGGATCGTGAATCCGTACATCGCAACCACGCTCGATAAGCAGTTTGCCCAACGAAAGCGTTGGCGAGTTGCGGGTATCTTCTGAATCGAATCGGTATGCAGCGCCCAGCAACGCAATTTTTTTGCCGTCAATCTTTCCAAAAGTCTTTTCAGCAAGCTTGATGCTCTCCAGCGGCGCTTCATCATTGATTACCCGTGACTTCAAAATCAGGCTTCGTGATGTATCGGCACCGGTCTCATACTTACGCCACCACAGCAAAATACCGTCTTTTGGCAGGCAATGGCCACCAACTCCAATCGACGGCACCAAAATAGCACCGCTGGGCACTGCCGTCGCGGAACCCGACGCGTTATCACTTTGATTCAGCCTGGCATTGACCTGATCCCGAAGCGCAAAAAAGTCGATGTCGTTTGCGTCGCACTGGCGAACTAACTCGGCAGCGAAGGCAATGCGAACATCGCGATAGGCATTTTCCAGGGTCTTAACAACTTCGGCCGTCATACTATTCGTCTGGTGCAGTACACCCTTGGTGACAATTTTTGAGTAGATCCGTTTAATAAGCACAGGGGTTAAAGGATGCAAACCGGCGATCAGTTTGTCTGACTCAGCGACCCGCTCAACAAGGCGACCGGGCATAACCCGATTTGGGCTGTTTCCAAGTAACACGTCTTTGCCTTCAATGAGGCCATGGCGGGCAAATAGGTCGCGCACCACGGTAGTCATACTCGACGGTGCCAGCGTTGACTCAAAAACTACAACCGGGACGTTGCCCTTCGGGCGAGTGACCAGCGCCTTGGCAACACCCTCTAATGCACCAAACAAGGGGCCGTAGTCCGGGCCAAACCCGTCTTTGTCGGTCTGCACAGAAACCAGGATCATGTCCGCATCGGCAACATCATCATAGCTGCTAGTCGCCGATAAAATGCCTTCTTTAACCGCTTGGGCTGCTATCGCATCCAGCCCGGGTTCGACGCCACCAATGACGGTTTCCCCACGATTAATCGCCGCTACCTTCCAGCCGGAATTTTCTGAGTTTCGCTGCAGCACCAGCACTTTCGCAGGTTCGTCCGACCCTTCACGAATTTTGGCGTCCGCAAGTAAGGCAGCCATCGGCATACCAACGATGCCGGGGCCAACGACTACAATTTTTCGGACAATCCATTGAAAGTCATTTTCTGATGTGAAGGTCAAAGGCATTTAAAACTCTCGTTATTCGGTTTTCGGGAAGGTTTTCGGGAAAGACAATAGCTAATTACTTGACGATTCATGACACGCGGATCGCTGTTACACCACACTTTCGGATACTTGGCGCGCTGCGTGCAGCCGACTCCTGAAAGACGGGAACCACATGATCAGCATCGATAAACGTCCGATGCCACAACTCGATTTGCAGGGCGCCCCACAATGAGCGCCCAAATTCGAATTCGTTGTCGATTAATCGCTCAATTTCAACAGGTGCGAATATTCCGCGTTCGCGCGCGCGCCGGCTCAACAAAATGTCGCGGACAAAATCACGGGCCGCGCCCCTGACCCAGCGTTGCAATGGCACTGGAAAACCCATTTTGTCCGTGCGGTTAACCACCGATGCTGGCAACAACGGTGCCGCTACTTTGCGGAGCACTGCTTTCGAAAATCCACCGGCCAACAACAATCGATCCGGAATCCGGGCGACACTCTGCACAACCTCTTTGTCCAGCAAAGGCACCCGCGATTCGAGAGACGACGCCATACTGGCCCGATCTTCTACTTGCAACAGCGTTGGCAGAGTAACCGCCATGTCGAAGTGCAACATCTTTTTTAGATGACTGGCACCTACGGGCCGTTCGAACACGGCTTCGAAGCGGCCCGCAACGTCCGACTTCGCCATCAAATCCTGTACGGCGCCCGACAACAGTGGCGAGCCAGCGTCCAGACGGTTCAAGATTCGAAAATAACGCTGATGTCCGGGCGCATCCAGGCCTTGCCCCCAGGTACGTTGCAGCAAGGGCACATAGTTTTTTAGTGTGCCAAGGCAATGTTCGACATTAGCCAGCGTCAAATCATCGAGTGACGCTGTGCCTTTAATGGCCGAGAGCAGTGATTCTTCCAATGCGCCAATCAGATAGCGGGCGTAACCAACAAATATTTCGTCACCGCCCTGCCCACCGAGGCAAACAGTCACCTTTTCCCGGGCTGCCCCCGACACCATGAACTGGGGAAACAATCCGGGCCCGGCCGCCGGCTCATCCATGTGATAAATAAGGGATTGCAGGCGGTCAACAAAATCCATCTCGGTTGGATAAATTTGATGCATGCGTGCACCGATATGATCAGCAACGGCCCTGGCATGATGTGATTCGTCGTATTCCGGCCCTTCATGAAAAGCACCGGTAAATGTATCAAAGCCATGATTCGTGTGCCGGGCCGCGGCAGCGGCCACATAACTCGAGTCCAGACCACCGCTAAGATAGGCACCAACTGGCACATCTGATCGCATCTGGCGAGCGATGCTGGCCTGTAGTAACTCACCGGTGCGACCAATGGCATCTTCAAACGGCAAATCAGGCCTGGCGTTGTAGTCGGGCTCCCAATAGCGGGATGTAGCGAACTTTCCTGTGCCTCGGTTTAGCCATTCGAAATAAGCGGGTTGGAGCTTACTGATGCCCGAAAACATCGTTCGCTCACCGAGCACAAACTGCATTGACAAATAGTCTTCGAGGCCACTTTGATCCAACTCGCGCCGCGCACCGGGATGGCTGAGAATTGCCTTGATCTCGGATGCGTAAATAATGCTCCCATTCCATTCGGCCCGGTACAGCGGCTTGATTCCAAAGGCATCTCGCGCTGCCAGTATGCGGTCGGTTCTCGCGTCGTGAATGACAAAGGCAAACATGCCGTTCAGACGTGAAACGCAGCCATCACCCCAGGCAAGGTACGCCTGCAATAGAACTTCAGTGTCAGAATTAGTCCTGAACTGATGGCCGAGTTTCTGAAGCTCGTCACGTAGCTCGATATAGTTGTAAATTTCGCCATTGCATACAACCGCAACTTCGCCGGCCACCATTGGTTGCTGACCACCGGCGATATCAATAATAGCCAGACGTTTGTGATGCATGCCGACGCCGTCACGGGTGTAAGCACCATCGCCATCGGGCCCCCGGTGCTCAAGCATCGATGCCATGTGGCTGAGCAAGCCCATATCTGGCTGCCCTATTGGCTGAATCATGACGACAAATCCGCACATACAAGCCTGCCTAGGTAACTGCGCGAACCGACAGCGCCGGCCCCGTCATGCAGGCTCTCGCATGCTCACCCATTGGAACAATACGGAAATGTTTACCGATAGTTTTGACCACTTTCAGCAGCAACTCTGTTTTTTCTTCGCTTGATAACTCCATACCTGGGAAGAACTTGAGCTCGGGCGCCTTATCGCCACCAATTACATCGAGCGGATGCAGTAAAAAGCTCGGCCGGGTTCCGGTTAGCCGGCACATGGTTAAGGCGGTATGCAAATAGGCAAACATCAACGGACGCGAGAACCGCGCCAGGTAAGCCAGATAGCTGAAATGAAACGGCGTTTTGAAAAACGGAATTGTGGTTACCGGAATCTCAAGAAGACGCTTGTCATCGCCGAGATTCCAAATATAGGGTTTTACGGGGCGAAGGCCATCGGCGAACTTGCCAAACAAGCCTTTTCGCTTCGCCCTTTCTTCCGGAGTCAGTT
>JBAUID010000135.1:0-11830 GCA_049680625.1 Burkholderiaceae bacterium | reverse complement strand
TGGTAAAAGCCGCCAAACTCCAAATAGGTATCTGAGGTGTCAAAATTTTCATAAACGAAGCGCCCAAAACCTTCCACCTTTGGAGCGAGTACGCCGCGCACACCCAGGCCGATCCGAAAGCCGGTTTCATCGACCCTGGCAGCATTCGGATTCGGACCCCGGGCTTCAAGATTGCCCACCTCGAATGAACCCAGCAAGTCAAACTGCTGGTCGTAGCGGATCAAATAGCCGGCACCAAGCATCTGGCCTTTTGCTGACCCTCCGTTATCAAAACTCAGGTTGAACATCTCACCCATTAAGACAATTTGCGGCGCGATTTCGACAGATCCGCGCAGGCGAAAGCCATCACCGTCTACGCCAGCATCAGCATTAAAGACGTACCCGCCTTCAATAAAGTTGTAATTCAGGTCAGTGGCCTGGCTGGGTGCTGACATCAGAAAACCGGTGGCCGCGGTGACGGTGATCAGTGCTTGCCTGATTCTGCTTTTCATATCTTTGCATCCTTTTTGTTGTGGTCAGACGGCCCGCGTTACCAACCTGCATTTCCGGCTGACTGAGTGAGTAACTGGGTCTTCTTGCGGGATGTGTGGATTCTAGAGGAAAATCCCTTAAACGAAATCAGCGACAAATTGTTACAAGCTAACGAGCTCAGCTCGCCCACCCTCAATTTTTCGCGGGTGATACCGGCATGGGCGGCGTGCGCGGTGTGCGAATTGTTGCCGCCGGGTTATTGGCAAAGAAATTAAATGGCACCAGCTGAATCCCCTTCCACATGGTTGACATCACTGGCCAGTCTTCCATGCGGGGCACGTGATGAAAGCCCATCGTGTACCAGGTAACGATGTCTTTGTTGTTAATCGGGCGATTGGCTTTAACCCATTGCGGCAGCGAGTCTTCGCCCGAACTGGCGAACGCCAGTTCACCGCCAGCGTACCGTTGAGCCGGGTCGAACGCAGTGTTCCATATCGAATAATCGATGTAGGCATTGCGCCGCATCGGCGGGTCATTACGAACATCCGATGGTCCGTAAGCAAATGAGTTATGTGGGTTAATCATGTAGCCGGGATGGTGACCCAATGCACTTTCTGTATTGGCGTTCATGACGTGGTACATCGCCGGGGTCGCAGGGTTAATTCGAAAACGCCCGTTTAGTTCATAGTTCACCGCCTGCTTCTCAACAACCCAGAATGATCGTCGCAATGCGTTATCAGCCGGCTTGCCGGCTACCAGGCGGGCGCGGACAAAGGTATTGGCCGTTCCATCAATATCGAAGTCGAGCCGAAAGTTAAAAAAGTGATCGTGATTTGGTGCCACTAAATTGGGGGCAATTAACGTACCGTATTGGGTGTCAGCCTGTGCGCTTGCGTCATTCATGGATTGACTCGCTACCCCTTTGACAGCATCCAGACCGGTTGAGCCGACCATGATGTCAATACGCCCGTTCTGATGAAATACATAGTCAATAAGGTAGTCATAGTTGCCAACTTCTGACGCAGACCGAAATACCAGTTCTGTGGCCGGCCGCCCCTCGGTTGGAGTGAATGAATTCTCGCTCTGGGCGAACACTTCAAAATGCCGCCATGCCGGGTCACCAATATTGCGCTCAAATATGCAGATTGCGTCGGGAATTTCGAGCGGTGTGCCGTTGTCCTGGTGAACTACCGCAGGCAGGAAGGTGGCATACCGGGGGCAATCGATACCAGCACGCAACGGCGACATGAAAATACCAAAGCCGTATTCACCGCTGTCCATATAAGTACGCCAATACCAGGCTTCACCCGGGTCCATGTAAGGCACAAAAACTTCCGACAGATGAGCCTGGTACAAAACGGAGCGCCACTTTTGCGGTGACTTCTCTGGTGACTGAACCTGAATATCAGACAACACCACGCCGGGTCGCTTGTCTGTGCGGTAGCGAAAACGCCAGATATCCCAACTGACGAGTGATCCATCGATCGTGAAATTTGCGCCGCCCTTTTGCGACAGCTGGGCCGCATTCATCGCCGGGCGCAGTTTGCCAAAACGTTTTTCTAACTCGACATCCGTGTAACCCCACGGGTCAGTTGCAACGGGAACAACCGCTTCATCAACAACTTCGAGAACCGTTTTGCTTTCGAGATCAACAACAGCAAACAAACCTTCGATCGGTTTGGCGTAGAAATTCGAACCGGTTGGATTAAGGTAACAAGGCACTTTCATAATGCGCTTGCCGGCCGAAGCATTACCCGGATAACTTCCCGCAGTCAGCGGCAGGCAGAACACATCATCAGCTGTGATATTGCGCTTAGCCAGCGCAGCCTGAAAATCTGCGCTGCCAAGCGCAAGTTGCATGGAGCCAATAAACTCTTCCAGTAAAACCATTGGCTGGCCAGCAAGCGGCTCGCTGGAAACAACTTTATCGTGGGATAAATCGACCACAATTTTCGACACCTTGCCGTGCTCGCGCAAATGGACTGTTGCCATTCGTGGCAGTGGTTTGTCTTTGGTCCAGTTAAGCACGTCTGACTTGGCGGGCTCGAGCAACTCGATTAATCCGTATCGGGATTGCTCACTGGCGACACCTGCGGTTCGTAAGATCTCACCGACCTGGGTGATTTCTGCGGGAGTCAGGCCATCCAGTGGATGGGCTGTGGCGCGTGATGACGTGGCGGTTAGGGATAGTAGGCACAGGATTAGTGCGGTGAGCAGGTGAAATGGGGATAGTGGCTTTTTGGGGTCGTGTATGGGATAACGGGGGTGGGTCATCGCTAGCCTCCTTGGGAAATGCCTGGTGGGGTCATGCTAGCAGAGGGGTTTGGGTGGGAGGCTTGGGTTTGGCATTGCTTAACGGCTCGGCTTCGCCATTGCTCTTGACCCGGCTTTGCCGAGTGCGGGATTCTCCCGGGGTTGGGCTTGCAAGCGCAACCCCGGGAGAATCTCTTTCCGAGCTTTGCACGGAATCTCTCCGCCATAAAAAAACCCGCGGCAGCGGGCTGTTTTATGGCGGAGAGAGCGGGATTCGAACCCGCGTCAAGGCGTAAACCCTGAACACGCTTTCCAGGCGTGCGATTTCAACCACTCATCCACCTCTCCGGTGCGGGCATTCTACTTCATCGGGGCGGGGTAGCGAATTCTTTCAACTAAGGCCTGCGTTTGTGCCGACGGAACGGGGGTCAACAGGCTAATGACAACGGTCAATACGAAGCCAACCGGCACCCCAAACACACCAGCGGAAATGGGCTCGATACCCCACCACAGGTTGTCAAAAGGCTCACTTCGGGGGACGCCCCAGACCAGCTCCCGCAGCCACGGTTGGTTTGAGGTCATATAGTAAAACGTCACGCCCAGGCCACCCATCATCCCTGCCAGGGCACCCAGACCGGTGGTTCGCTTCCAGAATATACCGAGTACCAACACGGGGAAAAATCCGGCTGCCGCAAAAGAAAACGCTGCGGCAACCAGGAATAAGATGTCTGCCGGCCGTTGTGCAGCGGTCATTGCCGCGAGCAACGCAACAAACAACAACAAAATCTTAGACAACATCACTCGTCGTCCGGTAGATGCCCTGGGATTAGCCATCCGGTAATAGAAGTCGTGCGACAGCGCACTGGAAATTGTCAGTAACAATCCGTCCGCTGTCGACAAAGCCGCGGCCAGCCCGCCGGCGGCGACAAGTCCCGATACAACGTATGGCAAACCCGCAATCTCGGGGGCGGCCAACACAACAATATCGCCGCCGATTGCAATTTCGGCACGTTGCACAATGCCGTCGCGATTGACATCTTCAAGCGACAGCAGACCAGGGTCAACCAATTGCCACTGCCGTATCCACGCCGGTAACTCTGTAAACGCAACACCGACAACATCGGTATAAATTGTGTACTTCACCAGCACCGCCAGTGCGGGCGCGGATACGTATAACAAGAAGATAAACCCCAGTGACCATGCCACAGAGCTGCGGGCAGCACTAACCGTTGGGGTTGTCAGGTAGCGCATTAAGATATGTGGCAAGGCAGCAGTGCCAACCATCAGACAAAACACCAGAGCAAGGAAATTCCAACGCGCCTTATTGCGCTCATCGAGTGTTTCCCCGGGAAATGGCTCACCGTGTCGGACCAGCGGCGCCGCCCTGCTTTCGTTTGCCAGGTCAAGTTCCCATTGCTTGCGAGCGGTCTGGACGTCGACCGGAAAATTCAGCGCCGGATTCTGTGCATCAAGCCGACCGTCCGGAACCATTTCCGCCAAATTATCCCAGGTCACTGCATTGCTGAAAGCTGCTTTTTCCCGTTCATACGCAGCGCTCACGTCGCCGAGGTTCTCACGGGCTTTTTCGGCTCGTTGCCGGAATATTTCGCGAACTTCAGATTCGGCGGGATCTTTAATCAACCGTTCTTCAATCTGGGTCACTTGACGCAACTGCTGACCGTAAGAAAACTGCGGCAAAGGGCTGCCGGTTTGAGTGATCGACAACCACATCACCGGCACCATGTACGCAATAATCAAGACGATGTACTGCGAGACCTGTGTCCAGGTCACAGCGCGCATACCCCCCAGGAATGAACACACTAATATTCCACCCAGGCCCAGGAAAATACCGATCTGAAACTCAACACCGGTGAGTCGGGATGTAATCAACCCGACCCCGTAGATCTGGGCGACAAGGTAGGTGAACGAACAGAGAATTGTAATCACGATGCCAATCGTGCGCGGGATATGGCCACCAAAACGCGCTCCAAGGAAGTCCGGAATTGTGTACTGCCCGAACGCGCGCAGATAGGGGGCCAGCAACAATGCGACCAGTACATAACCCCCGGTCCAGCCCATCACAAAAGCCAAGCCACTGTAACCGCCGGCATATAAGCCGCCAGCCAGGCTGATAAAGGAAGCGGCCGACATCCAGTCAGCTGCCGTCGCCATACCATTAAAAACCGCAGGCACCCGACGCCCGGCCACGTAAAACTCAGCCGGATCGCTGGTTCGGCTAATAACGCCAATGGCGGCATATAAGGCAACGGTGACGGCCAGGAACAAATAGCCAATGGTGCTGCGCGGTACGCCCTGAATTTCTGCATAAGCCAGGGCCAATACAAAAAATACAAACCCCCCGGTGTAAACCAGGTAGGCCCGGCGTAACTGGCTGTAGTAAGACTGGTGAGAGCCGCCAGCGGAACTCATTTCAGATCGGCCTGCGGGGTGGCCCTTCAACCGATTTCTGGTCGGGATTCACTTCGGAGTCTTGGTAGTGGTCGTCTGCAACCAGATTTCTGTCCATCTTATTCATCACGCGTGCGTAATAGGCGATGATGATGACGTAACAAATCAACGCCCCCTGGGCACCGACCCAAAACGACAATGGCCAACCGAAGAAATCGATATGGCTAAGCTCCCGACCGAAAAACGCAACGCCAAAAGTCACCCCGGCCCAGATCAGTAGCAAACTACTAATCAGGATCAGGTTACGGCGCCAGTAAAGGCGCCGATGCTCATCTCGTGTCAGATTTTTTCCTTGAGCTGATCGAGGATTGCCGGGTTTTCCAACGTTGAAATATCCTGGGTGATTTCTTCACCCCTGGCTATCGATCGCAACAGCCGCCGCATGATCTTGCCAGAGCGGGTCTTGGGCAGGTTGTCGCCAAAGCGAATATCTTTTGGTTTGGCAATTGGGCCAATCTCTTTGGCCACCCAATCCCTGAGTGCGGCGGCCACTTTAAGACCAGCCTCACCGGTCGGACGGTCCCCCTTAAGCACCACGAAAGCACTGATGGCTTCGCCTGTGGTTGGGTCAGGACGGCCAACCACAGCCGCCTCAGCCACCAGATCGTGTGAGACCAGGGCCGATTCAACTTCCATCGTACCCAGCCGGTGGCCTGACACGTTCAACACGTCGTCAATTCGGCCCATTATCCAGAAGTATCCGTCAAGATCGCGGCTGGCGCCGTCGCCGGCAAGATAGTAACGCCCCTGAAAGTCTTCGGGGTAGTAGCTCGTTTTAAATCGCTCCGGGTCACCCCAGATGGTCCGAATCATCGACGGCCAAGGCTTCTTAATTACCAAAATTCCGCCTTTACCCAGTTCAACATCGGCCCCGGTCTCATCAACAATGCTGGCTGCGATACCGGGCAATGGCATCGTGCACGAACCGGGTTTTGTTGCATGGACGCCAGGCAGCGGGGTAATCATGTGGCCACCGGTTTCGGTTTGCCACCAGGTATCAACAATAGGGCACCGCTTGCGGCCAACCTCTTCGTGATACCAGATCCATGCTTCCGGATTAATCGGCTCGCCTACCGTGCCCAGCAGGCGCAGTGAAGACAAATTGTATTTGCCCGGCGCTTTATCCGGGCTGCCTTCGGACGCTTTGGTCAACGCGCGAATTGCAGTTGGCGCGGTATAGAAAATACTGACCTTGTGCCGATCGATCATTTCCCAGAATCGTCCAACATGGGGGAAAGTGGGCACGCCCTCAAAGATTACCTGGGTGGCACCAACCGCGGTTGGCCCGTAACAAACGTAGGTATGGCCAGTGACCCAGCCAACGTCCGCCGTACACCAGAAAACGTCGTCGGGTTTCATGTCGAACGTCCACTTCATGGTCAGCATCGCGTGTAACGCGTATCCCGCGGATGAGTGCTGCACACCTTTGGGTTTGCCTGTAGAGCCCGAGGTATACAAAATAAACAACGGGTGTTCTGCGCCCACCATCACGGGTTCACAGGTATCGGCCTGTCCCGCTTGCATTTCATGCATCCAGACGTCGCGATCATGCCAGTCAATTTTGCCGCCGGTCCGCTTATACACAACAACGTGTCGAATCGCATCACACCCACCCAGGGTGAAGGCCTGGTCAACAGCCGGCTTCAAGGGGATCGCTTTGCCACCGCGCAATTGCTCGTCAGCGGTCAGAATCAGGGTTGCCCCGGCATCGACAATGCGCTCTTGTAGCGACTTTGCCGAAAACCCGCCAAATACCACCGAGTGGGTGATACCCAGGCGGGCACAGGCTTGCATCGCAACCACGGCTTCAATTGACATGGGCAGGTAAATAATGGCGCGTTCACCCGCCTCGTGACCCAGTGATTTCAAACCGTTGGCGTAACGGCACACACGGGCGTGAAGTTCTTTGTAAGTCACCGTCGACACGGTGCCATCATCCGCTTCAAAGATAATGGCCGTTTTGTTTTCGACCGGGGTGCCAAGATGGCGGTCAAGGCAATTCGCAGACACATTCAGCTCACCGTCTTCGAACCACTTGAAAAACGGCGCGTCACTGTCGTTCAGGCTCTTGGTGAACGGCTTGTGCCAGATCAGATTCTCACGCGCAAGCCCGGCCCAAAAACCCGCATGATCTTTTTCGGCCTCGGCACACATCGCCTGGTACTGGTCCATCCCCGAGATTGTTGCCTGGCTGACAAAAGCCGGGTCTGGGGCGAACAGTCGCTCTTCGTGCAGGACGCTCTCGATTTCTGCTGACATAGTCTCCTCCGTAATAGACTTGCGCTGGTGGGTTGCGTTGGTTACGTTGGAATCGCAACCGGCCAGCCCCGCCGGTACTTAACTTCTGTAACATATGAACGCAGGCTTACTGAACCCTTACGTGCTCAACCCTGACGCGCCCACATTTTAGCCATTTTGCGCTATTTCCGGCCGACAGGTACCGGCCGACCTCCCCGCCTTGTATTTCCGGAGTTTTTCATGACAAAGATCAAGGAAGCTGACCTCATCGAATCGGTGGCCGCCAGCCTTCAGTTCATCAGTTACTACCATCCCCGTGACTATATCGAGCACCTTGCCCGCGCTTACGAGAGCGAACAAAGCCCGGCCGCAAAAGATGCAATTGCGCAGATTCTGACCAATTCGCGCATGAGTGCCGATGGAAAACGGCCGATGTGCCAGGACACCGGCATTGTCAACGTCTTTGCCAAGGTTGGCATGGACGTTCAGTTCGACGGCTTTCGCGGTTCTCTGGCTGATGCGATCAACCAGGGGGTTCACGATGGCTATATGAATTCGGACAATTTGTTACGCGCCTCGGTAGTTGACGATCCACAGTTCGCCCGAAAGAACACCAAAGACAATACGCCGGCGGTTATCCATGTCGAACTGGTACCAGGCAATACGATCAGCATCGATATTGCGGCCAAAGGTGGTGGCTCAGAAAACAAGTCAAAGTTTGTGATGCTGAATCCGTCAGATTCGATTGTCGACTGGGTACTGGAAACCGTGCCCAAAATGGGCGCAGGCTGGTGCCCGCCGGGAATGCTCGGCATCGGCATTGGCGGCACGGCGGAAAAAGCCATGTTGATGGCCAAAGAGTCACTGATGCAGCCCATTGACATGTTCGAACTACTGAAGCGCGGCCCGGCTAATCAAACCGAAGAACTGCGCATCGAGTTGTATGAAAAAGTCAACGCACTCGGTATTGGTGCGCAGGGCCTGGGCGGGCTGACCACCGTACTCGACATCAAGATCGATATGTACCCAACCCACGCAGCCTCCAAACCTGTTGCAATGATTCCAAACTGTGCCGCAACCCGCCATGCGCATTTTGTGCTTGACGGCTCCGGACCCGCTTTTTGTGAGCCGCCTCCACTGTCGGCATGGCCTGATGTGAACTGGACCCCGGATATCGAAAAATCCAAACGGGTCGATCTGGACTCACTGACTGCCGCTGAAGTTGCGTCCTGGAAACCCGGTCAAACCCTGTTGCTCTCCGGCAGGATGCTGACCGGTCGCGATGCAGCACATAAGCGCATCCAGGAAATGCTCGCAAAAGGCGAACCTCTGCCCGTCGATTTCAAGAACCGGGTGATTTATTACGTCGGCCCGGTCGACCCGGTTCGTGACGAAGCCGTTGGCCCTGCCGGTCCGACAACCTCAACCCGGATGGATAAATTCACCGACATGATGCTTGACCAGACTGGCTTGATTGCGATGGTTGGAAAAGCCGAACGTGGCCCGGTTGCCATCGAAGCCATTCGCAAACACAAGGCGGCCTACCTGATGGCCGTTGGTGGTGCCGCTTACCTGGTGTCAAAAGCAATTAAGAAGTCGCGGGTTGTCGGCTTTGAAGACCTTGGCATGGAAGCAATTTACGAATTTACCCTGGAAGACATGCCGGTTACGGTTGCCGTCGACTCGACCGGTGAATCTGTTCACAAAACAGGCCCGCGTGAATGGCAAATGAAAATTGGCAAAATTCCAGTAGTGGAGGCGTGATTCTCGGAGCGTGACAGTCGAAGCCTGACACAAAAAAGCTGCTAACCAATCAGGCTTTGGCCCGCCATCAATAGGCAGCCAGCGCCTTGAAATCAATCAGCTTGAAATAAGTCTCTTTGATTTCGGCTGGCGCACGGCCACTGACCTCAACCATGATGCGTTTATCCACCAGCGTGGTCAGTGAGCCATCGGGTTTGACCATCACTTTTTGACGGGCGATCCGTTTCATCGTGCCCTGAGAGCCAGCCAGGGCCGCGTTGGAGAACAACATCGACAAGCCCTGGATCATAGGAGAATCGGCAATGATTGAGATTTTTATTCGTTCTTTATCATTTTTGTAGTTTGCCGTTGCCGTGGTGCCGCCGCCCATCACCGACAGGCCGGCACCACCCTGGTCCTTAGCATCTTTACGCTCCCAGCCGTCAATGGCTTCGGGGAGAAAGCCAATCAGTTTTTTGGTACGCATCTGGCCTATCAATTGCGTTGCATAGACCAGTTCCTCACGAGCAGCCCCAATATCGCCCTCCTCGTATGCCTGACGTGCATTCTCTAAAGTATCGGTGAAGTCGTCGGCACTGACCAGGCCACTCGACACGGCTAATGCAGCGGCAATAAAGATTTTATTCACGGTGATACCTCTTGTGGACAATCTGACAAATCGCGCCCTTTACGGGACCAGAGCTATCAATGATCCCCGATCGCCGCCCCACCGTCAAAACCGCCTTGAAACTATGCCAATATTGGTTAGATTTCTCACGTAACGCTGCGATCAGGGCCGAATTTGACCTCGAATCAATCCGTCAGCGGCCGCAGTCGTCAATACGGCAAAGTAAAGATTTCGGGCCAATGCATTGACGATGTCACTGGCGGGTACTTAAGCGAATGTCACCTGCCAGGTTTTTGCGTCGGCCTGGCTCTGAGTCAACGGCACGATTAGTTGTCCTGATATTCCAGGCGGACCGCTATAAATGCACACCGCGATCGCACTGTCGATATTTCTCATTGAGAGCGCCGCGGTTAGTCTATCGGCACCGGCGTCCACGGTCAGATATGCCCTGGAGAACCAAATTCAGGCGCATCGTAGCGACTATCTGACGGCCAAAACGAGCCTATTTTTGAGTACGGTGTTTTCACCCGGTTCGCTGTCGGTCCGGCACTGGCAGGATGAATATTCTTGCCAAGTCAGCCACGAAGAGCGTTCCTAATCGAATTTCAGTTGACCCGAATCAATATCCACACCCAAAGTCTGCGCCAGCATCAGAAATATTGATCCATCTATCCCGTATCAATTCATACCCGGAGCCCAACATGACAATGGCATACAAAACCATTCTGACCCACCTTGACGGATCGCCCGCCCTTACCGAACGGGTTAAGCTAGCCGCCGAACTGGCCAAGAAACACGAAGCACACTTTGTCGGCCTGGCGCCAACAGGTATCGCAACCGTTCCCGGTGACGGGTATCTCAGCATGACAGTTGATCTCATTGCTGATCTGCAAGAGCAGCTGGATAAATCTGCGCGTGAAGCCATTTCTGTTTTCGAAAAAGTCAGTAAAGACTTCGGCGTTAACGCAGCTGAATCTCGAATGATCGGCAACACACCGGTAGACACTGTTTTGCTGCAGGCACGTTACAGCGATTTAGTTGTTATCGGGCAAGCCGCCACACACAACGCCACAAACGTTGGTAGCCAGGGTTTTGTTGAACAAGTGATTTTAGGCGCCGGCCGGCCGGTGTTGATTGTGCCCAATGTGGGCAGTTTCCGACCCGTCGGCGCTCGCGTTTTGTTCTCGTGGGATGCAAGCCGCGAGGCCGCACGGGCCGCCAGCGACGCGATGCCCATACTAAAAGACGCCGACCTGGTCGAGGTGCTGGTGATCAACCCGGAATCGGGTGTCAACGTCGGTCATGGCCCGCAACCAGGAACCGACATCGCCCTCTTTCTGGCCCGCCACGGTGTCAACGCGCAAGTGCGTAACCTTCAGTCGGACATGGACGTCGGTAACACGTTGTTGTCACATGCCGCTGATTTTGGTGCCGACCTAATTGTCATGGGTGGCTATGGACATTCCAGGCTTCGCGAATGGGTTCTGGGTGGTACCACCCGAACCCTGCTCAATAGCATGACAGTACCCGTCCTGATGTCACACTAGGACTTTATGCGCATCGCTAATCCGATGTGGGGATGTGGAAAACCACATCCCCACATCGAGCATACGCGAGGATCGGGTTTATGTCGGTGTACAAACGTCAGCGTACAACCATGACCGAACAACTCGCATGACGGACAACTTTTCCGGCAACCGACCCTAGCAAATAGTCTGCAACCCCTGGATTGTGGGACCCGATAACGATCAAGTCAGTCTTGCGCTCTTTCGCAACTCTAAGGATCACCTGCGCCGCATTTCCTTCCTCGACAACAACTTCCGAGTTTTTTTCGAGCGCAGTATTCTTTACCAAACCATCGAGCAGAGCTCTTGATTCCGATATGGCATTCTGATGCAGGGTCGGAGGAAGTTGCGCCGCCACATACCCGGGAATTTCAGCGATAACATTTAACAACACTACTCTGACATTCTCGCCCTGAGCAATTGACTGAATACTGCCAATCATCGCAGTAGTGCGTTCCATTTG
>JBAUID010000134.1:0-3910 GCA_049680625.1 Burkholderiaceae bacterium | reverse complement strand
AATGATGACCGGCCTCGGCGGTGACTTGTTTGCCCTGGTCTGGCCGGCTGGCGCTGATCGCCCGGTGGCGCTCAACGCCTCCGGGAGGGCGCCGGCGGCCTCGGATGCGGCTGCGCTGCGCGCCGCGGGACATGCCAGTATTCCAACCGAGTCGGCTCATTCGGTCAGCGTGCCGGGGGCCGTCGACGGCTTCGACCGGCTGATTCGGGATTACGGCAAACTCGACCTGGCTGCCTGCGTCGCGCCGGCGCTGCACTATGCCCGGGCCGGGGTGCCGGTAGCGCCGCGTACGCAAACCGACTGGGTCAATAATGAAGCCCGCCTCAGTGGCGATGCCCGGCAGCATTTTCTGTTTAATAACAAGCCGCCGCAGTTAGGCGAATTATTTCGCGCGCCCGGCCAGGCCGAGGTGTTCGAGGCAATTGCCAACAACGGTCGCAGCGGGTTTTACGAAGGGCCGGTTGCACAAGACATGGTGGACTCACTGCGGGCGCTGGGTGGTGTTCATACGATGGATGACTTCGCCGCAACAGCTTGCGACTATGTCAAGCCGATCAGTACTTTGTATCGCGGGCATGAGTTAATTGAACTGCCGCCCAACGTGCAAGGCACCACGGCATTGATGATGGCCAATATTCTGAGTCGTTTTGAAATCGGCAAAATGGACCCGGTTGGTGCGCAGCGTGCGCATATCGAAGCTGAGGCTGCCAAGCTGGCCTACGATGCCCGCGATCGCTTTGTTGCTGATCCGCAAAAGGCCAGTATTGACCTTGACCGCTTGTTGTCGGATAAAGTTGCTGACGAACTGGCCGCGCTGATTGATCCCAAGCGGGTGATTGCTAATGCGTTCGACGCGAGTGCCGCAGTTCACAAAGACACGGTTTATCTGACCGTTGTTGATAATGACCGAAACGTCGTATCGCTGATTTACTCAATATTCCATGCCTTCGGTTCGGGCCTGGCGTCCAGTCGCTACGGCATCTTGTTTCAGAACCGCGGTGCCGGGCTGAATTTAAAGGAAGGGCATCCCAATGAACTGGCCGCAGGCAAGCGGCCGATGCATACATTAATTCCGGGCATGCTGCACCGGCCAGGGGAATACCTGATGCCGTTCGGGGTCATGGGGGGCCAGTACCAGGCTGCGGGACATGCGCGCTTCATCAGTAATACCATCGATTTTGGAATGGATATTCAGACCGCGATGGATATGCCGCGCAGTTTTCCCGAGCCCGGCAGTGGTCAGTTGACTGTCGAAACAGGCTATGCTGATTCGGTCGTGGCGCAGTTGCAGGCTATTGGCCATCAAGTGGTTCGGCCGGTGGTTGGCATCGGTGGTTCGCAGGCTATCCGTTACGATCTCAGATCCGGGCTGCTATGTGGGGCGTCCGACCCCCGCAAAGACGGCTGCGCGCTGGGGAGTTAATTGCAGGCCGTGCAGCAACGGGCTATTCTGACTGAAATTTCACCCCGGGGTGGCCTTTCCCAGGGATCGCATTTTACCCGCTGATTCTGACTGATAACCAGATAACAAATGAACTGGCTGAACTGGCTTAGCTTTCAATCACCCAATGCCCTGTGGGCATTACTTGCTTTGCCGGCGCTGGTCATGCTGTATTTTTGGTTACAGCGACGCACCCGGCGAGCCATCCGCTACTCAAATGTTGCGTTGGTTCGTGCTGCCATGGGGCCGGCCAGTCGGTTTAAGCGTCATATCCCACCGCTGTTGGTTTTGCTGGCTGCTGCGTTGTTGTTGTTCTCGCTGGCCCGGCCCAATGCTTTTTTGTATCTGCCGTCTCAGTACAAGACCATTATCCTTGCCATGGATGTCTCGCTGAGTATGCAGGCCGACGATATGGACCCGAACCGAATCAGTGCTTCACGGGCGGCGGCTATCGAGTTTGTCCGGTCCGCGCCGTCGGACGTCAAGATTGGCATCGTGGAGTTTGCTGGTAATGCCACCCAGGTTCAGATTCCGACAACCCGGCGTGAAGATCTGGTCGGGGCGATCGAACGCTCTGAATTGCAGCGCGGTACCGCCACGGGTAGCGCGCTGCTGGCGTCTCTGTCGATGTTGTTTCCCGAGGCTGGCATCAAATACCAGACGTCATTTTTTACCAGCCCTCCGTTTAACCGAGCTGGTGATGGTGGCCTGGCCGGAGCAAGCCTGGATGAACCCGACCCGACCGAGAAAAAGCCCGAGGACAAAATTGAGCCGGGTTCGTTTAAGTCCGGTCTGATCATTTTGTTAACCGACGGGCGACGTACGGTTGGTCCTGACCCGGTAAAAGTTGCCAAACGTGTCGCCGAGCGTGGGGTCAAAGCCTATACGGTCGGATTTGGCACGGTGGAGGGTGGGGCCGTCGATATCGAAGGCTGGCGGATGTACTTGAAACTTGATGACGAAGCGCTCAAAAAAGTTGCCGAGCAAACTGGTGGCGAGTATTTTCATGCAACATCAGAACAGGGCTTGAAAAACGTTTACGAGTCGTTAAGCAACAAGCTTGTTGTCGAAGGCCAGCATACCGAGATCAGCGCACTGCTTGCGGGGGTTGCCGCATTGTTGACCATACTGGCCGCCATGCTGTCATTTTTCTGGTTTCACCGCGCCCGATAGCCGGGCTGCTGAGCGCGACGCAGGCGAACAACAATTCGCGGCCCGCCGTATCCGGAGTGCTCCAGCCAGCGCAACGCGGAGTCTGCCGTTGTCGTATCAATGCGACCGCTAAACCGCAGCCGGGTCGGGTGGTCGTCGAACTCGATATTGGCTTTAGTCAGGCGTGCCCCCAGGCGGCTGAGCGTGCCGATGCGCACCCGGTCCGGCTCATAACCCTGGAAACGTAGCCACGACTGTGCAAGTGCGCGCTGCCAGATTCTCGGTTCGACTGTCATTGCCATGGTTTCCAGTACCCACTGGTTCGATTGCTGGTACTTGGTGGCCCACGGATAAGCCACCATGCTGTAGCGCGGCTCGTGCAGGCGAATCACACGCTTGTTGTCTTTAAGGACGGCTAATAGCTTCTTCGCGGCCTCTCCTGACAAGGGGACAACCGCGGCCTCCCAGTCGTACGGTGCATCGGCAAAAAATTCAGCCAGTCCCTGCCGATAAATATTGGCTGTATCACTGCCACAATCGTTAAGCTTGTGCACTACCCGCCAGGTAACAGCGCTACCCGTCGGGTTGGCACGATAGACCAGGCCGATATGTGAATACCGCTGGCGCCATTTGCTTAAATCCTGACCCATGCGGGCGATGACCCCAGCCTGAACTCCACGAGACTCCAGTGCCCGGGCTGTTTGCGCGGCCAGGCCAATACCGTTGATAACCTCTGAGGTTGTGACGCTGCGGGCGTCGCACGGCTGGCCCGCGTGTGCGACTGTGGTCATCGTGCTCGCTACCAGGATTAAAGCAGCGATGGCGCTACGCCAGCTGGCTGACTTCGCCCTTCGGTCTGAGCCAGTTGTTTCTGGTGAAGTTTGCGGCCGGAGCATCGGAACCTGCTTTTCATCGTTACTGTTCATGATTGTTCCTGATTGCATTGGGTTGGGTTGTGATTTATTGGCGCAAGTGACTTGTAAGCCGGGCTGACTAATAAGTGAGCCGCTCGTGGTGCATCAGGTTTTGTCCCAAAGCGTTTGGCATCAAGGCGACGGCCCGGCTGCCGTCGTACAGCAACACACCACCGGTCACCGCCGTGGCTGACAACACCGTACCGACTCCAACCGCAAAGCCGCTGACTGCATCAACGGTGAATTCAACCGTCTGAGAGATGCCGTTCGCAATACCTTCAACGACAACAGATGCCCCCCTGGCGCTGAGCTCAACGGCTTTAACCGTCAGCGAGGTCAGGCCGGCAATAGCCGTTGCGGCAGAAAGACCAACAACAGCAACAGGAATGGCAACCGACATACC
>JBAUID010000133.1:0-34403 GCA_049680625.1 Burkholderiaceae bacterium | reverse complement strand
GAATCACGTTCGCGACATGCACCGGCTCAACCCACATGTCGATGGCACCCGATTTGAATATTGCATCGACATCACGCTGGCCTGATTCAATACGGCTTTTCACTGCCGGGGTCATGACGTAAGTTGGTGCGACACCGTTGACCCGAATCTGGAATCGGCCCAGTTCGACGGCCAGTATTTCGGTCAAACGGGCGATCGCTGTTTTACTTGGCGAATACGCCGGCAGAGGAAATGCACCTAGGCCGGTCATCGACCCGAGGGTGGCAATTGCACCGGCTTGTCGGATTTGCATTGCGCGCGCAAAAGCGCGAACTGTAAAAATGACACCGTGATAGTTGATTTGCCAGACCCGGTTGTGCTCGTCCAGGTCCATATCAAGAACCGTATCTGAATTGTTGAGAATGCCGGCGGACGGAATTAACGTATGTACCGCGCCAATAGATTGTTCGATTTCGTCGGCAACGGCATCCATTTGAGTCGCGTCAGTGACATCCGCGACGCGGGTATGCACGGCATAGCCTTGTGTTTCGAGTTCGGCTGCAGCACGTGCCAGGTTTGGTTGGTCCCGGTCAATCAGGACAACGCCGTCATAGTGTGCAGCCATGCGAAGGGCGCAAGCCTCGCCGATACCCGATGCGCCCCCGGTGACCACCAGAAGCTTTTTTGCCAGATCATTTGCCATATCAGATTGGTGCTATCTTGTGAGCAGTATGTGTAACAACAACCAGTGTAAAGCCTGGGGGCCAATAAGGGCGGCCAGAGTTTTATTTATCCAGCAGGGAGAATGGCGGGGATGACTTTAGGGACGGACAGTGCGGGTAACTACGATTTTCTGCTGACTGACGAGCAGCGGATGTTTCGCGACAGTGTGGCGCGATTTGCGCGTACCGAGCTCGCTGACGGTGCGGTGCAGCGGGCTCGAGATGGCGAATTTCCGAAAGAGGTTGTTCGCAAAATTGTCGACGCCGGATTGGTCGGCATCCTGATGCCTGAGTCCGACGGCGGCCACGGTGGTGGTCTGATGGACGCAATCCTGGCAATCCAGGAAGTCGCCCATGTTTGTCCGCGCAGTGCCGACGTTGTTCAGGCTGGGAACTTTGGTGCTATTCGCACCTTCTCTGAATACGCCTCAGATGAGCAAAAAAGCCGCTTTATGCCCGGCCTCATGAATGGTACTTCAATCATTTCTGTTGGCATGAGTGAACCCGAAGCGGGCTCTGCCGTTACCGAGCTGCAAACCAACGCTAAACCTGACGGTGACGGCTTTCGCCTGAATGGCACCAAGGTTTTTGGTACCAACAGCGGCGATGCAGACTTGATCCTCGTTTACTGTCGCTTTGGCCCTGGTGTTAACGGCATTGGTTCGGTCATTCTCGAAAAAGGCATGGACGGCGTTACCGTTGGCCAGCCCAATGCCTTTATGAACGGAGAGTCTTGGTGTCAGCTGTACTTTGATAACGTGTTTATCCCCAAAGAAAACGTCTTGCTAGGTGAAGGCGGGTTTAAGAAGCAAATCAGCGGTTTTAATGTTGAGAGGCTTGGCAACTCGTCGCGATCTGTGGCGGTTGGCCGCCATGCCTTTAATGTCGCGCGAAATCATGCACTGGAACGTAAACAGTTTGGTCGGCCGCTGGCCGAGTTCCAGGGTTTGCAATGGAAGTTCGCGGATATGGCGATGAAGCTTGACGGTGCCCAGCTGTTGCTGATGCGAGCCGCAATTGCAGCTGAGAAAGGCCTGCCGTCAGCCTATGACACTTCAGTTGCCAAGCTGGCGTGTAATGAAGCCGGTTTTTTCGCGGCGAACGAAAGTCTGCAGATCATGGGCGCGACTGGTTTCAGCGATGACAGCATCGTTCAATATTGTGTGCGCCGAACCCGGGGCTGGCAGATTGCCGGCGGTACCCTGGAAATTTTGCGCAACCGAATCGCCGAGGAAGTTCTGGGTCGGCGTTTCTCTCAGCGTGGCTGACTATGGCTAAGCCAACTCTGCTTCAGGCCTTGCTCTACCCGCGGACGGTTGCACTGATTGGCGCGTCGGCCAATGCCACTCGGCTGACTTCGCGGCCACAACGCTTTTTGCAACAGCTTGGGTTTAAGGGCAAAGTCTATCCGGTTAACCCGGGGCGTGATGAAGTCCTCGGCATAAAGTCCTGGGCGTCGATTGCGGACATCCCTGAGCCGGTTGACCATGCCTACATTTTGCTCGATGCAGATGCGGCTATGCAGGCTGCGCGTGAGTGTGCCGTAGCCGGGGTGCCAGTTGTTTCGGTTCTGGCGGATGGTTTTGCCGAGGCCGGTGAGGCGGGCGCGGCGCGCCAGCGCGATCTGGTGCGCATCGCAAGGGCTGCTGATATGACCATCATCGGTCCGAACAGCACCGGTGTTGTTAACAGCGGAACCGGTTTTGCGTGTACAACCAATGCCGCGTTTGCTGTTGAGCAGTTGCCAACCGGAAGCTTTGTTGTATTGAGCCAGAGCGGCAGCATGACCGGTGCGATTGCATCACGTGGTGAGGCGGTTGGCCTGGGGTTCAAAGCCTATGTGTCAGTTGGCAATGAAGCGACCACCGGAATCGGCGAGCTCGGTGAAGCCTTGGTTGCTGATTCGTCCGTCGACGGTTTTGTATTGTTTCTCGAAACGATCCGTAACCCCGACGCTTTCAGCCGGTTTGCCCACGCGGCAAACGCCGCTGGCAAACCTATTGTTGCCTACCTGGTTGGTCGTTCCGAGGCTGGGCAGGCATTGGCTGTGTCGCATACCGGTGCTATGGTTGGTGGTGCGCGCGCACTGCGTGCGTTTCTGGATGCCAATGGCGTGTTGCTGGCTGATGGCTTTGAAGCGATGATTGAAATGACCGGGGCGCTGTCAGTACGCCAGCGCTTGAAGAGCCGACCGCGTGTTGCCACCGTTGTCACGACAACAGGCGGTGGCGGCGGTATGGTGTACGACTTGATTGGTGAGCAAGGTGGTCTGCTGCAGTCAATGAGCGATGCGGCTCGCAACCAATTGCAAGCGCAGGGCATAGAAATTAAACCGGGCCCGCTCATCGATCTAACCTTAGCCGGTACCCGCTACGACACCATGAAGGCGGTGATCAGTGCGCTGATCGAAGATGAAGCCAGCGGCCTGGTGGTTGCCGCGATAGGTTCGTCCGCACAATTTAACCCTGAATTATCGGTTCGCCCGATTGTCGATGCGGTTGCCCAGGCCTCGGCCACGGCAGCCCCGGTGGTGGCGATACCAATTCCCCATGCACCCCAAAGCCTGCGCTTGTGGAACGCCGGCGGCGTGCCGGCATTCCGAACGCCAGAGAGTTGTGCCCAGGGCGTGAGTGCTTTACTACGCCTTCGAAACGACGCGATGCCCGTGGTTGAAACCAAGGTTGACGCTGACTTGCCACCCGCATGCCGTCAGCTGCTGGATGCCGCACCGCCCGGGGTAATGAATGAGGTCGATGCTGGTGAAGTCATGCGTGCGTTGGGCCTTCGATTACCGCCCAGGTTGCACTTGAAGGTGGCAGATGGGATGCCGGAGTCCGTGGACTTTGACGGGCCGTGGGTGCTTAAAGTGATTTCGGCTGATATTGCGCACAAATCTGATGTTGGCGGAGTGACAACGGACATCTGCAGCATCGACGCATTATTGCAAGCCCGTCAGGCCATGGACAAAGTGGTTGCAACCCGGGCATCGGGTGCACTGATTGATGGTTATCTCGTGCAGCAGCAAATTCAAAGCCAGGCTGAAGTGATTGTCGGCCTGACCCGAGACCCGGTTGTTGGTCCGATGATCAGTGTTGGCATGGGCGGCGTTCTGACCGAGATCTACCAGGATATTTCCATGCATCCGGCACCGGTTGGCCGCCAGGCAGCCCACCAGATGATAGCGGGGGTTAAGGGCTTTGCGGCCCTGAAAGGTTATCGTGGTGCGCCGGCAGCTGATCTTGAGGCGCTGGCTGTTGTGATCACGGCTCTGTCGTCTCTGGCCAATCATCCCCGGGTGCTTGAGGCAGAGGCGAATCCGGTGTTATTGGGGCAGGTAGGTGAGGGAGCAACCCTGGTGGATGCACTGATCAGGCTCAGTTAGGCGTTGTGTAATTTAAGTGGGTAGGGATATGGAAGACGTTAATATGCGAAACGCACAAACCGAAAAAGTCGTGCCATTGAATCGGTTAACGGTTGTTGAGGCGAGCCGGCAAATGCGCAATGCGCAGGTAAGCGCTCGTCAGCTCACCCAGGCCTGCCTGGACCAGATCGATTCGCGCGAACACGAGATCCGCGCCTGGGTGCACATCGATCGGGAGGGCGCACTCGCAGCGGCTGATCGCTGTGACGCGATGGCCTCGGCTGGTCAATGGCTGGGGCCGCTGCATGGCATTGCCGTTGGAATAAAAGACATATTTGATGTGGCTGGAATGCCAACCGCGTTTGGCTCCAACGCGTGGCCGGTGAGTCACCCCACCGACGATTCAGCAGCTGTCAGTCGGTTGCGCCGGGCCGGCGCCGTCATCCTCGGTAAAACGGTAACTACGGCATTTGCGATGGGCGATGCCGGGCCAACCCGTAACCCCTGGAATACCGATCACACACCGGGTGGCTCCAGCTCAGGGTCGGCGGCGGCGGTGGCCGATGCCATGTGTTTTGCCGCCGTGGGAACGCAAACAGTGGGTTCGGTGATCCGGCCGTGTTCGTTTAACGGCTTGGCAGGTTTTAAACCTAGCCATGGCGCCATTGATATTGCCGGCGTTCAGCCGTTGTCCTGGCGCCTGGATCATGTTGGCGGACTGACTCGGACGGTAAGTGATGCCCGTTTAATCTGGCAGGTTTTGCGCCGGAAATCACGAACAGGCGAACGAACGGACGACTGGTTGTCTACCGACGCTGACGACGTCAGCGGGACTGGAAAAACCGGGCGCCGCCCGACCCGCGTTTGGCGCTGCCGGCAAATGTTTGAGTCACTGGCCAGTGACGAAATGCGCTTAACCCTGGAGCAACATTGCCGCGCACTGGCCGATGCGGGTGTTGAAATTGTTGACCGACCGTTACCCGAAGACGGGGAACACATTCTGGCCATGCACCAGGTTATCCTGGCTGCTGAGGCCGCTGCCGTGCATGCCGACGCTTTTCAACGTTATGGCAAAGACTACCCGCCAAATATAAGTGCGCTAATTGTGGCTGGGCAGAGTATCAGTGCCACTGACTACCTTGTCGCCCGCCAGTTCCGTCGGCAGGCGATCGCCAGCTTTACCCGCTCGCTGCGGGATGTCGACGCGGCGATCATGCCGGCGGCAACCGGGGCGGCGCCGGCTGGTTTGTCGTTTACCGGCGACCGTCAAATGAGTGCCCCGACAAGCTTTCTGGGGCTGCCGGTTGTGTGTTTTCCGGCGGCTATCGGTGCCGGTGGTTTGCCGCTTGGCCTGCAACTGATGGGGCCTGCCGGGTCTGAAGATCAACTGCTGGATTTCGGCCAGTTTTGCGAGTCCGTTGTTGGTTTTACCGGGACAACGGATAGTGCCGGGCAGTGCGGCGGGTGATCCACCCGAGCCCGGCCCTCACCCGTAGAATGTTTTTTTAAATTCAGCCCTCGGAGATAACCGCATGATGCCCAGCCCTTATTTTTCGGAAGAGCACGAGTTACTGCGTACGCAGATCAGGCGCTTTGTCGACGAGAAAGTGACACCGGTTGGCAATCAATGGGAAGCAGACGGCTATGTACCGCGCGATGTGCTGCGCGAAATGGGTAGTCTTGGGTTATTTGGTATTCGTTACCCGGAAAAATTTGGTGGTTCCCATCTTAATACGCTGGCAACTGTTGTCCTTGCTGAAGAAATGGGGCGCTCGACCTATGGGGGTTTTGGGGTGACGGTTCTGGTACACACCGATATGGCTTCACCTCATTTGGCCAATGCTGGCTCACCGGAACAACTGGAAAAGTATCTGCCCGGCGTCATTCGGGGTGAGCTGATCACCGCGGTTGCTGTTACCGAACCCGATGCGGGCTCTGATGTGGCGGGCTTGAAAACCCGTGCCGTAAAAGACGGTGACGAATGGGTATTAAACGGTTCAAAAATGTTTATTACCAACGGGGTTCATGCGGATATAGTTTTTGTTGCCGCCCGGACCAATCCGTCTGCCCAGGGCTCGCGCGGTATTACGATGTTCATTGTTGAAAAAGGAACACCGGGGTTTTCCGTTGGTCGGGCGCTGGACAAAATGGGTTGGCGCAGCTCGGACACGGCTGAGCTTGTCTTTGACAATTGCCGCGTGCCGGCGGCGAATGTGCTGGGTGGAGTCGATCAGGGTTTTTACGCCATCATGAAAAATTTTCAGAACGAAAGAACCGTTCTGGGGGCGCAGTCGATGGGTGAAGCGCAAAAGGCCCTGGAAATTACCTTGCAATACGTGCGTGATCGCAAAGCCTTTGGAGCAACCCTCTGGGACAAACAGGCGATTCGGCAACGCCTGGCCGCACGCCTGGCTGAGGTCCAGGCCGGACGCCAGCTGGTTTATTACGCGGCCTGGCTTGATGCCCAGGGCCTGGATTGCACCAAAGAAGTGTCAATGGTGAAAGCCTATTGTGGTGAGTTAGTCAACAAGGTGATGTATGACTGTCAGCAGTTTCACGGGGGCTTCGGTTATATCCGCGAGAGTGCGATCGAGCGCATGGTGCGTGATGCCCGCATTCAGTCCATTGGGGGCGGTGCAACCGAAGTGATGCTGGAAGAGATTGCCAAGCGGGTGTAAGCGAGCCAAGAACCGTTACGGACTGGTGCAAACAACGGCAGTGCCTGCCATCTTGTCGTGCCAGGCTTGTTTACGGGTGTCCAGACCTGCCCAGATGTAGCCAATACCCAGCGGTATGGCAGAAACAAAGTATCCGATATAACGAATCAAGAGCTGACTTGTCGAGGCTTTGCCCCCGGTGTTCACGTCAATTATTTGTTGCTTAAGCAATAGTTTTCCGGGAGTTGCTGATTTTAACTTCCAGAAGAGCAGGGTCAGGACGGTAAAAGCAATTGTCTGCAGTCCTGACTGGACCAATAGTACCGTTACATCTTCGGCCCACGGATGGCCTGAGGGCAGTGGGGCAAACATGACCAGCAGTGGAAGTACCAGTGCGACCAGAATAACCGTATCGATGAGGACGGCCATCAGGCGTATCCAGAATCCTGCATAGGTGGGCTCTTGCATCGAGTTGCTCCGGTTGTCGTTCTAAGGTTCTGAGAAATTGACGGGAAGTGTCCCGGTGCCCAATATTTGAGCCTATAAGCCGGCCAAAGGGAACACAGCGCCGATCAACGGACTTAAGTTGTCTGTAGCCGGGATGCGCGGATAGCGATGAGAATCACCCCGGGGGCGGCAAGGGTGGCAGAATCTACGGAATAGCAATCAAGGAGACAGTGCCCATGTATCCGGCAGTACAAGCAAAGGCAAACCCGACCAAACCCGCCTTTATCATGGCCAGCACCGGCGAAACCGTTACCTATGGCGAGTTGGAGGCCCGAACCAACCGACTTGCTCATTTGTTCCGAACCCACGGACTAAAGCATCGTGATCACTATTCCACATTTATGGAAAACAACTCACGATCTTTCGAGTGCAGTGGCGCCGGTGAACGTTCCGGCTTGCATTACACCTGCATCAATTCTTTTCTGAAGGCCGATGAGGTTGCCTACATACTGAATAATAGCGAGTCTCGGGCGCTGATTATTTCGCGCGACAAGCGGGAGGTTGCACTCGAAGCGTTAAAGCAATGTCCAAATGTCAGCCTGTGCCTGATAATCGGCGCGACGGGTGATGACGGGCCGTTTATAGATTTTGAGCAAGCGGTCGCCGGCTATCCGGATACGCCAATTGCCGATGAACGCCTGGGCAGCCCAATGTTGTATTCATCAGGCACAACGGGGCGGCCAAAAGGTATTTTGCGCGATCTGCCGGACAACCCGCCCAGTGAGCAGATGCCGTTGTATCCGTTTCTGTCAAAACTCTGGGAATACAAAGAAGACATGGTCTACTTGTCGCCGGCACCGCTGTATCACTCAGCGCCGCAGGCAGCAAATGCCTTGTGCATTCGAGCGGGCGGTACCAGCATCGTAATGGAAAAGTTCGACCCCGAACAATACCTGGCCCTGGTTGAAAAGTACCGGGTTACACACAGCCAGTTGGTACCCACGATGTTCACACGAATGCTTAAACTGCCCGAGGAAGTGCGCAAGCAGTACGATGTGTCGTCGCTCGAGACAATTGTTCATGCAGCGGCACCGTGCCCGGTTCCGGTTAAACAAGCCATGATCGACTGGTGGGGGCCGATTGTTCACGAGTACTACGGTGCTACCGAAGGCATGGGGTTTACTGCGTGTAATACTGAAGAGTGGCTCGCTCATCCCGGTACGGTTGGTAAAGTGATCATGGGTGATCTGCATATTCTGAACGAAGATATGACTCCGGCCCCCAAGGGGCAACCCGGTGAAATCTGGTTCAAGACGGCAAATCAATTCGTTTATTTTAACGATCCTGAACGCACTGCTGCCTCCCGTTCCGCTGATGGCAGCCTCAGTACCGTTGGTGACATTGGTTATGTTACTGATGATGGTTTTTTGTTCCTGACCGATCGGGCGACCTTCATGATTATTTCCGGTGGTGCCAATGTCTATCCGCAGGAAGCAGAGAATTTGCTGATCACGCATCCGAAGGTAATGGATGCAGCGGTGTTTGGTGTACCAAATGACGATCTGGGTGAAGAGGTAAAAGCTGTTGTCCAGCCCGTGGAAGGGATTGTCGGCGATGAGGTGCTCGCTGAGGAACTCATTAGATTTTGTCGAGACCACCTGGCTAGTATCAAGTGCCCGCGGTCGATCGACTTTGAATTGCAGTTGCCCCGGTTACCCACCGGAAAATTATATAAGCGGGGGTTACGTGACCGTTACTGGAAACACCGCGAGTCGCGCATTTAGTCAGGCGGGTTGGGTTTTTTGAGCAGTCAGTTGGAGGGCTTCCGGAATTGCCTGCCACGATTCGAGCAAGTCGGTTTTCCGCAGTTGTGCAATGTATGCCAGATCAATCGTTTCGGCCAGCGGAGTCGCCCCGTTGGCAAGCAGGATGTTGCTGATATAGACCGCTGCTAATGCACCAAAGCCGCGGTCTGCACACTGGTCGGGACAATGATGAAAGGCTACCGCCTGCACCATGGCATCGGGCAGCCCCCAGCTGGATAAGAGCATCGCACCGACTTGCATATGATTAAAGCCAAATAATTCGGTTTCGATTTCCGTTTCTAACTGAGTTTCGAATGCCGTTGCGGTATGGGGCTCTATACTTTGGTCGCACTGATCGCCCTGGTCCGCTCGCTTGGCCTTCGCGGCCGCCAGCATACGACTTCTGATTGCCATGATTTCGGGTTTGCCGGCGGCAAGTACCAGGGTGCCAATGTCGCACAACAGACCGGCGGTCATTGCCTGTTCGATCACACGTTGATCGGTTGTCTGCTGGCGAATGACTTCGCGGGCGAGTTGTCCGTGAGCCGTGCTGCGCCAGAAAATGTCGCGCAAGCCAACCGCGCGAATCGTTCTTTGATTAAATTGTGATAACACGCCGTGCCCGAGTACCAGGCCCGCGATGGTGTTTATCCCAAGAAACTTGATGGCGTCACTTGCACAACTGACCGGGCCCGATATCCCAAACATAGGCGAGTTAGCCAGTTGCAACATGCGGGCCGTAAGCGCTGGATCGCTTTCGATGATCTTGCTGATGGAGCTGATTGATGCGGTGTCGTTTTGCAGCTCTGTCTGTATTTTCTGGTAAGCCTCAGGCAGAGTGGGGACGTTGGGCAGAGTCGAGACCAGCTGGCGCAATGATTTGTTGGTGAGCAAGTCGCGCAACTGAAGAGAGGCCCGAACGACGCCTGCCAGTTGAGCCGGTGACGCGTCAGTTGCTGTTGTCCGATTGCATACCCGGGAGAATCGGGCGGCAAGATCCGGTTCGCGGCGGTCGATTAATGCGATTCGTAGCGTTTTCGGGTAAATATTCTGGACTTCGGCAAACAACTCGAGTGTTGAGCCACTGGCTGTCATGGTTGGGGCAATTAAAACGTCAACCTGGTGGCTGAATGCATCGAGTGCTTCGGCGTAGGTGCTTGCAAACACAAACATGCAGTCCGGGCACGCCGTGCGCATCGCGTCGCCAATGGCGACTACGCTATCGTTTTCATTGTCGAGAAATGCAATGGTGTGCGTCATCTGATATGGCAGCCTGGGTGTTTCTGTATACAACTCGTCAGGCTTGCTTTCGGCCGGCAAACTATCCTGCTTAAGGAAAGCGTGGTCTGGCGGTATATACGGGGACACCGACGGTTGAATTGATCCGGTTTAGCCCGGTTTTCGATTGACTAACACGACCCCAAGGCTGACAAGAATGAGGGCGATGACAATGAATGGAGAAATAACTTCATTCAGAAGTGCCCAGCCGAAAAACACGCCGAACACCGGGGCCAGAAAGCTGAACGACGTCATGCTGCCGGCAGGATAAATTGACAATGCCCAGAACCACAAAGCAAAGCCGAAGGCGACCACTACAATCACCTGGAAAGCAAAAATTCCGCCTATAAGTGGTGTCATTTCGCGAATAGGCTCACCCAACAACGGGGCTGCTGCTAGCAAGATAGGGGCTGAGACGCCGAGTTGGTATAGCAACGCCATTTCCGGGCAGGATTTCGATAAGGCGGTGGTTCGCGCCAATAAGGCAATACCTGCCCATAACATGGCGCCGAGCAGGCACATGATGTCGCCAACAAAAGCCAGGTCGCTGACTGGTGCGTTGTTACGCGACAATGCCAACACGACACCTGTAATGGCCACAAATAATCCAGTGACCCGAAGAACGGTCAGGCGTTCACCCGGTATCAGCCAGTGCGCACCGAGTGCGGTCCATAGTGGCATCGTGTAAAAGAAAACTGACGCACGCGATACCGATGTGTATTCCAGGGCGGTAAACAACAGTACAAATTCGCCTGAAAAGAATAAGCCGGCGAGCATACCGGGGCCGAGACTTCCGTCCCGGATGTTTAAGGGTTTCTTGCGCAACCAGGCCCAGAGCAATACCGGGATGAATGCGCACAGTGAGCGCGCACCTGCCTGGAAGACCGGATGCATACCGGCATTGACGAGTTTTACAAGGACCTGGTTCAACCCCATCAGGGAAGAAAACACGATCAGGGCCAAAGCCCCCGGCGCGTCGATATAGTCTTTACGCTGCAAAATGATCCAGGGTTAGGTGTTGCGGGTGGATTTAATGCCTTTGTCCCATTTTTCCAGCCACCAGGCATACGGGGTTGGCCAGTTTTCGAAGTCTGGGTCTTGATTTGCCTGGTGTACCTGGTGCAGCAGCCATAGTGGGTTGTATAAAAAATCGCGGCCAATGGCAATCAGGTCGGCCTGGCCCTTATCAAGAATTTCCTGAGCCTGCGCGATGTTGCGTATCAGGCCAACGGCCTGCGTCATGATGCCAGTTTCGCGCCGGATTGTTTCGGCAAACGGCACCTGGAAACCCGGACCACGCTTCAGATTCGAATTGGTGGCCCCTTTGGGCGAGTTGCCGCCGGAGGAGCAATCCACGACGTCGACACCTTGTGTTTTAAGCGCATGAGCGAAGGCCACACTGTCGTGAATTTCCCAGCCGCCGTCAATGGCATCAATACAGGAGATACGGGCAAAAAGTGGCACCTCGGTGCCAATTTCTTCGCGCACCGCGGCGACAACTTCGAGGGGAAAACGCATCATGTTTTCGCGGGATCCGCCGTACGCGTCGGTGCGTTTGTTGGACAACGGTGAAAGGAAGCTCTGCAGTAAGTAGCCGTGCGCCATATGCACTTCGATGATGTCAAAACCGGCATCCAGTGAGCGGCGTGCCGCCTTCGCAAAATCGTCGGCGGTCTGGCGCAATGTGGCCTGATCCATTTGCGTCGGTGTCGGCCATCCGTCGTCCAGCGGCAGGGCGGACGCGCCGACCGGTTGCCAGCGTTTATCACCATTGGCCACGTTGGCCTCGGTCATCGGACCATTGCCTTCCCAGGGCCGTTGCATGCTCGCTTTTCGGCCGCCATGCCCTAATTGAATCGCAGCCATCGTGCCGCATTCGTGCATGTAGTTGACGATCGGTTTGAAGGCATCACGTTGTTCATCTGTGTACATCCCGAGGCAGCCGTTGGTAATGCGTCCGTGTGCAGAGACACCGGTGGATTCGACCATCACCATGCCAGCCCCCCCTTTGGCCAGACTGCCATAGTGCACTGAATGATGTGGGCCTGGCAGCCCGTCAAGCGCGGAGTACTGGGCCATCGGAGAAACAACAACCCGGTTGGGCATTTCAACGTGGCGAATCGAAAATGGTGACAGCAACATGCGGATGGATCTCCTTGAGACCGGATTTAAGTTGTTACAGATGCCGGGGCGCCAAATCTGGGGCTGGCGATATCGTTGAGTATGGGTTTGAGGTACTGGATGAAGCTTGCGGGGTTTTCACTCATTGGGAAGTGACCCATGTCTTTCATGATGGTGGCGTTGATGGTAGTGGCGTTGGCACTACCCAGCGCCTGCACCAGCGCCAGTGTGTCAGCCGGCGCACAGGAAAAATCATAATCACCGGTCAGAAAGTACAGCGGGCACACCGAAGTATCGATGCCGTTGAGCTTATCGCGGATGTCGCCATCAATTTTGTAAAAATAAAGATCACCTTTAAATATGCCGGGCCCTCCTTGCATGTAATGCCAGACGGTTTCCCAGCGGTCATCATCAGGGCTGGTTGGTGCGGTGAGGCCGTAGGCCACGGCACCACATACCTCGCCGCCGTGAACATCGGGCCGGTGTAACCAATTGACATCGTAGTAGGGGTCCACATGGGTTGAGCTTTGTAAGCCAATGGCAGCGCGAAATTCACTGGCGAATTGTTCCACCAGGTGCAGCACAATGCGCCCGCCAATTGAACAACCCATGACCACTGGTTTGGACAGGCCTAGAGCACGTTTGACGGCCATGATTTGTTCAACATAGTCGTCAGACGTCAGTTGATATTCTTCATTTTGCCAGCCCGCCGGTGGTGATGATTTGCCGTGCCAGGGCATGTCGTAGACCACTACCCGATAACGGGAGAGGATTTCCGGATCGTTAAGCAGGGCGCGGAATTGGCGGCCATCAGAACCGGCTGTGTGCAGGCATAACAAGTCGATACCCTGGCCGGCTTGTTCAAAATAGATCCGGTGCTTGCATCCGTTAACTTCGATATGGGCGTAATGTCCGGTAATAGGCTCAAGTTGCAGGTTGTCGGGTAGGTTGAATGATTCAGTCATTGGTTTAGTTCCCGGGGCGCAGCCAGCAGGAACTTAAAATAAAACAAGTTACTCATCAGTGGGTGCAGATTACCGTTGAGCTTGAGTACCCGCCGTTTGAGCAGGGCAAACAAGTCTTGTGATCCGGGTGGCGGGGTAGGCGCCCAGAACTGATGCCATTCTGATTCGGGGGCGCTGACGTCGAAGGTATAACTTGGCATCACCAGTGGCCCGGCAATAACGCTGTTAATTCTGCCCTGGGTGATGCTGAACAACCACTGCTTGTCGCCAACCGTCAGCATCATGTCGCAGGAAACAAATCGACCGCGACGAATCAACGGCAAGTTGGCTTGCGCGGCGGCCGTAATTTGGGCAATGGCTTGTTCAGTGAATGTTGAGTGGTTCATTTTACTTTGGCAAAAAACGAAAACTGTTGCCATCCCGACGCACGGTGCCGCAACACGGCGTGCTGAAGTGGCTGCCAATCAGCGTGCCGCCGTCGTTAGCCAGACGGCTGAACAATTGTTCGCGGGTCCGGGCGGCGAGTTCGTGATCATGGTCAACCAGAGTTTGCCAGGGCGGGTTTGCAATCTGGCACGGATGATGTACGCAGTCACCGGAGATGACTGCGGTCTGCTCGTTACTTTGCAATAAAACGCTGACGTGTCCAATTGTGTGGCCGGGGGTTGGAATCAGCGACACGCCGGGGCAGACCAGATACGGCGCTGAGACATCAACGAGTTCGACAAGGCCTGCCTGAACCAGAGGTTCGACTGAATCGGCCCAGGTGAGCCGCTGAGTTTCGCGAAAGTGACGCAAGGCGGCGTCTTTTCGGGATTCATTGGCCGGGGGCGGCGGCTCGGGGGTTGTCGCGAGTTGCTGCCAGTATTCAAATTCGCGACGCTCGAACAAGTAGCGCGCATTCGGAAAGCTTGGTCGCCATTCATTGTTGACCCGGGTGCAGTTCCAGCCAACGTGGTCAACGTGCAAGTGGGTGCATAACACCACGTCGATAGATTCGGGCGAAAAACCAGTGTCGCGGAAGTCTTGCATAAAGGCCCGTTGCTGCTGATGCCACTGGGCGTCATGCGGACGCTCTTTGTCGTTGCCAACGCAGGTATCAACAATCAGGCGGTGTTCACCGGTATCTAGGACAAAACTCTGAACAAGGCCGGTTAGTTCGCCCGCATCATTGATGTAGTGTGGTGCCAGCCAGTCGATAGCCGCCAGTGTTTCCGGGTTCGCCTCTTTAATCAGATGTTCAAGACCGGTGATCGCTTGTTCGACGATGCTGTGCAGTTGAATCTGGCCAATTTCTAATTTCACCTCAGGCGACTCCTGTTGTCTGACAGACCATACTGGCCGCCCGAGCTACCCCCGCCCGAGCTACCCATTGATAACGCCGCCGTCAACGTTGATTAACTGCCCGGTGACATAGGTTGAACCCGGCCCAACTAAAAATTCAATGACACCGGCAACTTCTTCGGGTTGACCAAAACGCCCCAGCGGCACTGCTTTCATCAGGGCTTCACCATTAGCTTTAATTATTTCAGCGGGCATTGGGGTTTCGATAATCCCGGGGGCCAGCGCATTAACAAGGACACCGCGTGGACCGAGGGCTTTGGACAGCGAGCGGGTCAGACCAACCAACGAGCCTTTTGCCATTGAGTAGGCAATATGGTCCGGGGAGCCACGGTTAAACGCGAGTGAACTGACAAAGACGATGCGTGAACCCTTGTGCAGACGGTTGTTGGCGGCCGCAACCAGATCGTAGGCGTTGGTGGCGTTCGCCTGCATCGTCTGGTTATAAATTTCCCGGCCGGGTTCATCCATCTGATGGCGGACAAATATGCCGGCGAGGTGAATCAGCGCACCGATGGGGCCGGGGCCTGTTGGCAAAGCGGCAAGGCATTTTTGTGGTGTGCCAAGGTCGCTGACTGTACTCGATACAGAAGCGCCCGCTTCTTCGGCCAGCGATACGGCTTCTTTCAGGCGGCTTTCGTTAGAGTCGATCAAATGTAGCTGGGCGCCCGGCGCGGCCAGGGCCTTGATGGTTGCTATGCCGATGCCACCGGCAGCGCCGGTAATTACGATGACAGGTTTTGCGCTCATGCGGGTCTCACGTTTATTCTTGATTTGGCAATCATAAAGTCAATTGGTATGGTGATCGATTAGCCGGCAAATTACCCAGCCCGCATTCCAGTTCACCATCGGCCGTGGAGCAATATGATGAGTACAACAGATCTAAGCTTAAACGAGATTTTCGAATTAGCCACGGCTTGTTTGTCCGCGGCGGGGGCCAACAGCGAAAACGCCCGTGCCGTGGCCCGGACTGTCATGACCGCTGAGCGCGACGGATCGGTTTCCCATGGGTTGTTCCGCTTGCCGGGATACGTGGCCTCGCTGAAAAGCGGAAAAGTCAATGGAGCGGCAGACCCACGTCCGGAGTTCTCTACCGAGGTCGTGTTGCGCTGTCATGGACAAAACGGGTTTGCGCCGTTGGCTCACGCGCGATGCCTGGGCCCGCTTGGTGAAGCTGCCCGGAAAAATGGTCTCGCTGTTTTGGCAATTACACATACACATCACTTCGCCGCATTGTGGCCCGAGGTTGAAACGCTGGCAGAGCAGGGTTTGTGTGCACTGACTTGCGTTTCGTATAAGCCATCGGTTGCACCTGCGGGTGGTACAAAAGCATTTTTTGGAACTAACCCGATTGGCTTTGCCTGGCCGCGTGAAAACGATTCACCAATGGTTGTCGACATGGCAACAGCAGCAATGGCCCAGGGTGAAATTTCGGTTGCCGCCCGCGATGGTCATTCAGTGCCGCCGGGCACCGGCTTGGATGCGTCGGGGCAACCGACAACTGACCCGGCAAAAATTCTGGAAGGTGTCATTTTGCCTTTTGGCGGCTACAAAGGCTCAGCGCTGTCAATGATGGTTGAATTGCTGGCAGGCCCACTGGTGGGTGAAGCCTTCAGTTACGAAACTGCGCAGCGCGATAACAATGATGGCGGGCCGGCGCAGGGCGGGCAATTCGTACTGGCGATGTCGCCAGAATTGATTGCTGGTCAGAATTCATCCGCGCAATGCGAGGCGTTTTTCAGCCAACTGCTCGCTATCGATGGGGTACGCCTGCCAGGCGAGAGGCGGCACAAGAACCGGACAGACAACGGTCCTCGGGCGGTGAACACTGCACTGGTTGAGCAATTGCGCGCGCTGGTTGAAAACTAGCCGAGGCATTGTGTCGTGGCGTTGCAACGGTGGCGAAGTAACCGCGTTTCACGTGACTCGGGGTGAGCGCGTCGGCAATGCCTGTCATTTTTTATTGCGTTGAAGCGGTTTGCTTACATTGGGTCGTTTACATTGATTTAGCAATACTCAACACGCTTTGCAGGGCGCTGGTCTGAAAGCGACCGGGATGGGTCACGATCCAGAACCGGCGGGTAAGGGCTTTGCGTAAAGACGCGGGTAGTCCGCTGATTTCCCGTAACTCACCACTGCGCAACTCATCCTGAATGGCGCGCCGACTAATACAGGTGAGCCAGTCACTATTGCGGACACAGCGTTTTTGAGTTTCCGGATCATTCAGTTCTAACGCAACCACCGGTTGCGGCATGATCGATGCGATGGCGCGCAAAAATATTTCCCGGCTGCCGGAGCCTTGTTCGCGCAAAACCCAGGCGCTGGTGGCAAGCCGGCTATCCAGGGATTTTCGGCTTTTGAATATCGGGTGCGATTTGCGGGCAATCAGGCATAGCTGATCATCAAGCCAGGCAGTTTTTTCGAGGGCTGGGTCGATGACATCCCCTTCAACAAAAGCGCAATCGAGTTCAAACCCGTGAATTCGTCGGACCAGGTCTTCACTATTGGCGATGGTCAGGTTGATATGAAGCCCGGCGACTTGTTCGTGACACTGGCTGATCAGCGCTGGCATTGCAAAAGGTCCGACAGTGCGCGAGGCGCCCAAGGCGAGGCGGGCGCGGGTTTGTGGCCCACTGGCCACCGCCTCGGAAATTTCCTGGGCCCGGTCAACCATCTCAATGGCTTTTGGCAGTAAGTCATCAGCGGCTTCTGTGGCGACCAGGCGACGACCACGGCGTTCAAACAGAGCACAGCCCAGGGCGGATTCCAACTCTTGCAGAGCCATGCTGATTGCCGATTGAGTGCGCGACAGCCGGCTTGCAGCGGCAGAAGCGCTGCCCAGGCGGGCAACTTCAACAAAGGCTTCAAGCTGGCGCAGTGTGAATCGGCGGCGCGCGGTGTTGGCGCTGGTTGGTGGGCCTGCGTCGGCAGGCTGAGCAAGGTCTGGCCGGTTCGCCATAGGGGTTCTATATAAGTATTATTGATATAAGGATTGAGTATTACTCAGTTTTCTAAATGAGTCGAATCTTCTAATATTTTGTGATGACTACACCTACCGTTCCAGCATCCAGCCAGCCCATCAAGTTCGACACCCACGCCAAACAGACCGTGGCCCACACCACGTGTTACATGTGCGCCTGTCGTTGCGGTATCCAGGTTACCCTCGAAGAGGGTAAGGTTCGTTTTATCCAGGGCACTGCCGAACATCCGGTCAACCAGGGTGTGTTGTGCGCCAAAGGCAGCGCCGGCATCATGAAGCAATATTCACCGGGAAAATTGCAGCAGCCATTGCGCCGCAAGAAGGGCTCTGCCAGGGGTTCCGGAGAGTTCGAGGCAATTTCCTGGGACGAAGCCCTGGATGAGCTGACTAAACGCCTGCAAAAAATTCGCGAGACCGATCCGCGCAAACTGGCGTTTTTTACCGGCCGAGATCAGATGCAGGCGCTAACCGGGTTGTGGGCACAACAGTTTGGTACGCCCAACTGGGCGGCTCATGGTGGCTTTTGTTCAGTGAACATGGCGGCTGCGGGTTTGTACTCAATTGGCTATTCGTTCTGGGAGTTTGGCGCGCCAGACTGGGATCGCGCTAAGTATTTCATGCTCTGGGGGGTCGCCGAAGATCACTCGAGTAACCCGATAAAAATTGGCCTCGAAAAACTCAAGCGCCACGGCGCCAAGTTTGTGTCGGTCAATCCGGTGCGCACCGGTTACTCGGCAATTGCCGATGAATGGGTGCCGATCCGGCCCGGCACTGACGGTTTGCTGGCACTGGCCATGGTTCATGTATTGCTGAGCCGCGAACTGTTTGACTGGGAGTTCCTGGTGCGCACGACCAATGCACCCTGGCTCGTGATCGACGCACCGGGTACCTCACAAGACGGCTTGTTTTTACGTAATGCCGAAGGCCAGCCGCTGGTGTTTGACCAGGGTACCGGGGCACCGTCAGCCCTGGCCAAAGGGGTGAAACCGGCATTGTTCGGACGCTTCGATCTGGCGGGCACTTACGAGGGCAAGAAAGTTCAGACCGTGATGTCGATGATGGCAGAGCGTTACCTTGATCCGTCGTATGCGCCTGAAGCTGTGGCTGAACAATGTGGGGTTCCGGCCGCGCAGATTGAAAAGCTGACCCTCGAAATGGCTGCGGTCGCATTTGAAGAAACCATCGAATTGCCGATTGCCTGGACTGATGTCTGGGGAAATCAGCATGACAAAGTGGTTGGCCGTCCGGTTGCCATGTTTGCGATGCGCGGCATCTCGGCGCATTCCAACGGGTTTCAAACCTGTCGCGCCCTGCACTTGATTCAAATGTTGCTTGGTGCGCTGGATGGCCCGGGTAATTTTCGCTCGAAAGCACCGTTTCCGCGTGCTGTTCCGCCGCCGATCCTGCCCGAGAATGATGCTGAGCTGATGGCTGCTGCATCCAAAGCGCTGGCCAAGCCACCACTTGGTTTTCCGACTCGTCCGGAAGAGCTGGCTATTGATGAAGACGGCAAGCCGTTGCGGCTTGACAAAGCTTACTCATGGGAAAGCCCAATTGCTGCTCACGGCATGATGCATATGGTGATTCATAACGCGGTCAAAGGTGACCCGTACCCAATTGATACCTTGATTTTATTCATGGCCAACATGGCGTGGAACTCGGCGATGAATACCGAGCAGACACAACAGATGCTGACTGCCAAGGGTGACGACGGTAACTACAAGATCCCGTACATCGCCGTCTCTGATGCGTTTGATTCAGAGACCGTTCGTTATGCCGACCTGGTGTTGCCGGACACCACTTACTTAGAACGCTACGACGCAATTTCGATACTTGACCGGCCAATATCTGAGCCAGACGCGGTGATTGATGCGATTCGGCATCCGGTGGTCGCCCTTGATCGCGATGTTCGACCGTGGCAGGAAGTGCTCGTTGACCTGGCAGTAAGGCTCGAGTTTCCAGCCTTCGTAAACGAAGAAGGCAAAGCCAAGTACACCGGCTACAACGACTTTATCGTGAACTGGGAAAAAGCGCCTGGCATGGGTTTCCTGGGTGGTTTTCGCGGCAAAGATGGCAACAAGGCAATTCGCGGCGAACCCAATCAGAATCAGTGGGACGACTATATTAAGAACAAGAGCTTCTTTGAATGGAAGTGGCCGGACGACATGCAATACAACCGGGGCATCAACCAGGCCTACCTGGAGAAATCGACCGAGTTCGGTTTCATTCCGGCGGCTGATCCGATAGTGATGCAGATCTATTCGGAGCCATTGCAAAAGTTCCGGCTTGCCGGCCAGGGCTTGTACGACGGGCCCCGGCCACCAGACTCGGTCGACCAGGAGCGCCTGACCCGTTACTTTGATCCGCTGCCGGTTTGGTATGGTCCGCTTGAAACTACCGGCGAGACGGCTGAGAAAGCCAACGAGGGTTATGACATGCACGCGATTACCCAGCGTCCGATGGTCATGTACCACTCATGGGATTCTCAAAATGCCTGGCTGCGCCAGATTCTTGGCGAGAATTATCTTTACGTAAATGACAAGACAGCGGCCCGCCTTGGCCTGGCAGATGACGACTGGGTCTGGGTTGAATCGCGCAACGGAAAAATTCGCTGCCAGATGCGCACCATGGCCGGTTGTGAAGAGAACACTGTCTGGACGTGGAATGCAATTGGCAAAATGTCCGGTGCCTGGGGCCTTAAGCCTGGCGCTGCGGAAGCAACCAATGGATTTTTACTGAATCACCTGATTAGCGAGAGCCTGCCCAAATCGGGGGGTGAACGAAGCATTACCAATTCTGACCCTATTACCGGCCAGGCCGCCTGGTACGACTTGAAAGTACGGCTGCGTAAGGCAGCACCCGGTGAAACTGGCAGCTGGCCACAACTGGGGCCGCTGGCCGCCGGCAAAAAAGCGTAACGGAGAGACATTTGAAACTTGGCTTACTCATTGACCTTGATACCTGCGTTGGCTGCCACGCGTGTGCTGTTGCCTGTAAAGAGTGGAACGGATCGTCCGCGATGGCCGGTGGCGCACCCGACTACGACCCCCAGGGTAATCAACCGTCTGGTGTCTGGTTTAACCGGATACGTCAGTATGAAGTTGCCGCAGACCCGGCGCCCGCCGCGCCCAACACTGCGGCAATGAAACAAGCCCCTGAGCAAGGTGGGCACTGGAATTTATCCAAGACAATAAACGTCCCGATGTCGTGTATGCATTGTGAACAAGCCGAGTGCGTGACGGTCTGTCCGACCGGCGCATCTTATAAACGTGCCGAAGACGGCATTGTCCTGGTTGATCCCGAAAAATGCATGGGGTGCAACTACTGTGCATGGGCTTGTCCCTACGGTGCCCGCGAACTCGACGAAGACCAGGGCGTGATGCGCAAATGCACGCTATGTGTTGATCGGATCTACGACGAAGAGTTGCCCGAAGCTGAGCGTCAGCCTGCCTGTGTGCTGGCATGTCCGGCACATGCGCGATTTTTTGGTGACTACGACGACCCGGAGTCAGTAGTTTCCCAGCGTTCGAAAGACCGCGAACGGGTTGGTATGCTCGACAACCTTGATTACAAACCGCTAAATCATTACCTGGCGCCTCGCCAGATGCCCCAGGTGGATATCTCGCGGGTCGCGCAGGCCAGGCCGGGCTTGCGCGAACGCGTATCGACTATTGTTAACAAGCTGGTGTCCTTATGAAACCTGCGTTATCGGTTATTTTTTTTACCGTCAGTTCTGGAACCGGCCTGGGGCTGCTGATCTGGCTGGTGATGGCACGGCTGGCCCACAGCACTGAGCCGTCCACCGCCTGGTGGATGGCCCTGGCGATTGCGATGGTCTTGCTGACCGCTGGCCTGTTGTCCTCCACCCAGCATTTGGCCAACCCCAAAAATGCCTGGCGAGCGTTCACACGCTTTGCGACCTCCTGGTTGTCTCGCGAAGGGGTATTTGCGGTTTTGATTTATCCCATTGTTGCTGTTTATGCGCTTGCCCTGGCCAATGGCTGGAGCGGGCTGGCGCTGGTTATGGGCCTGGTTGTCATTGCACTGGCACTTGTTGTGTTGATTTGCACCGCGATGATTTACGCCTGCCTGAAAACCATTCCACGATGGAACAACTGGCAGACTATTGCTTTGTATCCGTTGTTCGGCTTGATGGCAGGCGCTTTACTGCTGATGGCTCTGATGCCTGACGTGGCTGCACTGGTTATTCGCTGGCTAGCGCTGGTCTGCCTGGTAGCGGCTGCCTTGGTGAAGTTTATGCATCAGACCCAGTTCGACGCTGATGCCGGCATTTCATTATCCGATGCGCTTAAGCAGAGCTGGGGTCGACCAAAGTTGCTTGATGTCGGTCACACCCACGAGAATTTCCTGACCCGGGAGTTTGGTTTTGATGTGGCGCCGGCTACTGCTGTAACTCTTACGCTACTGATGTGGGTACTGGCTTTTGTTATCCCGATGTTGATCGCAATTTTTGCGCCGTGGCTTGCCTGGGTTGCGCTTGGGTCGTGCCTGGCGGGTCTGTTCGTGGAACGCTGGTTGTTCTTTGCACAGGCGAAACACGTGGTGCGTTTGTACCATGGCAGCGCCAGGGTCTGAGCTGCGTTCGACAATCCTGAAAACTCGACTAACTTTAAAACTGATGCGATGACAACGTGGCCCGGGCGTTAATTCGACTACTGCCGTTTTTGGCCTGGCTGCCCGAGTTGCGCAAATCCGGTGGCTTACGTGCCGACTTGCTTGCCGGGCTGACCGGCGCGGTCGTGGTGCTGCCCCAGGGGGTGGCTTTCGCGACGCTTGCTGGTATGCCACCGCAGTATGGCTTATACAGCGCGATGATCCCCTGTATTGTCGCGGCCTTGTTCGGGTCCAGCCGGCAAATGGTTACCGGCCCGGCCAACGCCATTTCACTCACCGTATTGGCCCTGGTCGGCCCGCTTGCGGTTGCCGGTAGTGATGCCTATGTTTCCCTGGTGATCACCCTGGCTTTTATGGTTGGTTTCTGGCAGTTACTGATCGGCCTTTCTGGCCTGGGGCGGTATGTCAGCAAAATCCCCCACGCGGTAATTGTGGGCTTCACCACCGGAGCGGCCATTCTGATTGTTAATTCCCAGATCAGGCATTTTTTTGGTTTCGAGTGGGAACGCGGGATGTCGGTCACCGAGACCGTTGTGGGTCTGGTGCACGACTTCACCAACATGAGTGCAGCGCCAACCACGGTGGCGTTATTTACAGTGCTGGCCTGTATCGTTGCAAAGCGCAAGCTTGGTGCGATGATTCCCTACATGCTGGTTGGGGTGGTGGCGGGTTCGGCACTGGCCTTCGGATTACAGGCCGTACTGGGTGAAGGCTGGGCATTGAGCAGTATGTCAAAACTGCCCGGGGCTTTGCCGCCACTGTCGATGCCCGATTTTTCGCCGACCACAGTGATCAGCCTGCTGGTGCCCAGCCTGATCATGACATTGCTGGCCCTGGCTGAAGCCATGTCGATTGCCACTGCCATGGCGCTGCGCCGCAACCGGTCGATATCGGGCACCCAGGAAATTCTTGCCCAGGGTCTGGCCAACGTCGCCGGGAGTTTTTTCTCGTCTTATCCAACCTCCGGTTCTTTCAATCGCTCCGGGGTAAACGTGGAGGCTGGCGCCCGAACGCCGCTGGCAGCGATTAGTGCGGGTGTCTTTCTGGTGGGGCTGCTGGCATTTGTTTCACCATTGTTTGCCTATCTGCCAATGGCCGTCATTGCCGGCCTGCTGGTGGTTGTCGCCTGGACGTTGATGGATTTTGCCTACGCGCGACGGGCATTGCGCGGCAAACGCTGGGCCGACTTTGCCGGCTGGCTGGTAACTTTCTTGCTGACCCTGAGCATTTCGCTGGAAGTGGCTGTCGTCGCAGGCCTGATCGCCTGGTTTGTTGTGAACCGGATTGTCGGACCGACCCGGCGAAAAGAGGACGGTCATCATTGAGCGGGATCCCCGCTTTTAAGCGACGGGTCGCTGGGCGCAGATAAGATTCGCCGTCGCCATTAGCACTGGCAATTACTGTGTAAAATCACAGCCATGGACTTACTGGCAAATCTTAACGAACCGCAGCGTGACGCAGTCACCTTGCCACCGCAGCACGCCATGATTCTCGCTGGCGCGGGTAGTGGCAAAACCCGGGTACTGACCACCCGAATTGCGTGGTTGATCTCAACCGGGCAGGTCAGCCCGCAAAGCATTCTGGCTGTTACTTTTACCAATAAAGCGGCCCGGGAAATGAACACCCGAATCTCGGCCATGCTGCCAATTAATACCCGCGGCATGTGGATCGGCACGTTTCATGGCTTGTGCAATCGCTTCTTGCGGGCGCACTACCAGGATGCCGCTTTGCCGCAGACTTTCCAGATTCTCGACTCGCAAGATCAGCTGGGCGCCATCAAGCGCCTGCTGAAAGCGGCCAATGTGGATACTGATAAATACCCGCCCAAAAACCTGCAGTACTTTGTGAATAGTGCCAAAGAAGATGGTATGCGGGCAGGGGATATCGAAATTGTCGACGACTACACGGGCAGGTTGGTAGAACTGTATCAAGTCTACGACGACCAGTGTCAGCGTGAAGGGGTTGTCGATTTTGCCGAATTGCTGCTGCGCAGCTATGAACTACTCGAACGCAACGAACCGCTGCGTGAGCATTACCAGCAGCGGTTTCAACATATCCTGGTTGATGAGTTCCAGGACACCAACAACCTGCAGTACAAGTGGTTAAAAATGCTCGGGGGTAAAGCGGCTTCGGTATTTGCCGTGGGTGATGACGACCAGAGTATTTACGCGTTTCGTGGTGCCAATGTTGGCAACATGGCAGCTTTCGAGCGTGAATTTAACGTCCGCAACCTGATCAAGCTGGAGCAAAACTATCGCTCTTGCGCCCACGTACTCGATTGTGCCAACGCGCTGATTGATCATAATCAGAAGCGCCTGGGCAAAAACCTCTGGACCGATGCCGGCTCTGGTGAACCGGTTCGGGTATATGAGGCGGCGACTGACGGTCAGGAAGCGCAGTGGTTACTCGAAGAGGTGCGCGGACTGATTAACGAAGGCATGCTACGCAGTGATGTCGCCATTCTGTATCGCTCCAATGCGCAGTCGCGCGTACTCGAGCATGCGTTGTTCTCAGCCGGTATTCCTTATAAGGTTTACGGTGGCCTGCGGTTCTTTGAGCGCCTGGAGGTTAAACACGCGCTTGCCTATCTTCGCCTGATTGAAAACCCGAATGATGAGGGCGCATTTTTACGGGTGGTGAACTTCCCGGCACGCGGAATTGGTGCCCGCAGTGTTGAAAACCTGTCCGACGCGGCCCGGGCCAACGGCTGCAGTTTGTTTGACGCCGCCTCGTCAATGACTGGTGCGGCGGGTAGCCGGGTCGGTGCTTTTGTGCACTTGATTCAGCAGTTGCATCGTGACACCCGCCAGCTGAACCTGCCCGAGATGGTAGAGCACGTTATTGAAACCTCGGGTCTGATCAGCCATTTTGAGTCTGACAAAGATGGCCAGGATCGCATTGAGAACTTACGCGAACTGGTAAATGCGGCGGCGGCTTACCTGGCGGATGCGAGCGTCGCACGCGATACGCCGGCCAGTCTTGGGGTCAGTAACGCCAGCGCTCCGCAGGCCGAGACTGCCGTTATTGCTGATCAGGAGCCGCAGATCCTGGACCCGCAAACCGGGCAGCCAATTGACACAATGATGACCCCCCTGGCCGGCTTTTTAAGTCACGCATCGCTTGAGGCCGGGGACAACCAGGCTACCGAGGGTACTGATGCTTTGCAGCTAATGACGGTACACGCCGCCAAAGGCCTGGAATTTGACGCCGTATTTATTACCGGGCTTGAAGACGGTTTGTTTCCGCACGAAAACTCGGTGACCGAAATTGAAGGTCTCGAAGAAGAGCGTCGCCTGATGTATGTTGCAATTACCCGGGCACGGCAGCGTTTGTATTTGTCGATGTCGCAGACCCGCATGTTGCACGGTCAGACGCGCTACAGTATGCGATCGCGCTTTTTTGACGAGTTACCCGAAGGCTCTTTAAAGTGGTTGTCCCCGCAAACCGGCGGTGCTGCCTGGGCTACCGGCTCCGGCGCAGCCTGGGAGGGGCTTGGCTCGGTGCGCTACAGCGAACCGCGCAACAAGCAGCGCAGCGAAAACGGTTTTCGGATCGGCATGAATGTTGCCCACAATAAATTTGGCGAAGGGGTGATTGTTGAGCTGGAAGGCCAGGGGGCTGATGCCCGGGCCCAGGTGAATTTTGGGCCGTCTGGAACCAAGTGGCTGGCTCTGTCCGTGGCCAAACTAGAGCCTGTCTAAGCACGGGTGACTGGGCTGGATTCGCTTGAGAATTGTCCAACCAGGTTTGTGCAGCCAGAGGCGACCGACTCACCCGCCGCGCGCCCTGGGCAGGTTTGGTTTTGAGTTTGGCGATATCGCGGGCACACGCAGTGTCAACCTGGTTTTGTCGACTTTGTTATCCAACGCTTATGACGGCAAAGTGTCCGAAAACAATACCCGCGTAGATGGTATGTGTGGATTCATCGGTCGATGGTGTATTGAAGTTCCAGCAGCCTGTTAGTTAATGACGTCGCGGTAAGTGACCCAGAAACTGCAGTAGGCTCCGGTCAGGATAACCAGTAGCACGGGCGCGAGCATTACGGTCAGCAAAGAGAGCGGAATACCCAGCAGGCCGGTGATCAGGGTCAGGGCAATGTTAACGACCAGGATAACCCCAAGCCAGCCGAGAAATAACATGGTGAACGCCCCGAGGTTGCGCACTACTGCCATCCAGGAGTAAAAAATTGACTGGCCAATGCTCTGACCATGCCAGGCGACAAGCATCGGTGCAAACCAGAAGGCCATTTGTATTGGTACGCTGAACAGTGTTGCCAGCATGCTTGGGTAGATTTTAGCCATGGCTAACTGCATGTACTCTTCGCCCGAAACCTGCTCGGCGATACCGCTCACGTCAGGCATCGGCATGACCCACTGGGCAATGGAGTAGGCCACCAAGGTGAGAAGGCCACTGATCAGGCCTAACAACATCAGTGGTTTCCAGATGCCGTTGGCCTCGGGCTGAAACGTGGTGAACAACATCATGGGGTTCGGGTCTTCCCCGCGCTCGGTCGCCCGGATAGCTGTCATTAATCCGACATACAAAACCGGAATCAGCGCGGCTGTAATGCCGGCACCAATGAACTTTAAACTGATGGCTGGCAGAATAATCAGCAACAACTGGATAAAGACAAGCATCAGCAGCGCGACCGGTTGCCGGCCCATGATGCGGATACCTGCGGTTAACCAGGTGAGACCTCTTGATGATGGATGAGAGAGAACTTGCATGTCAGCCTGAAATATATAATTGCCCGGCCGTCACTGCGTCCTGGCGTCGTGCAGTCAGGATACGTTCGAACTGCAGCGGGTCTTTGGGGGTTAGCATTTGCGCCGGGCGTGGAGAAACCGAGTCGTCGAGTCGTGATACCCAGAAACGAAAGGCAGCACCACGCAGCGCGTATGGCCAGGCGATTTGCTCGTCTTTGCTGAGCGGTCGTATTGCCTGGTAAGCGCCCAGGAGGGCGGCGAGTCTTTCCATATCAAAACTGCCATCGTGGTCGTTGGTGCACCAATCGTTGACAGTGACCCCCAGATCGAAGATCCACGTGTCGGTTCCGGCGAAATAAAAGTCAATAATGCCACCAACTTCGAGGCTATGGTCTGATCTGGTGAACAATACATTGTCGCGAAACAAATCGGCATGGATGGCAGTGCTCGGCAATCGTGCGTACGAGGCGCTGCTCGCGAAAGTGGTTTGTACGGCCAGTTCGTCCTGTAGAAGTGCGGCCGAACGACGCGGTATCAGGGGCGCAATTTTGGGTGCTGTATTGCGCCACCAGGTAAGCCCGCGCAAATTAGGCTGGGTCTGGGTAAAGCTCCGGGAGGCCAGGTGCATTTGTGCCAGAACGCCACCCAGCTGATTGCAGTGAGCGGGGTTGGGATGCATTTGGGCTTCGCCAGGCAGTCGGGATACGAGGGCGGCGGGTTTGCCGTTAAGTATTGACAAGGTCTGGCCCAGCTTACTGGCAATTGGCATCGGACACGGTATGCCGGCACTGGCCAGATGGTGCATCAGGTTCAGGTAAAAAGGTAGCTGCGCGGCGCTTAGCCGCTCGAACAAGGTCAGTACATAATGACCCGAGCTGGTCTGCACAAAATAGTTGGTGTTTTCAATGCCCGAATCAATGCCGCGAAACTCGAGCAATTGCCCGACCGGATAGGCAGCAAGAAAATCATGCAATTGCTGTTCAGAGACGGGAGAGTAAACGGCCATCAGTCGATGTTAGCGCATGGCGGCTAATGGGGCTGGTTAATGCACCCGATAAGGTAGCAGCTAAGCCACCAGCTAAGGCTCTGGGCATAGGCCTGAAAGCCCGCGATCCTGCCACTGCTTAAAGGTAAAGCAACGGGTCTTCCTCGCGGTCGGTCGGTTCGAATCCGCGCGACTGGTAGAAATCGAAAATTGCTTCAACCACCTGCGACTTGTTGTCTATAACCTGGATCAGGTCGAGATCGTCTGGAGAGATCAGGCCACGGCCCGCTTGTTGCTCTCGCATCCAGTCGAGTAAGCCGCCCCAGAAGGTGGTATCGGCCAGTATGACCGGGATCTTACGCCCCATGCCGGTTTGAATCAGGGTTAACACTTCGGCCAGTTCATCCAGGGTGCCAAATCCGCCAGGCGTGGCAACAAAGGCGCTGGCGTACTTGGCAAAGGCAACTTTGCGGGTAAAGAAGTGGCGAAAATTGATTGAAACGTCCTGAAACTCGTTTGGCTGTTCTTCCATTGGCAGCTCGATGTTCAAGCCTACCGAAGGTGACGCCCCTTGCTGGGCGCCCAGATTGGCGGCTTCCATGATGCCCGGCCCCCCGCCGGAGATGACAGCAAAGCCGGCATCTGACAGTTCGCGCGATAGCTCTACTGTCCAGTCGTACCACTGACTACCGGGTTGGAGGCGGGCGCTGCCAAAGATTGACACGGCCGGGCGGATAGAAGCCAGTCGTTCTGTTGCTTCTACGAACTCTGAGATAATGCCCAGGATATGCCATGATTCCCGGGCTTTGACCGCTGTCGCGCGATTGGCGTCGGCTAAAGAGCGTAGCTTGGGAACTTTTTTACCGCTGGACATGATGATTCTAACTCCTGAGAAGGGTCATGCCTGGCCAATTCGTCACCGTCGCAGCTTTTGCTACTTTGGCGACTGATTTGCTACTCATAAGCCTGTAATGACCAAAAAAACACTTCTGCTAGTTGATGGCTCCAGTTATTTGTACAGGGCTTTTCATGCCCTGCCGGATCTTCGAAATCAGGCGGGGGAGCCAACCGGGGCCATTTACGGCATGGTTGGGATGCTACGGCGGCTGCGAGACGACCGCAATCTGAACGAAGGTGCGCAGTACGGTGCTGTTGTTTTTGATGCGCCGGGAAAGACGTTTCGCGACGATATGTACCCGGACTACAAGGCCACCCGCTCGTCGATGCCCGACGACCTGCGTAGCCAGATTCCCCTGATTCACGAGATTGTCAGGGCCATGGGCTGGCCACTGGTAATGATTAGCGGGGTTGAGGCTGATGACGTTATTGGCACCCTGGCAGTGCGCGCCACCAATGCCAATATGCGCACCCTGGTGTCGACCGGCGACAAAGATATGGCACAACTGGTGGACGAAAACGTGATGTTGTTCAACACCATGACCCGTGACAATGCCGAGCCCGAACGACTTGATCCGTCGCGGGTTCTGGCCAAATTTGGGGTCCCGCCTGAGCGCATTGTCGATTACCTGGCCCTGGTGGGTGACACGGTAGACAACGTGCCAGGGGTGGAGAAATGTGGGCCTAAAACTGCGGTGAAGTGGTTAGGGCAGTTTGAAACTTTGGATGGGGTCATTGCCCACGCAGATGAAGTCAAAGGAAAGGTCGGCGAGAATTTGCGTGCTGCTTTGGAGTGGCTTCCGACTGGGCGCGAGCTGGTGACAATTAAAACGGATGTTGATCTGCCTGACGGCATCGGAGAAATCGAAGGTGCGCTCGATTTACAGCCCGAAGACTTAAACAACTTGAAAGAATTGTTCGAAAAAGCGGGGTTCCGAACCTGGTTACGCGCGGTACAGGCGCGGTTATCAGGCGGTGATGAACCGGCGGCTGAAGTGGGGAGCCGGATCAGCGCCGATTCACCTGCGGCCACCATGCCCAAGACAACCGAAGCGCAGTGTGTGTTGACGCAAGCTGAACTGGACAAGTGGTTGAATGCCGTTCAACAAGCAGACCTGGTCGCGTTTGATACCGAGACCACGTCGCTGAACCCAATGGCAGCAGAGCTGGTTGGTTTTTCGCTCGCCATCGAACCCGGAAAAGCCTGTTATGTACCCGTGGGCCACACCTATGCCGACGTGCCACCGCAACTGGACCGCGATGCCGTGCTGGCACAGATCAAACCGTGGCTTGAAGACCCAGCTCAGCTTAAAGTTGGCCAGAACCTGAAGTACGACATGCACGTGCTGGAAAATTACGGCATTAAACTTGCCGGTATCGCGCACGATACCTTGTTGCAAAGTTATGTTGCTGAAGCCCATCGCGGCCACGACATGGACTCACTGGCCAGGCGCCATCTTGAGCGGACAACCATTAGTTATACCGATGTGGCCGGCAAGGGTGCGAAACAAATTGGCTTTGATCAGGTGGCGCTGGAACAGGCAACCGACTATGCGGCTGAAGATGCTGACGTGACGCTGCAACTGCACAAGGTCTTATACCCGTCGGTTCAGGCTGATGACAGGCTTAGTTTTGTGTACACCGAAATCGAAATGCCGTCGATGCCGGTATTGCAGCAGATCGAACGTAACGGTGTATTAATCGACCCCGATGCGCTCGCCGTGCAGTCCGGCGAGTTAGGACACCGAATGATGGAGATTCAGCAAAAAGCATACGAGGCTGCGGGGCAACCGTTTAACCTTGGCTCACCCAAGCAGTTGGGCGAAATATTGTTTGATGTGCTCAAGTTACCGGTTGTTAAGAAAACGGCTGGCGGCACACCCTCAACCGACGAAGCTGTACTCACCAAGCTGGCCGAGGACTACCCGTTACCAAAGATTGTGCTTGAGTACCGTAGCTTGTCCAAGCTCAAGAGTACGTACACCGATAAGTTGCCGTTGATGGTCAACGCCAAAACAGGCCGGGTACATACCAACTACAGCCAGGCAACCGCGGTGACCGGACGTTTATCGTCGACCGAACCAAATCTGCAGAACATTCCGGTGCGTACTGTTGAGGGACGCCGAATTCGCGAGGCATTTGTTGCGCCACCCGGTGGTCATATCGTGTCCTGTGACTATTCGCAGATTGAACTGCGGATCATGGCCCATATTTCTGAAGACGCCGGCTTGCTTAAGGCTTTTGCTGCGGGTGAGGATGTCCATCGGGCCACGGCTTCCGAAGTGTTCTCTGTGCCGGTCGATGAAGTGAATGCGGAGCAGCGGCGTTATGCGAAGGTCATTAACTTTGGCCTGATCTACGGCATGAGCGCATTTGGGCTGGCTGGCAACCTGGGTATCGGACGCACCGAAGCGAAAAACTATATCGACCGTTACTTCACCCGTTACCCCGGGGTGGCGGAATACATGGCCCAGACCCGGGCGTCAGCCAAAGAGCTTGGCTATGTGGAAACGGTATTTGGCCGACGCCTGTGGCTACCGGAAATTCGCAGCCCGAACGGGCCGCGTCGCCAGGGGGCTGAAAGAGCCGCTATTAACGCACCCATGCAGGGGACTGCAGCCGATTTGATCAAGATGGCCATGGTGAAAGTTCAGCAATGGATTGCCCGCGAGAAACTCAAAACCTTGATCATTATGCAGGTGCATGATGAACTGGTTTTTGAGGTACCTGATGATGAGCTGGAACTGATTCGGAGCAAAGCACCACAAATCATGAGTGGAGTTGCCAGCCTGAAAGTGCCGTTACTGGTTGAAGCCGGGGTTGGTGAAAACTGGGAGCGGGCGCATTAGCCTTCGCGGTATCCAGGGCCGGCCCGGTGGACTACTGACTCTGGAGTCGGTGCGATGAGTATCGCGAACCGAATGCGGGTGATCAATTTTATTGCCCACCTGGTCGGCGCCTTGGTGACGGTGTTTTACTTTCAGCAAATCGATCCGACTGCGGTGGTGCAGAACGATGGCATCTCTCGTGCTGACATCGTTTTTTTTGTTGTCGTTTTTGGCCTGACCTTCGGACTGCTGAACTGGGTCACTTTGCGCTGGGTGGCACCGTTGAACAAGGCGAGGCCGGTGCCTGACCCCGGGCCGGCGGGTGACCTGGCCCGACAGCGGGCGTTAATGTTGCCGGCATTCCTGGCCTTGGTCAGTGGCATTGCCTGGTTGTTCGCCGGCGTGATCTGGGGGGTGATTCTGCCTCTGATTAATCAGAACTTTGAGCTGATACGGGCAGTGAGAACCCTGGTTGGTGTCAGCTTTGTGAGCGGCGCTTTTGTGACTGCTATTGTGTTCTTTGGCAACGAACATCTGATGCGCGGCGAGTTGCCTTCGTTAATACCCAGTGGACGGCTTAGCGAAGTCAAAGTGCCGCGACTGTTGGTGCGAACCCGGATGATCACCGTATTTCTTTTGCTGGGATTGCTACCACTGGTTGTCTTTTCCACTGCGGCACTGACCCGGGCCAGTGCCATGAGTCAGGCCGATACTGCCACCGCTGCACTCATTATTGGCAATTTGCAGACCATTGTGCCGGTGCTGATGATAAGCGGTCTGGCGGTTGCAGTTACCCTGGCGTTGCTGGTTGCGTCCAGTGTGGCCCGGCCAATTGGCGAAGTACAGGCGGCAATGCAAAAAGTTCAGGATGGGGAACTCGACACCCGCTGCACCGTGGTGTCAAACGATGAAATTGGCGCCCTGGCTGAAGGTTTTAACGCCATGGTTCAGGGCCTGCGCGAGCGCGAGGTGATCCGGGAAACTTTTGGGCGTTACGTGAGCCCCCAGGTACGCGACGAAATACTGAGCGGGCGGGTCAGCGGTGATGGCGCTGCACGGGAGGTGAGCATTTTGTTTGCTGACCTGCGCAATTTCACCACCTGGGTTGAGAGCCATCCGCCGGCGGAGGTAGTGGCCGACTTAAACTCGTACTTTGCCGAGATGGAAGCGGCTATTGGTGCCCACGGCGGCCTGATTGTCCAGTTTATCGGGGACGAAATTGAAGCCGTTTTTGGTGCCCCGCTGGATAACCCGAGGCATGCTGATGATGCGGTAGCAGCCGCCCGGGAGATGAGTCGCCGGCTCGACGCCTGGAACATCGAGCGGGATGCTCAGCAAAAACCCAGGCTGCAACACGGCATTGGTATTCATACCGGCACGGTGATCGCCGGCAATATCGGCAGCCGGGAGCGCTTGTCTTACGCCCTGGTGGGTGATGCGGTGAACCTGGCGTCAAGAATCCAGGGGCTGAACAAAGACTTTGGTACTCAGATGCTGGTTAGTGAAAACACGGTTGTGCAACTAACCGATAAAAACGGTTTGACCCCAATGCCCCGGGTTGAGGTTAAAGGGCGGGTTGCAGGGGTGACGGTGTTTTCGTTGCAAGAGGGAAGCGTGTCGTAGTTGAGCGCTTCCCTCTGGTTCACTGATTACATTGTCAGGCGGAGAATGTCGTTGGCAATTTGCGAAAAACACGGTTCCAACTCGTCAGCGGTTCGAGCGTAGCAGAATTGACCGGCAAACTGGCTCGGATTGTAGCTGCTGCTGTTGCGATCGTTGGCAAGCCTCTTGAGGAATTCAGTACCAATATCCTCGCTCGTCATGCCGCCGCAATAGACATCGTTATAGTTCCGATCCTTAGCCCATTCGATTGATTCGAGTTGGGAACCCAGTCCGATGGTGTAAACCACAACCCCTTGGCTTCGCGCCATATCGGCCATGTTTTCTGTCAGGTTTCGACCAGCACGATGGGCATTGCAGACGTCATTCAAATCGGAATGTACAGGCAGCCGCCCTTCTACTGCAATGCCCCCTAGGGCTGTCGTTGGCATAGTCATATTTAAGTCTCCATTAAGCACGGAGTCGACTCGGTCGCCACGATAATACCGGTTGCTGCCCCATGGGCTCCGCGAGATATTAACCAGCTGACCAGCGCGCTGAGTAGCGACCATGTTCGGTGCGCCATCGCTGAATACCAACATTACCCGCAACGCCGACCGTACTCCTTGAGGTATCGCGTTCAAGTCGTCCATGGCTTTTCTCATTGCATCGCTGGTGGCAGTCCAGCCGCCTTGTGACAGATTGTTGATCGCTCTATTCACGGCGCTACGGTTAAATCCACGACTAGCTGTTTTGTCGATCGGTTGTGTTATTACCGCGCCAGAAGCAAACTGTACTACCCCAAGCCTGTCTCCATCGGGATCAGAAATGAACTTGCTGACGAAACCATTTTTTGCAGCGTCTTGAAGGGGGGCGATAAATCCGTCCATGGAACCAGAAGAGTCAAGCACCATCATGATGTCGGGATTTACGCGAATCGCCTGTGACACGGTTCGGATGTTGGTATCACCGTGTCCAAGAATACCCATAAAGAAATTCGGATTAGAAGCCCGGGCATTAACCGTGACAGACCATCTTCCATTACCTGCAGGAACGACAGATGTTGTTGGTGTATACGCCGTTGAACGTTTAAAGCC
>JBAUID010000132.1:0-21958 GCA_049680625.1 Burkholderiaceae bacterium | reverse complement strand
ATTGACTTACCCGAATCAACCAGAGCCTTCAACGGTTCAATCCCGGTTTTTGCTGCCTTAAAGCGTTTACTGCAAACCAGAATCCGACGCCAGCCGCGGGTCAGATCCATGTCCGCGGCACTGCCTTTGAACGCAACCACCTCGTAGCCGATCTTTTCATAAGCCGCCGACATTCGAGCGGCCAGGTCCCGGGCCGGCATTGCCATCGCCGATTCGATAATCGCATCGACATCTCGTGCACTGGGGCGTTGCGCCTGCCGATAAGCTGCCATGCCAGAAATACCAACAAACGGAAGAGCAGCCGCCAGTCCGAAGACAAGATATTGTGAGCCAAGAGCCGCCAGACTCAGCGCAATCAAGACCACAGCGATGAGTGCGCTGTACCACCATGGAGACCGCAGAAGAACCGCGAACAGCGACCCTTCGGACATCTTGAATTGCATTGCTCCCGCCTGAAAACGTTAATTTAAACGTCGACAGTATAGCGGTGGTCCCGCTTACTCAAAGGTGATATGGGTCTTCATCGACTGGCTTCGATCAGCGGCAATCAGAAACGCTTGTTCCGCCTGAGCCACCGGTATCACATGGGTAATTAACGGTTTCACATCAATAAGACCCGCCTGCATCATTTTGACAGCGGTTTCAAACTCTTCGTGAAAACGGAACGACCCCCGCAGATCAATCTCTTTTGCCGTTATCTGCAACATTGGTACCGTCATATCACCGCCCAGGCCCAGTTGCATCAGCACGCCGCGCGGCCGAAGCGCCGCAATGCCTGCATGCAGCGCCGACTGCGCACCGCTGGCTTCGATATGGGCATGGAAATAGCCTTTACCCGCAGCGTACTTCGCCAGGGCATCGGGTGTTTTGCCAATATTAATTGTAGTGTCGGCACCAGCATTCCTGGCGTGGGCCAATGCTTCATCGCTTAAATCAACCGCAACAATTTCTGTTGCCCCGGCCCGGCGTGCAGCCAGCATGGTCAGCAGCCCAATCGGACCACAACCCGTCAGTAGCAGACGCCTGCCCATCAGGCTGCCAATTCTTTTGACCACATGCAAACCGACCGATAGCGGCTCAGCCGTTGCCGCTTCATTTGCCGTCAGGCCGTCAGCATTAACACATTGAGATGAATCAACCACCAATACGTCCTGGAATGCTCCCTGGATGTGGGGGAATGGCATCGCCGAACCGTAGTAACGCATATCCGGACAATGATTCTGCAACCCCTGCTGACAATACTCACAGCGGCCGCAGGGTCGCGACGGATTCACCGCCACCAACTGACCAATATCAATACCAGCAACGCCCTCACCAATGCGCTGCACGTAACCGGCAACTTCGTGACCGAGCACCATGGGCTCTTTTAACCGAACCGAACCAAAACCACCGTTGTTAAAGTAATGCAGGTCAGAGCCGCAAATACCACCCATGGCCAGGCGCACTTGCACCTGACCCGGCCCGGGCTCGGGCTCAGGATGCTGTTCTGTCCGCAGATCGCGTGCTGCGTGAATGACCAGCGCTCTCATGGCTACCCCCGTTAGATTCTGTACAGTGTCGGTATTTCTTCATTTGTATTGTTAGCGATAACATTAAGCGATGCAACCGAACGTTTCCCCAGCAATCAACCAGTAGCAAATCAGGAGCGCACCATTGAATAAGCCTTTACCGGGTCTTGGCCTGTTTTCGCTCGAGGGGCGCCGCGCGCTTATCACCGGTTCCAGCCAGGGGATTGGATTTGCGCTGGCTGGCGGGCTGGCCGGCGTAGGCGCACACGTTATTCTGAATGGTCGTGACACAACCCGGCTGACCGCTGCTGCGGCGCGGCTGCGCGATGTTAGCGCCACGGTCGACGAACTGTCCTTTGACGCCACCGACCAGGCTGCAACAGACGCCGCGGTGAATGCTTATGAAGCTGACAACGGGCCAATCGACATTCTGATCAACAACGCCGGCATGCAACACCGGTCGCCACTGGAAGATTTCGACCCGAGAGCCTTCGATACCTTAATGCGCACCAATGTCTACTCGGTATTTCACGTCAGTCAATCGGTGGCCCGTCATATGATCAAGCGCGGCGCCGGCAATATTATTAATGTTTGCTCCGTGCAAAGCCTGCTAGCACGCCCCGGTATTGCCCCTTATACCGCGTCCAAAGGTGCAGTAGCCAATCTGACCAAAGGCATGGCAACCGACTGGGCAAAATACGGCCTGAAGATCAACGGCCTGGCCCCGGGCTATTTCAAGACTGAACTCACCGCGGCCCTGGTTGCTGACGAAGCTTTTACGGCGTGGCTGGCTAACCGAACCCCAGCTGGCCGATGGGGTGATGTCAGCGAACTCATTGGTGCCACGATCTTTTTGGCCTCGGATGCTGCCAGTTTTGTCAATGGCCACGTACTCTATGTTGATGGCGGCATCACGGCTAGCCTGTAAGTCGCAACCCCCTGGCAGTTACGACTCAAATCAATCGTTAGACGGGCCACTCGAAGGGTAAACTTAAGCTAATCAATTCTTACTGTCGCCGAGGATCACTATGCCTTTTGTAACCACTGATGACGATATCAAGCTCTTTTATGAGTCGGTGGGCTCGGGTGAAACCATCATATTTGTGCACGAGTTTGCTGGTGACCACCGTTCCTGGGAACCTCAAATGCGCTACTTCGGACAGCGCTACCATTGCATTAGTTTTAACGCCCGTGGCTACCCTCCTTCCGATGTGCCGGCCGGCGAGCATTACTCACAGAACCGAGCACGCGATGACATTCGCGCCGTCATGGATGTGCTCGACGTGTCCACGGCAAACGTGATTGGGCTGTCGATGGGTGGTTTCGCCGCATTGCATTTTGGGTTCACTTATCCCGAACGCACACGATCCCTTGTGATTGCCGGCTGTGGCTACGGGGCCGAGCCAGATCAACGAAAAAAGTTTGCCGACGAAGCACAGGCCACGGCATCAAATATCGAAACTCAGTCAATGGAGCAGTTTGCCATTCAGTACGCGCTTGGCCCAACCCGCGTTCAGTTCCAGAATCGCGACCCGCGAGGCTGGCAGGAGTTTGCGAACCAATTGCGTGAACACTCGACTGAAGGGTCTGCTAACACTATGCGAGGTGTTCAAAAGTCGCGCCCGTCTCTGTACGACTTGCAAGACAAAATCAAACGTATCTCGGCGCCAACGCTGATCATCACCGGTGATGAAGACTGGCCTTGTCTTGGACCTGCCATCATGATGAAGCAGGCAATTCAGACTGCAGGCCTGGTCGTCATGCCCAATGCAGGACACACTATCAACCTCGAGGACCCGGCTCAATTCAATGCCCACGTAGAATATTTCCTGCATGGGGTAGACAGCAATAGCTGGCCGCACCGTGATCCACGCGCGATGACTAGCAATATTCTTGGTGGCTCCCATTCCTGAATCGAAACCTAACCCGTCCACGCAGAATCTTTCTACTGCGCAAATCGAGGTTGAGGATTCGACAGAAGACGAGCCGCCAACTGGCTTTCTGAAAAATTCGCCACTTAGACATCACCGGTTCAGGCGCTTTTATTTTGGTGCGGTTGGTACAGCCCTGGGCTTCACGATGATGGTGACCACATCCGCATGGCTGATGGCCACGCTGACCCCATCGGCCCTGATGGTTGCGCTGGTGCAAACGGCCTCAACCCTGCCGACCCTGTTGTTCGGTCTGTTTGCCGGCGCGCTTGCCGATATTGTCGAACGCACCCGGGTTATTCGCGCTGCCCAGTCGATTTTGTTAGCTGGCACCCTGATTCTTGCCGGCATTACTTTGTCCGGCTGGCTAACCCCAGTCTTACTACTCACGTTTACCTTCGTTGTCGGGGTTGGTTTTGCGTTTTATCTGCCGGCACAAATAGCCAGCGTTAACGAATTGGTAGACCCGGACGAACTGCCGCGCGCCGTAGCTCTCAATGCGGTGGCGTTTAACGTGTCGCGAGCAGTTGGCCCGGCGATGGCCGGAGCAATTGCAACCTGGAAAGGCTCGGGCAGTTCACTATTGACCAGTGCCTTGTTCTTAACCTTTATGCTGATTGCCTTGTTCGGCTGGCGATCACAAAGCGCCCGCCCGCCCGGGGTGCCTGAAAAATTACTGGCCGGGGTACGCAGCGGTTTGCGTTATACCCGCCATTCGCTTGAGATGCGTTCGCTGATCGGTCGCACACTCGCCTTCAGCATTTGCGCCAGTGCGTTGTGGGCTTTGTTACCAGTGATCGCACGCGACCAGCTGGGGCTTGGGGCGGGCGGCTATGGTTTGATCTTCGGCCTGTTCGGCACTGGCGCGGTTATTGCCGCGCTGATCATGCCCCGACAGTTGCAACGCATGTCCCTCAATACCGTCGTGACATCAAACGTGTTGCTCTGGATTGTGTCCTCGCTGGTGGTTGCCTCCAGCCATATCACCTGGATCGCGTTCATTGGCGCTTTTGGTGCCGGCGCCGCCTGGGTTGGCGTTTTAGCCAGCCTCGGCGCTGGCACACAAAGCTCTGCCCCAAGCTGGGTCCGGGCGCGCGCCGTCTCTATTAATTTGCTGGCAGTACAAGCCAGCCTGGCGATCGGGTCCGCACTGTGGGGCTGGCTGGCCAACGAAACCGGGCCCCAGGTAACCCTTGTGTCATCCGCAATTTTGCTGATGGCGTTGCACTTTATCTACCGCCGGGTAGAAGTTCGCCTGGGCAACTCTGCTGATGTCACCCCCTATGCCGCTTTGCCCGAGCTTGCGCTAACCGCAGACCCAAACCCGGAAGACGGCCCCGTACTGGTGCAACTGGAATACAGTATTGACAAAGACAATCGCGCTGATTTTTTGCAGGCAATACAGCGGGTTGAACCTACCCGGCGACGCAACGGCGCCAACGACTGGCGGGTTTTTCGTGATTTATCCGAAGAAGACCGTTTCGTCGAACGTTTCATCATTACCTCCTGGGCCGAATACATACGATCCCGTTTGCGCATGACTGTAGCCGACCGGCGCATTCAAGATGAAGTCGCCAAGATGCAGCGTTCGGACAAACCAATTCGTATCTCGCGTTTTCTCGGAGTGACCATGGACGATCGAAATTCGCGTAGCACCAAGCGAAAGAAAAACTCCTGATCAATGAAACCCCAGAAACAAAAGATTCTGCACCAACGAAAATCCAGGTTAGCTACGATTCGACCCGGCGGGTCGTTCGCCGGTATGGCCAGACGCGCCCCGCCCGGCACCATGCCAGGCACCGTAGAGTCAAAAGCAGACGCCGGGCCGGCAGTATTAAATACAATTCTGTACGACTCAAACAGTTTCTCCGAGCAAAAAGACAGCAATATCGATGCCATTGAAGCCCTGGACCGAACAGAAAAAACACTTTGGGTTGATGTCAGTGGCTTAGCCGATACCGCACTGATTGAACGACTCGGCAATAGATTTGGGCTGCACCGCCTAACCCTCGAAGACGTTGTGAGCCCTCATCAACGACCCAAGATTGAAGAATTCGATGATTACGTATTTATCGTGCTGCGAATGCCCGAAGATGGCAAAGGGTCGGTAACAGAGCAGTTTTCCTTGCTACTCGGGCACGGTTTTCTGCTGACCTTTCAGGAAAGACCGGGTGATTGTTTTAATCCGGTACGGGAACGGCTGCGAAAGAGCAAAGGCCGAATCCGTCAAGCTGGTGCCGACTACCTGTCCTACACGCTGATTGACACCGTTATTGACAGTTTCTACCCGTTGTTCGAACAGTACGGCGAAACACTCGAACAACTCGAAGACGAAGTGGTCGAGCACCCAGACCCAGGCCTGGTGCGTCAGCTTCATCAGTTGCGTCGAGACATGCTGGCTTTGCGCCGGGTAATCTGGCCAACGCGCGAGCTTGTCAATACCATCATCAGAGACGAAACCCCCATTGTTACCGAGGCCACCCGTCTGTATTTTCGCGACTGCTATGACCACGTCATTCAGCTGATGGATATTGTTGAAACCTACCGCGAAGTAGCCGCCGGCCTGCTCGACGTGTATTTGTCGAGTATGAGCACCCGCCTGAACGAAGTGATGAAGGTTTTAACGATAATCGCAACCATTTTCATTCCGCTTAGCTTTATAACCGGGCTGTTTGGCATGAATTTCGACCGTTCGGTATCACCTTGGAACATGCCCGAACTCGGCTGGCAATACGGATACCCACTGGCTTTGCTGTTGATGGCGACGGTTGCCGGCGGGTTAATCTATTTCTTCCACCGTAAAGGCTGGATCGGAAAACAGCACTGAGGCAAATACGCGATCAGGTTCCGCAAAAAGTCTGATAAGTCTTCGATTGCTCTGCGGGTGCTGGCCCGGCATAGGTTTCGAAAGCCGGTTGGGTTTCAAACGGCTGTTGCAAGACCATCAACAGTTTTTCGAAAGGTTGAAAGTCGTGCAGCTCTGTGGCTGCCGTGAGCGCCTCTTCAACCCGGTGATTGCGCGGAATATAAACCGGATTAACCGAACGCATGAGTGCAGCCCGTTGGGCAGGCTCAACCGGTTCGCTTGCAATTCGTGCCCGCCAGCTTTCCAGCCAGCGATTCAAAGCCTCCGGGTTGGAATACAGTTGGCGCAAGCCGCCGGCCCCATTGTCGGACGCACCGGCGATGTCAGAGGAGCCAGAGGGATCGACCAGATCTGATAGTTGGCGAAACGCCTGCGTATAGTCAACCGCCTGACCTTCCATTGCCGTCAGAAAGCCCTGGGCAAGCGTCAGGTCTTCTGCGGCTTCGACAGTCAGACCGAGCTTGCGTCGCATCCCTTGCAACCAATAGTGCTGGTAACGATCAGGGTAAGCATTGACAACCTCCAGGGCCAATTCCACCGACTTTTCACTGTCGCTATCAATTAGCGGTAACAACGCCTCTGCAAACCGGCCCAGATTCCACTGTGCAATAGGTGGCTGATTGATATAAGCATACCGACCGTATTGATCTATCGAGCTATAAACGGTTGCCGGGTCGTAGCGGTCCATAAATGCACACGGGCCGTAGTCGATAGTTTCTCCGGACACCGTGACGTTATCTGTATTCATCACCCCGTGAATAAAACCAACCAGCATCCATTGCGCAACCAAACTGGCTTGAGCTTCGCTAACCTCTCGGAGCAAACCTAAATACGGATCGGCATCAGACTGCAGATGCGGATAGTGTCGGTTAATAGTGTAGTCCGCCAGACGACGCAAGACCGTGTTGTCATCGCGATTGGCAAAAAACTGGAAAGTCCCCACCCGAATGTGGCTGCTCGCTACCCGGGTCAGAACAGCACCAGGCAACATGGTTTCGCGTTGCACCGCTTCGCCGGTAGTGACTGCGGCCAACGCCCGCGTGGTAGGAATACCCAGCGCGTGCATCGATTCACTAATTAGATATTCGCGCAGCACCGGGCCCAACGCCGCCTTGCCGTCGCCACGCCGTGAAAACGGCGTTCGGCCCGAACCCTTTAGTGCAATGTCACGACGCTTTGCGCGTTGATCAACAATTTCACCAATCAACAGCGCCCTGCCGTCACCTAACTGGGGCGAATAGCCGCCAAACTGATGACCCGCGTAAGCCTGCGCCAACGGACTCGCCCCAGGTGGCACTTCGTTACCCGACAACACCGCAACCCCAGCAGACGACTCTAAAAAATCTGTGTTCAAACCCAGTTCCACTGCCAGCGCTGTATTCAGCTTTACCAGAGCGGGTTGCTTTACCGGAGTGGCATGCCACGGGGCATACAGACCTTCGAGCTCCTGAGCGTAGGTATTATCAAACAGAAAGCCCGCCTCAGCTGTGGCCATGCTGGTTGAGATCGATGCGCCGGATGAAGTTGAAGGGATAGATGTATTCATTTTGTTCCTTATTGCGCTGCACTAAATCTCGCGATCAACCTGGTGCGCCAGGTTTTGAGTAAGGTTTGTCTTTTTCAATCCCGGCGGCGCTCTCAGGCTGAGTCGCTGTTTCAATTGTCACCCGGTCACCAACGCGAATGAGACCGCCGACGAGGATACGGGCCGTCAGCCCGCCGTGGCCGCGCAGCGCGTTATACCCACCGTCGCCCAGCATGGACTCCATTCGTGAACACGGGTCGCACGGACCGCTAACCTCAATGATTGCTTCGGTACCAATTCGCCAGAGAAACTTGAGTTCTGGAAAAGGGGAGCGCATTGACAACAGGTTGATACCAGAAACCACCAGGTTACGCCGCAACCATCGGGGGTCAATTGCACTATGCCCTGTCCAGGCAGCCACCAAGGGCAAATGTTCAGCCTGCACAATCGTCATCTGACGTGCACGTGGCACAGAACCGGCTCGTTCACCCTGAGCATAACGATCACCTTCCAGCCCGCGCCCGGGAATCGCCAGCGCCTGCTCAACACCGATAGCATCCACCTTACGCGCAGGCCGAAGGATGACAGCTTCAACACAACCTTCGACTGGGTGGCGAGACATCAGCTCGCGTAGATTTGTCACGCGCTGGTATTCAGGCGGAACAATTTAGTCTGCCCGGGATCGCACGACAACGGCGCTTGCCACCCTCGAGACGAAGCAGAATCTGTACGGCTATTTCTGAAAACAACTCTAGGCCCTCGTTACCAACCTCATTCGCAAAACCCCCCGGCAAAAGGCCAGACCAAACAATCATCCGGGTTAACTCGGCCTGGCCGCCACAATCAGTTTACTACCGCGTCGAAAATCAACGGCTATTGTCAGAAAATTTTTCGGTTTATTGCGCAAAGCTGGACCTCAGCTGAGCAGCCCAACGGCCTTCCAACAAGCTAAAAACCCACAGGGAACGGTAACTTCCGATAGCCGAGTTATCAATTCGATACCGGGTAAACACCACATCAAGGTGAACTTTGTCTTTACTGGCTGCAATGACATCGTGAGAGTCCAGCGTGCTATGGTGCCAGTCCAGTGTTGTGCGAAGACGAAAATCGGCGAGGTAGCTGCCAGGGGCTGGCCAGGTCTTGAGCCGTCCCTGCGAAAGCCGGTAGTGCGGAAAGTGCAACGTATCGTTGAGCGCTGACTCATCGCCAGCATTCAGCGCCGCAAAATGGGCAACAAGTACAGCTGTTGCCGACACTATCGCAGCCTCAGTCGCACTATCGCCGCCCCCATCGACGTCACCATGCGATGCATCATTCTTTACCATAGTCTTACACTCATAATCAGCTTAGGCCGGCCGAAACTCACCGGACACCCGACATTTCATTCGGTGGGGGAAACACATCTCGAAACGAAAACGCCTTTTCGGTTGCCCCGAGCTGGTGAAGCAACTTCAGCTTTTCAATTGCCTCGGACTCCGTCGGGCGTTGCCCCTGGCGAACCCACCAAAGCACCACATGGGCTTCTGGCATTTGCTCAAACCATTCTTTACGCCGGCGCATGATGCTGACATGGTCTGAGTTGTAAACAAATTTTCTCAAAGAGTCGGTGTCTTTCCAGACGCTCACGTTAACCAGTACATTCTCGCCCAACGGGCGGATAGACGTTGCGTCACCCGCGTCGGTTTGCAAACGCCACACAAAACCAGAAGAACTTTCCGCCAGCGTGTTAATACGATCGAGATTCGCGACAAATTCGGCCATCCCGGGCGAATCAAACGGTTCTTTCATGGTTGCCACGTTTAACTGCGCCAGTTCGTACGCAGACATATGCCCTCCGTCACTATCAATCCATCAGCAAGCTGTGCTCTATCGGAATGAAAAAGCTGGCGGCCCTTACAAGTGACGCAGCGGTCAGCTTTTCTACGCCATAAACCTCAACTACTGAATTGTGATTTGTTCTAATTCTGTTCGCCAGCAAATCGAAATCCCCATCACCCGAAACCAAAACAATCCGATCACTTTGCTCTGCGAAGTCCATTGCATCCAGTGCGATTCCAACATCCCAATCGCCTTTCGCAGAACCGTCCGAACGTTGAATAAACGGTTTGAGCTTTACCTCGAACCCGATTGTTTTCAAAATATTTTGAAAATTCCGTTGCTTTTCGTCACCCCGATCAATGGCATAGGCAACCGCATTAACCACCGTTCTGCCCTGCGATGCAATCACAAAAAACTTTCTGTAGTCAAAGTTGCGGCCGTAAGCACTTTTGGTTGTGTAATAGACATTTTGAACATCTACCAAAATAGAAACTGTTTCCATAGCTGTCCAACTCAGTGCAAATGAACATTCGAAACTGGCCCGGCCTAACGTCGAGAAATCATGTCCCGTATAAGTCAAAATTTTTCGCGTAACAGACAGTGACATCAGAGTAATCTGCATTGTTAAATTTCTGACAAATTGTGCAATGACAGTAGGCTCTGAATAAAGGCTTACCTGTCACCTCAAAAGCAAATGAACCACACGAGCAGCGGCCACCGATTTTCTCGGTCTCACCTATCATCTTACCCATCACCTCACCCATCTTCTGTCCCAGGCGCTGGTAACACACCGGTCACAATGCCCTGATCTCAACTACTTTGGCCGGTGTAACGCGCATAATTTATTGCCGTCAGGGTCTCGCACGTAAGACAGGTACATCGCGCCCATTTTTCCCTCCCGCAGCCCCGGCGCCTCTTCGATCGAGGTACCCCCATGTGCCACAGCCGTGTCATGGAACTGGGTCACCTGCTCTGGAGACACACACTTGAAGCCAATGGTGCCACCGTTCGCAAAGGTTGCCGATTCATCATTAATAGGCTCGCTGACACAAAAAGTACCACCATCGTGTCGATAAAAAAGTCTCGAGTGCCCGGTACCGGCTATGTTACGCACAGGCTCCCCAACGCCAAGTACACCAAGAACGGCATCGTAAAACTGCTTTGAACGCTCAATATCGTTGGATCCGATCATTACGTGACTAAACATTTTCTGTCTCACTTGTGGTCAATAAATTGGTTAATACGTTACTTGCAATACTCATCGTATTATGCCGCACGCGGCAGCGGCTGCGTCTATGTCGACCAGAAAACAGTGCACCGCCGCACGCCAAAAACATTTGTTGACAGAACAATTCCCGTTTATCACTTAAGACGTAATCGGGCTGGCCTGCGTTTCAGTTGTACCCTTAGCGGCAATTCGCTGAAGCGTTCGTTCAAGCGCCGCAGTGTCAGGATATATTCGTACCCTGGCAACTTTACCCCAGCGAATCTCGATCAGAATTACGCTCTCTGAAAAGGTACGAATGCCGTCAGCGCCGGAATTAGTTTCAGCGCAGATGGCTTCGACTTGCGTACACCAGGGCGGGCTCAGGTTCAGCCCAATATGTTTTTTTGCATTGCACTGCGAAAATTTCGCTCTGTGCGAGAGATGAAGAATCGGTAAACATAGCGCAGAATCCATCCGGGCACCCATCTGCCTCTTTCTTCCTTTGCAACACGCGCCCGGGGATGATCCAAAAAAGCGCTAACTCCTCGTTTTATAACCGGCATTTCAGTGAAAAACTCAATGCGTTTCAAATGCTTTGAGTTTTTATATCCGTAGTGCTGCGGAGCCACCAGCCTCAGTGGTGCGCCATGCTCAATGCTTAGAGGCTGCCCGTCCAGAGAATCTACCAGCATAACCCCTGAACTCAACAAATCCTCTAACATCAACGTTGTTCGATAGCCGTCTTGGGCACTCAGTACAGCGCCGGCAATCGAAATCCCCCTGGGAAGCAGAGGAATGACGCATTTTTGATAAAAATCAGCAAAGCGCACACCAGCCCAGTTGGCACCCAGGTAACTCCACGTTGTTACGCAGTGAAAATCAGATTGAACATTGATTCGCTCTAAGCCAGAGGAATCGACGTCAATCGTTCCATGATCTACCCCATTAACCGCCACCACAATAGTTCGCTGGTCTGTATTGGAAGGAAATCGCTTTGCGTAAGCAGGTAGCCCAAAACGGGGGAAGTCTAATCTGGATTTCTGACCAGGGGGAATCATTGATAGGCTCCGGTACGAATCGTTAAACAGCGGATTTCTCCATTGTCGCGACCGCAAGATTGCACTGCTGCCGAATAGAATCTTCGCACCGCCTTCTGAGACTTTGCGATGAATGCAAGATGAATAGGAATCACTTCTTTTGCTGACTGGTCGATGCCAAACTCCGATGTGATTTCCCCGAAGCCAATTGCATCGCCGTCCCGCATCAGCAACGGCCTGCCCAGGCCGGCTGGCACTGCTTCATAGAACCTCGCACTGCGCTCAATATCTGATACTGGAAGTTTGAGATGATCGATCATATTATCGCCGATGCCAAATACCAGACTTGCATGCCGTACCCGAAAACCAATAACATTCGCTTACCTGCACCGCCCGAGAGACATCAAACCCGCGTTGTGTAAGTAGTGCCTGAAAACATACCTGCCATCCGGAAAAAGCTTGATATACCCATTAGACCGTGCCGGAAAAATAAGAACGTATTGATCGTCACCCCTCCACTTTATCTGAGCATCGGAATACCGTTCAACAAAGGCGCCGCCCGCTGCGGGAGCATTCAAAGAAACGCCTTCAGGTGTGACTCGAAGACTAAAAGAGAACGTGGTCACGCTTGTCCTGCCAGCGCATGAAACGTGCAGATTGGAGCAGAAATACGGGACGTTCGGGTGACATTCGAGATGGCGCCCACGCTTCAGATCAGACAGGACACCCGGCTGCTGCGCCATAGCAACAGTCGACGCGAACAAGGCGCCCAGGAAAAAGCCAAGGCTTGGAGCCAATCTCAGATTTCTTGGCGTCATTTGTGGGATGCCCGATGCGAAGTTATGTGGCATTGCACTAATACGTTCTTGAATCGCAATCTGGCAATTTCTGTATGAATGGCATTGGCACCTCAATTGCAGCGGCCTTAAACAGCACGGTTATGCGCTTCAAACTTTCTTCGGACCATGTATTTGCGAATTCATAGAATTCACTCGCGGCCTTGGCGCTGGGGGGCAGAATGACCCAAGGCTGTTTCGTTGAAGTAAAAACATGAACATCCGGCGGCAACCTGTCTGGATTGTCGAGTGATCCAACTCGTATGAAGCGAACTTTATCCCTGAGCCCAGCCATATCGTAGTTACCCCAGACGGCAATCTGGCATTTTTGACACCGGGCGATTGTTTGCACTTTGCCGCGGCCTATGGTTACCCCAAACTCTTTAATACCGCCAGCCAACAGTTCGACGCGGTCCGCTGCAATTTGGAGCGTTGAGCGCAAATGCAGCACCGCTTTGCTTTTGACACCGGCAACAATGAACAATCAACGGTTCTGATTTTACTCGGTAACGCACATAGCCGCAGGTGCAGCCCCCTTCATGTCCTTCGATCTTTTCCGACATAGATTTAGCTGAATTCCCAAATACAAATTAGGTGATCACTCTAATTACAAAACGTCGACTATTCAAGCTTCTCCATCGTTTGAAAATCGACGTGCAATCTGATGAAACCTGAGTTTCCTACTATTGAAGGATGACTTGCCGTACAACGTCGAATTGACCCGCGTGATATACGTCAACCTATTCTGCCCGGAGCACTGGTTCAAGTCGTCTGCAAGGCGTCCTCGTTCTGTGCGAAGTTAAAACGTATGCTTCTTACCAGAAATCGCCAGCACGCCGGGATGACACGTAAGTGCTGTAGCCAATACATTGACACGGTCAAACGCTACTTAGCTCGACGAAATCCACTCAATTCGCTTTCCCCGGAAGGCGTGAGGAGATACGGTAGCCACGTGGACCTCAACTACATTAGCCCTAAGACGGTAGATCACTCGACCGTGTATTCCAAGCCGTGATCAGCGGTTCCGCGCAAAACGCGGGTTCGTGCAGTGGGTCAATTGTCAGTTTTGTCAGTTGCAGCGCTTTATAAGGCGTCTTCTGCTCCCGTCAAACCCATCGAATAATGGTACCGCGCGTAGAATTCGCCAACACCCAGACGAACTCCGGGTCGACGTAGCGATCGCTACCGGTCGCCAGACTTTCGATCCTTCAATGCGTTACCGAAATCTTCAAATAATCGTTGATTAACAGGATTGGTCTGAGGATCAAACTCGGCATGCCACTGCACGCCAACCGCAAAACTCGTGGCTTCTGCGACTCTGATCGCCTCGATTGTCGAATCCTCGGCTACGCCCTCAACAATGATGCGCTTACCTGGCTCTAATATGCCTTGCCCGTGAAGCGAATTAACACGGATCGTGTCTTTACCATACAATTTGGAAAAATAGCCGCCCGGTGTTAGCAAGACATCGTGTCGATCGGCGAATACATAGTTGATGTCTGGGTGTATCTCACCGTTTTCCAATCTTGGCATTCGGTGATTCATTCTCCCGGGCAGTTCACGAATCTCTGGGTGCAATGTACCGCCGAAAGCGACGTTCATTTCCTGGAAGCCACGACAGATGCCAAACAGCGGAACCCCACGTGCAATGCAGGTTTCGATCAAAGCCAATGCCGTGGTGTCTCTATTGGTATCGAACGGTTCGTATGCTGATGTCGCCGTTTCACCAAATAAGCTGGGATGAACATTGGCGCGTGCGCCAGTGAGAAGCACACCGTCGACAGTGTCGAGAAGCGTTGCAATGTCAGTCACTTCCGGTATCGATGCGAATAGCACCGGTAACGCGCCAGCGACCTGAGCAATCGCGCGGAAATTCCATTCGCCACACATCTGAACGTGGAATCTGTCTTCCAGATGGAGGGTATTACCGATGACACCAACCACGGGTTTTGTCACTTAATAAGCTCACACAAATTGATATTCATATCCGGGGTCGCTAAAAACCTAAATGCCAGACATTAGACTTACGCGCACGCTGAGCGCTATTGTACGGATAAGTACGGATATACCTCAGCCAAGCCAAGACCACCTCACCCCCGCCTCAAATTCACCCAGTTCCCCAACAAGATCAGCATCGCACCCAACCCAAGAAACGGATCAACCGCTTCTTCATACATCAGCCAACCAATCAGCGCACCAAGTGGTAAACGCAAAAAATCCAGCGGCACAACAATCGAAACATCCGCATACTGCAGCGCCTTCGATAAACAGAGATGCGAAGTCAGCCCGGCCAGCCCCAACACGGCTAACCACGGCCATATAACCGTGGGCGGTACAACAAAGTCTGATATTGACAACACCGCACCAATGGGCAGCTGTACGACATTCATCCACCAGACAACCGTCAGTGCCGACTCGCCTTTCATCAGACTACGTGTCACTACATAAGACACTGCATAGCCCAGGGCTGCGCCCAGAACAACAAACGAAGCCGGTTCAATAATGGCAATGCCCGGCCTGAGCAACACCAGAACGCCGAGAAAACCGAGTGTAATCGCAAAGACGCGCGCGCTGCTCATTCTTTCGCCCAGGAAGATACTCGCCAGCAAAGCCGCCCAGATCGGCGCCGAAAACTCGACCGCGAAGACTTCAGCAATCGGCAGGACACCCAGGCCAAAGAACCAGCCCCACTGAGCCGCGAAGTGAATCGTATTGCGAGCCACATGCCCTTTGAAACGGTTCGTCCTTACCTTGCCGAACCCGACCCAAGCGACGAAAGGCACCAGCAGCACCAGGCAGATCATGTTCCGATAAAGCGCGACATGGTGCGGCTCGAGAAACGGGGACAGCTCGCGGCCCGAAAGGCCCATCAGCAGCATCGATACCAGCGTGCCACAGCTCCAGGTGACTGCCAGCGTCAGATTGGACCCTGCTTCCTGTCTTTGACGCCCCTGCCGCACTGATCAACCCGCCTGTCTTCCGAAACCGATGCAAGATACAGTAAACCCGCGGCAAGTGGCCACTAATCGGGCACAACCTGAGACGGTGTGCCCGGGTGCGCTTGGAATCACTCTTGGATGCCGTGTAATCCCCCCATTTTGACGGGGTTCTGTAAGTAGAATTTTCTACGCTGCCGGTTGCAGCAGATATCTTGCGGGCAGACCTTCAAAAGCCGTCTGGGGCCGTTCATTGTTGTAGATCGATAGCGACCAAGTGGCCAGGTTCGGGAGGCTTGTAAATCGTCCTTGCTCAACGTCATGTTGTACTTGCCCAGCACGCCATTGCCGATTGCGCCAAAATCCTGGGCGACGTCGTTGATGTGCCAGAGCAAGAACTCGAATATGCTCGTCTTCGATTCGATAAATTATCGAGTAAAGAAAGCGACGCAAAGGAAATCGTCGAATCGTGCTTTCCCAAACCATATCCGGCTTAGGTCGGTCACAGAGCGGTGCGACACGTCGTTCGAATACAGCACTGAACTCATCACCGAGGTCTTTGCCAGCACTTGCCGCATAGCTTCGTGCGCCGCCAATGAGCTCGCCTTTCGCCGCTTCAGATGATGTCTAACGCCCTCGTTATGGTGCGCCGCCAGGTTGGCGTCAGCTTGAACAACTAGTTAGCCAGCATTGTGTGCGAATGGGGTTTTCCATGTATTTGTCTTACAATTTTGGCTGTTAAAAAAACAGGCGACAACTGTCATTTCGTGAAGAAGTTAAATAGCAAAATGCACGCTGAAATGAGCAGTGAAGTGAACGTCATGACCATGCCAGAGACTCTAAAAACAAACTTTTCATTTATTTGACTGACCCCATACGCATGTACTGACCTACCGACCAAAAGAAGAGCACCAAGCGCATGAATGAGCAATTGATGACCACCTTGAATTTCAACAAAGTAAATCAGTAACAGCGTGATGGGGACGTACTCAGCAAAATTTGAATGCACGCGCATGCCGCGAATCATTTCATCGTTTTCTTTGGCACCAATGCCAATTTTCAGCCTGCGCCTTAAACCAATGGTTCTGATGCTCAGATAAAAGAATAGAAATCCAAGCAGGGCGGCGTACATCGGGAGAATCTGCATAGAAAGCCTTTGATGTGCTCAGTAATTTACGCGACGAGCTAACGAATTAGTTCAGCTGCAATTGAGGCGCTGTACGGTTCTGCACGAAGCGCAGGTTCGTGCAGTGGGTCAATTGTCAGTTGCAACGACCTGTTAGCCATCAGCCCGTACTAACTCATTTCCAGCGAAGGCTGAGCTTGCGTTGCGACGACGCACAGTCTCGAAGATACAAATTGATCAGGCTCTGGTATGGAATACCAAGCTCCTCAGACAACTCCTTGAAATAGTCAATCGACTCTTCATCGAGTCGAATCGTGATCTGCTTCTTTAGCTGAGAAGCATACGGATTCTTTCGAGACCTTGAGAAATCGTATTCGGCTTTCATGAGGAAAACTCATCGTAGATCTGAATTTCTGCTCGGGTCGCTTTGCGCGCCGAAATCAGGCGAATTGTGCTTTCTGACTCTCGACAGCAATGCACCACAACTAACGTGCGAACTGCACTGCTCATTCCCAGCAACACGAAACGCTCTTCGTCATCAGAGTACACGGGATCATCGATTAGTCGAGCTCGCTCGTCATAAAACACCGACTTTGCCTCATCAAACGTGACCTTGTGCTTCTTCGCGTTCGCCGAAGCCTTCTTTTTGTCCCATTCGAATTTTAGGCCAGCCATGCACAAATATAACTACATTGTAATTATTCATGCAAGTCTGCCCATGCTGCTCAATTGATGGCTAACGTTTAAGATATGCCGCTTTTCCGATACCGACAGTTGGTACCCGAAAAGGCACGACTCACTCACCTAAGCCGCCCCGACCACTTTTCTTGGTCGAACAGTGAGAAATGTCCCAGCTTCCTAGAATTGTTGTCGCCCCCGGTTGGCTCGTTATCGAATCCTCCAGGCGCCAATAGTTTCTGGCCGCAGTATGGGCAATATGATATTTCAGCGTCCAAGCTCCATATTGGGTCACCGACTTGCTCAAGGTACGTACTTTCCTCAAGGTCGGCGTCGGTCGCTTCACGCACTAAGTGTAGGTACCAATTGGCAATCCGGCCACGTATCACCTGACCAAAGTTGATCTGCACGCCTGAACTTGGAAGACTTGCACACTCGTGCACACTCCCTGCAATCTCGTTACATTCGTTCATTGCAGTTGGCATCGGCATTGATAATTCGTATGCATTTGGAGGACTTACATTTAGCGGTATAACGTTTCAGTTCAGCTGCATTTGGGGCGGCGTGCGGTTCTGCGCGGAGCGCAGGTTCGTGCGCCGGGCCAAATGTCAGTTGCAACGCAATGTTGTACATCGCTGGCACTATTTCCTGGCTTGCCAATACCCCGGACGGCGGGGCTGGTGAGCGAGAGCAAGGACGCGCAGGTGTTCATCTTCGATTCGGTAGATTATTGAATATGGGAAGCGGCGCAATGGAAAACGGCGTATCGAATCTTCCCATTTCATTCCAAGACTTGGCCTTTCACACAGCAAGTCGATACACCGTTCAAACTCGGCAATAAAGGCAAGGCCTAATTCTTGGCCCGCACCTTCGACGTATGTTCGGGCAGCATCAATTAACTCGGCTTCCGCCACCTCGGAGACCGAGGGCTTCACTCGATGGCCTTTCGAGCCCTTACAATTGCCTCTTCCACCGGCACGTATTTCATCTCGCCAGCCTCAATTGCGGCAATCCGCCGCCGAATTTCGGCAGACCAGGCATCTTCGACCCCGTCTTCGCGCGACAAGCTGGCCAACAATCGTTCGGCCAACTCAACGCGCTCTTCTTCGGTTAGAGCCATTGCGTCGGCTTCTAGCGCCTCAAGTTTTGCGCCCATTTCGCCCCTCCATGATTCCGATCCGCATTATATCGTGTCTGCCAATCGCGGATGTACAACGTTCAGTTGAGTGGCGCTTTACAAGTTGTACGGTTCTGGGCACGAGCCCAGGTTCGCGCGGCTTAGAAAGCGTCCATTCCAACGTGATGTTGGGCCTCAGAATTCACACTTCCGCCGCAACCGCAAGCAGCGCTTTAGGATTCGTTCGCGCGATGGCAAGTAAAGTTCGAGCAGCCCCGCTGGGTTGCTTACGCCCTTGCTCCCAGCTTTGCAGAGTACGAACTGATACACCAAGAAGCGCTGCGAATTGAGACTGCGATAAGCCGGTCTTCTCTCGGGCTTCAAATGCCGGTGAGTGAACCACAGTACCTTTGCCCGCCTTCATCTCGCGAACCGATCGCAACAGGTCGGCGGCGAGATCACGCTCTGATTCGAACCTTTCCAGATCAGCACCTTTCAATGGCTTAGTCTTCTTCGAGGGCACGACGAATCTCCTTCAACTTAGCGCCGGTCAGGTTATCGGTTTTCGACTTCGCATAAAGGGTGAGCAATACGACCTCACCTTGCGCTGTTCTAATGAAGTAGATAACCCGAACACCACCAGATTTACCGGAGCCGGCACGGCTCCAACGAACTTTTCGAATACCGCCAGACCCCGGTACAACATCGCCCGCATCTGGCGTCTCAGAAACAAATGCTGCAAACTCTCCGCGCTCTTCTTCCGACCAATAAACGGGCCATTGCTTTTGAAACAGCGGCGTTTCGACTACTGTCAGCATTTGATAAAAATACTACTTAGTAGTACGATCGTCAACTACGCCCCGGCCCTGATGTCCAACGTCTGGGTTCCGCTGCATTTGACGCGCTGTGCGGTTCTGCGCAAAGCGCAGGTCCGGGCAGTGCGTCAAATGTCAGTTGCAACGTGATGTTCAGCATCAATCTACGACAACGCCTCGCGTACCACTTCCGGGTGCCGCTTGGCGATGCGAATCAACGTTTGAGCCGCCCCCGACGGGGATCGACGACCCTGTTCCCACTCTTGCAGCGTACGCTTGGAAATGCCCAGTGCTTCGGCAAACTCCGCTTGCGAGAGCCCCGACTTGTGCCGCGCATCCGCAACTTCATTGACTTCTACTTTCGTTACACGAGCAGCCTGGCCTGCCTTCATTTGCCGAACAGACTCGAGCAGACGTTTGCCAAGTTCTTCGCCAGTGGCAGCCTTCTTTGAATTTGTAGATTTAGCCATTCTCAATTTCCTCGCGGATTGCTTTAAGCAGATACCCCGGAATGTCCGAAGTGTTCGACTTCGAGTAAGCTAGGAGTAACCAAATTTCGCCTTCATTAAGCCGGTTAAAATAAACGACGCGTACGCCGCCGCGCTTTCCAGTACCGCGCTTGGACCACCGGACTTTTCTGCACCCACCACTGCCTGGCACCACATCGCCCGCCTCAGGATTGCTTCCAAGCCACGTAAAAAACTCAAGCCGTTCATCCTCGGACCAGACGCCATCGGCGTCTTCAACAAACGATGCGGTTTCCCGGAATGTGTACATGACCCATATCATACGTCAATGACGTATGCCTGGCAACCCTGCTATTTATTGATGTTGAACGATTGAGTTCAGCTGCAATTGACGCGGCGTGCGGTTCCGCGCGTAGCGCGGGTTCGTGCGACGGGTCAATTGTCAGTTGCAATGATGGGATGGACTCCCCCCGCTTTTTTGACATCATGTATCTGCTGGCTCTCATTTGACGTGGGCGGTCAGCATCTACCAACCAGAAGGAGTCCGCTATGAATTCTACCCCTATGAATTGCATTGTTGGCGTTGATCTTGCCAAGACCGTTTTTCAACTCGCTGTTGCTGATTCTTCGTTTCAGTTTACTGCGTCTCATCGCCTGAGTCGTCGCCAGTTTGAGGCATGGTTCGTGAATCGGGACGTCAAGCTGGTCATCATGGAAGCCTGCGGTACTGCCCATCATTGGGCGCGTTGGCTGACCACACTGGGTATCGACGTTCAACTGTTGCCCGCCGCTTATGTACGTGCCTACGTTAAGCGTAACAAAACGGATGCCGCCGACGCTAAGGCATTATTGGAAGCAGCCCGTTGCGATGACATCAAACCCGTACCGATGAAGTCAATAGAACAACAAGCGGTTCAGGGATTGCATCGTGCCCGCAGCCAATGGATGGGTACCCGCACTGCGCGTATTAATACATTGCCTGGCTTGCTGCGCGAGTTCGGCATCTCCATTTCCGCCGGCGCTCGCCTGGGCACCGAACAAATCGGGCGGGTACTTGCCGACCCGAACTCGCCCGTTCCCGAACTACTTCGCACCACGCTAAAGCTATTGCTTGAAGAGATTCGCTTGCTGGAGGCGCGCATCAGTCAGCTCGAGCGTGAACTCTCGCAGGCCGCCAAACAATCTGATGCCTGTAAAACATTGCTTTCGATCCCAGGCATCGGCCTAATCACCGCCACCGCCATGCTCGCCGCTACCAGTGGCAAGGTCACTCACTTTCGCAGTTCACGCCACTTTGCTGCCTGGTTCGGGCTCACCCCGCGTGAACATTCCTCGGGAACCTCGCGCCACCTGGGCCGAATCACCAAACGCGGCGATGCCTACCTGCGAACGCTCTTGATTCACGGCGCCCGTTCCGTTCTGCGAGCCGCCACCGTCAGTGCGCGTGCCGATAAACCATTAGATTCCCTACGCCAGTGGGCACTGGATCTGAAGGGACGTACCAATTTCAACAAAGCGGCCTGCGCGCTGGCCAACAAGCTGGCGCGCATTTGTTACGCCACCTTGCGTGATGCATCGCCTTACGGGCAACCTGTACGTATGCAAAAGAAGCTTGAACAAACAGCCTGGCCAATAGCGCAATAGGCCAAACAGCAACCCTTTCTGAACACACCACTACTTTGCGAAGAGACTGATCGCCCATCATGGCAACACGGAACAATCCATCATCAATGAACGCCGATAACATTGCTGGCAGCCCTACCGGGCTGCCGTTGACAACGATTGGCGCATCGATGAACGCAGATTCCATGTCGGCACGAGCCACTAAGCGCTCAACAACGATGCCGGATATACGACTGCAAGTAACACGACCGTGTCACATTATTTCGATCAGGCACTTCACTTTAGGAGGGAGTCCATATACGCCATGTTATGTAGCTTAATCATCGCCACCAGTTTATGACGCAGACACAATCGGCTTCTCATTGTCAGCCGATCCGGTCGAAAATTGATCAACATCTGACGGAATAGCTGTCCAGGGTTGTTTTGATCGCACCCAAACATGGCGCTCAACACGCAGGCCGTCAGTAT
>JBAUID010000131.1:0-21139 GCA_049680625.1 Burkholderiaceae bacterium | reverse complement strand
CCTTGTAGCCCAAAGCCGGCGAACACGGTGACGGCACTCTTGCCCGCGGGTATGCCGCGCTCGGTGGCCAGCGACTCCCAGGATGAATCTTCTTCATCCTCGGCAAAGCAATACGTAATCTTGCCCGGGTTGCCAAGGGTAGCGCGATCGACCTCCTGTGGGCGACCACCGCCAACGTTACGAATCACCAGCTGCAATGCGCGACCAATCGTGTTGTTGGCCCGGTTACCCTGGCCCAGGGCATTGCCTTTGGCATTCATTCCGATGGAGCGGCGCACGGGCCCGTTTACAACAACTACCGGGCCAACATACATGGTTGTTGCCAGCACACCGTGCATGGCAAATGGCGCTTCAAGCACGGCTTCAACGGCCGCAATAACCACCGGCAAATATTCTGGTTTGCAGCCCGCCATTACTGCGTTGATGGCGATTTTCTCAATAGTGCAGTCTGACAAGTCGCTTGGCACCTGGCCGATGACTTCCTGTGGATCACGGGCCGTGCCACCCAACATGCGCAAGACCCGCGCTTCGGTGGGCGGCACTACCGGCAGGCCGTCGGACCAGCCGCGATCGAACAAGGCTTCGATTTCGTCTTCGGCTTCACCTAGCTCGATGCGGCGGCTTTGCAGGCCGGTTTCACCGTGACGCACAAGCAGCTCTTCAATAATGCCGGGCTCGATGTTTTTAGCACCACAGCCCGGGCGCAGCTCGGGCAAGGCGTCACCAAGTGTTGCCAGGCCGGTGAGTTTGCGCCACTCGGATTTGTCCCAGCCATAAGTGCGGCCAATTTCACGACCACCTTCTCGGCGCAGAAGAGTCGGCACAATTTCTATCTTCAGTTGGTGGGAGATATCCAGAGAGGCATCGTACTCGTGCGGCACGCTGGCGGGGAAGGCCGGGTCGTCCTGCGTGTAAACGGCGAGCTCACCAGCTGCGGCCAGCGCCGCTAATACTGGCTCAGTGAGCTCACAGGTCGGACAGTCGCGTTTGACGACGGCAACAAAACCGGTGTCCGGCATATTCATTGTTTGAACTCCTTGGTGTTTGCAGGGCGAGGGGGCCAGACGATTCTGTCTTTAAACCGGGTGTTTCTGAGTATCCCTGAATATCCCTGGATATTTCTGATTCCCGGTTCAGTTTACCCATTCGCATCGTTGGTAGCAATTTAAACAAAGCCGCGGTGCTTTGCATTGATGCCAATGGCATACCAGGAGCAATGCGATTGAACTGCCTTAATATAGGTGTGGGAAGGAATACTCGTAATCGTTATAGATCATCCTCAAGGAGCCTCACTGTGAACAACACATCGCCATCCCGGGTTCGAATCGGATTCATCGGTCTCGGAGTCATGGGTGCACCCATGGTTGGTCATCTTGCACAAGCGGGGTATTCAGTCACGGCATTCGACATTGCCGCCGGCCGCATGAAAGTTGTCAGCGATGCACATGGGGCAATCACGTTCGCCGCAAACGCTGCTGAACTGGCCGAGCAATCCGATGTGATCTTCACCATGCTGCCCGATGGCAAACATGTTGAACAAGCCCTGCTGAGCACGGACGGCGCCAGACAGGGCTTAAAGCGGGGCAGCATCGTTGTCGATACGTCCTCATCAGAGCCGGAGATAACCCGCGCCACGGCACAAGCTTTGTTGGCCTATCAAGTCGACATGGTAGATGCGCCAACATCGGGTGCGCAGTGGGGCGCTGAGGCAGCTGAGCTGGTGTTTATGGTGGGCGGCCCAGCCGATGTTGTCGCGCGTATCGAACCGCTGCTTCGGGTGATGGGTCGTCAGGTTTTTCACCTCGGGCCAACCGGTGCCGGGCATGCGATGAAGTCGATTAACAACTTGATCACAGCGAACACTTTTTTGGCTACCGCAGAGGGCCTGGCGCTGGGTAAGAGCCTTGGTCTTAATCCGGCTGTAATGACGGATGTTATTAACGAATGCACGGCCATGTCCTGGATTTCACAAACCCATATTCGACAGCGCATCCTGAACCGTGCTTTTGACGACCCGTTTAAACTGGCGCTGATGACTAAAGACATGCGAATTGCGCTGGAACAAGCTAAGGACAAAAGCGTACCAATGCCGTTATCGTCGCAAGGATTTGAACAATACCAACAAGCCAATGCGTTTGCCGGCGATAGCGCGAGCGTCAGCGAACTGTTTCGGTGGGTAGAGCACAAGACAGGGGTCACTATTGCAGCGCCCGAGTCGGACGAAACCGAGGGAATCAACGAAGCAACAAAGCCAAGAAATGAGCGTGAATAAATTGGCCGTTGATATGACGCCTGAACAGCAGCTGGCGCATTTTGTTGCCGGGCTGAGTATCGATCAGATTCCCGATTCAGCCCGCAAGACCGTACGCCTGATGGTGCTGACCAATGCCGGAACCGCAATCGCCGGCGCCAGTCAGGACGGCATTGAAGAGTTGCGCGCTTTGCTGATGGAAGCAGGGGGCAGGCCGCAGGCAACACTATTGGTTTATGGCGACAAACTACCCGCAGTGGCCGCCGCACAGTTCAACGCCACCATGTGCCGGGCCCTGGACTTTTGTGATGCAATGGCGCCGGGCCCCCACTTTGGCGCCGCCCTGATCCCGGTGGCAATGGCCGCCGCTGAATTGCGTGGCGGCTGCTCGGGGAATGATTTTGTCGCGGCCATAGCGGCTGGCGTCGAACTGGGCGCCCGGTTGAACTTGTCCGAGTCGCAATACGATGGCTTTGATCCGACTGGTGTCATTGTTGTGCTGGCGGCTGCGGCAACCGCTTCCAGGATGCTGCAGCTGACACCTGCCCAAACCCTGAACGCCTTGGGGTTGGCAATGAACCGCTGTGGCGGCAGTTTTCAAAGCCATGTTGACGGATCGTTGGCCGTTCGCATTGTTCAGGGTTGGGTTGCCCAAGCTGGCTTGCAGTGTGCCCAAATGGCATTGCGCAACATCTCCGGGCCCGAGAACTTTTTGACCGGCCATTACGGTTATGCGCATCTTTACGGGCGTAATCGGCTGGATATCGGCGCCTGTCTTGACCAGCTGGGCAAACAATGGCAACTGCAATCGGTTATGTTCAAACCCTATCCCAGCTGCGGCGCCACGCAAGGGCTCACCCGCCTGCTGCTAAATCTGATCACCGACAAACACATTGACGCGCAGCATGTCGATATGGTTGAAATCCGATTGCCGCCGTATTCACACAAACTGGTAGGGCACCCCTTCAGCGTCGGCCCCAACTTACGAGTGGATGCACAGTTCTGTGCCGCGTGGTGTGCGGCAAACGCATTGGTTCGACGTGAGGTTCGGCTTGCGCACTTTGAGCCGGATGCTGTTACCGACGCACAGATCCTGGCCGTGGCGCGGCGGGTGGTTGTACTGCCTGATGCTGATCTGACAGCGCGCGGACATAGCGCCGTTGACGTAACAGTCACCATGCAGGACGGCAGCAGATTTCAGCGGGGGCTTGATACCGCGCCCGGGTTTCCCGATGCTCCGTTAACCGATGATGAACACTGTGCCCGGTACGAAGACTGCCTTTCATACGCCCCGTATCCGATGGCTGAAAGCAGTGAATCCCGGTTGCCTGAAATTATCGAAAATCTTGAACACATGAGCGACATCCGTGAGTTAATTAGTGTGCTGGTTCGGGCAGAAGGTCTTGGTGGCCAGAGATTCGAAGCTTAAGGGTTTGATCAGGGCACGATAACCGCACTTGGCAGCAGTTGTTCTTCCAGGTAAACCTTGGCTTCATCATGGGTCAGGAAGTCCGGTGGCGGAAAATCAGCGGCCATATCCCAGTGGTCACCGGTTTGATCCATGTGGGTTTGAATTCGTGCATCAAATTCATCCATCAGTACACTGTACTGCGCGTCGTCAACCAGATTGTTCATTTCGTGATAATCGTTCTTCAGATCAAACAGCAATACCCGCTTGTTTTTGTGGCGTACGTATAGCCATTCCCGGGTGCGGATACCGCGCTCGGCATAAGGGGTGAATTCAGTGACATTGCCGTCGTTTTGCTTAAATAACTGATACATCACCGCATCTCGGGTTGGCCTGCCTGATCCGTTGAGCAAGGGTAGGTAACTAACCCCGTCTACCTCGGCAGGAATGTCAATGCCACACATTTCCAACAGCGTGGGCATTGTGTCGGTGGCGACATCAACCAGGTGGTCAACTGTTACCCCACCTGGGAAGTTAGCCGGATAGCGAATAACAAACGGCACTTGCATTGCACCCCGGTATGCCTGGGCTTTGACGCCACAGAAGTATCCATGCTGACCCATCATGTCGCCGTGATCACTGAGAAAAACGACCATGGTGTCATCAGCAATGCCCAGGGCGTCCAGACGATTTAGAACCACCCCGATGTTGTTGTCGATGTTGTGGATCATGCCGTAGTACTCAGCAATGAATTGCCGTATCTCGGCCTCGGTTTCAACCTCACCCGCAGGCTTGGTATCACCAGCAGTATGACTTTTGTGCCGGGTTTTTTTCACACCACCGCAGTACTCGTTGAACCGACGGTCTTGAACTTCTTGCTGTAGCTGCGCATTGGGTACCCCAGGCGGCAGCGGTACATCTTCCGGCTTGTACAAGGTACGCAAATACTCGGGCATGTTCATCGGAAAATGTGGCGGCCCGTAACTGACATAGCCAAAAAACGGTTTGCCATCATTTTTGGCGACTGACGTTTCAATAAATTCAATTAACTGATCGGTTTGATAGTCCGGCTCGTACCGCTTCGAATAATGTGGGACGCCGTCGTCGTTGAAGTAGATTGACTTCATATACTCGTGACCACGATTGAAACCGACAAAACTCTCAAAACCGAATCGACGGTCTATAGGAACGAAGCCGGGCTTTGGCCCGCCTTCCAGATGCCATTTGCCCACATAACCTGTGTGATAACCCGCGTTGCGCAGCACTTGTGCGAGAAACGTCTGGTCGCCACGCAACGGGAAATGATTCTGAATCATGCCGTGGTTCTGGGCATGCTTGCCCGTAAGCAATGAGGCTCGAAACGGGCAGCAAATCGGAAACGCAACATAGGCATTGGAGAACTGAACACCTTCCAGAGCAAGCCTGTCGATATTAGGTGTTTTAACAACCGAGTTGCCAGCATAACCCACACAATCGGCGCGCAACTGATCCGGATAAATAATCAGGATATTAGGTTGTTTACCACTTTTCTTGCTCATCGGCTTATTCCAGAAAAAATGCGATATAACACGACATTATCACCCCATTATCACCTTACCCGTGCACTGCGACACTGGTAGGAGAGCGGTCAGGCTCGATTGGGTGAACTCAGTTTCTTAAATCATACGTTCGGCACCTCGCTGCTGAATAATTCGGATCCGATAAGACTACGGTCTCCTGTATCGCTCAGTAATGCGAAATTCATACCAGCATTGTTGATGAGCCGTGGAATGATCTTGTCGGCAATTGCGGCACCAGGCGTCCAAAAGCCGCCAGACAAAGCACTTTTCGGCAGATCCTGCGCCAGGCAGACCGCGACTTCTGCGATCATCCGGCTTGAGGAACCATATCCGGGATCACGATCGCCGTGAAAAATGGTCCGAGCCATGTACCGGATTCAGAGCGCCGAACAGCCTCGATATTCGCTGCGTTATGCCGCTGCGCCGACCCGGCGGGCAGATGGCATAAGGGCTTCTTAGCGTGGCGGCCACCTTGTCGTCGCGCGCCGCATCATTGTGCACACCGCCAAGGCTCGCGATGGTGCCGCCACTAAACAGGCCTTTAAAGGACTTTACTTCATTCGTAACATGAGCAAGCCCACAACTAAACTGCTTTCGCGCTGTCTCAAGAGGATATTCCCAGGTGCCTGAGATGACCAAAGAACACCCGAATATCTTACTGATGAAGCAGCTTAATCTACGCGTTCTTGCGGCTGCGAAAGACTTGTTCGCCGACAACGCGGTCTTTCACTAATTCAATCCCTATCTGCCGGACATGCAGGGCGACTATGTGGGATTGGACGCAATCCGATCCTTCTTTGAAACCATCGGTCAAAAGAGCCGTGGGACTTTCAAAAAAAATGGAACGCGTTTCTATTAATGCCGTTGGTGATGAACTGGTCGTCACCGAGACGCGGAACACCCTGACTAATCACGATCAGTCCATCGCAGTGGATGCGGTCGAAGTCTGGCGGTTTGTGGACGGGCGCATTGTTGAAGTCTGGGACATCCTCCCGGGTCGCACTGAAGGAGTGTCGAAATGAAAGACGCTGATGAAGAATCCTGGGATGCGATTGTCATTGGGTCGGGTATGGGCGGGATGGCAGCTGCGGCTGCGCTATCGAAAGTCGGGCACAAAGTGCTGCTGCTGGAGCAATACCAGACGCTCGGTGGCTTGGCCCACAGTTTCTCGCGCGATGGCTTCACCTGGGATGCAGGTATTCACTACTTAAGCGGCATCGCGCCAGGTGATCGGGAGCGCGAAATTCTCGACTGGTTGTCGACCACGCCGATGGAATTCACGTCGACGGGCTCTGTCTATGACAACCTGCATATCGGGGACTCATCGCCGCTTGCCCTGTCGCGGCCTTAGGAAGCACAGGAGCGCGACCTTGCGGCTGCCTTCGCCGCCCAATGGCCCGATCATGGTGGCCGACCCAGCAAGGTGAGCTTTGCAGCCCATGCGCTGATATCAGGCTCCGTACCTGCAGAGTGGTGCCTGGTACCCGGTGGGTCGGAGGGACGGCGTTCGCCCAGCATATCCTGCCAACGATCACCGCCAACGGCGGACAGACGCGAGCCGGCGTCAGGGTCGCTGAGTTGCTGCTCGACGGCGACAAGGCGGTCGGCGTTACCACATCGGATGGTGAGGAAATTCGTGCCGAGGTGGTCATCTCCACTATCGGCGCGCGTGAAACCGTGAACCGTCTATTGCCGGCCGATTGCGGAAATGCGGACTGGATCGCGCAGATACGATCCCTTCCGCAATCGATTGCGCATTTCAGCCTGTTTATGGGCTTTGAAGGCGATATCGAAGACGCCGGCGCGACCCGCTCGAACCACTGGCTATATCCGACGGGCGAGGTCGATGTTCTGTGGACGGACGCGCCGCATGGTGAGCCGCCAGGCATGTTTGTTTCCTTTGCATCGCTGAAGGATCCATCGCACAAGCCAGGCCCTGAACAAAAACATGCGGGAGAGATCATGGCCTGGACCGATTGGTCGACCGTGCAACGGTGGGCCAATACCGCACCGATGCACGCGGAGACGACTATCAGGCGTTCAAACAGCAGGTAGAAGACGTCATGTTCGCGCAATTCAAATCATACTTCCCGCAGGTAGCTGAGCTTGCGGTGTTTCGCGAGTTGTCAACGCCGCTGGCGACAGCCTCGATCACCGGCCACCACGAGGGTGCCTTCTATGGGCTGGATCTCACACCGGAGCGTGTCATGAGCAATGCGCTGCGTGCCGCGACGCTCATTCAGGGCCTCTATCTCGCGGGTCAGGATGTGGCCACCCCTGGTGTTCCCGGTGCACTTTGGGGCGGGCTTCTTGCGGCCGCCAGTATCGACCCCAAGGTGTTCAAGCATTTCCGGGGATAGGCTTCAATAGAACATGAAAGCGTCCATCGTGCGAGCCAAAGCAGCGCTCGGAATTTATCTCGTTATTGGAATGGCAGATGGAATGGCAGATGTCATTTTGGGCGCGAGGTATTTCTCTGCAAATCAGTTTATGCCTTATCACGCCCAGGCAATCAGTGCCTCCTGGCCAGAGGTGGACTCAGGCATCCAGACGTTAATCCTGGCGCTCATGAAAGTTGCTGGCGGCGGTTGGCTTGCTTTGGGTTTTCTCACCATTGTTCTGGCGGTGGCGGCGTTTAAAACAGGCAGCGCCGGCATCAGGTGGGCGTTGCCGACCGGAACGCTTATTTTCTATGCGGCGAGTTTTGTAGCCACTTGGGGGGTATATCAGGAAACAGGAGCGCCAACGCCCTGGGGTCAGTCTTTAGCGATGATCGGATTGGCGTTACTCGCTTTGGTTATAGACGCGCCCTGGTCGTCGCGTGTTCGAGACCCATGCATGGGAGACAACACGGATCGACCCGCGAGTATTCGCCCGAAAATCTAGTCGAGCATATGTAATCGAACAATAGGCGCGTCATGTGCCGGGGATTTGACTCCCATCAAGCAACGCCATAACTCGCTGAACTAACGTACCGGAATGTTCGACCAATCCGGTACAGAAAAATGAAGAATCTAATCATCAAACTGCCGTTTCTCGCGCTATCCGCACTATTGACAACAACCGTATTGGCCGCTCAAAAATACGAAACATTGGGCGGGGATGTCTACGTGAGCGGCACCAGCCCATCGGTGACGGCTGACGTACCGCGCGACGCGTTTGCCGCGGGTTTTTCGGTAAGCGTCGACGCCACCGTCAGTGGTGATCTGCATATGGCCGGGTTTGATATCAACGCCAAGGGCCGCGTTGCACAGGATTTGTACGCGGCCGGGTCGAGTATCAATATTGACGGTACGGTGGATCAGGATGTCACGCTGGCGGGGTTTTCGGTGAATCTCACCAAAGACGCTGCGGTTGGCGCAAATGCACGAATTGCCGCCGGCAATATCAGAATCGACGCACCAATCACCGGCAGTCTGCTTGCCAGCGCCGGAGATATCAAGCTAAACAGCGCAATCAGCGGCGACGTCAAATTGACCGCCGGGAATATCGAGTTCGGTCCGAACGCCCGCATCACCGGCAAGCTGAGCTACTCGGCTCCCGAGCAGTTCAAAATCCCGGCCAACGTTATCGCACCGGATCGGGTGACCTATACGGTCCTTACCGGCCGCAGTGTCTTTGATGAAGTGAGCGAAACAATCGAAAAAGCGGTGCCCTCACCGTGGCCGGCGTTCGCGGCGGTGATGGGCGGATTCGTGGTCACGCTGGCCTTCTTCTTGGTCGTCGGGGGATTGTTTTTAGCATTCGCGCCCGAACGGGTCGCCAGTTTGCGCGGTCTGGTGCAGGCTCATCCGGGTAAGTCATTGCTGTCGGGTTTTCTGGGTCTGGCCACTTTAGTTGGCCTTCTGCCGGTCAGCGCGATCACCATTATCGGCATCCCGCTGGTTCCCGCAGTCATATTGGCGATTGCCGTAGCGTGGGTGTTGGGATACCTGCTGGGTTCCTTTTCACTGGCAATGCGAATCGCACTGGCTTTTAACCTGACCGTGCAATCAGCCGGCGGTAAGCTGCTCACCCTGGCCGTCGCTCTGACGGTGCTGGCCGTGTTGAACTTCATACCGTTCGTGGGTTGGCTGATCAACCTGGCCATTGTACTGCTTGGGCTGGGCGCCATGACGGTGACGCTGATGCGCAAATTGGATTGGGCAACCTCCCGGCCGACCAACGCTGCAGAATTACCTTCAGGGCCAGATACCGCGTTGTAGCCTAACCCGGGCCAGATGTTCGATCGCCCGATCCGCGTCGGGGATGTTGTCACGGTGGGCGACAAGTTGGCAAAAACAGTTGGGCCTATTTGGGCCCATTTGGGCCTTAACTGCCTGGCTTAACAAACTCCCAATGTGAATGGGCAGGCACAACGCGACGACACTCGTCAACAAACAAGGTCCGCCACCGGTCTTGTGATGAGTAAGTTGTCGCCGATTGCGCGCCGACAGTCAGGCACAAGCCCGACCCTTTTAACTCAAGCAAGCCATCATTGCGATGAGAAAAACGCTGCAAATCGCTGGCGTCGAAATAGGCGACGGCTTCACCACAGCGACGCAGCATGACAGCGGCGCCAGGCAGGGCGGCGCCATTCACACCGGCAACGGTGAGGCATCGGTTAGCGGCGGGAGCCGCAGGTAGGGTGATCTGCCCGGTTGAGTCAAATACCACCGCGCTGTCGCTGGTTAATGTCGTTTTGCAGTTGTGGGCAAACACCGGCAGATTGAGCCGCAAATTGTTGTTCGTGCCGAGTACGTCAATGCAGTACCCATCTTGCGGTCGGTCGAGCCGGTCAATGAGTCGCAGATGTGATGCGGCGGATAACGACGCTACTTGGCCGTCGGATTGTGCAACCGTGGCACATGACGAAATCAGTAACAGGCTAATCAGGCCCGCGTGAAGGTTGACGCAGATGCCATGCGCAACCACAATCTGGCGCCTAGCCAGGCCACCCGCGATTGTTGTTTGTCGATTCATTCTCACTCCGTTACAACTCAAAGTGAATCACCGGGCAACCGGGTCGTCAACCCAGCCGCCCAGCGCGGCAATTCGTTTGTCTGCAGCGGGGCGCTCGCCCGGCTGACCAAGACAGGTATCCCACCCCTGGCCTGCCGGGTAGGCGCCGACACAAACAAACTGATCTGCACACAGGCAGCGGTGTGCGACCCCAGCCGGGATGATCACCGCATCCCCCGCGTTTATCGCCACCTTTACCTGTGCGCCACCGCCAAACTGCAGCAATGCGCTGCCGCTGAAACAGCCCAGGACTTCATGCGCCGTGCTGTGGTAGTGATCGTAGTCAAAGATGCCACCGCGCCAGGCGGGCGGCCAGCCGTTGACGCGGAACAAGCGCTCAAACTTCTGTGGTGTGATGTCATCCTGAAAAACGCGCGGCACAATGCGCAAGGGTAGGGCGGCATTGTTCGGAAACACGCCGTCATCGGCAATGACATGCTCGACGTCCTGTAAACTCATAGCATTCACTCCTTAATTCTCGAGTGTGACAATCGATTGCCCACTCGGCAGGTTTGCTTCCGAATTAGGGATGACCCTAGGCCATCCCAACCTGCCTGCCATTAGGCTTCACATCATCCGGACGCATGTCCAGCATTTCGGTGAGCTGTTTACGCAGTGCTGCATACGCCGGGTCGTCAAACACATTCGTCATTTCCGTCGGGTCTTTTTCCAGGTCGTACATCTCGCCGGCGCCGGACACCATTTCCAGGGTGAGCTTTGCCGTCTTGCTGCGTACGGTGCGAAGGCTCAAACCAACACCGACACGCCCGGGTAAAAGCTCCCACTCGTTCAGTGCAAAGTCCCGGGTGCCATCACCCGAGATGACATCACGCATCGAGCGCGAATGGTTTGGCATCAGGCTTTGTGCACCGGCCCAGTCCAGGAAGGTTGCGTTCAGGTCTAATGTTGACAGCGGTTCATGGCTGACCTTGCCTTGCGGCACATCAGGGCCTTTAACAATGGCGCCAACATTGAGCAGACCTTCATAGTGCATTGGTCCTTTCAGCACAAGACCGTGGTCACCCAGCCAGTCACCGTGATCTGATGAATACACCACGTAGGTGTTATCGCTCAGCCCTTGCTCATCTAAGGCAGCCAAAATTCGCCCGACATTGTGATCGATCAATGACAGCTGGCCGTAGTAGTTTGCGATAATCTCTTTGAGGTGCTCATCGGATACCTGGGGCATGCGTGAATACTTTTCGCGCAACGACTTGTGTTCGCCCGGAATGTCACTTTCGAGCGCGGCTTTATGCCACCACGGCCGGTTCTCAACATCGCGGGTTCTGTGTTCGGGGATATCGACTTCTTCGGGGCGATGCAAAGACGCCCAGGGTTCCGGGGCGTCGAACGGGTGGTGCGGGTCGGGAAACGACACCCACAGGCAAAAGGGCTGGTGACCTTCACTTTTGATGAAGTCAATTGCCCGGTCGCCCAGCCAGGTCGAGTTGTGCCAGGCAACCGGCAGCTTTGATGACCAGACCTGTGGTGCGCCGTGGTGGTCCCGGGTGCTTTCCCATAGCAACTTGTTTTTCATCTCGCCCCGGCCGTCAGAGTAATACCAGTTCTCGTAAGCCAGGCCACGGGGTGGCTTTTCTGGCAACCACCAGTTATGCCCAAGCACAACCAGTTCGGCGTGATCAAAACCCATGTACGGGCCACGCCAGTCGGCGGCGAAGTTCTCAGAGCCGGTAATGCTTTCAGGGGTGCCGGTATCTTCGAAGGTGTGATAGGTGGCAAAGTGTGCTTTGCCCAGTTTGGCCGTGCGATAGCCCGCCGCGGACAGCGAACCGGCAAAGCCTTTTTCGCCAATAGCCGGGTCGAGATCGATGCCGTTATCGTGTACCCCATGGGTTCGCGGTAACAAACCGGTAAGAATGGATGCACGCGACGGTTGGCACACCACACAGGGGGTAATCACGGTTTCCAGGCTGGTGCCTTCACTGGCCAGCAAGTCAAGGTGGGGCGTGTACACCTTGCGGCCACGAAATCCGTAACAATCGCCGCGCTGCTGGTCTGAAGTGATGAACAAAATATTGGGCTTCGTGTTTTTGTTTGCCATGGTGATTGCCTGACTTGTTTATTGTTAATGGTTACTCTAAACGAGACAAAAAACTCTTTCGAATCAATTGTATAGCGACACGATGGCCGGGGCTGTTTGCCGGTCGGTGGTGAATCCATGAACTGCGGCATACTGATGCATTGGCGCGACCACTACCCGGTTTTTTTGCACACAAATAAGGAGACAAACAATGAAAGCAGCCGTTGTCGGCGAAACTGGTCTGGCGGTTAAAGAAGTCGCGCGACCCAAACCGTCCCCCAGTGAAGTATTGATCCGGGTGCGGGCCTGCGGCCTGAACCGTGCCGATTCGATGGTGGCCAGTGGTATGGCCCACGGCAGTGTTGGCGGTGCCGGCACGATACCCGGTATGGAATATGCCGGCGAGGTTGTCGAAACCGGCGCCGAGGTACAAGGCTTCAAAGCCGGCGATCGCGTCATGTGCAGTGGTCACTCGGGCTGGGCAGAGTTTGCCACGGCAGACTGGGGGCGCGCAGTTTCCATCCCTGACAATATCGGCTGGTCGCAGGCGGCCAGCCTGTTGACAGGGCTGCAGACCATGCACAACGCGCTGATCACTGCCGGCCGTTTAAAGGCGGGGGAGTTGGTCTTAATTCAAGGGGCCAGTACCGGTGTTGGCCTGCTGGGCATGCAGATTGCCAAGGCGGTGGGTGCGAAGCTGGTGATCGGCTCGTCCACCAACCCCGAGCGCCGGGCACGACTCACCGAGTTTGGTGCCGACCTTGCCATCGATTCAAAAGACCCACAGTGGGTCGACCAGGTGCTGGACGCAACCGATGGCCAGGGCGTGCATTTGATTGTTGACCAGATTTCCGGCTACGCCGCGAATCAGAACCTGGCAGCAACCCGGGTGCTGGGTCGTATTGTCAACGTGGGCAGGCTCGGTGGCTTTACCGGCGACTTCAATTTCGATTTGCATGCCGCACGGCGAATTGATTATATCGGTGTGACCTTCCGCACACGGTCGATACAGGAAATTCGCGATATTGTGGTTGCGATGAAAGCCGATCTGTGGGGCGACGTCAAAGCTGGTAAGTTTAGTCTGCCAATTGATTCCGAATTTGTTCTGGATGATGCGGCCAAGGCGGTCGAGCACATGAAAGCCAATCGGCACTTTGGGAAAATTATTCTTACGGTGCCTTGAGATAGATGACAGCGCGGCGGCAACCACTTGCCACAGGGTTAGGCGGCATTTAACTGGCGTACCGTGGGCAACTCGTTTGGCCCGGCCGCGCGAATCTGACTAGCATTAAGCGTAATCAATGCCTGGGTTTTTCCAGCAGCCGTAACGAACCCGATCTCGTTGCTGTCTTTCGCGAGTACTAATTGAGCCCGCTGCAAATCGCATTCACATTAACAAGTCGTGAATTAATCAAAACCTAAATCGATGGCACTACTGATACTCTTCGCGGTGGCAATTGTTGGCATGGTCTGGTTTCTATCGAAACCGGCACGCAGGCGGCGTCGTCACGAACGCCACGGTGACAAACCGTTTCCCGATCAATGGCGAAAAATACTGCGCCGCCGGATGCCTTACTATCGCCGTCTGCCGTTCAACTTGCAACGCCAACTGCAACAACAAATTCACGTGTTCATTGCAGAAAAGAACTTCGTTGGCTGCCGCGGTTTGGAAGTTACCGACGAAATGCGCGTTCTGATTGCCGCGCAGGCCTGCCTGCTCTTACTGAACCGACAAACCGCTTGCTACCCAACCATGTCGGAAGTACTTGTTTACCCCGATACTTTTATTGTTGAGCGGGACGAAGTCGACGCGGCGAATGTTGTGCATCGGGTTCGGCGACCGGTATCAGGGGAGTCCTGGGCAAATAGCCAGGTTGTGCTGTCGTGGGCCGACGTGCTCGAGGGCGCCGCCGACCCCGGCGATGGGCAAAACGTTGTGATCCATGAGTTTGCCCATCAGCTCGACCAGGAAAGCGGTTCTGGCAATGGTGCTCCGGGCTTTTCGGATGCTGAGCAGGCCGGTCGATGGTCTGATGTGTTGAGCAATGAATTTAACCGCTTGCGCGAACAGCTTGCCATTGACAGCGAACCTTTGCTTGACCCCTACGGCGCCCAGAGCCCGGTGGAGTTCTTTGCTGTAGCGACAGAAACATTTTTCGAGCGCCCCGTGCGCCTGTATGCCGAGCATCCGCTGCTGTACGAAGAGCTGGCACGGTATTACTGTGTTAGCCCGCTGTTGTGGGATGACTAATGCCGCACCAGATTAACGACAGCCGATTAATGCTGCGCTCGGTAAATTGCATGCGGCATTAATGCGATCGCTCGCCTGCTAGTATTCAGAAAACGTTCCAGCCGATTGTTTTTGGCTCGAATAAATCTGAAACCAAGGGAGTGATGCATGTCTAAGACACCCGAACCCACCAGCGTGGCCAATGCCCTGACGCTGGATGGTGAAGCCGATGCCATCAAAGACTTCTATCGACGCTGGGCAGACACCTATGATGCCGACCTTGAACCTGAATACGGTGCGGCCCGGTTTATTGCCGGTATTGTTGATTCTGTGGTGCACAAGCAAGGCCCGCAACTGGGTCTGCAGCGCGAGACCGCACGGGTACTAGACGCCGGTTGCGGCACGGGACTGGTGGGCCAGGCACTGCATGAGTTGGGTTACCTGGTGCTGGACGGCGTCGACATTTCGCAAGAGATGGTTGACGAAGCCAAAAAGCGGCGAATATATGAAGAGCTCACCGGTGACGTGGATTTGTCACAACCACTGCCCGCCGCCTGGGACAATCGCTGGGATATCACCGTGAGTTGCGGCGTGTTTACGCTGGGCCATGTGCCGCCCGAAGCGTTGAACTCACTCATTGATGTCACGCGGCCGAACGGCATTATTGCCATCAGCACGCGGACGGCTTACTACGAACAAAGTGGTTACCAGGCCATGGCGCAGCGTCTGATCGATGACGGCACAATTACGCCGGTGCATCAGGTTCACGACGGGCCGTACACGGCTGACAGTTCGGCACACTACTGGGCTTACCAGGTTCAGTGATAAACCCGGTGACGAACCCGGTGTTGGGCCAGATGTTGCACAAAGGCAAGCCAGTTTTTACTGGCTTGCCCCTAGCCTGAGTTCGCAGATCATTTGATCGTTAATCCATTGCTGCAAAAAGGCCACCGCTTTTGGCGGGGTTTCCTGTTCGTCAAAATGGTCTAGCAAGGCGACGCACAGATCCGAGAAATCGCCGCCCGACAGCGCAAGCGTGAGCGCCGCGAGTTCTGGGGCCTCCAATGCGCGGTATTGGCTGATTAGATTCTGACGCCAGATTAACCAGGTGGTGTTGTCGTCGGTTCTTTCTGGCGGGGTTACCGTTGCTTCGGTACCTTCTGAGTCTACATTACCGAGTGCCTGCCAGATCTGAAAGCTGTTATACCGCTGCGGCAGCAGCTGTACAGCGCTGTGGAACACCGGGGTCAGCGTCACCCATGCTGCCGGCTCAAGCTGAGCCAGATCTTCCAGAGTTACGCAGTGGCAATCGGCGGCATCGAAGCTGTTGGCAAAAGCGTGTTCGATGCGGGCGATCTCTGCAACTTGTGGCACCTGCTGAAAGATATCGAGCCGTTCGATCAGATCAACCATGTGCTGACTGAAATAGCGCAGGTTCGGGTGTCGCGACGGATACGCCTCGATGTATTGCTGCATTAGCTTGTCGAACAAGTCGTCACCCAGGTAAGTGTGCAGGCGCTCGTAGTCGGTGGCGAGTGCTTCTTTTAAACGCAGTGTGTACGCCGTGCCGTAAAGCGCCATGCGTTCCCGGGCCGAACGGCGCGGGGTGGATTCCATCTGCCCGACAATGGTGCTGGCTGCATCGTCAAGAATAAAACCGAGAAATTCCTGCTGTAGTTTGCGCAGTGGGTTGGTGGTTTGCATCGGATTTACTGCCCCGCCGAGGCCGCACTCAACACCAGTGCATCCGGTTGCAGCGTCTTCGCTGCAATGTCTTCAGCAATGGCCAGCTCTTGCCGCAGTTGCGCAAATGCCGGCATATTGTCATCGCGTTCGATCATGGTGCTGACTGCGCCGAAGCGTTCCAGCGCTTTCACATACAGCGCCCATACCGGGCCACTAACGTCCTGGTCGTGGGTGTCGATAATCATCTCGCCGTTGTAACTGTGGCCGGCCAGATGAAACTGCATCACCTGGTCGGGGTCTATGCCGTTTAGATAGTCCAACGGATCAAACTGGTGGTTGTGTGCGCTGACAAAAATATTGTTGATATCCAGCAGAATATGGCAGTCTGCACGGCGGGCGATTTCGTTCAGGAAAACCCATTCCGGCATCTCAGAACTTTTATAAGTAACGTAGCTGGACAGGTTTTCAAGCAGAATGCGCTGGCCCAGAAAATCCTGCACCTGCAATACGCGGTCAGCAACGTGCGCAACAGTGGCTTCGTTATAGGGCAGGGGTAATAAGTCGTGGCTATTGGTGCCGTTAACGCCCGTCCAGCACAGATGGTCAGAAACCCAGGCGGGCTGCACCCGTTGCTTAAGTTGTTTCAGGTTTTTTAGATAATCCAAATCCAGCGGGTCGGTGCTGCCTATAGACAGTGACACCCCGTGCATGGCCATCGGGTAGTCGCGGCGGATGGTATCCAGGTGGGCAAGCGGCTTGCCACCGGGCACCATGTAGTTTTCAGAGAGTATTTCAAACCAGTCGACATCAGGCTTGTGTTCGACAATATGTGCGTAGTGCTCCGTGCGCAGACCAAGCCCAAAACCCAGGTTAGGGCGATGGATTGCGGTATTGGGTTGGTCTGCTGTCATGTTGGGCTCAATCGCCGACTTTGCCACCCAGATGGTCACAGGCCGCTGCTGAAACAGAGACAAAACTCTGCCCCTTGCAAGAACCCTGGCCTTTGCAGGCATTGGATGCTGTTTTGCAGTCGTTATGACCTTTGCATTTATTGACACCGTAGCAGTGTACTTTGGCGTCTGCGCTTTTCGCGGCAAAAGCCGGGGTTGTTGTGCTTAACATGCCAGCGGCAGCAACTGCCATGGCAATACCCATTGCTTTCTTTGTGTTTGTCATTATTAAAACTCCTAAGTGGTAGATCGTGAATAGGTCGAGGAAGAGAAGTTCGCTATCTGGTTTAGAAAATGAGCCTGACTGAGAGGTCAGGCAAAAGACTCAGGCACCAACACTGCCGCCAACATGGTCACAAGCGGCTGGCGACATACTGATAAACCCCTGGCCTTTGCACGAAGACTGGCCTTTGCAGGAATTACCGGCAGATTTGCAGTCGTTGTGGCCCTTACATTTATTCACGCCGTAACAATGCACATTACCGCTGGCATTGGCCGTTTTGGTCATGGCCATTTTGTCTGGTGCCATGCCTGCGCACCCGACCAGGCCCGCGGCTGCCAGTGCCAGCGTTGCGCCTCTTGATTTCGAAATTAAACTCATTAGTTCGTCTCCGTAAAAGAAAAATGAGTCTATATCTCATGCAGGCGGAGAACCGAGGGTGGGGCGGGATGTAACGGAAACGCTATGGCGGCGTGAGACTTTCGTGAGAATTGGGTCTGAATTGGGTCTGAATTTGGTGAGGCTTCGGTGAGGATTTGGTGAGGCCTGGAGCCGGATATTGCTCTTTCCGATCAAATCTGAATCGGAGTAGACTGCGTTTTCATCTGACCCAACGGAGGCTACTATGCTTGATACAAAGATCGAAGTGCGTCCCCTGACATCAGTGATTGGCGCAGAAATTCACGGTGTCGATTTGAGCCAACCCATGGACGACGACACCTATTCGGCCGTTCACGACGCGTTGCTCGAACACCTGGTTATTTTCTTTCGAGATCAGAATCTGACCCACGACCAGCACGTTGCCGTGGGCCAGCGCTTTGGTGAACTACATATTCATCCGTCAGCACCGTGTGTGGACAACCGCCCCGAGCTCATGAAGATTCATGCCGACGCGACGTCACCTTTTGCCGAAGGCACCGCATGGCATACGGACGTCAGTTCTGATGTCGAACCGCCGATGGGTAGCATCCTATACCTGACCACCGTACCAAAAACCGGCGGCGACACCTTGTTTGCCAGCATGTACGCAGCCTACGATGCCTTGTCAGACACCATGAAAACTATGCTCGACCCGCTTACTGCCTTGCATACCACCGAGGTTTACATCGGCCGGTATGAACAAGTGGGTGGCGGACTGCGCCGTGAGAAATTCACCGATGCGGAGCACCCGGTTATCCGAACCCATCCGGAAACCGGCCGCAAACTCATTTACGTTAACGAGCCGTTTACCAAACGCATTGTTGGCATGAGCCACGCTGAAAGTGAAGCCATACTGAAGTTTCTGTATGCCCATTGTGCCAACCCACAGTTTCAGTGCCGGTTCCGGTGGCAGCCAAATTCCGTTGCTTTCTGGGATAATCGCTGCACCCAGCACCACGCCACCTGGGACTACTTTCCGGAAACCCGCAGCGGTGTGCGCGTCACGATCAAGGGTGACCAGCCGTTTCACTAGAGGTTTCATGAAACAACGGTGAGTGCCCGACCCAGGACCAGGAGATCGCAATATGGCCAGCAGCACCCCAAATTTTGACCGCCCCTACGAAGGCCTGCGGGTGGTCGACATGTCGCAGGGGGTGGCTGGCCCGTATTGCGGCATGTTGTTAGCCCAACAAGGTGCTGATGTCATTAAGATTGAACCCAGCGACGGCGACTGGGCGCGCTTGCTGGGCCCGGTCTATGGGGGCCACACGGCGTTCTCAATTATTGCCAATCTTGGCAAACGCAGTGTTGCAATCGATCTTAAGCAAGAGCCCAGTCAATCCGTCATCGATAAACTGGTTGCCCAGGCCGATGTATTTATCGAAGGCTTTCGCCCTGGGGTTATTGATCGGTTGGGCTATTCGTATGAACGCATGCGCGCGATCAATCCACGGCTTATCTACGTGTCGGTTTCCGGGTTTGGGCAAACCGGTCCATTAAGCGAACGCCCCGCAATGGACCCAGTGCTCCAGGCGTTTACCGGCTTCATGTCTGAAAACATGGGTTACGACGGGTTGCCCCATCGCTCACCCGTCATCATGTTCGACATGTCCACGGCACTGTACGCGCAACAAGCGGTTGCCGGTGCGCTTTATGCGCGCGGTAGTGCGAACCAGGGACGCAAGATCGAAGTGAGCCTGATGGAGGCCGCTGCCAGCTTGCAGGCGGTGCGACTCATGAGCGCCACAATCAACGGACCATTCCGCCTGACCACTGCGCCTTCGGGCACGTTTCAAACGCAAGACGGCTGGCTGCAAATGATCATCGTGAAAGACCGGGATTTTCAAAAACTTTGCACCGTGCTGAACCTGCCGGAATGGGCAACCGACCCCCGTTTTCAGACCAATGCCAAACGGTTTGAGCACAGCGAATTACTCACCGAACGGGTACGCACCGTATTTGCCGGCAACACCACCGAACACTGGAAGCGCATCCTCGTCGAAGCCGGGTTGCAAGCCGAAGGCATTCAAAGCTACCCGGACTTCGCCAACCACGAACAGACCAAAGCCGTTGGCGCCATCGCGTGGCTAACCCAAACGGGTCTGGATAAACCCTGGCCTGTGCCCAACGTGCCAGCTGGCGTAAAGTTTGAGCAGGGCTCACCGTACGCGACGGCGCCAACCATTGGTCAACACACTCGCGAAGTGATGGCAGAACTGGGGTACGAGGCGGAATCGATTAATGAGTTGATTGCGAGTCGTGTGATTTCAGAATAGCCAGGCGACTGCTACTTGCTACTTCTTGCAACGTGGTAAACGATATGGCCCGACCTGGAATCTAGCGCCCGGCCAGGCCTACGAGCCAAAGAAGTAGCGCCCAAAGCCACAACACAATCACATAAGCGATGCGGCGCCAGGCGATGGCGACGCCTTTGCGTTTGAGCTTCAGATTCAACGCGCCAGCTTGCAAAAAACCAAGCGACCACGCCATCCCAACCATGATGACTGCCGGCCAGACCCAGTCGCCGTTGACGTTGTTGATGTTCGGATACGAAGCAGGCAGGGCTAAAAAGACCGCATAGTAGAGCACGCCACCGAGTACGCCCATACTTAGTAAACCCAGTGTTCCGGTGATAAGGAAGGCCAGCGACGAGAGCTTTGTAGCAACAATGTAAGACCAGACGGATCGCCACAGAGCATTCATGTGTACAGCTTTACTCCGATTCACCAATAACGAACTTTGATGTCGCTGTGTCAAGTCGAATTCTCTTGACTGGAACGTAGGCCGGGTCATCTACGAAGGCTTTCGCATGGGTTCGATCAGGAAATTCGATGATGACCATTCTTGTTGGACACCAATCGCCTTCCACGGATTCGAAATCAGAAATTCGGTGGGTTAGCTTTCCCTGGTGCTCGCGAATTAAGTCGGCTACAAGCGGACGGTACGGCGCGTATCCCGGCTCGTCGTGAATTTCCATATCGACTAGAACAAATGCTGGCATGGGTATCGTGAGAATTTAAGAGTGACAGGGGTAATCGTTTTTAAGCCAGCATTGGCGCCAGCGGATTTGCCGATATGGCAAAACCAGAGTTTCTATTTAACACTACCTTCAACGGCTGCTGAACCAGGTGCGGGGTCACGCGTCACCTCAGTGTCAAGAACAGTTGGTGAGAAACCGTGCAATCGGTGTTTCAGGGGAAATTTTCTGAAACATCAATGAACACTCGTTGCTCTTGGGTGAGAAGTTTTCGCCTTTCTTCAGCGTGCGCTTTTCGCCTTCGATTCTAACATCGATCATGTAGCCGCGGATCTTGAGAAGCTCCAGGGTGAAGCTTCCATTCAACAATTCGACGGATGCCCGCTCCCGCAGGAT
>JBAUID010000130.1:0-4169 GCA_049680625.1 Burkholderiaceae bacterium | reverse complement strand
TCAATACCGAAGCCGAGCAACAACTCGGCGCGCAGTTTGGGATTCGCAGTATTCCGACATTAGCGCTATTTAAAGACGGCAAAGAGCTGAACCGCCAGCCCGGTGCCATGGGTGCTGCCGACATCGTGCGATGGGTGCAAAGTCAGCTCTGAAACGCCGCCGATTCAGGCTGTGCGCGACGTCGCAGAATCGCCGCATTGTTTGACAGACATCAAGGCGTAACACCACGTTTCTACTTATGCTGAGATTTTTGGAGGAAGCAGTGTGTCTGAATACGTTGATAATCACCCCTTAGGTCGGGATTTCCCGACGATGCGAGATAAGATTCATGAACTTAAAACCAGCGATGCACATTTTCGCCGGTTGATGCAGGAATACGAAGATATCGATCGATCGGTCGTCAGAGCAGAACAAGGTGTGGATCACTTATCTGACCTGGCCCTGGAGGCGATAAAAACCAAACGGGTTCATCTGAAAGACCAGCTGTACGCGATGCTGTCGGCTTGAAGGTTTTTGGGGCACTGCCCGCTCTTAAACTTCCGGAAACAAACCGGGCATCCACCGGCCAGCAAGAGTCGCCGGAAACGCAATTTTCAGTGGTGCGCGCGAGCTATTTGCCTGGAGAGCGCCCATTTCGATAAGCGACGACACGATGCGGCGGGCCTGGCGGTCTTTGGTTCGCACAATATCCGGAACGTCCGCGCGCGGCACCTCTCCCCGATACAAAACCGCTTCCAATGAAAAGTCAGCCTGCGGCAATAGCGTACCAGCACGCACCGCTTCTTGCGCCCATGCCTTGATGCGTTCGCGCAAGCGATTTGGTTCTACCAGGGCCTCCACGAATTCGACCTGATCGATACATGTTTGCAGAAAGAATCGCGTGAAATTTGTCAGCGCTTCCTCGCTCGGGCTGCCGCGCCCGTCTAAATCATTCCGCCGGTATCCAGAGCGCCCCGCATCATGGCGTAAGAAATCAGGCGTGCCACGCGGCCATTGCCATCAAGAAACGGGTGAACCCACAACAGAAAATTAGGTAACGGGGACACGTTCGACCCGCCCTTACTGCTTTAATCGGATTAACAACTGCGACGCACGTTGCAGATCCGATGTCTGGAAACCTTCATTGAAAACGCCATAGGCTGGTGCCAATACCGACAGCGCCTTGTCATTCGCACGCTGATTCACCCAGTATTCGGCCAGCGTGATTGCGCAGCGCAATTCCCACGACCGGGCGCCCTGTGATTTGGCCGTCTCAAGCGCTTCAGTAAATGATGCAAAGGCGTCGTCCGACTTTCCTTGTGCCTGAATTGCCAGGCCACCCAACTGCTGTGCCCGTGACCGCCACCATTGCTCACCCGTATCCAGCGTCAACGCGATATTCAGCGTCTCCAACGCTTGATCGAACTGCCCGGCAAGGATTTGTACCTCGGCAAACAAGCAGTGAAAGGGCTGCAAAAACATTCGGATATTCAGCTTGCGCCAAAGCTCGATGCCCCCGGACAATTCGTCAAGCCCTTCGGTAACGTGTCCCGACCGAGCCGTTGCCCAGCCGTGAACAACCCGGGCACCGGCAAGCGCCTGGGTCAAGCCGGCCCCTTCAGCCAAATCACGCAGTTTGCGGCTGCATTGCATTGCCGCGGAAACATCGTCCCGCGTTGCATGCGCAATACTGACCAGCCAGAGGCCAAACGCAAGTGACGGCAGATGTTGCAGGCGTTCGCCCAGTTTAAGTGCCGAGTCGGCATGCGCAATCGCCTTGTCAGGATGGCCTAGTGCCCAGATGACATTTGATTGCAACGCGTGCCCGCACACTGCCGGATCATGGCCCATATACAAGTACGCGTGATGTTTGTGCTTCTCAAAGTCGTAGATCGACAAGCCCGCTTCGATATGCTCACACGCCTGCGTCAACCGGCCTCGCATCATCCGGGTGGGCCAGGATGCGTGATGCGCCTGTAGCAGCAAGCCTTCATCCTTGGTTTGATGGGCAACTTCATGAAGCGCGTCACAGGCAAGATCAGCATCATCAAACTTACCGCTTTGTACGTAAAACACCCAGCGACCCATCAACGTAGGCACCACTTCGACGGCCCCTTTTCGGAGATTACAAATTTCCGTCGCGCGCTCGTAAATTTCTTTAACACTGTAGTTCACGCCTTTAAGTTCGAAAGCATAAACACCACCACCGAGCATCATCACCACCGGCCCAAGGTTAGTCAGTGCTTTAAGCTCCAGTGAATCGCGATCTTCCTGCCCCGGCAGGGTTGCAATTAACTCAAGCGCATGCTGAAAATGGCGCACGCTTTCAAGGTGTGCACCGCGGCGTACCGCTTGTTGGCCTGCGGACAACCAACGATCAATGGCATCGCGGGTTTGCCTGGCCTGGGTAAAGTGAAAGGCAATCAGTTCGTCCGGGGCCTGGGTTTGTGCATCATCCGATACCAACGCCTGCGCAATGTCACCGTGGATTTCCTGGCGATTGGTGTTGAGCAATGACTGATAAGCCGCGTCGCGCACAAGGGCGTGTTTAAACGCCAGGGCGTGGCCCGCGGCAGCTGCTAGACCTACAACACCAGTGGCACCGCCGCCCCCTGAACTACTCAAAATAAGTTGCGCATCAATGAGTCGGTTCAACGCATCGTCGACTTCATTTTCCGGCATGTGTGCAATGCGATGCAACAACCCGACATCAAACTCGCGCCCGATACAGGCTGCAACCTGGGCAACGTTTTTAGCCGGGCCGAGTCGGTCGAGCCGGGCCATCAGTGAGTCTTGAATCGAACTCGGTATCGCTGCTGCAGCGCTCGAGGTTTGGCCCCGGGGTTTGATAGCCAAATCAGTGGTTTGTTCGGATTCGATCAGCGTTCTGGTCAGCTCTTCTATAAACAGGGGCACCCCGTCGGTGCGCGAGACCACTTCATCCAGCAGTTCCTGCGCCAGGTCGCTGCCGGCTGACACCTGGGCAGCTAACGCCGCAATTTCATCCCGGTTCAAGCGGGTAACCGACAGCGACGTCATAATCGGGTGGTTATCAAAGCGCTCCTCCAGCTCTGGCCGCGCCGTTACCAGGGCCATGACCCGGTCTTTGCCTATGGCCGCCAGCAGCTGGGCTACAAAATCCCGGGTGGTTGGGTCAATCCAGTGGGCATCTTCCAGGATAAACAGCAGCGGTGCGCTGCGCGAGCGTTCGACAAACCAATGAGTCACCGCCTGCAGCGTCTTCATCCGTTGCACCGGCGGCGGCATCTGCACGACACCGTATTTTTTCTGGGCTTGTTGTTCGATACCGAGCAGGCGGGCGACCAGGACAATCGCAACCCGTGGTTCAACTGGTGAACCATCCAGGGCGGCCTCCAACCTTTCCAACACCGGCCCGGGTGAATCCGGTGCGCCAAAGTGAGCCTGCAATGCCTGCACAATTGGAAACAACGGAGAATCTGAATAGTGTTGCCGACACTGGCTAAGCAATACCAGGCCCCCGGATGCAGCAACAAAATCTGTCATGTCGGCAACCAGGCGGGATTTGCCAATGCCGGCCTCACCGGTCAGCAAAACCGCCTGCCCCTCACCCCGCACCGCGCGGTTCCAGCGGGCACGCAGCAAAGCCACTTCTTCATTGCGACCAACCAGGCGGTTGGTTGCCTGCCCGTGGTGCTGGGCAGCAAAACGGCTGGTGGTGGACGTTTCGCGCAGCACCCGGTACACGTCCAGCGGTTTTGAGACGCCTTTTAACGCGGGGCGTTCCAACAGGGCTAGCTCGAAAGATCCGCTCAGCAACGCGGCCGTGTCACCACTCACCAAAACATCACCGGGCTGGGCCACAGCCTGCAACCGCGCCGCAATATTGGGGGTTTCACCCAGGGCAAGATTTTCGCGGGATGCCTGATCACCCAACTCGCCAACCACCACCTGGCCGGTATGAATGCCAATGCGAACCGCCATTCGAATCGCGTAGCGGTCATTCAACCGTTCACTAAGCGACTGCATGGCGCGGCAAATCTGCAAGCCACAATGCGCCGCGCGGTAGGCATCATCTTCATGGGCGGTTGGATAGCCGAAATACACCAGCAAACCGTCGCCAAGGTATTGCGCGATATGGCCGTCAAAGCGAGAGATTTCTTCGGCAGCGCTGGCCTGGTACGCACGCAAGATGTCGCGCAAATCTTCCG
>JBAUID010000129.1:0-36955 GCA_049680625.1 Burkholderiaceae bacterium | reverse complement strand
AACCCGGCGCCAGCACGACATCATCTAAAACAATGTCGCGCCGGGATACCAGGCCTGACAATCCAAGCAATTCCTGTAACTGCTCCACTCGCCTGGCAATGCGATGAGTTTGCGCATGCCGGTCACGGCGAACACAAATGCCGTGTACCGGCACCTGCCAGCCGATCGCTCGAGCTCCAACAAGAAATCCAGCATGGGTCAGCCCGCTACCGCTGGGAATCAGAACGTGATCGGCTTGCGTCTTCGCCTGGGCAAACTGACGATGGGTTTCGATCGCAGCCTCGACATAGCCAAGTGCACCAATCGGCGGATGCTCGGCACCCAAATGAATCACGTAGGGGTTTCTACCCTGCTTTTGCAAACCAACCGCAATTTCATCAAGTTTTTGATCAGCGGCTGCCTCGTCATCTCCGTGATCAAGATAATGAATCCTGGCACCAAGTAACTCATCGAGCAGCACATTGCCCGACTGCTGATAAAAGATATCGTTACGTGGTACCCGGGCCTCAAGCTGAACCTCGGGTTGCCAGCCAAGCTTGCGCGCAGCGGCTGCGGTCAGGCGGACAAAGTTCGACTGCAATGCACCAGTAACTAATACCGTGTCAGCATCATTGCTGGCGGCCTGGCCAAAATAGTACTCGAGCTGTCGCAGCTTATTGCCACCCATTGCAAGCCCATTGCAATCGTCCCGCTTGGCCCAGACGTTCACGCCTAATTCGTGACTGAGATTACCCAGTAGTTCCAACGGGGTCGGACCATGGGTCAGGCGCAATTTCGGATGGGCCGACAATGCAGCCATTTCCGCGCCGGCATAGTGTGAGATGGTCTGTTTCATTTTTCTGGCAGGCCCAGCCCGTGACAAATCCTAGTCGCGAACCTGCAGAATAATTTCGACTTCAACCGCAATTTGTCCGGGCAAAGCCGCCATGCCCACTGCGGAGCGCGCTCCGCGACCAATAGCCTCACCAAAGACCTCTACAAACAGATCCGAAAACCCATTGATTACCTTGGGATGGTCTGCGAAATCAGCAGCACAATTGACCATACCCAGTACTTTGACTACTTGTTCCACCCGGTCCAGGGAACCGAGTTGGGCTTTAATATTGGCCAGCATGTTCAGGCCAACAAGACGGGCCGCTTCATAACCTTGTTCTACCTGCATAGTATCGCCCAGCTTGCCGGTAATCGACGTGCCGTCTGGCAGCCGCGGCCCGCAACCCGACATAAACAACAAGTTTCCGGTGCGGACCGCGCCAACATAATTGCCTACGGGCTTTGGTGCTATCGGCAATTCAATGCCAAGTGTCTGCAAGCGTGCGTCAATTCCCATTGTCTGTCTCCTGACTTTCTTGAGTGTAATCTGCCGATAGGGGCATACTATCAGCCCGTCATCGGGTAATAAATTGCTTTCTTTTAAAATACCTGATCCGCCCTGCCAAATGGTTTTCCGACTAATTGGCTTTCCGGCTAGCGACCAGTAGTCATAACCGGGATTAACTGCACCATTAACCAAAGACACTCTTGCAAAGCTCTGAACAACCCGTACTTCGAGATATTGTCCTGATTGGCGGCGGCCACAGCCATGTCGGGGTGATCAAACGTTTTGGTATGAAACCAATACCAGGTGTTCGCTTAACCGTCATTTGCCGCGATACACACACACCGTACTCTGGTATGTTGCCAGGCTACATTGCTGGACACTATAGCTATGACGAAGTTCATATCGACTTACGTAAGCTTGCCCAGTTTGCCGGCGCCCGTTACTACCATGACGACGTCACTGGCATAAACCGGGCTGAACAAAAAGCGCTTTGCCTGAACCGCCCCCCTGTTGTGTATGACCAGCTGTCAATAAATATTGGTTCTACGCCGCAGGTAAACCTGGTACCCGGCGCTGCCGACAATGCAGTACCAGTTAAACCGATCAATCAGTTCAACGATCGCTGGATGGCATTACTGTTGCGGGTGCAGAACAACCCCGACCCTATGCGCATAGCAGTGGTCGGTGCCGGTGCCGGTGGTGTCGAATTAACGCTGGCAATGCAATTTCGCCTGCGCAATGAACTGAAAATCGCCGGGCGTAATCCGGACGATCTGCAATTTGACCTGTTCTCCGACGCCGCTCAGATCTTACCAACGCACAACAAAAAGGTTCGGGCAAGCTACGAAAAAATCCTGCGTAACCGCGGCGTCCAAATTCACCTTAACGATGCGGTCACCCAGGTAAGCGCCGGGCAGCTTCAAACCGCAAACGGTAAAACCTTCGGCGCCGACGAAATCGTCTGGGTTACCCAGGCTGGTGGTGCGGCATGGCTGACAGGTACCGGGCTGGCACTGGATAAAAGCGGTTTCATTCAGGTCAGAGACACCTTGCAGACGGTAACCGACCCGAACATCTTTGCGGCTGGCGATATTGCGTCCATGGTTAATCACCCGCTTGAAAAAGCCGGTGTATTCGCCGTCCGGCAGGGCCGTCCGTTAGCGGATAACCTGCGTCGTTCAGTTCGGGGCATACCACCACGACGGTACAAGCCACAGAAAAGCTGGCTGGCTCTTATCAGTACTGGCGACAAGTACGCGGTTGCCTCAAAAGGCAATCTGCATTTTGAAGGCGACTGGGTTTGGCGCTGGAAAGACTGGATTGATCAACGATTCATGCGAAAGTTCGGCGAATTTGCGCCAATGGACGACTCAAAAACCGTAACACCATCAACCACGACCACAGTCAAACTTGACCAGGAAGAAGCCGCGCAGGCGTTGTCCGCCATTGCAATGCGGTGCGGTGGCTGCGGTGCCAAGGTTGGCGCCACTGTTTTGCAGCGTGCCCTCGGCAGCCTGAATCCGGTGCACCGAGATGATGTATTAATTGGCCTGCACGACCCCGATGATGCCGCCGTGGTTCGCATACCACCCGGTAAAGCGTCAGTTCATTCGGTCGATTTTTTCAGAGCCTTTGTTGACGACCCGTATATTTTTGGCCAGGTTGCCGCCAATCACGCACTGGGTGACATCTATGCAATGGGCGCAGAACCACAATCAGCCACCGCCGTGGTCACCGTACCACCGGGTCTTGAATCCAAAACCGAAGACTTGTTGTTCCAGATGATGTCGGGAGCAATTCAGGTGTTAAACGATGCAAATTGCTCGCTGGTGGGTGGTCACACCGGCGAAGGCAAAGAACTGGCCCTGGGTTTTGCCATTAACGGCTTGATAGATGACAATCTGCTTGCCGTGACCCGCAAGGCCGGCATGCAGCCGGGTGACAATTTAATTCTCACCAAACCGATTGGCACCGGCACCTTGTTTGCCGCTCATGCGTTACTAAAGGCCCGGGGTCGCTGGATTGACAAGGCGCTGGAGTCAATGGTGATCAGCAATAGAGTTGGTTCGCAAATTATTTTGCAGCATGGCGCCACTGCTTGCACCGATTTAACCGGGTTTGGCCTGCTTGGGCACCTGGTTGAAATGACCCGTCCGTCGGCCATTGATGCGGAACTTGATTTGTCGGCGTTACCGGTTCTTGATGGTGCCCAGGAAACCGCAGCCGCAGGCATCCTGAGTTCACTACAACCAGCCAACGTACGCTTACGTCGCGCCCTGCGTAACCAACAAGCCATGGTTGACCATCCGCGATACCGGCTGATTTTTGATCCGCAAACCGCGGGGGGCTTACTGGCGAGTATTCCGCAGGATCAAACCGAGGCCTGCGTGCAAGCCCTCAGAAACAATGGCTATCCACAGACTGGTGTGATTGGTCGGATTAAAACCCAGAGTGATGCCCTGGAACCCATTGTATTAATTGACTAATCATCTATTTGGCTGATGAGTTAGCGGGCCAACGGGCTTCGGTCTATGTAACTTTGACAGTAATTGCTGCTCCGGTGTCACCCGCCGCACAGCCGGTAAACAATCCGTACCCACCACCTAGCCGAACCAGTTCTTCAATCATCTCAATGACCAACCGCATACCGGTTGGCCCCTGGGGATGGCCGAACACAAGAGACGAGCCAAAATTGTTCATTTTCCGTGGGTCATAACCTGTCTCCTGAGCAAAATACAAATCATTCACGGCGAACGGATTGTGGGTTTTTATCACCGCCAGTTCAGCGATCGAAATACCGGCAGTGTTCAATGCCGCCTGGGCTGCCGGTACTGGGGCCATCCCCATATGGGCTTTTTCAACCCGCGCCTCTCCGTACGACAACAACTCAATCGTGATGCTGCTGTTGTCGCTGACATCCCGCGTACGTTCAAGACTGCCAATCAGCATGCCCGCATTGCCATCTGCAGGGTGTGTCTGTGCGGCATAAGTTACAGTGCCCCCCTCAAGCACGGGATTAAGTTTTCTGACTGCCTCTATGCTCGTTTCGTTAATGCCCTCATCGGTGTCGACAACTTGAACCCCGGCGCGGCTGCGTAACTCGATCGGCTGCATGTATCCACGTTGAAACGCTCTGTCACCGGCAAGTGATTCCTGGTATTGCTGGTATCGATGCACCGCTAATTCATCTTGCGCTGTTCGCGAAATACCGGCTCGGGCGGCAACATTCTCTGCCGTCTGCACCATCGCAACCCCGGCATACGGATCTTTATTAAAGTTATCCATGACCCAGTTTTCACTAACCCCCTGGCCACCCGGGCCTGAGGGCTTTGGATAGTAAATATGCGGCCCGTTGCTAATTCGGTCAGTCGCCAACGCAAGCTCCAGGCCTGATGCTTTCAGTGACACTGCCGATCCGGCTGACGCTATGACCCGTGCCGACGTGGCACATGCCTGGGCAATAGTCGGCCCGGTAAGCCGGGGAGCGTCCATGAGCGCGCCAAGCCATGGCGCGCCATAAAAACTTTGGTGTTGCGGCACCGACATACCGAGATGAAGACTGCCAAGTGCCGCAGGATCACAACCGCGCGTATCAAGCATTCGTCGCGCGCAGGCGGCCGCCAACTTGATCGGATGCTCTTCAGCAAGCCTCCCTTGCCAGCGGCAAAATGGTGATGACCAATACGCGCGATACGGGATGTAGCAGCCCTTAAATTGCATAATAATTCCCTCAGAGTGGCAGCAATTTAGCTGTTAACCTGCAATCTTATCCGCCGCTTCACCCGGTACAGACCAATAGGCATGGCACGCCTTTTTATTTTGAATAGAGAAACATGAATTTTGCCCAATACGTTCGCAAGTGGGGGCTGGTGACTCCTGATGCCCCAGCCGTAGCCCTTGGCAAGCATGTTGTCCATGATTACGCGTCACTGGCGGTGCAAACCGCCCGACTGGCCAGCGGACTGCAAGCATCCGGCCTGAAACCCGGCGACCGGATCGGATTGTTGATGAAAAACATTCCGGCCTACTTCGAATGCCTGCTGGCCTGTTGGCACGGCGGATTTGCTGCCGTCCCAATCAATGCAAAGCTACATGCCAGGGAAACTGCTTTTATCCTCGAAGATTCCGGGACGTCCGCCTGCTTCACCTCACCGGAGCTGACCAATCAACTCGAGGGTTCATCAGTGCGCGCTATTGAAGTTGGCTCTGCTGACTTTCACCAGCTTGCCGCACATGATCCAGTGGGGGTTTTCCCCACTCAGCCAACCGATCTTGCCTGGCTTTTCTATACGTCCGGCACAACAGGACGCCCGAAGGGAGCGATGATTACCCATCGCAACCTGATGGCCGCATCTTTATGTTACCTCGCCGACGTTGACACGTCCCCACCATGGCATTCGATTTTGCACCCGGCGCCGTTAAGTCACGGTTCTGGTTTATATGCTTTGCCCCATTTGATGAAAGGATCATGTCAGGTCGTACCGGAATCTGGTGGCTTCGATGCGAGTGAAATATTCGACATGATTGACCACTGGCCAAACACGGTATTTTTTGCGGCACCGACGATGATTCGGCGGCTGACAGCGCACCCGATAGAACGTAATTTTTCCGGGCTGAAGTCTATCCTGTACGGGGGGGCGCCAATGCTGGTCGCAGACGTGAAGTCTTATCTTGACCGCTTTGGTCCGCGGCTGGCGCAGATATACGGCCAGGGCGAATCACCAATGACTATTACCGCCCTGCCACAGTCGATCTACGCAGACCGCAGTCACCCAAAGTTTGAACAACGCATCGGCTCAGCCGGGTTCGCACAATCAGTTATCGAGGTACAGACTGTCGATGAGCGGGGTACGGTTGTACCCGTTGGCGATATTGGCGAAGTAATTTGCCGCGGAGACAGCGTGATCCCTGCTTACTGGAACAATCCACAGGCGAGTGCGCGCGCGCTGCGTGACAACTGGTTATGGACAGGTGACATGGGCAGCCTGGATGAAGACGGGTTCCTGACCCTTAAAGACCGTTCCAAAGACATGATTATTTCAGGCGGCACCAATATTTATCCGAGAGAAATTGAAGAAGTCCTGCAACAGCATCCCGGCGTCGCTGAGGTATCCGTCATAGGCAGGCCCGATGATGAATGGGGGGAAATTGTTATCGCTTATGTTGCCTGGAAAGACGGATGTGTCGCCGACCAGGATGAATTAAACATGCTGTGCCTGAACAGCATCGCCCGTTTCAAAAGGCCCAAATATTATCGACATGTCGCCAGCCTGCCAAAGAACAATTACGGCAAAATCCTGAAAACCGAGCTACGTAAGCTGGAAGAATCTCATCAAGATTCGAGCGGAGAATAAGCGTGCCCGACAGCACCTCACAAAAGAAGAAAAAAATCGCCATTATTGGCGCCGGTGCCTGTGGTATTTGCGCGGCCAAAACAATGAAACAAGCCGGTTTCGAGATTACCGTGTTTGAAATTGGCAGCCAGATTGGCGGTATGTGGTGTTACGAAAATGACAACGGGCTGTCGTCAGCCTACCGTACCTTACATATCAATACCTCGCGCAATGTCACGCGGTTTCCCGACCTGGACTTCAAAAAAGAAGTTCAAAGTTTTCCAGACCATCGCGACATGCACGAATACCTGGAGTACTACGCAGAACATTTTGGTGTTACGGAACACATCCGCTTCAACACCCCGGTCAGTGACATCAAGCCACTGTTTACCCCACACAAAGAAGATCCGCTCTGGAAAATTACAACCCAGGACGGCCAGGAAGAAATCTTTGACTCAGTCATGGTCGCTTCCGGGCACCTGCATGTCCCTCGCCATATACCTGAATACCAAGATCAATTCGCCGGTCAGTATTTACACTCACATGATTACAAAGCTCCCGAACCCTTTGTCGGCAAACGCATTTGTATCGTGGGTGTCGGCAATTCCGCCTGCGATATAGCGGGCGATGTCTGTGTTAACTCAACCCGATGTGTCCTCGTTGCCCGCTCCGGCGTGTTGATCCTGCCAAAACTGATATTTGGACGACCGTTTACCGATCTGTCGAGTAAGCTGCAACGCCCCTGGATACCTTATGGGCTTCGCCGCACACTGATTAAGGCAATGACTTGGTTAATGCACGGAGACATGGAAAAGCTTGGTTTTCGCAAACCAGACAAACGAGTCCACGTCACCAGTAACGGCACAATCGTTACCGATATTGCCTATCGACGGGTAGAAGTAAAACAAGGTATTTCCCGTATTGAAGGTCAGACGATTTGGTTTGAAGATGGCAGCCATGAAGAATTCGATGTCTTAATCGGCGCAACCGGTTATCGAACCGAACTACCATTTCTCAGCAACGACGTTGTTCAGATTGGCGATAACAAAATCGACTTATACAAGCGTATTGTCGTTCCCGACTGGCCGGGTCTATACCTGATGGGTTTTTTTAACACCGATACCGCTTTGAACTTTATTTTCGATCACCAGGCCAAATGGGTGCGTGAAATCGAACTGGGGAATGCCCTTTTGCCATCACCTGACACGATGCGGGCGGACATCCGGCAACGAGAGCAATGGGTGGCGAATCATTTCAGAGAGACGCCCCGTCACAAGCTTGAAGAAGAAAGCGTGCCGTACATAAAGGCCCTTAAAAAATCGATGGGAATGATGAAAAAACTGCGTAACAATACAACTGCGGATGCTACTTCGAAAGCAACTTCGCAAGGCTGACGCAAAGCGTCAAAAAAATTCTGGAATAAAATCAGCCAACGCGCAACGTATGGACAGTGATTTCCGGTGCACAATTAAAACGGACATCAACAATCGATACGCCGGAACCGCGAGACGTATATCCGGCCATTTCTTTGTACCGCCAGGAGCCTGAGCTATACCGCCACGAGGCCCGCGCATTACTAATTAACGGCATGCCGCCAGGCAAACAAATCTGTCCGCCATGGGTGTGGCCACACAGATAAGCCGAAACCCCAATCTGATGGGCGTCAGCAATCAACTCAGGCGAATGCGCGAGCAACAATAAGCAATCATCGCGGGACAAACCATGTGCCGCTTTGGCCAGATCGTCGGACCGGAAATAATGCGGGTCGTCAACGCCAAGAAGTTGAATCTGCTGATCTTTATGATCCAGTGGCACTGACTCATTCAGCAGCAACCGAATGCCCAACGATTCAATCGCCGGCACCATTCGAATTGAATCATGGTTACCGAGGGTTGCGTAGATTGGCGTCTTGATATGCCGGACCACTTCGCCCAGATGTTCTATGCAGTTGTCGATCGGGCCAAAAGAGCGGGCACGAAAGTCGCCAGTCATCACACACAAATCGCTTTGAACCGCTCCAATCTGATCAATCAGAACCGTGGGCAAAAACTCGTTTGCATCCAGGTGTAAATCACTCAGATGCAGTATTCGATAGCCATCAAACTCAACCGGCAGGTCGCGCACCCGCAGGTCGTGATAAGTCACGGCAAGTTCGAGGGCGTTCTGGCGGCCAGAGTTAAGCAGACCAGCAAGCTTCAGACTGCGCCGGAACAGACTTCTGAACGAAATTTTTTGATCGTTGAAAAAGAAGTTCTGACCACGCTTCTGTACCGAGACTTCTTTGGCGCCCTCTTTTTCCATGCGGCAGCGTAAGAGGTCTGCGTCTACTCGCGCAGCCAGCTCACTAAAATTTCCGTCCGCAGGCGTTTTGGTCATGTTAGATTTTTCTGGCGTGCGCTTACGCGCTAAGACACCGCATTAAAGCCTTGCCAGATCTTGGCCAAGCCTCCAACGGCCTGCCACTATAGCAAGTTACGCGGCAGTGTAGAGACGCCGAACGGCTGCCAAATCGATCATTTCCTGCCCATCAGAAGAATCTGCCCCTTTAGTACTTAAAATCAGCCAACAGCGGGAACGCACTACTCAAGGCGTGATCAAAAGGCATTGGGTCGCAACTTTGTACATGACTTGGCCGAATATCGCTAACCCGGTCGACCCCGAGTAGTCCAAGAACAATTTGGAACTCCGTCTCAAGCAGTTCCAGCATACGAACAACCCCCGGAGCGCCTGCAGCTGCCAGCGCAAGACACATCATTCGCCCCAGGCCAACACCGCTGGCTCCAAGCGCAATCGCCTTAGCTATATCTGTGCCGCGACAATACCCACCATCAACAAAGACAACCGCGCGCCCGTTGACGGCTTCGGTAACCTCGGGGAGTACGGCAGTTGATCCAAGTACGTGATCCAGCTGCCGTCCCCCATGGTTTGATACGTAAATTACATCGACACCGTGATCAATTGCGATCAAAGCGTCTTCAGCTGTCGCAATGCCTTTGAGGATCAGCGGTCCGTTCCATCGTTTCCTGATCCGGCTGATATCTTTCCAGTTAAGTGCGGCCTGATAATGTGCCGCGGTACCCTCACCGTCAGCGCGCCACGGCTTAACAAATCTCGAAACGATGTCACGCTCGCGACGGCTATAGACTGCAGAATCAACTGTAATACAAAAGGCCGGGAGGTCTAGCGCCAGCGATCGGTCTACCAGGGCGTCAACGCCTGATGCATCCGTGCGCGCGTAAAGTTGAAAAATCAGTGACAGATCTGATTTGCCAGGCTCACTAGCAGGCACGGACTCGGCGACCTTCTCAACGGGCCACTTTGACACTGAACTCAGCATCATCGGTACCCCGAACTGACTGGCAGCGCGCGCAACCGTAATTGCCCCATCGGGGTCAAACGATTCAAGGCCACCAATCGGACACAGGAAAACCGGCAGCCTTGAATGGCGCCCCAGGAGAGTCGTCGTGCTGTCAACGTTACTGACATCTGCCAGCACTCGCGGCCGCAAGGCGAGGCTGTCCAGGGCTGAGCGATTTCGACGTTGTGCCGTTTCCGTTTCAGTTCCGCCGACAACATAACCCCACGGATGGTCTGCGAGTTTGTCGCGCGCTGCGACTACAAACTCCTGGAGTGCCACAAAGCGTTCTTCGATTTCATTTTTCATCGCCGTATTGTGACATCAGCTCAAAAAAAACGGGGCAACAATAACGTGCGCAGATTGGCAATCTTCTTAATAAAATTGTCCTAAAAACCGTTGAGTCAAAAAAAAAGCAAGCCAAACGGCTTGCCTTTTCCTATAGCAAACGCCTGTCGATTAACGTCTCGCAGTGAGGACAACAGGGGTCAGCGCCGCCTGCGCCTTTTCCGCTCGTTTAATCGCCAATTTGATATTAGGTTTGGCCACGTTCCGCCTGCCATGTGCGGAAGCCCAGACCCGGTCGCGCATACCAATCACTTTGTTCCCATAACCGGCATCGGATCGGAAGTTAGCGGCACCAACATAATGTTTCAACGCTTTTTTTACCGAGCCGGTGCGCACAATCATGCCGGCGATGATCCGGGTACCGATTTCAATGCTGGTCCGGGTGTCGTAAGCATTCTCGATACCGCCAAATGGCTCGAACCGCTTCTCATGTGCGGCCACCAGCACTTGCATCAGACCTTTTGCACCTTTGTGACTGGTTGCTTTCGGATTCAGGCTGGACTCAACACACATAATGCCAATAATCAGCAACGGGTCGACTCCGTTACGCTGGCCAGACTCATAGGCGTAACGCACGTACTGCCGAATATCATCTTTTGAGCGTCGGTAATAACGCGACAGGAAATCCGCAATTTTGTGTTGCCGGTGACGCAGATCGATCAGATCTGATGAGCCGGTCATTTCGTCGGCAAAGATCGGCGGACTGAGGTCAATATTCGATATCAGTAAGTCAATCGATTCAGCATGCGATTTCAATGCTGGCACAGACCCAATTAAATTGGTATCAGCGCTCAGGTTCGCATGCTCGGCAATGGGTTCAGCAGTCCGCGCTGCGTTTTTGGTGGCGGTGCGCACTTCAGCCTGGTCAACGATCTGCCCGGATTGCGACTGAGCCGCTGCATCGGAATGCCATTGCCCCACTGCGAGCCCGGCAGAAATGTCGCCCAGGGCATGTGGATCCCTGTATCCGAGAATTTGAGACGCCGGCGGCACATCACCCAGGTCGGTCAGAGTAGCTGGCATCGCAAAATCGGTCACCGGTCGAAGGGCCATCGGCGCGGGCATAATCGCACCTGTCGCGACCCGCCCGACGGGGCTGCGCGCAGCCTCCGGGGTCTCTGATGCAATCATTACCAAGCCACCAAGGCCAAAAACGGCCCACAACGGCAAGTGCGCAAGCCATCCGGAACCATACTGGTCCGGGGCTTTTATGGATCCCGTGGTCGGGCCCATGATCTACTCCTTCCGATACTCCGGAACATCCATGACGCTACAAAAGCGCCTTCTTCTGTACAGCGTTACCGCTTTAGCGATTAACGGGTGCTTGTCGTAATTGTTGACAGCCTGTCCGACGGCTGGCCCGACAGCGCATCCCGGGGCACTTGCTCACCAGCGCTTGCCAACCTTACAAATATGCAGCCGCGTCGTTGATTTTGCTGATCAGACTTCAACCTGCTGATCCGCGAACAACCGCACGCTCTCCGATCACACATTTTAAGAGGCGGCCTCAGGGAGGGTCAATCTTTCCTACGGGAGATGCGTAGAGTCTTACATTTTGAAAACCTGGCTGGATCAGAAAATAGTTAAATTTCAACAACTTACTGTCTCTTTATAGAATCGACTCCAATATATCGTTGCCAATAAAAGACAGATTTGTTGCATGAACAACGAAGCATATTCGGCTTCGATGGCAACGATGGCCACAATCCGCCGAATTGACTGCTGGTAGAACAAATTGCTCTACACCCAGACCCGCGCCCCGCTGTTTCCACTTTCCGCTGTTCCCGCTTTGATCAGCCATTGTCATAGACCCATTGGATCAGCGCATCCTGCACCGGGTGCGAACGACGGGCACCAGGCCCATTCACGATCATGGTCAGTGCGTACATCTTTCCGGAGCCGGCCCTGACATAACCCGCAATCGAGCGCACTTGATCAAGGGAACCGGTTTTTATCCAGGCCTGACCGGCGACAGCTGACTTATTCAACCGCCAGCGCATCGTACCGTCGACTCCGGCAATGGGCAGAGACTCCCGCAGCCGCTGCCCCTGCTCTGAGTTGGCTGCCTTAACCAGCACCCGGGTCAGCCCCGAAGCACTGATCCGTGTTTCCCGGGACAGGCCAGAGCCATTCTCAAGAATAAGGCCTGGTAATGACAGGCCGTTCAGCCTGAGCCAGGCGTGCACTGCTCTTAACCCCGCGGCACGATTGGCCGGTTGTGCTCCGCTGGTTGCTGCCAGTTGCAGCAAAAGCTGCCGCGTCATCACGTTATTACTAAACTTGTTGATGTCCGAGACGACGTCGCCGAGTGTCCGGGGGGAATCCCACTGGTACCAGGAAGTCAGGCTTTTACCTGACAATTTTGTCATTGCTGCCAACTTACCCGGGCTGAAACGGGCATGTCCGCCAAGGGAGCCACCAGCCGCCTCCCATCCGGCCCTGAAAAATGCATCGATAAACTGCCGATGATTCAGTACGGCGTGGAACGACGACTGGGTCTTACAACCCCTGGAATATTTACCTTGCAGGCGAATAGCCGGCCGAGCCGATGAACCCGCATTTATCACCGTGATGTCGCGCGCCCGGTGCCGGCAGCTGCCTTTGACCAGGCGCAATTGGTTTTCTACCCGTACCCCGGCCAGCGGCGGATCCAGTTCGACGGCTACTTTGCCACTGACCGGACTCAGGGTGAACTTGGTTGATTTGAAATTCATCATCACGGCGTTGGGCCGCACGTTATATGGCTCTGAAATCAGGCCATCGAAGGCATCAGCCCGCTGCCGATCCACAATGTATAAAGAGTCGTCAAGTAAGACGTCCCCACCGATATGTTGCAGACCAAGCGCACGCATCTGGCTCACTATTTCGGTCAGGTCTTCAACAACCAGTTTGGGGTCACCACCGCCAACAATAACCAGGTCGCCGTTTAGACGGCCGTTAAGCAGCGGCCCATTCAAAAAGAAGCGGGTTCGCCAGCGATAGTCATCACCCAGCAGGCCCAGGGCAGCCCATCCCGTTAACACCTTGATCACAGAAGCTGGATTCAGTAAATCAGCGGCGCCAACCGCGGCGAGTACACTCCCATCATCCACTGCCCGGACTTCCAGCCCGGCTTTGACGGTTGCCACACCGGCATCTTGCAGCCACCGCGCCACTGGCGGCTCCAGCGGCGCAGCCTGCGCCCATGTCGACACGATAAGCAGGATAAACAATATCCGCATTATTATTATTGATGCGGGCTGACAAACAGATTGAGATTGGGCAAACAGGTTCATTGCGTCCATTATTTCACGATCGGGAATACGCCCCCGGGGAAAATCATCATATGACCGGACAGACACTTGCACAGAAAATTCTGGCCCGGGCCAGCGGTCAGTCCGAGGTCAACCCCGGCGACATCGTCACCTGCGAGGTTGACCTCGCGATGTTCCATGACTCGAGCGGTCCAAGGCGACTGCAGCCGATGCTTGACTCGCTTGGCGCGACAGTCTGGGATACTGACCGGATTGTCCTGGTTATCGATCACTATCTATCAGCACCGGATAGAGAAAGCCAGCAAATCGTGCAGATCGCCCGTGAGTGGGCCGACAAGATGAAGTTAAAAAACTTCTACGACTCACAAGGTATTTGCCACGTGGTTCTGCCCGAGCGTGGCCACCTGCGCCCGGGAATGTTTTGTGTTGGCGGCGATTCACACTCGCCCACTGGCGGAGCCTTTGGCACTTACATGTTTGGCATCGGCGCGACCGAGATGCTCGGCGTGGTAGTGACTGGTGAAATATGGGTGCGGGTACCCAGAACCATTCGATACCAGTTCGACGGCCAACTTGACCGCGGAGTCAGCGCAAAAGATCTCATGCTGACCCTGATCGGCCGTTACGGCATGGATGGCGGCCAGTATCAGGCTGTTGAATTTGCTGGTTCGACGGTCAGTGCAATGGACATGCCCGAACGAATGACTTTATCCAACATGGCCGCCGAACTGGGTGCCCAGGCTGGCCTGGTGCAGGCTGACGAAACCACCCGACAGTACTTACTCAAAGCCGGGGTACCTGATTGTGCAATAGATTTATCTGCCGGCCAGGGTGATGCCGGTGCCGACGTGGAGTTGCATCGATTCGATGCCACCTTGATTGAGCCACAAATCGCCCTGCCGCACAGTCCGGCCAATTCGGTTGCCGCGTCACAGTGCGAACCAAGCCCGGTTGATATTGCCTACCTTGGGGCCTGTACCGGCGCAAAACTGGTCGACATGCAGGCCGCCGCAGCAGTGTTGCGCGGCAAGAAAATTGCATCCTCGGTGGCGTTTTTACTTGCCCCGGCCAGTGTCCGCGATCAAGAGGCAGCGCGGGTCGACGGCAGCTTACAAATCTTGATCGATGCCGGCGCCCACTTGTTGCCGTCGGCCTGTGGCGCCTGCGCCGGGTACGGCTCCCGTATTAGTGAAGGCGCACGGGTTATCTCATCGACCGCGCGTAACTTCCAGGGCCGGATGGGCGCGGCATCAGCCCAGGTATGGCTTGGTTCACCTTACACGGTTGCTGCCAGCGCGGTACGCGGGCGACTCACCGACCCCCGGGAACTACTCTGATGACAACACCAAAACCCGCAAGCGCTTGTTCGATTCCCGCCAATTCAGGCCCAAGAGCCTGGAAGTTGCCAGCCAATATTGATACCGATGTTCTTGCGCCCGGCATCTACATGAAGTTAAGCCTGGAAAAAATTGCTGAACATTGCCTTGAATCCCTTGACCCCGATTTTGCACGCGACGTACGCCCGGGAGACGTCATTGTTGCCGGCCCCAACTTTGGTGTTGGCTCGTCCCGGGAGCAGGCTGCCGGGGTTTTAAAATCCCTGGGTATCGCCGCAGTTTTTGCACCGTCTTTTGCCGGCTTGTTTTATCGCAACGCGCTGAACCTGGGTTTGCCGGTTTACATCTGCCCCCAGGCCGAAGACATTGATGACGGGGCAATCGTTCAGGTGACCACCGATCCGTCGATCCTAAGCTATCAAAGTGGGTCAATGACTGCGCCAACAAGTATCGCTTTCGAACCACTGCCGGACTTCCTTCAGTCTATGGTCGACGCCGGCGGCCTGATAGCGCAGCTGCGTCAACGATTGGATTCATCAACTGGAGCCGCTTAATGGATGCGGTCCGACTAGCCGTCTTGAAGGGACGTCTCGAGCAAATTGCAGATGAAATGGACGCTACGCTTTACCGCAGCGCGTTTAATCCCATAATCGCAGAAGCCCATGATGCGTCCCATGGCCTGTATGACGCGGTTTCAGGTGACACGCTGATACAGGGTAAGTCCGGGCTACCGGTTTTTGTCGGTGCAATGGCTTTTGCGGTGCGCGCCGCGATTGGCGCAGCAGCAAGGCAAAGCAACGGCTTGCAAGATGGCGACATCTGGGTTTTTAACGACCCCTATGATGGGGGCACGCACTTAAACGACTTTAAACTGGTTCAGCCATTTTTTTACCAGGGTCAGCTATTTTGCTGTCTGGCGTCTGTTGGCCACTGGCATGATGTCGGCGGCGCGGTTCCGGGTAATTATAATCCAGCCGCCACTGAATGCTGGGCAGAGGGTATGTTGATACCGCCGGTAAGACTGGTCCGGGGCGGCGAGTGGAACCAGGACGTCTACGAAATTCTCAAAGCCAACACCCGCCTGCCCAATAGCTTGTATGGCGACCTGAATGGTCAGCTGGCTGCACTTAAAATTGGCTATCAGCGGCTGACGGCATTGCTGGATGACTACGGGGCGGACAATATTGCGCAAGCCCTGAGCGCATTACGCGCGCGGGCTGTTACCCTGATGCGCAGCAATATCGCAAGCCTGCCCGAAGGCAGCTATTCGTGCGAAGACTATCTGGACAATGACGGCATCGTTGACGAACCACTGAAAATCGCCGTCACGATGCGGGTCGAACACAAGGCAGTCGATGGCTATCCCAGGTTAACCATTGACTTTACCGGCACTTCGCCAATGTGCGCTGGCCCGGTTAACATCGCACGCTCCACGGCAATTGCCGCCTGTTATGTTGCCCTGAAACATATCTTTCCCGAGGTACCAGCGAACGCCGGGGTGCTCGATCCGGTTGAATTTATTATCGATGACAACGCGTTGATCAATGCGACAAAGCCGCGCCCGGTCGGCGGCTATACCGAAACCATTCTGCGGATGATCGACGTCATGTTTGGCGCAATGGCTCAGGCGCGACCAGCATCAGCAACTGCGATGGCTTATGGCACGATCAATGCGCTCTCTATTGCGGGCAAACGAAGCCACGGGCCGGACAAAGGGAAGTCGTGGGTGTTGTTCAGTTTTTTTGGTGGCGGCCATGGCGCTCATCCGAAGGGTGACGGGCTGTCACACGGAAACGCGCCGATTTCAATGGCAACCATCCCGCCTCTGGAAATTCTCGAAGCCAGTTATCCAGTAGCTTTCACTGAATGGGCGCTGCGTGCCAACTCCGGCGGGAATGGTCAGCATCGTGGTGGGCTTGGAGCAATTTACGAAATTGAGCTACTGGAACAAAATGCCGATGCGTTTGTTTTCGGCGAACGGTCACGCTTTGCTCCGCAAGGTGTGGTTGGTGGTCAAGCGGGTGCCTGCAACCGCGTCAGTTACTGCCAAAGCGGGCAATGGTCAGAACCGCCGATGGCATCAAAGCAAGTTGGCATCAACTTGCAGGCAGGTGACCGGATTCGGATCGAATCACCGGGGGGCGGCGGTTTTGGCCCACCGTCCGCTCGGAAACCGTCAGCCACGCAACGAGACCTCGAACTGGGTTATGTGACAACAGCGACCGAGTCACCCAACCAAAAATCTGACTCATGAACAAGGCCAAATCCGAAATCAGATCGAAATCACTGACTGTCGGTGTTGATGTCGGCGGAACATTTACCGACATCTTTGCCCTCGATCTGAATACCGGCCAGGTACAAATCACCAAGGTGCCGTCAACCCGCCCTGATCAGTCGACCGGATTCCTTATCGGGGTTGAACAAGCCCTGGATAAGCACAACGCAGGTGTCGCTTCGATTGGTTCAATCGTTCACGGCACTACGGTTGGCACCAACGCCTTGCTTGAAAGAAAGGTTGCAAAAACCGGTTTGATCACAACTCGTGGGTTTCGCGATGTACTCGAAATGCGACGCCGCGACCGTCCGACAACCTGGGGCCTCTGGGGAACTTTTGAACCATTGATTACGCGTGACTGTCGCATTGAAGTCGGCGAACGAACCCTGGCCGACGGCACCATTCGGCAACCAGTAGACCAGGCTGAAGTGGCCACCGCTGCTGATCAATTACTGGCCAGCGGTTGTGAAGCCTTGTGCATATTTTTTATCAACAGCTATGCCAACGCAGAAAACGAAAAGCAGGCGCTGGCCTGGCTTACCGACTATTGGCCAAATCCGCACATAACGGCGTCCCATCAGATACTTCCCGAAGTAAGAGAATTCGAACGAGCCAGTACGGCCTCGCTTAACGCGGCCCTGCAGCCCGTGGTTGGCAACTATATTGCCAGTCTGGAAAAATCGCTGGCGCAACGGAACTTTGACGGCTCTTTACTCATTGTGCAGAGTAACGGTGGTCTGATGTCCGTTCCCAATACCCGGCAATTTCCTGTGCGGACCGCACTGTCAGGCCCTGCTGCCGGCGTGATCTCCTGTGCGCATATTGCCCAGTCCAGCGGGTTTGACAATGTCATCACTGGTGATGTCGGCGGAACCAGTTTCGATGTATCTCTGATCGCCGGTAATAAAATCAGCCAGGCCGCACAACAATCCATTGCCTTTGGCATGGTGGTGCGCACCCCGATGATCGAGATCCAGACAATTGGTGCCGGTGGTGGATCGATTGCCCGGGTTGATGCTTCGGGCCTGCTGATAGTTGGGCCGGAGTCCGCCGGCTCCAACCCCGGCCCCGTTTGTTACGGTAAGCGTGCAATGCCCCCGACAGACGATCCGATGGGCCCAACCGTCACTGATGCAAACCTTGTGTTAGGACGGATTAACCCACAACGGCCGATTGGCGACCTCGCTGAACTGAATGTTTCTCTGGCGCGCCAGGCGATTGACGTACACGTTGCAAAACCGCTTGGCCTGGGCATAGAGGCGGCAGCTGAAGCAATTCTTACCGTTGCCAATGCCAATATGGCAGGTGCTGTCAGACTGGTATCGATTGAACGGGGTTACGACCCGGATCAGTTCGCCTACATGCCATTTGGCGGTGGCGGTGCGCTTCACGTCTGTGCAATGATGCGAGAAGTGGGGGTAGCCCGCGGCCTGATTCCCCGCTACCCCGGGGTTAGCTCAGCCTTGGGTTGCGCTATCGCCAACATGCAGCATGATGCGATTCAAACCCTGAATCAAGCCCTGGACCGGCTCGATACGACGCGGCTGTTGTCGACCATCGACGAACTTGAAAACCAGGGGCGCAATGCGTTAAACAGCGCTGGAGTGCCTTTTCGTGATGTTCTGGTTCATACCGAGCTAGACATGTTGTACCAGGGCCAGACACATACGGTTGCGGTGCCGGTAACACAGGCCATACAGGCAATCGGGGGCCAGGCCGTTATCGCGGCAATTCAAAGCGCATTTAATGCCGCCTATGAACAGTCGTTTGGCCAGATTTTGACGGCGGTCCCGGTGCGGGTACTTAATTTACGACTAACAGTGACTGGCGTACGCGAAAAATTTGATTTGACCGCCCTTGCGCCCGCTGCTGCGGGCGATGTATCCGAAACACACGGTAGCCGCCCGGTCTTTTGCAATGACGTCTGGCAAGACACACCGGTTATTGATCGCCTCGCCATGCCAGCAAACACCACGATAAACGGGCCAGCTATTTTTGAACAGCCGGATACAACTATCTGGCTCGAACCTGGCTTTACGGCCCGGGTTGATACACTGGGCAACCTGATAGTTTCTTTAAGCTAGCGGTTTTCGTAACCCAAGTGATTGAGTAATCTAATTCAGTAACTAAACATTGCGCCCATATGCCGACCACTTTGCCCGATTTAAAACGTACCGCGCTACTTATCGGCGATTTGCAAAACGACTTTCTTGATCCGAAAGGGGCTTACGGCCGAGCTGGTCAGAGCGCCCCGGAATTTTCGGCCCTACCCGGACAAGTCCTGACCGTCGCCAACGCAATCAAACGCGGCGGCGGAATGGTGGTCGCCAGCCGGTTTACCCTGTGGCCTGACGCAACTGGCGAACCGATGATTGCACCACACCTCAGGCGGTTGCGGCCATTTCTGACCCGGGGAGACTTTGCGCCGGATTCCTGGGGTCAGCAAGTGGTTGAACCGCTTAACGACCTGGTTGACGTTGCCGTCAATAAGGTTGCTTATTCGTCGTTTTATTCGACACAACTCGATTGGGTGTTGCGCCATGCCGGCATTGATACTGTTGTTGTTACAGGCATCGTAACCCAGGGGGGGGTGGCCAGTACGGTTCGCGATGCCCACGTCCGAGAGTTCCACCCGATTGTGCTTAGCGACGGTTGTGCAAGTTTGAGCAAGTTGCTACACGAAACAGCGCTGGCTGACCTGGCCAGTATTGCTTCGGTGATCACCTGCAGCGAATTTCTCAAAGACACGGTATGAATAAGGCACCTCGGGCCAGGCGCGACGAATGGGGCGCTACGACTGGCGTTTGGTAACCATTCAAAACTGATATCTCACACCAAAACCAGCGTATCCCGTGGCAATGCCGTCCGCCGCCTGGCCACGCGAATCAAGTTCGAACAGTACAGTTGTGGCCTCGTTGATCCGGTAGTTCACCTCGACCCCGGGAAAAACCAGACTGGTGGCCGAGCCACGCAATCTCTCAAATTGATCGATCCCTGGTGTTGACCCATTGTCTTTCATTCGATTATGGGCAAGGTTCAGTTTGCCTACCAAAGACCACCGGTCACTTAGTGCAACCCGCCCCAGAAGGCTCACCGCATAAGAATCCGCTTTACCACGAAACGTTCCCAGGTTATAAGTCTGCTCGATGCGACCGAGGGAAACATAAGAGGCTTCGACACCCCATGTCTGGTTGAACCAATAGCCAATGCTGACCTTACCAGCCCCGTTTGCATGGGATGAACTCTCCAGGGTGCTCAGGCCAAGCGCATCAGATTCAAGTCCGGCGGCTCCAGCAGACAAACCCACAAAAACGCCGCTTGGTTGATCGGCAGCCTGCGCCAAAGGGGTTACCGTTATCAAAGCAGCGCTAAATAAACTGGCAGACACGATTTTCATTCCTGACTCCTGATTCGTCTTTCGACTGGTGGTAAAAGCACAATCGTGTCAGCCGAACCTAAAGATCATCTCAATGCAACATTAAGACGCCTTAAAGGCCGCCTTAATGTAGTCTTGAGGTTGTTTTGGCATCATCATCAACATGATGAATCTTTGCCTGATTGAAGACGACTTACTGCTTGGACGCGGACTTAAATCCTCCCTGGAAGATGCCGGTCATTCGGTTCTCTGGCTAAGGATGGTCAGTGACGCGCAAGCATGGCTGACCAATCCGGAAGAGGACTTCCATGCTGTAATCCTTGACCTGGGTTTGCCAGACGGAGACGGATTGACCTTGCTCAAGGCACTGCGCCAACGTGGGACATCGCTGCCAACTCTGATCATCACCGCGCGTGACACACTGGATGAACGCCTGGATGGACTGGACGCCGGCGCCGACGACTACCTGGTTAAACCCTTTGACAACGCCGAGCTGCTTGCCCGCCTGCGTGCCGTTATGCGCAGAGGAAACCACCTCGAAAGCCAGGATCAAACCCTGACTGTGGGTGAGCTGATCCTGGATGAGAAAAAAGTGCTGGTGACCCTGGCGGGGAAACCATTGGCGTTGTCTCCAACCGAATTCGCCTTGTTCAGGGAATTACTTCGCTTTAAAAACCGTGTCAGAACGCGCCGTCAGCTCGAAGCGCAGGCGATGCCAGGTAGTGAAGGGCAATCACTGGATGTCCATATTTCCAACCTGCGCCGCAAGGTCGGCAACCACATTATCCGGACCGTCCGTGGGGTGGGTTACGTTATTGACGGCGACCATGCACCAGTTGAATAGGCAAGGGCTTTTGCCTCGAATTAAGTCGAGACTAAGCGCATTGGGCAGACACTCACTCGCGGGCCGGATGATGATCGGACTGGCAAGTTGTGTTGCGCTTTTGTGGGTCGCCCTGGTCACTTGGGCGGTGGTGTCAGCTCTCGCAACGGGAAAAGAACAAACTTCGCGAGATCTTGAAACTTATTCCCGACAAGTGCTGTCTGTCGCAAAATTTCTGGCAAGTAACCCTGCCAACCTGGCCAAGGGAATGGCGGCGGTCGAATCAATCGAACAAGAGCCTGATGGCCCGGGCGAAAAAGCAGATCCTTTTTTCATAGAAGCCTGGTTACACGAAAAATTAATTTATAGCGAAGCCCCGCTGACCAAATCCCGACCCGATACACCGGGGTTTCATGAAAAAAAAGTTGGCAAGGAGTATTGGTGGTCATATGTGCAAATGGATCCACCAAGCGGGGTGGCGATACGCCTGTCGGTCAGCGCTGGCGGTGTCGCTGCCATCTTGTGGCCCGATGCGATTACCTTATTCTTACCCCTGATCGTCAGCCTGCCATTGCTTCTGATTCCGGCATGGTTTATGACCCGGTTTGGCCTGACGCCGCTGGGAAAAACTGCGGATCAGATTAGCGATCGGGTGAGTAGCGGCGATCTCACTGCCCTGCCACTGACCAACTACCGGGAACTGGACCCGGTCGTTCAGGCAACAAATCGACTAATGGAACGACTCAGTTCGCAACTGCGACGTGAACGGGAGTTGGTGGCTGATGTTGCACACGAAATGAAAACCCCGCTGGCAATCGCTCAGACAAATCTCGGCATTCTCCAAACGAGCCAGAGTCCCGAGCGGCGGCGCGACGCAACGTCCGATCTAAAAGCAGGAATCAATCGGAGCAATCGACTGATTCAGCAATTACTTAGAATGGCCCGGCTTGAACAAGAGCTGGACTTTGTCGCCCAAAAGCGTCTCATCGATTTGGCTGAATTTATTCGCGAGCGGGTTGCTCAGGCAGCGGTGCTGGCCCACGAGCATCGGTTACAAATCGAACTTGACGCGCCCGAAACCTGTCCGGCCACCATTGATGTCGATGCAATTGCCGCAGTTGTCGATAACCTTATCGACAACGCGATTAAATATTCCCCGCCCGGTGGCCGCGTATTTGTGCGTCTGATACAGACCGGGGAACCAGACGAATTGGCAGTAAGTGTTGAAGATCAAGGCCCGGGAATTCCCGAATCAGATCAGAATGCTGCATTCGATCGCTTTCGCCGCCTCGCAAATCATAATCAGGCCACACTCAACGAGGCGAGCGCAGGGCTCGGGTTGTCAATTGTGGCACGCGCAACTGAAAGGCTTGGCGGCCGTATCGATCTATTACCGGCAAGTGGACAATCCGGCCTGCTGGCCCGCCTGACAGTCCCACGAGCGGCATCAACAGCCAAGGGCAAGAACGCGAACCTGGCCTAAGCTACGCCAGTTGTAAAAATGGAATCTTCTTCTTTTATGGGGTTGCGCAACGATTGGCGCAGCCGACTTCAACACGGCTCCAACACAGCGCCAACATGCCAACCGCATACCATCCTGACTAAGGCCTCAGACTTTGGCACGAATAACAAACAAATCTGGCAAACTCCACGGTTATGAACTTTGGATTCCCAATATTTGAGCTCCCTGCCGAGGCGCAAGCACTACGTCAGCAGGTTCGAGACTTTGTCACTGAAGAAACTGGTGCTGGCCGTTGGCAGCGAATGGGTGACTTCGCCACTTTTTTTGACGCTGATTTTTCAGAGCGAATAGGTAGCCGTGGCTGGCTCGGTATGACCTGGCCGAAACAATACGGCGGCCATGAACGTTCAATGCTCGAGCGGCTTGTGGTCACCGAGGAGCTTATCGCCGCCAATGCACCAATAGCTGCACACTGGATTGCCGATCGGCAAAGCGGACCGCTGTTACTGCGCTACGGAACCGAAGCACAACGCGAACGATTTCTCCCTGACATTGCCGCAGGCAAATGCTTTTTCAGTATCGGCATGAGCGAACCAGACTCGGGGTCCGACCTGGCATCGGTTCGTACAAAGGCAACCCGAACAGACGGCGGATGGTTGCTGAACGGACGCAAAGTATGGACATCTTTTGCCCATGTGAATCACTACGCAATTGTGCTCGCCAGAACCGGTGATGCCGGCGACTCACGTCATGAAGGCCTGTCGCAATTCATCGTCAACCTGAAAGCCAAAGACTTGGCAGTTCAACCAATCATCAATATGGCTGGCGCCCACGAATTTAACGAAGTTGTCTTTGAAGACACTTTTGTGCCGTCCGATTTAATCGTCGGCAGCCCCGGCAATGGTTGGGGGCAAGTGACCAGCGAGCTCGCCTACGAGCGCAGCGGACCAGAACGCTACCTGAGTTGCATTCGCTTAGTGGAAGCCGCCGCCAGTTGCGCCGGTCCGTCAGCTTCGCCGCGGATTTGCGAAGCGCTGGGGCGAATGATGGCCAAGCTGATCGCGCTGCGGACCATGTCAATTGCCGTGGCAGCAAAATTACACAACGGAGACATGCCCAATCTTGAGGCGGCGCTAATTAAAGATCTCGGCAATGCATTCGAACGTGAACAAGTCCATGTTTTCCAGGTATTGCAAAGTGAGTTGCACGAGGTAACGGATGAGTTTCTTGCCGCGCTGACTGAAGCCAGTGTTTATTCACCATCATGGGCACTGCGTGGCGGAACCCGTGAAATTCTCCGCGGCATTGTTGCCCGCGGCCTGGGGATTCGATAAATGGGTGAAAAGACTTTATACCCAGTCATTAAGGCTGATCCACTTATTGAAGATGCGGTCCGACGAGCGTTTAATGACCACGCTGCCCGGTATTTCGAAAAAGCCGGCGATGACCTGGCGGAAAATCTGTCGTTGCGCGAGCAATTATTTCGCGACATTAACGACCTCGGTTTCTGCGATGCCCTGGAAGAAATTAAAAACCCTGACGCATGGCCCGACGCGGCTGCGATCATTCGCGCCCAGGCATATTCCGGTGCTCCTCTGGATATGGTCGAAGTGCTGATTCGAAAAGACCACGTAGCAGCAATCGCCCACGAAGCCGGCTCTTACCTCGCCAGGCCGATCGGCAAGTCCACTGACAACCCTGACGATGCACAAGTGCTCACTGCACTGTCACGCTGCCTCCAGATCAATGCGGCAATGGAAGCGGCAATTGACACATCGTTGCAATATGTTCAGGATCGAAAACAATTTGGCAGACCCCTTTCGGCATTTCAGGCAATCCAGCATAGTCTTGCCACTGCAGCTGAAGAAGTTGCAGCAGCCACTGCGGCCACCGATTTAGCGCTTGGATGCCTGGTAACCTCCGGTGCTGGTAAGCGATTGAACTCCTTGCTCCAGGCTGCGGCCCTTGTCAATTGCTCAGCCGTGACCGTCGTTTTCCAAATCAGCCATCAGGTACACGGCGCCATTGGTTTTACGCGCGAATATTCGTTGCATCGACACACGCTGAATCTGCTTGCCTGGCGTAACGACCTACTAACAATTTTGGGCAGCGAAATCAAGATGGCCGAATCTCTTGGCAAGCAAGCATTACAGCCAGGTGGTGTCTGGACTACTGTGACCAGGTTAATGGGCTCAACGGAGTAGGTAATGAACAATTTTGTCCTGACCGAACGTGACGGTGCCGTTGTTACCCTCACTCTCAACCGTCCCGATGAGCGCAATGCTTTGTCCACCCAAGCCCAATGGGATGAAATTGTTGATAAGTGTGCCGAAATTTCGGCCGACCCAGGTATTCGCGCGGTAATTCTCACTGGTGCTGGCACCGCATTTTCGGCCGGTGGCAATGTTAAAGATATGCGCGACCGAAAAGGCATCGCGGGTGGGACACCGTACGAAATTTCGCAGGGTTATCTTGGCGGTATTCAACGTATTCCGCTAGCCTTACACAACCTGGAAGTACCAACAATAGCTGCCGTAAACGGTGCAGCTATCGGGGCCGGATGTGACCTTGCCTGTATGTGCGATATCCGAATCGCATCCGAAAAAGCCCGCTTCGCAGAGAGCTTTGTTAAGCTGGGCATTATCCCCGGAGATGGCGGCGCCTGGTTACTACAAAGGACGGTTGGTTATCAGCGCGCCGCAGAATTAAGTTTCACCGGTGACTTAATCGACGCCCAGATGGCGCTCGAAATTGGCCTGGTTACCCGGGTTGTTCCGCCGGAAACTTTGCTCGACGAAGCAATGGCCCTGGCCAGGCGAATTGCGGTGAATTCCGGGCCGGCGCTGCGCATGGCCAAGCGGCTTATGCGCCAGGCCCAAACCGCCCGCCTGGACGAAACACTGCAATTGTCAGCAGCCCTTCAGGCTCTGGCCCACAACACCGATGAACATCATGCGTCGGTTAAAGCCTTTTTCGACGATAAGAAAAAGTGAAAATAAGTTATGCCCGACAACGGGTTCACAAACCAATTGCAAGGTAGATTTTCGTTGATACATTTACGCTACATCCGGGTCTGAATCTCACAATATTTGACGCCAGCTCCGGCCCGGTTGCTTCATTATCGCAGTCCAATTCTTAAACTGCGATAAGTAGGAGTATCTAATGAGAAAAGCGCTACTGGCCACCGCCGTCGCGTCCGCGCTGTTTACCGCTGGGCCAGCAATTGCACAATGGAAAGGCGAAGCCGGGGTTGGCCTGGTTTCAGCGTCGGGCAATACCGACAACAGCTCTATCAGCGGAACGGTTGCCCTTAGTAACCAAGGCCCGGTATGGAAACATAATGTCTTTGCCGATATCCATAAGGCGCAAACAGACGGCGTAGATTCCGCCAATCGCTTGATGCTCGGATACAAAGCAGACCGAGCCATTAATGAGAGAACTTATTTATGGGGCGCGCTGCGCATGGAGACCGACGATTTTGCGGACATTGATCGCCGCCTCGTTGGCTCGGTTGGTGCCGGCTATAAAGTATTGCTTGGGCCGGTTCACACACTTGATGTCGAAGCCGGTGTCGGTTACCGGACAACAAATTTTATCAGCGCCCTGCCAAAATCCAATGAAGCTGTTTTCATTCTAGGCGCCAACTACGTCGGCAAATTGACCGATACCGTAACCCTTAGCCAACGCCTCGGACTCGAAGGCGGCAAAGACAACACGTTGTTGTCATCGACCACGGCGTTGAACGTGAAGATGTCAACCAATTTGTCGTTGTCGCTGGCGTATATCATGCGTCGCAACAGCGATATAGTCGGTGCCCGGGGCAAGAAAAATGATTCACTGGCTACCGTGAATGTTGTTTATAGTTTTAACTGAGGGCAGCCAACCGTCCGGCAGCCAGCAGATTGCTGAGCACAAAGACAAAATGCCTGGTGATGCGAATCACCAGGCATTTTTTTGTCAGGGATACAATATCGGCTCAACGATCAAGTGTCATTTAGATTAAGTGCCATTTAAAATCATCCGGGTCTGAAATGAAATATCAGTGTTTTATCCTTACTATTGAAAATCAAATCGCCCATATCCAGCTGAGCCGTCCGGAAAAACGCAATTCAATGATTCGCGAGTTCTGGGAAGAGTTGCCAGCCATTGTCCGGGACATCGATAACAACTCGCGTGCCCGGGTCATCGTCATTTCTTCACAAGGCCCTCATTTCACCAGCGGCATTGATCTGAACCTGTTTCAGCAAGACGTTCCTGCCGACGCCGCGACTGAACGCGCGCAACGTATTTCCCGTGGCGCTGACTTCTACGCAAAAGTTGCCAGCATGCAGGATACATTTTCCGCACTTGAAAATTGTCGACTACCCGTTCTTGCCGCCATACAGGGCGGCTGTATTGGTGGCGGTGTGGACCTCGCAACAGCGTGTTGTATGCGTTACGCCTGTGACGACACTTTCTTCACCATATTCGAAACCAATATTGGCATGACAGCAGATGTCGGCACATTTCCACGAATTGTAAAACTCATACCGGAAGGCATTGCGCGCGAGCTGGCTTACACGGGGCGTCGCATGGATGCAAAAGAAGCCGTGCAGGTGGGTCTTGTTAACAAGGTCTATACAACATCGCAGGAAATGATTGCCGCCGTAATGACAATTGCTGCCGACATAGCGAGCAAAGCGCCATTAGCTGTTTACGGTTGCAAGCGAATGATCACCTACGCCCGCGACCATAATACTGCTGACAGCCTCGATTACGTTCGCATCTGGAACGCCAGCTTTCTGCAGCCTGAAGAAATGATGGAGGCAATGCAGGCAAATGCAGAGAAGCGAGTCGGCAATTTTGTCGATCTGCCCGCCGTTGATGGTCCAATCGGAAAGAACGCGGCCAACTCGTGACGACAACTTCAGCACCGATTCCATTCACGCAGAAAACAGACGTTCTCACTGTATCTGGTCTGTGTTACGGACAGCCATCCGGTGTTCACGTGTACTTGATGCACGGATTCCCTTACGACATTGCCTGCTATCAACATGTTGCCCCCGCGCTTGCCGCCAAGGGTTGTTTTGTTGTTGTCCCTTTTCTGCGAGGATTTGGAACAACACGCTTTAACAACCCGGTACAGATGCGCTCCGGAGAGCAGTCAGCTCTTGGTAATGACTTACTCGGACTAATGGATGCATTCGATACAAAAAAGGCAGTACTCGCAGGTTTTGACTGGGGTGGACGCGCCGCCTGCGTCGTCGCGGCACTATGGCCGGAGCGAGCCATTGGTCTTGTCAGTGGTGACGGCTATAACATCCAGAATATTGCCGCATCAGGTAACCCTGCCACACCGCGCCAGGAGTTTCAGCATTGGTATCAGTATTATTTTCATTCCGAACGCGGCCGTGCCGGGCTGAGCCAAAACAGAAAAGAACTATGCAAACTTCTCTGGTCGCTATGGTCTCCGCTCTGGGGGTTTTCCGATGAAGAGTTTAATGAAACGGCGCCGTCATTCGATAATCCGGACTTTGTCGACGTTGTCATTCATTCCTACCGCCACCGCTATGCACTGGTTGCCGGCGACCCGACGCTTCAACATATTGATTCGGCCCTTGCCCTCCAACCTAAGATCGTTGTTCCAAGCATTGTTCTCATAGGCCAGAACAACGGTGTGGTGTCTCCTCAGCCAGATGCTCACATCAAAAATCACTTTGACCACCTGGTGAAGCTGCGCAAGCTACCACGAATTGGCCACAATCTGCCCCAGGAAGCCCCGGCGCAGTTTACAGAAGCCGTGATTTCCCTGTTGTAGTTGCCCTGACTGGCGCACTCTGAGTTAAACAAAGTCGCTCGATTCGACCATCGGTCAGAACACGTCAACCGTCTACAACCTATTAAATAGGATCAAGCCAGCGAAAACAACAAAATCCAGCCTGTTGGAGACAAGGCGTGGGGTAATCCCTGGTGGATTGGTTACTACAAATCGGACTTTTCGTGGTGATGTTTGCCATCCCCTGCGCTATCTTTGTCGTTTCATCAATTGTCGCAGGAGAGCTCAGAGATTTTTTTGAGTCGACAACATTGTCCCTGGCGGCTCACCTGCTCCTTAGCACCATCTTTGGCGTCATTCTGTACAGAGTGGCACAAATTGTTATGACCGCCGAGCAAACCCAGTACCTTGGCCTGATTGTTGATATCGAAATTTCATTGGTTATCGGAGGATGGATACTCGGCGCCTGCGGCTGCCTTTACGGCGATCAGGCCCCCAGTAAACGTATCGGCCCGCGCGGCATTAAGCGCTACCGCTAGCGGCAGGCAACCACGCAATGCCACGGCATTGCCCCTTACCCGGCTATCGTGACACCACCATCAACCGTAATTGTCTGCCCGGTCAAAAACGCACCAGCCTGACTACTGAGCAACAAAGCCGCCCCGGCGATATCTTCCGGTTCTCCAAGCCGACGCAGCGGATAACGTGCCTCTGCTGCTGCGCGCCTCTTAGGATCTTCATAGAGTGCACGCGCAAAATCGGTTTTTACCAGACCAGGCGCAATGCAATTCACCCGAATATTGTCCGGTCCCCACTCGACAGCAAGGTTACGAGCCATCTGCATGTCGGCGGCTTTTGACATGGCGTACAAACCCAGTTCAGCCGATCCTTTGAGACCACCAATTGAGGAAACAATCACAATTGCGCCGCCGCCTCGCGCTTTCATGTCCGGATAGACCAGTTGAGACAACCAGTGGTTACTGAGAACATTGTTGTTCATAACCTTCTGAAATACCTCATCGGACATGCCAGTGCTTGGTCCGAAATACGGATTAGACGCTGCATTACAAATCATCGCGTCGACCGGCCCAAAGGCACTGTGGGTTTTGGCGATCAGGTTCTCCAGGTCTTCGCGCCGGGAAATGCTGGCGGCAATTGCTGTTGCTTTGCCGCCGTTTACCCGGATGCCATCTGCGATCTTTTCACAACTGTCCTGATTGCGACTTGATATCACAACGTTAGCGCCGGCCTGCGCCAACAATTCAGCGATCGCCTGGCCAATACCCCGGCTGGACCCGGTAACCACCGCAGTCTTTCCTGCCATATCAAATAGTTTCATTACCCTGCTCCTATGCTTATTTGCATCCGCCACCGGCCAATCCGGTTGTCGGTAATTGGTTTGCTCATTCGCGACAGTCTCGTGACCGCCCCACGGTTGTATCAATTCCGCACTGACTGACCGTTCATCCCGAACCCGGCGCCACTTATCAAATCTGCCCCCGATGTTCCTATGCCGAGGTCATACCAGTGCCCACACTCAGCATGATATCGACCGTCACATCACGGTGCCATTATTCCGATCAGGGTTCCCATTGGGAAATACGAAACATAGTCCGAGCCTCGCGCCGGCCCTAAAACGGCAGTCCGCCAATGCCTGTAAAGCCGCTGCTGCGCCTGCACGCGCGCATCGCACTTTGAGAAGCCCGATAACCCCCGATAACTCGACCGCCGGTGATGTTGGGAAAACAGCCACTACCGCGGGGCCTGCGGGATCGGGACGCCGGGCAACATCCGGATCAACATCAGCCGCTGAACTGGTATTAGCGGTGCAACAACAAATGGCCGTCCATCCTGGCTTTAAGGCGTCGGCAACAGCAGCCTGTATCACCCTGGCAGTGCAACTGAAAGCCTCCCGAGTCAGCATCGGATGGTTAACAAAAAACCAAATTACCACCGCAGCATCCTCACGTGGCGCCCCCAAGCTGATGCCGGCCATCGATTGTGAGGTGATTGGATCCGCGATGCAGGAATCCGTACATCAGCAACGAAGCATTTGCAGTAGCAATCCCGACGGTGTCCGAACGATCGCCCTGTCTTCGCGGGTGCTGGCCAAACAACAGTCCGGCGGTACCGGTCTGGTCATCAGTATGCCACTCGCGGTCAGGCAGGAAATTGTTGGTGGCTTATGCATTGAATTTGACGCCCGACATGCGGTTGCTGCCGCCAGGCAACGTGCTGCGCTCATCAAGACATTAGAGGCGATCGTCCCGGTTGCATCACGCTTACTGGTATTGGAAAAAGAAAGCGACCTGTCGATCGTCCAGCGTCTTGTCAATCATATCGGGCGCTTACTGAGGGAGGATTCGAACGCGATGACTCGCCTGCGGCGCTGGACAATCGCGTCTCTTGCAGCTGGCCTGGCAACAATTCTTTTGATGCCAATGAACATGAAAATCAGCAGCGAAGCGCGTATCGAAGGTGCCGTTCAACGATCAGTGGTCGCGCCGACTCAAGGGTATCTGCGTTCAGTATCCGTAAGACCTGGCGACATTGTCTCGCGTAACCAAGTGCTGGCAACCCTTGGGCAACGGGAACTCGAATTGGAACGAGACCGCCTGAGCGGTCAGTTAAGACAGTTCGAAGCTGACGAGTCGACCGCAATTGCCGGTGGTGATCGAGCATCAATGGCAGTTGCACGGGCAAAAGGACAACAAGCCTTGGCCGAACTCGCGCTGGTTGAAGACCAACTCGAACACACCATGGTTCGGGCGCCGTTTGATGGCATTGTGATTGACGGCGATCTGCGCCAGGCCATTGGATCGCCAGTTGACCGTGGGCAAAACCTGTTTACTATCGCACCTGCCGATTCCTGGCGCGTATTAATAGAACTTGACGAACGGGAAGTCATGCGCGTCCACAACGGGCAGAGCGGTGTTCTGTTTTTGTCATCATCCCCATGGCAAAGCATTGACGTCGCAATTGTTCATATTGCGCCAGCCGCAATCGTCGTTGATGGACAGAATATATTTGAAGTGCAAGCCAGTGTTATTTCCCCGCCGACATTACTTCGCCCGGGGCTGCGCGGAACAGTTCGGTTGGCCGGCGAGCGGTCAAATCTTGCTTCACATCTGAGCCGGCGTGTGTCGGACGCCCTTGGCCGACTGATCTGGCGCTGGCAACCATGGTGACCCAGGATCCAAAACGCTTATTTAGTGAGCACTGGTATCGGGTTCGTGATTTGCAACCACAACTGTCTGAGAATCTACAGGTCAGTGGCCAACCCGGTCGCGGCCAATACTGGTATGTCATTAGCTTACCCGGTCGCAACAAGCGATTGCGAATAAACCAGGCTGCCTATGCGGTACTTGGTCGGTGCGATGGCTCGGTCAGCCTGGAAAAAATATTTCGAACCCTGCTGACAAGCGATCCGGAATCGGTACCTGGTCAGGGCGAAATCATTGACCTTGCGAGTAAGCTAATTTCTGACGGTTACCTGTTCTGCAGCGATTGGCCACAAATTGATGATGTGCTTGGTGAGCACAACAAAAAACTCAGCCGACTCACCCGACAGAATCGCAACCCGATGGCCCCGCGCTTTTCGCTGGGCAATCCGAATCGGATGCTATCAACCCTCGATCCGCTCGCGCTTTTCATTTTTTCGCGAACTGGATTGATCATATGGTTGATTTTACTGTGCCTGGGAGCATCAACCTTAGTGAACAATTGGGCTGGTGTAGCCACCTATTTTCAGCAATGGGCAACAACACCTTCAATGTGGCTGATCTCCGCATTGTGCTTTCCCCTGATTAAGCTGTTCCACGAGGCTGCTCACGGACTGGCGGTTCGACGCTGGGGCGGATCAGTCAATGACGCAGGTATCGGACTCTTGTTGCTGTTTCCCGCCCCGTATGTTGATGCATCCGATGCGAATCAATTTGCGAAAAAGAGCCAACGTGCCTGGGTAAGTGCCGCCGGCATTGCAACGGAATTGACGATTGCGGTGATCGCAATCGGTATCTGGAAAATCCTGGACCCGGGGTTTTTTCGGGATCTGACATTCAGCTGTGCGCTGATTGCCGGTGTATCGACAGTTGCCTTTAACGCCAACCCGCTGGTTCGGCTGGATGGATATTATTTGCTGACCGATATCATCGGCCTCCCAAACCTCGCCCAGCGCAGTCGACGGTTCTGGCAAAACGCGATCATCAAACACCTGTTGAAAATTGCCGTTCCAACTCTGGATTTATCAACAGGGGAGCGCCCGTGGCTGTTGGTTTATCAGCCACTATCGTGGCTTTACAGATGCTCTGTGTTGATATGGTTCGCCTGGTGGGTTGCCTCGTATAGCTCGGCACTCGGACTATTGACAGGTACTGCTGCCCTTGTCTGGCTATTGGTTGTACCGATGGTGACACTAGTCAAAACGCCGCAGAAAATCGGCGCTAGTCTGGCCGAAATCAGCGGGGCGTGGTTTCGGCTGTGCATGGCCGGTCTCGCCCTTGCCGTATTCGCGTTGATCCCAATACCCGATCGAACCCTTGTCATTGGTGTCGTATGGACCGGTGATGACGCAACCGTCCGTGCGCGTCATGACGGCTTCCTCAGTGAGCTCACGATACCTGTCAATCAATCCGTCAAACCAGGTGAGACGGTAATGATGATTAACGATCCGGTGATAAATGCCCGCGTCAGTGCCTTGCAAAGCCAACTACCCGGCCTACAGTCAGCCTGGTTAGCTAATTTGAATACGGATGCGGTCAAAGCGCGACACACCCAGGAAAAAATACGACTTGCTAACCAGGAGATCGCCTTTGTTATCGAATCACAATCACGTTTGGATGTGATCAGTCCGGCAAGTGGCCGGCTGCGGCTGCCCGAACCATGGAGCGATATGACCGGGAAATTTGTTCGGGAAGGTGAAATTCTTGGTTATATAGATCAAATCAGTCGACCCGTGATTCGGACTGTATTGGATCAGAACCAGGCCGCGCGCATTAAGTCAGCGACCGGTCCAACAAACCAACCCGTCGCAGCATCAATACGACTCTCACATACCCGCGGAAAGGTAGTGAGCGCTCAAACCATGCAATTTGTTCCAGCCCCCACCGTATCATTACCCAGCCCTGCCCTGGCCAGTGTCAACGGCGGAACCGTCGATCTGAATGCAGATACCCGACAACCCCTCGCTCCAGCCCGACCGACGTATGTTGTTGATGTGATTGCGGATGAGGTGTTTGATGCGGCAATAGGTGCGCGTGCCTGGGTTCGGATGGACTTTGGCTATAGTCCGGCCGTTGCGCAGCTCGCCCGCTGGTTGCGACAACTGATTAACAGCGAAACTGCAGCACAAATCACGTGATGCCGCCCAATGAACAATCCTAAATATTTCGTTGATCATAATAATGTTTGACGACAGACCGAAACGCTTCCCGGTACCCGGTGTCGTCTGGGGTTTTTATCCGCAGCGCGACGAAAACGAACAACAAAACCGACCACGTCAGACTGGCAAACTCGATGTGTTTGCTGTTGCTGGAGCGGCCTGCACCATTGAAACCACGAATGCCGCAAATGACAAGAATACCGCGAACAAGCCGGGCACCCGTGATAGCGCAGACACCCAGGCAATCATCACCAAAATTGTCAGCGCAGGCCTGCAAACCAATAATTGCGCCGATGCATTACGTTTAGTCGGCGACCTGATCAAGGAAAAAATCGGCATTTGCCCAAGGCCTTGTCAATACCAGGCGGCCGCCTGCCTTTTAAACCAGCAACTAGTCGAAATGGATACGGGCGAAGGCAAATCGCTCGTTATTGCCATGGTGAGCGCCGTTGCAGCGGTTGCCGGTGCACCAGTTCACGTAATGACAACCAACGACTATCTCGCATCGCGTGATGCTAAAACTTTTCAACCAGTTTTCGAGGCGCTTGGATTAAACGTCGCGACGGTCACGAGCGAGGCTGAAGAACCAGAGCAACGACGCCGTCAGTACGAAGCCGACATTTGCTACGGTACGGCAAAAACTATGGCGTTCGACTACTTGCGCGATCAACGCCTGTTGTCGGCAGCGCCGCGCGCCTCACTAAACTGCCCGACAACAATGATGCGGGGTCTGTGTTTTGCCATTGTTGATGAGGCCGACGCGATACTTCTGGACGAAGCCGTAATGCCTCTTGTGCTAGCCGAGCAAGTAAATGACCCTCAGTCCCGGGCCAGATTGTGGCAGGCGCTGGATCTGGCCAGACAACTACATCAGCCTGTTGATTTCGTCGTCAATAAAAATCGACAGATTGTCCTGACCCCAGGCGGCCAGGCCACCATCATCGGGCTTAGCAGTCGATACTCCGAAGAATGGCTTAATACGCGATATCGACAAGAGTTGGTTACTGAAGCCTTGTCGGCAATCCATGTTTACGAAAAGGACCGTGACTATATCGTTCGGGACAAAAACGTATTGGTTGTCGATCGAAATACGGGGCGCGCCGTTCCAGGGCGCCAGTTCCCGGGGCAAATACACGGATTGATCGCAATACAAAACGGTCTCAAACCACCACCACCTACCCAGACGGCAAGCGGATTGACCTTTCCAAGGTTCTTCTCGCGATATCACCACCTGTGCGGTCTCAGTGGGACACTGATCGAGTCACGACGGGAACTAAGAAAACTATACGACCTGAAGGTAGTCCGTGTTGATCGAAATCTTCCCAGCCAACTGAAGCAACTTAGGCTGCGAATCTATGAATGTCGAACCGAGCAGTTTAATGCGGCAGTCGCGCGCGCCGTGGAACTTTCGGCAAGTGGTCGACCGGTGCTAATAGGAACGGACAGCGTATTTGAGTCTGAAGAACTGGCTCGTTGCTTTGCAGCCGCAGGTCAAGTCACTACAGTGCTCAATGCCACCAATGATTCACTCGAAGCGCAGCTCATTAGTCGCGCAGGTATCAGCGGCACGATTACTATCGCCACCCAAATTGCCGGCCGGGGTACTGACATAGTGCCCGACGCAAAAAGCCTGGCTGCGGGCGGCTTGCACGTCCTAAATTTGCAGCATAACCGCAATGCCCGAATCGACCGACAAATGTTCGGGCGCGCGGCCCGACAAGGAGACACCGGTTCATGCGAACAATGGATCCGTCTGTCCGATTCTGCATTTTCGATCGATAGCTTACCGGGCCCACTCATCCGTTCGTTTCGACTGCTGGCACAACTGCATCTACCGGAAACGGCCCAACGGGTTGTTCGTGCTTACTGGCACGTCGAAGACCGTCTAAACCGTTCATCTCGCCTTCGGGCAGACCGCGAGTTGTCTGGTCGTTTGCACTTCTCTAGCATGAGCAGCCAATAACGGAGTCATTTTATGACCACAACCAGCCATAGCCTAATTGGGATCGGCGCCTTTGTCATCGGGACATTGGCATTGAATCTGCCTTCGTCAGTCGCCCAAAGCCGGGTCTCGTCAGATCGACCGGTGAAGTTACATGCAACGCCACTAGACACGAAATCGACGAAAGCCTCTGCCTCAGCCGCCTCTGCGCCAGAGGTGATCGGCTGCCTGATTGAGCCAAGAATAAGCTCCCAGGTCGCCGCCAGTTCGCCCGGTACTCTCGCAGAAGTCAAAGTCGATCGCGGCGACCGCGTAACAAAAGGACAAGTGCTCGCCATCCTTGACCGGGATGTCGAACAAGCCCTTCTCGCTTCGGCCCGATCACGCGCTCAAACCCAGTCTGCGATGAAAGCTGCCCGCGCGACGCGTAATATGGCGTATCACAAGCTCAGCAGAATTCGCAAACTGGATGCATTAAGCTATGGCTCAAAGCTTGAGCTGGAGCTTGCGGCCGGTGAACTATCTGTTGCCGAAGCCCGGCTTGAACAGGCACAGGATGAACAAAAATCAGCCCGCCAAGACCACGTCGTGGCGCAAACTCAATTGGCACGGCGCCAGGTTGTGAGCCCTATTGACGGGATCGTCGCAGATCGCCTGCTCAACCCGGGTGAACGCGCCGATGGGCGCACTATCGTCCGTATTGTGCAGTTGGACACTCTCCGAGTGGAAGTCATTCTGCCAGCATCCCAGTTTGGCATGGTTAAACAAGGAATGAGTGGTGAAGTTCTGCCCGAAATAGCTAGCGCCGGGTCGGTTGTCGCCAGGGTCGAGCAAGTCGATCCGTTTATTGACGCGGCCAGCGGCACGTTTCGCGCCAGACTGAGTATGGATAACGCAGATTTGCAAATACCGGCAGGTATCCGCTGCAGCATTCAATTTGCCGAAGCCGACAAGCGGCCACGCGAAGGATGACTAGCGGCCCATTTGTTCGATC
>JBAUID010000128.1:0-9878 GCA_049680625.1 Burkholderiaceae bacterium | reverse complement strand
CCAACTTACGTCATGACCCCGGCAGTGAAAAGCCGTATTGAATCAGGCCAGCGTGATGTCGATGCAATATTCAAATCGGGTGCCATCGACATGTGGGTTGAGCCGGTGCATGTCGCGAACGTGATTCATTTCCTGTGTTCCGACGAGGCAGCAGCCATCACCGGGGTGATTGTTCCCGTCGATGCTGGCTGGTCCGCTGTCACCCCGTATCGTTCGTATGCTGGCGGATTACCCTGGGAAAAGACCCGAGGCAAAAATACCTGAAATATTGCATCGCAACATGGTCGGCGCGGATTGCACTTGCCGCGTTAGTATTTCTATAGAATAGCCGCGACAAGAAATAAAAAAATTCCCAGCTCGCCGCTGGATCCGCTTCAATCATGGAGGAAACCCGATGAAACAACTCAACCGCAGTCGTATTGCTGCCGCTGTGCTGGTCACAGGCGCAATGGCCGCAGGCACTGGCGTTGCCCAGGCACAAGAAACAATCAAAATGGCCGTGCCCACTTTCCTTACCGGTGCCGGCGCCCCGGCTTTCGGCGTTCCCGGAAAAAACGGTGCCGAAATCATTATCGAAGCGATCAACGCCGGTACTTTGCCTGCCCCATACAGTGGTAAGGGTTTAGCCGGGCGCATGATCGAAGCCGTCGTTTATGACGAAGCAGGCGGCAATACCAAGCAAGTCGCTGAGTTTCGCAACAAAGTGCAAAAACAAGGCATAGAGGTGTTTGCCGGTTTTGTCTCGTCCGGCACCTGCGCAGCCCTCACACCGGTTGCCGAAGAACTGAAGGTATTAACCATCTACGCCACCTGCGGCACACCCCGGGTTTTCGAAGAAATCAATCCGGACCCAAAATACGTGTTCCGTACCTCAGGCCACGCCACAGCTGACAACGTCGCCGCAGCGCACTACGTCAAAGCCAAGATGGGCGACGTCAAGTCGTACGCCGGCATCAACCAGAACTACGCCTGGGGTCAGGATTCCTGGCGCGACTTTGACCTGACAATGCAAAGTCTTGCAACTTCGACCAAAGCATCCGACAAATTACAGTGGCCAAAAATCTTTGCTGGTCAGTATGGTGCTGAAGTCTCCGCATTGCTCCTGTCTAAAGACGATCTGGTCCATTCAAGCTTCTGGGGTGGCGATCTTGAGGCCTTTATCTTCCAGGCAGCACCGCGCGGGCTGTTCAGCCGCAAGAAAGTTGTGCTGACGGTTGGTGGCACTGCGGTGTATCGCCTGGGCAAAAAAATGCCCGAAGGTGTTGTCCTGGGTGCCCGTGGCCCGTACGGTATATACGCCACCAGCGATTCTGCGCTGAACACCTGGTTCCGCAAGACCTACATCGAAAAGAACGGTACCCCGCCAACCGGGCCGGCTTACCAGTACGCCCAAGCCGTTATCGGCGCCAAATATGCGTATGACAAAGCAGCCAAAGACAACGGTGGCAAGTTCCCCAGTACCGAACAAGTAATTGCTGCTTTGAAAAATGCTGAATTCGAATCAGTAAGTACTATGGTTAAGATGTCTCTGGGTAACGGCCACCAGGCCGTGACCGAGCACGTCTACGGTATTACCAAGTGGGACAAAGAAAAGAATGAAATGGGTATCACAGATGTCGTGAAATTCTCTGGTGACTGCGTAATGCCTCCAGCCGGTGCTGAAAGCGTTGCGTGGATCAAAGGCGGCATGAAAGGCGCTAAGTGCAGCTGATTTCCGGCTGTGATTTTTTGCCTTCTTAGTCATCACCAAACCGCCGGCGCTCCAGCGTCGGCGGTCTCTTTTCGGGGCACACATTCAGACCGGGGGTGAATCGGGCAGACCGATTACCGTCCAGTCGCGCAAGGTCTCATGAGCGATCAACTACAACAACTACTGGTCATCCTGGTGGACGGCATGGTTTTCTCGTCTTACCTGTTTATGGTGGCAGTCGGGCTGACCGTCATATTCGGGGTAATGAAAATCCTGAACGTGACCCACGGTGCCTTGTATTCATTTGGCGCCTACCTGGCCGCTACATTCATCGGCTGGTGGTCGGACTACGGCCTGCCCGACCTCTTTGGATTTGTGCTGATTTTTGCAGCGGCCATTCTGACTGGCGGCGTGCTCGGCTACATTCTCGAACGCTTCCTGATGCGGCCACTGTATAAGCTGGATGAGCACGTTATTGTGCTGGCGACCTTTGCCGCCTTTCTGATGCTCGAAGATCTGGTCATTTTGATCTGGGGTGTTGACCCGTACTATGCTTACCAGCCAATGGCCGCACTTGGGTTAACGGAACTGGCCGGCCTGCCTTTCGACAACTACAACCTGTCGATGATCCTCCTGGCCTTTGTTATTGCGCTGTCCTTATGGTTCTTCCTGAATCGAACCAAGTGGGGGCGAATGCTACTGGCGGTCATTTACGACCGCGAAATGTCAGAAGCCATGGGTATTAACGTTACCTATGTCTTTCTGGCCACCTTTATTCTTGGCTCAATGCTTGGTGCCCTGGGTGGTGCCTATGTCGCCCCTACAATTTCTGTAACCCCAGGTATCGGGGTCGAGGTCATTGTGCTTGCCTTTGCCGTGGTGGTTATTGGCGGTATGGGAAGCATTCTCGGCGCCTTGATCGGATCGATTATCGTGGGTATTGCCCGCGCGGCTGCCGTGCATATGCTGCCCGAAGTTGAGCTCTTTGTTATCTACGCGATCATGGCCGCTGTCCTGATCTTTCGTCCCCAAGGCTTGTTCGCCCGCGCAGAAGCAAGGAAAATCTGATGTGGTATCGCGATAAAACCGTTATTGGCGTCATCATTGCCGCCGTCTTGTTGTTAGTACTGAATCAATTCCTTGCTGAATGGATGCGATTCATCGGCTTGCAGTCCCTGGCCCGAGGCGCAGTTGCGCTTGGCCTGTTATTACTGTGGCGCGCCGGGCTGGTGTCTTTTGGGCACGCTTTGTTCTTTGGCTGGGGGGCCTATACGGCAGCCCTGCTCAGTAGAGTCGGGCTTAGCGACGCCATATTGCTCACCGTGCTGGCAACCTTATCGGCCGGCATTCTGGCATTTTTCCTGGGTTTTCTGCTGCGCCGCTACCGCGCCATCTTCTTCGCCCTACTGAACATGGCGTTCTCGATGATCTTGTACGGGGTTCTGGTGAAAACGGAAGCCCTCGGTAGCACCGATGGCTTTACGGTTGCTACCCCGACATTCCTCGGGTACGCGCCAGAAGGCGAAGCGATTCAACGCATATTGTTCACCTTCACCGTTTTTTGTGTACTCATTCAGGTGTTGGCCGTTCGTGTGTACCAGCGAACAACGCTTGGGCAGATGTCGATGGCGGTTCGGGAAAACGAAATCCGACTCGAATATCTGGGTTACTCAGCCGAAAAAGCCATTCACATTAAATACGTTATTTCCGGTCTGCTGGCCGGCTTTGGTGGTGCCATCATGGCGCTGGCCATTGGCCAGGTCGACCCGGACTCAATGGCCATGTGGACGGTATCGGGTGAGTTTGTGTTTATCACCATTCTGGCCGGTACTGGTAACGTAGCGGCGCCGTTTATCGGCGCTTTGGTCTTCGAGTTAATTCGAACCTACGCATTCGAATACGCGCCGCATATCTGGCAATTGATCCTGGGTGGCTGCCTGCTGCTGATTATCATGTTCCTGCCCGAGGGCATCTGGTCGCTCTTGCGACGTCTCGGCGGCCGCAAACCGCAGACAAGTAAAAGCGGAGAGACGGTATGACCACTATTCTCAAAGTCACCGACCTGACCAAAACCTTTGGGGCCGTTGTGGCGGCTCAGAATATTAATGTCGAGGTTCAGGAACAAGAAGTCATCGGCATCATCGGGGCCAACGGCGCCGGTAAGACAACCTTTGTCAACATGGTTACCGGTTGGACCAAACCCAGCCGCGGCGAGATTGAGTTTCAGGGTAAAAGCGTGCTGGGCATGGCCCCACGCGACATTACCAAACTGGGTATTTGCCGCTCGTTTCAGGTGCCCCAGGTTTTTCTTTCGGAAACCGTCTTTGACAACCTGCAGATGGCTTACGCAATTGCGGAAGAAAGCGGTAAAGGCTTGTTACGCGACATCAGCCTGCCCGAGCGCACCCAGCGCATTGAAGAAAAGCTCTCGCGCTATTCCATCCTGGAGTATCGCGATCAGCTAGCCAGCACTTTGCCGCAAGGGATACGCAAGCTGCTCGACATCGCCATGGCGACCGTGCGTAAACCAAAGATCTTGTTACTCGACGAACCCACCAGTGGCATTAGTGTCGAAGAAAAATTTGGGTTGATGGACATCATCATGAACGCTCTTAAAGAAGATAAGACAACCGTGATGTTCATCGAACACGACATGGACATCATCGAACGCTACGTTTCCCGCGTCATTGCGTTTTACCAGGGCGAGATCATTTGCGATACGACGACCGACGAAGCCCTGGCTGATGAAAAAGTACAAGAATTTGTGATTGGTCAACAGCACCACCGGCAAGATGCAAACGAGGGGGCCGACCATGCTTGAAATAACCAACTTGAATGTGAACATTGGCCCAACCCCAATTCTTCACGATGTCAGCCTGAGCATTCCTGCAGGAACCATGTGCGGGCTGATCGGCAGAAACGGGGCGGGTAAAACCACCTTGCTTCGCTCAATTATGGGTGCGTTGACCCCACGCTCGGGTGACGTTCAATTCAAGGGAAAGTCGCTCACTGCGCAGTCGGCACACGAGCGCGCCCACCAGGGCATTGGCTTTATGCCCGAAGATCGCCGCCTGGTGCCTGAACTCACAGCGGAAGAAAATATTATGCTGCCAGTGTGGGCGACCAATATCAGCGATGCACAGGAACGCCTGGCCCGAATCTACAAATTAATGCCCGAGGTCGAGGCATTTAGTAGACGCGGGGCAACCCAGCTATCCGGCGGACAACAAAAATTTGTGGCCTTTGCGCGCGCCCTGATGGTGGGCACCCAGTTACTGATTCTGGATGAACCCGGTGAGGGAATCGCCCCGGTTTTTGCCCAGCGCATGGTGGAAATTATGTCCAACCTGAAGCGCGACGGCCAGTCGGTGCTGGTAGCTGAGTCCAACGACAGTCATATCGCTTCCCTTCTCGATCACCGCTTTGTAATCGAGCGCGGCAGTATTGTCTGAAGGCTGAGACAATTGCTTAGGTTGCCTCGCTTACGCCACGAAACCTGGCGTAGCAACAAAAAAAGGGAGAGCCATGCTCTCCCTTTTTTCGTGCGGCCCCCAACCGACAACCGGCACCGGCCCCACTGTGAACAATCTAATCATGCAGCCCGGCGCACAACCGTGTCGTCTTCTAGCATACCGGCAACCACCAGGCGTTGACGCAGACTGGCAATTTCTGCATCGCTCAGTTTCATCAGCGGCGGGCGAACCACTGCCTTGGGCAGCTTACCCAGTAACACCAGGCATTCTTTCATGCGGTTATGCATGTCCAGGAACGGCGCGGAATAAAAACCCTGGGCAACCGGGCGATACCGTTCGTTGATTTCGCGGGCAGTTGCCAGATCGTTTGCCTTGATAGCATTGAACATCCGAACCTGCATGTCCGCCAACACGCTACCGGCGCCGGACAGCAAGCCGTTAGCCCCCATCGCCAGCGAACCCATTAACCAGGCACTGTGGGTTGTTAAAACATTGACCGGGCGTGCCATTGACTGCAAGACCTCGGTATGCCGCTCGTGTAATGCCGGATCGTTACACCAGTCTTTGATCGCACCAATCTGCGGAAATGTCTCAAGGATTTTTACCAGGGTGTCCATCGGGTATTGCAAACCGCTGGCACCAGGGTATTGGAACAAAATAATGGGCAGATCGGTAGCATCACAAATAGTTTTGAAATGAGTCAAAGCCATTTCGGGGCGTAGGTGTCCACCCATGCTCATACTGTTTGGCGGGAATACCAGCAGGGCTGACGCCCCTTCACCTTCGGCCATCCGGGCTATTTCGGCTGCCTGAAAACTGCCGTCAGCATAAATACCGTTGATAAGCGGTACCTTGTCACCAACTTCTTCAAGTGAAAATGCCAGCATACGCTGTTGCTCTTCAAAACTGCAGGCATGGATTTCAGACGCATGACCGTTTACCGTAATCGCGCTAATGCCCTCGGTGGCAGCCACATCAGCCAGATGGGCACGTGAATGTTTTTCATCAATACTGAAGTCGTCGTTAAACGCAGCCAGGGTTGCCGGAATCACACCAGCCAGTTGAATGTCTTTCTTACGACCCATTGAAATCTCCGAAGTGATGAGCATGTCATGCGAACCCCCATTTATACGCGATTCGCCCCAAAAATTCATCCAATCCTCGCCCTATATACTGCTCTGATGAGAAAATATCGGATTTCCGCGTTCATTTGCGCCACTTTTACCGCTCTGCTGTTGCCAACGGTTTCCCTGGCGGACACATCACTCTGGCGCGTTTACAACAACCAGACCGAGCTTTTCCTGGGTGGCACGGTTCACTTGCTGGGCAAAAAAGACTTCCCGCTGCCATGCGAATTTGATGCCGCCTACCGACGCGCCGAAAAAATTGTCTTTGAAGCCGATATCCGCAACGTGCAAACCCCGCAGTTCACCCGCCGCTATGCCAATCAGATGTTGTACCCGGCGAACCAGTCGCTTGGTAAAAAACTCAGCAAAAAAACCCTTGGGAACCTCCGCAAATTACTCCGAAATAGCGGCCTGCCCAACCAGCCTTACCTGCAAATGAAGCCAGGTATATTAATGAGCACACTGGTGGCCCGCCAACTGCAAAAATCCGGCATCACCCCGGGCGGCGTTGATAGCTACTACCTGGACAAGGCAAGCCGGGACAAAGTGCCATTGGGCTTTTTGGAAACAGCCGAAAGCCAGATGGATCTTATTGTGAACATGGGGGTTGGTAACGAAGATAAGTTCGTGCAACACATCATCGAGAACATGGCGGTTCTGAACAAAATGTTCAAGAAAATAGTTAAAAATTGGCGGGACGGTGATATTCAGGCATTGGCCGAAGCATCTGAGCTGGACGAAATGCGTCAGTCTTATCCGGCCATCTTCGACGCACTGATCGGTAAACGAAATAACAACTGGATGCCGCAGCTTACTGAAATGATGAAGACACCCGAAGTTGAATACGTCCTGGTTGGTGCTCTGCATATGGCCGGTGATATTGGCTTGCTCGCCCAGTTGCGGGACGCCGGGTATTCGGTTGAGGCAGTTAACGGTTGTCATTAGCAGTTGCTGTTAGCGGTCGCCAATTAGCTCTGCCAATCAGGGAGCAGACCGGCCAGCAACGATCACGGAGTCACCTGGTGTCTAACCGACTACATAAGTCCTGGACTGTCCTTCAAAGCCTCGAAAGCATTGAGGGGGATCGGTGTGTCGACATATTCGAGCGACCCGACCAGAGTTTTGGCTTCGAAGAGTTCCGCCGCGATGCAGAGGACATGGGCCACTGGACGGCAGTCAGCTATTACTCAAGTTTAAACTTCAACAGCAAAGAAGTTACGCTGAGGCAAGCCCGGCGCTACGTTCCCTGGCTGGCCGCTTTGTAAGTTGACTTTTATTGGCCATAACCCGTATTACCTGGGCTTAACTCGAACGCATTAGTCTGAGATCGGAGAATAATTTTGAGCGAATCACAATCCCTGCCAAGTGGCAGTCATTTGTACGAAGTCGAGTCCCGCTCGTACCACCTGGAGAGACCGGGCTTTCGGATCAGCGAACTTCAACTGTCGGCAACGCAAACCGTTCCATGGCACTCGCACACATTTGTCAGTGATACCTTTTACGTCATGAAGGGAGAAATGCGTCTTTTTGTTCAGAACCCTAAAGAGGAAGTTCGTCTGATGCCGGGGCAAAGCTACTGTGTGGCGGCGGGACGCGCACATCTGGTGACCAACATCGGCGCAGAATCGTTATCCTTCCTGGTATTGCAGGGAATTGGTGAATACGACTATGTTCCGCTGGTTTAAGCGGAACCTCGAAGTCAACCTGGTATTAGATGTGGAGCATTCTCAGGTCTTAGTAAACTAACTTGTTGCTCCACACCTGACGCGAAATTTTCTATTCATTCGCCTGTTTAGCAAGTAGCTGAAGAAGTCTGAACCTAAACTTCCCTTTCTCTCCAGTAACCTTGTCGGTAGAGACGCCGTTCACTATCCTGGTCGCCCAACCAGAATCTCCAGAAATCGACCCCTCATCTGCTTCAATTTCGACGGCGAGAGAAGGCTTTTCAAACAGGCCGCCGATGGCTCCTTCAACTCCGGGCTCCGTTGTTTGCCCGGGCCCAACAGCTGGTGACCATAAAACATGTTCGGTGTACATGCTCGCGTACCCACTAGCGTCACCAGGATTAACGAAACCAGAATAAATCTTCGTAATTCGCTCTCTTATTGCATCCGTGTCTACTGCCGTTGTTACCTCGGAACGTTCTGCAACGAATCAAAATGGATAAACCAGCACCGCTCTTTGACCGCATAACAGCTATCCAACGGACCGGTCCTATCGTGCCCGGTGACCCGTGTCAAAGTGCAGTGTTGACCGGTTTCGCCAGCAAAGCAATTCTCCGGGGGGCACCCAATTCTAGGTACAGTAGTCAGGTCAATCGGCGCCAAAAGCCGGTTAATGTCGTCCGATCATTGAGACGGGCGTAGAGATTCTGGTAATGTCTCTTCATTGCCGATTGTCCGTATCAATCGGGCGGCAGGCGAATGACTGCTTAGGGTGAACACTTTCGTAAGAAGCGTTTCGCATTTTGATCGCATTGGCAACTTCTAGATACGCAATTCAGGGGGTTTCAGCAGGTTGACTCCTCCCGAAAACTCACTAAAGTGAACAGATGCCCTTGGACACAAAACCATGAATCACCGTTTTGCCCTCGCTGCGCTGTTCATCGCATTCGCGTCGGTGGCGACGTCGGTTGCGGCGCAGCGCATTCCAAAGATCGGCTATCTGGTGCTTGAGCCGATCCGCGCAGAACCTTCGGTAATGCGCCAGGCTTTCCTCGATGCGCTGGCGGCTTACGGCTGGGAGATCGGAAAATCGGTCAGCATCGTGTACCGCTCGGCAGAAAACGAACCAGATTTCCTGGTTGATCTGTGCCAAGAACTGATCCGCGAGAAGGTCGATGTCTTGGCGACGGTGGGCGTACAGCCGACATTCGCTTGCATGAAGACAACGAAGACGGTGCCGATCGTGTTTCTTTCGGTTGGAGATCCCGTCAACCTGGGGGTGACGGAATCCTTCTCGCGGCCGCGTTTCAACGCGACCGGAATCAGCAACAATATGTCGGAACTAGCTGCCAAGCGCATCGATTTCCTCAGGATGGCGCTGCCCAGGGCCCAGCGCGTCGCACTGCTCTGGGATCAGCGCAACCAAGTTTCCATTGTGGAGATGAACAACGCGCAGATGGCGTTGCGCGAGGCTGGGATGCAGCCGATTCCCATGCCGGCCGGCTCCCAGGCGAGCCTGAAGCGGCGCTTCGAGCAGATTGCGGCTGATCCTCCGGACGCGCTTTACGTCGGATTCGGTCCGGGCCTGGTTCCGCAGAACCGGACGGCCATTGCCGAAGTCGCACTCAAACATCGTGTGCCCATTGTCTCGGCCTGGGCCTCCTTGACCGATGCGGGTGGCCTGCTGAGCTACTCCCCCAACATAGTCGCGATATTTGAGCGAGGCGCATACTTCGTGGATCGCGTTCTCAGGGGTGCGAAGTTGGTCGACCTGCCGATCGAGCAGATGCGCACGTTTGATCTCGTGATCAACCTGCGCACGGCGCGACAGCTCGGATTAACGCTGCCTCCCGAACTCGTGGTGTTCGCCACCCGGGTCGTCGAGTGACCACCACTGGTTGTTTCTTGCTGGTCAGAGAAGCCG
>JBAUID010000127.1:0-30837 GCA_049680625.1 Burkholderiaceae bacterium | reverse complement strand
TTGCATAGTTGCAATGCTTGTTGCAAGTCGCCTGCCGTTTCACAGCCCGGGTGTTGCCAATGCGGGTTGCGACTCACAACAATATTGCGGCGACCAGGCAGGGGCTTGCCAATCGAGTCGAAGGTTTTCCGGCCCATGATAACTGCATGCCCGAGGGTTGCGGCCTTGAAATGTTGTAACTCTTCAGGCAAATGCCAGGGTAGCGTACTGCCCGCACCAATGACGCCGTTACGCGCCCGGGCAACAATAATGGTGACCGGAACTGTCAAACGGCCACCGGCGCTTTTATCGCCTCATGTGACTGGTAATTAACGATACAAATATCGTCGAAGTTGTAGTCGAACAATGACGCCGGTTTCCGCGCAAATTCAAGCGTTGGCAACGCCAGCGGTGAACGCTCGAGTTGTTTGTCCGCTTGCTCGAGGTGATTGGAATACAAATGGCAGTCTCCGCCCGTCCAGACAAATTCGCCGGGTGTTAAGTCGCATTGGTGAGCAACCATTTCAGTCAGCAAGGCATAAGAGGCGATGTTGAACGGCACCCCGAGGAAAATATCGGCACTGCGCTGATATAACTGGCACGACAGGCGACCGTCAGCTACGTAAAACTGAAAGAAGGCATGGCATGGTGCCAGTGCCATATTGGGCTGGTCGGCAACATTCCACGCCGAAACGAGCAGGCGTCGGGAATCCGGGTTACTGCGGATCTGTTCGACAACTTCTGTGATCTGGTCGATCGACTCGCCATTCGGAGCCGGCCAGGAGCGCCACTGGTGACCGTATACGGGCCCAAGTTCCCCGTTTTTGTCAGCCCATTCGTCCCAGATTGAGACGCCGTTTTCTTTCAGGTAGGCAATATTGGTCGAACCTTTCAGGAACCACAGCAACTCGTGAACTATGGATCGAAGGTGCAACTTCTTGGTAGTGACCATGGGAAAACCATCGCTCAGGTCAAAGCGCATCTGATAACCAAAAACCGACAAAGTTCCGGTACCGGTTCGGTCAGATTTGTTGACCCCGTGGGTGCGCACATGACGCATCAGGTCGAGATATTGCTGCATCGCTGGTCCGTTTGTTCAGGCTGGATGCGCAGTGTAACAAGTACTGCTAAGCGCGCAGCCCGTTCATCGTGGTTGAAACCATTTGCCGGACGATCTCGTCGTCGCTGACTGCGCCGCCGGCATGTAGGAAATCCAGGGTCGGGTCGCAGGAGCGGGCATAGACCGTGTACAAGACGAACGCGTCATCAAGATCGGGGCGAATTGCCCCGTCAGCACGCGCCTGCTCGATTAACTCGCCGACAGCGTCTGACAGGATCATGAGCTCATCGACATAGTCCGGGTCGTTGGTCAGGTAGTCGCGCAGGGCCTGGCTGGTTGACGGCAGGTGGGGGACTCCGCCGGCGAGACGTTCGCGTAGCGTCCATTCGAGTAAGTTGCTGATTCGATTCCAGGCGGACATGCCGGCCGGCTGTGAATCCAGTGCCGCTGAGGTACGGCGTAGCAAACGGATCATCACGGCCGCTGCCAGTGACTCTTTAGAGGCGAAGTGTTTGTACAGACTGCCCTTGGCAATGCCAACGGCAGAGGCTATATCGTCCATCACCATCGTGTCATAGCCCCGGGATGCCAGCAATTCGTTGGTGGCATTCACAATGGCCTCTTCGCGTGCTTCGAACTGGGTTTCGCGAAAAGACTTTCTGGCTGGCTTGGATTCTATGGCGCGAGCGGGCATGAATTAGTGATAAAAACTGGGGTGGATGGCCTCATCGCGAATCAAAGGTGAGCGACAAGGGAACGAAAACTCAGTTTCAGCAGGGCCGATAAAAGTCAGCTTGTGACCGGCAAGTCATATTGTAACCGTCTTGGTCGCGACTGGTCGGATAAATCCCGGCTTTTTACTGCTGATTGGGCTCTTTTTCGATGATTTCGGGTTGCACTTCAGGGCTGGCAGGCGGCTGATCCGCGTCATCGCGTGCTTGCACGGCAGCATCAACCCCAGGAGTTCCGAGGCGGGTGCGGCCCGGTTGCTGGGGGGTCACCATGCCACCAGGACGGGTTCTGCCAGAACGCTGGTCACCGCCTGGCGGGCTGCCGACCGGCACGCCGGTGGTGTTTTGCGCGGCAGCGGCGGCGGCTGCGGCACCGAACGGCGGCTGTCGCGGCGGGGCGAGGGCGGGCAGACTGGGTGCGCCCGGGTTTCTTTGCGGGCCGATGCTGGAGCGTCGGTTTACCCGGCGCGGCGTCGTCGCTTTGGTTGCGGTTGGCGCTGCGGTTGCCCCGTTGCCGTTGTCACCCGAGCTCAGCACCGCCAGGTCGCCGTTGGATTCGACCTCGACCCGAATTTCTTCCCCGTTGCGGTTCAGCACTACTTCGCCGGCTTGTATTGAAGTCACGGTGAAATCGTCATCTCCGTCGATCGGTTGACCAATGCCAAAAACGCCGGCCGGCTTGCCATCAATGCCCAGGATTGCGGCAGCTCGGTCAGTTGATGCCAGGATGCCGAACACTTCCACTTTAACCGATGTCCGGCGCTGAACCGGGGCCGGGCCACTATTGGCAGAACCAAACAAACCGCCTGACGCCAAGGTGTCGGGCGGGGCTTCAGCATTGACCAGCGACCCGCTAGGCGCAATCGTAACGGGTGGAGCGAGCAATTGCATTGCCCAGTAAACAATCAGACCGCAGAGTAAGCCAAGCATCAGCAGGCTGACCAGGGTTGGCATCCATCGCCCGCCAGCGACCGTTCGCAAAGTACTCATTATCTGCAACATCCTGAAACTGTGGCGGCTGATATCATCATTACTATTAATCCCTGCTCTTGCGGAGGGCGCATGCCCAAGTATTTTTCGACTTCACTGCTGACTTCACTGCCGAGCCGGCTGACCCGGTTGCCGGCGGCACAGCGCGGCTTCACGCTGATCGAAATCATGGTGGTGATCATTATTCTCGGGGTCCTTGCGGCACTGGTTGTTCCTAATATTATGGGGCAACCCGACCAGGCTCGTGCGAAGGCGGCAAAAGTAGACATTGCCCGGGTCATGCAGGCCCTCGATTTGTATCGTCTGGACAACCTTAGCTACCCGTCAACGGAGCAAGGGCTTGGCGCGCTTGTTTCCCAGCCGTCGGGTGAACCGGCCGCCCGAAACTGGAAACAATATCTGAAGGCAGCACCACAAGACCCGTGGGGGCGTCCTTATCAGTACCTGAATCCCGGGGTCAATGGCGAAATCGACGTGTTCAGCTATGGGGCTGACGGTCAGTCCGGTGGCGAAGGGGTTGATGCCGATATTGGCAGCTGGCAGCTGAACCGTTAAACGGGTGTCCGACTCGCGGCTACCCGTCAGTAAGATGCAAACCACGACGGTGGGCCTGTCGTGCACGGTGGGTCCGCACGGTATTGGGCACATGTTGCGTTTCAAAGGGTTTCAGCGCTTACGCGGTTTTACACTGATCGAGCTATTAATAGCGATCTCTATCGCGGCTATGCTGGTGGTCCTGGTTGGGTTTTCAATGCGCTCGGCTGATCGCAGTCTGGAAACCGATGCCGAACGCCTGTCCCTGATCTTGTCACTTGCCCGAGAAGAAGCGCAGTTGCGCGGCACGTCAATTCGGTTTGAAGGCGACGATGCCGGTTACGGGTTTTCTATTCTGCGCGAAGGTCGATGGGAGCCGTTGATCGACGACGACGACTTACGTACCCGCGAGTGGACTGCCGAAACCGCACTGGATCTGCATCGCGACGATGGACGCGAAGTGATCGAATTTGGTCGCGATATTGTCGATTCGCCGTTTGAACTGAGGCTTACCCGCGGCACCCGAAGCCTGCTGATCTATGCTAATGGTCTGGGCGTCTTTGAAATGCGATACGAGTAACATCTGCTTGTAGCCAGACGGCTGCAACAACACACAACTTTAACGGAGTGTTTCGGGCATGTCATTGCGGCGACAACGCGCACTGGGTTTCACCCTGATCGAGGTCCTGGTCGCGGTGACCATTGCTTCGATTGCGCTGATGGCGGCAATCAGTGCCGTTAACGGCCTCACCCGAAGCAGTTCTAATCTCAAAGCCCGTACGATGGCCCAATGGAGTGCCGAAAACCGGTTGTCCGAAATTCGCGTGCAGGCTCAGTGGCCAAACGTTGGCGAGCGTGAGTTTGATTGCAGCCAGGGTGGGGTAGCGCTGACCTGCCGGGAAAACATCGTCGCGACCCCCAATCGGTTTTTTCGCCGGGTTGAAATCAACGTACACGCGCAGGATGAGCACCGCCTGGCAAAACTGACTGGTTTTGCGACCACGCTGCCATGACCCGTTGCCGGTCCAACAAACCATCGCGCACGACCGGCTTTACCTTGCTGGAATTGCTGATAGCGGTTGTCCTGATGGCATTGCTGTCGGTCATGTGCTGGCGCGGACTGCAATCAATTATTGACAGCCGGGACCGGATCACGCTGGCGGCCAATGAGATTCGCGCAATGAGTACTGCCTTCACACAGATGGATCAGGATCTTCGGCGTTCCTGGCCAGTGCGATTATTCAATTTGCCACAGCGTCCAATCATGTTTTTGTCGGGTGATAGCGACTCCGATCCGTTGATATTGTTGTTGCTTCGTGAAAGTGTTGCTTCTGAGCCGTTGCAAGTGCAACAAGTGTTGTACCGGTTGAACGATGGTGTGCTTGAACGGGGTTTCAGCAAATGGTCGGCAACTGGCTATACGGATATCCGCCTGGACGAGATGATCTGGCAACCGCTAATCAATGGAGTTGAGGGTCTTGCGTTCCGCGCCTGGATACCGGGCACCGGCTGGCTGGCGGGCAGGGGGTTGCTGGAACTGGCTGCCCGCCCACGGCCACCGGCGGCTCAGACCGCGGCCGGAACCTACGACGGGCCGGTTGGGGTTGAGATCACGTTGAACCGCGCGGGTGAAAGCGTGCGCCGTTTGTTTGCGGTGGAAGACTGATGCGAGTTGTTCGCGATTCGCGTCAGCAGGGCGCCGCCATTATCAGCGTCTTGCTGACCGTGGCACTGGCCACCCTGATTGTCAGCGGATTGTTTCTGCGCGAACACGTGACCGTGCGATCGGTGGAAAATCAAATTGCGCTAACCCAGACCCGATGGGTAGAAAGAGCGGCTATAGACTGGTCAAAAGTGATTCTCGCCGCTGACTTCGCCACCGGCCCACTGGATCATCTCGGCGAGCCCTGGGCAGTGCCAGTCGAAGAAACCCGGCTTGATGAAACCGTCACGGCGGGTGCTCGAATTGATAGCGATGCCCAAGCGGCAACCTTGTCGGGTGCAATCACTGATGCCCAGTCCCGATTTAACCTGAATAACCTGGTCACCGCCGCCAAGAGTGGCCAACCGCCAGCGGTTTTTCCGCCGGCAATCGAAAAATTCAGTAAGTTGCTCGACTTGCTCGGGTTATCACCGTCGCTGGCTGACACGCTGGCCGCGCGTCTGCTGGCTGCTGCACCGGCCGGGCCAGATGAGCAGAGTGGGGTTGGAGCCCTGGGTGACGTCCCTGGTGAAGTGGCGCTGCCCCTTATCCGGGTCGGTGACTTGATCACGGTGCGCGGGTTTGACGCTGAAGCGGTGCAGGCCCTCGAACCTTTTGTTACCTTTCTCCCTGAATTCACCAGAATAAACGTGAATACTGCTCCAGCTGAGGTGTTGGCTTCGGTAATTGATGATCTTGACCTCGGTGGCGCTCGACAACAGGTGACTCGGCGCGACCGAACGCCGTTTAAAAGTGTCGCTGATTTCCGCCTGGCTATGAGTCCGCCGCCGGAAACTCTGGATGAAGCCTGGCTCGGCACCGGATCAAAATACTTTCTGGTGCGGGGACTGATACGATTCGGGCGGGTAGAGTCCTTATCCGAAACTTTGTTATCCCGGACTGATAGAAGACGAGTGAATGTCATTTGGCAGCGAAGACTATAAAAAAGAGTGAGACCGTTATCTGGCTGCCACCGCGCGCAGTCGGCGAACGCGTCTTTGCAAGCGAGCCGCAGATGCTGGCCCTGGTGCATTCGGTTGACGGCGCGCGTTATACGCGCCTGAGCCTGGACACCTTGCCAAAGATTAGGTCGGCGACCCTGGTGATTGACGCTCGCGATGTCACGCTGATCCAGGCCAAGCTGCCACCGTTGTCGGGTGCGAAGCTGCGCCAGGCGGTGCCCAATGTGATTGAGGACAGTTTGTTGCAGGACACGCAGGGCTGCGCTTTTGGCCTTGGCCCATTGTTGCCCGATGGCAAACGGCTGATTGCGGTGGTTGATAAAGCCTGGCTTGAATTTGTTGTGGGTGCAATTGAACGTCGGTCGATCCGGGTATCGGCGGCTGTACCGGCGCAGCTGGCCCTGCCGTTCGACGAAGGTGTGGCGACGCTGGCCTGTCTGCACAACGGCCTTGCAGTTCGGACCGGTCGGTTTGCCGGTATTGGCTGGAGCGCGTCAGCTGAAGAAGATTTCCGAACCGAAGCCCTGTCCGCAGCGTTGGCTACCTTGCTTGCGCCACCGTCATTACGCGCACCGTTTGATCCGCTCAACCCGTCAACCGGGTCTTTTGCGCGGCTGACCGCAGGCGAAGATACCGATGCATCCGACGCTAGTGCAGCCGTTGCCAATAGTTCAGGTGGTGCCCTGGCTAAAGGGCAAAAAAGTTCTGAAAAAGCGGTACCCGGGTCTGGGGTTGCGGCCGGAGATGCCAATGCGGGTTTCCAGGCCGAGCGCCTGGTTGTGTGCATTGAAGATGAATCCTGGAAAGGTCCGGTTGAACTGGTGGCTGGACGTTTACGCCTGCCCGTCAGCTTCTTGCCGCTGCCTATTCCGGAGTCGGGCACCCTGAATATGCTCGATGGCCAGGGTGGGGCCACAATGGCGCGACGCCTGGCAGACATCGACTGGCGCGCCTGGCGTTGGCCTGCGCTGCTGGCGGCCGGTTGCCTGGCCGCGTTTCTGATTGGCCTGAATCTGCACTGGGGCCGGCTGGTCAGTGAACGCGACGGACTGCGTGCCGAAATGCGCAGCCTGCTGAAGACGAGTTTTGCCATCGAAGACGTGCCGGGTGACCCGTCCAAATACATGGGTCGTCGCCTGCGTGATTTGCGTTCAACCGCGGGCCAGACCGGGCCGGACGATTACATTCCGCTGCTCTCGCGTTTTGCCCAGGCCCTCGGCCCACAGGCTAACGACGCGTTGACTGGGCTGGAGTATCGGGATGGTTTGCTGAAAGTCAGTTTTTCTCCGGCGGCTGTGAAAGCCAGTTCTGCCCGGCGCAAGTTCGAAGAAGCCTGCAAGCGCTTTGGGCTGAGCCTGCGATTTGATGACGGGCAGAACCCGACAACAGCACGGGTAGGTGTTTTATGAAAGGCATAGTGGGTTCGTTGGTTGAACAAGGGTTCCTGCGCTGGCAAAGCCTGAACGCCCGCGAACGTTGGATGGTGGCGGCTTGTTCGGTCTTTGTGATCGTGGTTTTTTCGTACTTTGTTTTGTTCAAACCGGCGTGGACCGGTCGCGAACGGCTGACCGAAGAGTTGCCGGTGATGCGGGCTAAGGTGGCCAACATGGAAGCCATGGCTGAAGAGGCCAAATCGCTGCGCAATGTGCGGGCGACGCAATTGTCGGCATCTGCGGTGCGCTCAGAATTGCAGCGATTGCTCACTGCTGCCGGCCTGGACGGCAAATCCAGTGTGGATGCCGGCCAGGAAGTCATCAAGGTCAAACTAGACCGGGTGAGCTTCGAAGACGCCACCAACTGGTTGTACCGGGCCGCCAGCGAGGTCAAGCTGCGGGTTGTGGATGTCAGTATCAAACGTGATGCCTCCCCCGGATTGGTGGTGGCAACAATTTCTCTCGAGCGCCCAGGGGCCGGCAGCTGATGGCCCGTATCGTGGCGTTTATCGTCGCCGCTTTCCTTGGGGTTATCGCGGCCCTGGTCGGTTTTGCACCCGCCACCCTGGCTGACTGGGGTTTGCGCCAGCAAACCGGCGGACGACTTGGCCTGGCAGAAACCGGTGGCACCGTCTGGGACGGAAACGGTCGCCTGGTATTAATCGATATCAGCGATCGCTCAGCAGACCGTCGCACTGTTGCCGGCGTGGCTATTCCTGGCCGAATCAGTTGGGATATCCGCATGCTTCCGCTGCTACTGGGCATTGTGAACGCCGATATTCGAATTGACAGCATGGGTGAGCCGGTGCGTTTGAGCGGCGGATTAAACGAAATGCGAATATCTGCCGGAAAGTTGAGCCTGCCCTCGGTCGATTTAAGCCGCTTGGGCTCGCCATGGAATACAATCAAGCCCGCAGGCGCGTTAGCCCTTGAGTGGGACGGGATAACGTTGCAGCGGGGCGCATTTAATGGTCGTGCCAGTATCGAGCTTAGAGAAATGGCTTCAGCCCTGACTCCGGTCAGGCCACTTGGTTCTTACCGGATCGGTGTGCTGGGACAAGGCAGTTCGGCAAAGCTCGATATCACAACCATTAGCGGCCCGTTACTGCTTGAGGGAGATGGAACCTGGAACAGCAGGCAAGGGGTGCGTTTTTCTGCGCTAGCAAGCGCAGAGGAGAGGGAACGTACGCGGTTACAAACCTTGCTTGGACTGATTGGCAGGCGACAGGGTACAAAGACACTGATCAAGATCGGAGCCTGAGCTTGGAGCATAAAATAAATCCTGCGTGCATTGCCGCGACAGGAATGGCGCATATTGCACGGGCCGGTTGGGCAGTTGCGTTGACCGTAACCGTGATGGTGGTGGCATTAACGATGCCGCAGCCTGCGAGCGCACAGCCCGGAGAGCCAGTCACGCTCAATTTTCGTGATGCAGAAATCGATACCGTCATTGGTGCTTTTGGCCACTTGCTGGACCGGACCTTTATTATCGATCCGCGGGTACGCGGAAAAATCACGGTAGAAACTCCTAATCCGCTGTCGCGCGCTGATGCCTACAAGTTATTGCTGGCTGCTTTGCGTTTGCAAGGTTTCACGATTGTCTCCAGCGGACGTATTGCCAAGGTTGTACCAGAGGCGGATGCCAAGCTTCAGTCAGGCCCGGTGACGGCCGGTCGTCAGCCACCAGAAGGTGGTGATGTGATCGTGACCCAGATTTTCCGCCTGAACTACGAATCGGCAACCAACCTGGTACCGGTGTTGCGGCCGCTGATTGCGCCCAACAATACAATTAGCGCGTATCCGAACAATAACTCGCTGGTCATTACCGACTACGCGACCAATCTGCAGCGGGTCGCCCGCATTATTGCAACCCTCGACAGCCCAAGTACCCGGGAAGTTGAAGTTTTGCAGGTCCAGTATGGGCTGGCGTCTGATATTGCGGTCATGCTGACTCGTCTGCTCGACGATACCCAAAGGGCAGGCCAGGGTGCACAAGTGGATGCGGGGCAACGGGTGGTTGTCATTGCTGACCCGAATAGCAATACGATTATGTTGCGCGCGGCGAACCCGGCCAAGGTGAACCTCGCCAAGCAACTGCTGATTCGTCTGGACCAGCCCAGTAAAAACCCGGGCAATATCCGGGTTGTGTATCTGCGTAACGCCAATGCTGTTGAGCTGGCAAATACTTTGCAGGCTGTATTGTCGGGCAGTTCGAGTGGTGGCGCCGCCGGGCTGGTGAATCAAACCAATCGCGCAACCAGTGCACTGACCAACCGTAACGGTGCCAATAACCGGAACGGTGCGCGTGCGGCAGCCGCCCCCGCGTCGCAAAGCGCTGTGACGGTCTCGGCCGGTGGGGCCACGATTGCAGCCGACCCAACCACCAACTCGTTAATCATCACCGCGCCCGATGCTGTTTACCGTAACCTGCGCACCGTGATTGACAAGCTCGATACCCGGCGTGCCCAGGTGTATATCGAGTCGTTGATTGTTGAAGTGAGTGCAGAAAAAGCTGCGGAGTTCGGCATTCAGTGGCAGTTCCTGGATGTGAACGGAAACAACGTGCGTGCCATCGGAGGTACAAATTTCACTAACCTCGATGGTGGTGGCAGCATTTTGCAAGCATCGCAGAACCTCGCGGCGGCTGGTGGCGGTATCAACTTTGGCATTGTGAACGGCACGACAACGATTCCGGGGGTGAACGGCGGAACGGAAATTCTGAATCTGCCCTTGCTGGCCCGTGCGCTTGAGTCCAATGCCGGTGCAAACATCCTGGCCACACCAAACCTGCTGACCATGGACAACGAAGAAGCGCGCATTGTCATTGGACAAAACGTGCCATTTGTTACCGGGCAATTTACCAATACGGGTACCTCAAACGCATCGGTGAATCCGTTTCAGACTATTGAACGCAAAGACGTTGGCACTACATTGCGGGTGCGACCACAGGTTTCGGAATCCGGGGTAATTAAGCTGGAAATATTCCAGGAAGTTTCCAGCGTCCAGGCGTCAGCAGTCGCCTCTGACATTATTACCAACCGCCGGGCAATTGAAACAAACGTGTTGGTCGACAACGGTCAGATTGTTGTCCTGGGTGGCTTGATCGAAGAGCGGATCGAGGGTGGCGAAAGTAAAGTGCCTGTCCTGGGTGATATTCCCTTCCTGGGTGCGCTGTTTCGTTATGACTCGCGCCGCCGCACCAAAACCAACCTGTTGGTATTCTTGCGGCCGACGATTGTGCGTGACGCACAAGCGGCTTACGGGGTGACGTCAAGTCGCTACGACTATATGCGCCAACTGCGTGATGAAAACTCGTTGCCGGCGCATTGGTTGCTGCCTGACATGAAACCCACCGAAATGACAGCGATGCCGCCGGCGCCGCCGCGTACCGACCCAAATGCGCCAATCGATCGTGAAGTGCCAGCAGCCAAACCAGCCTTTGATGTGCGAACCGATACCACGATGTCCCCCGAGGTGCAGCGCCAGATGAATTTGCGACGTTCCGGGGTTGAGCAGCCATTACATTTACTGAACGAAACACCACCGGCGCGGGCAGGCCGAGGCCGGGTTACGGATGGCTCGACACCCGGTCAAGCGGCGTCGAACCCTGTTCAACCGGTAGTACCGTCGGACCGCGTCGAACCACCCGAAACAGATATTAATTTCTGATGGAGTGCTAACACTTGGCGACTGTTAGCCCATCGCGTTATGTGCCGTTTGGTTTCGCCCGTACTCACCAGGTACTGGTGGTTGGTGCGTCATCGGATGCGATTGAAGTCTGGATAGGCGATTCGACACCGCCGGCGGCGCTCGCCGAGTTGTCCCGAACCTTGTCGCTTCGACTGGTCACGGTGCGTAAGCCTGACAGCGAATTGTCCGGCGCCATTTCGCGCGCATATTCGGCCCAGGAAGGGGCGGCAACCGCTGCTGCGGTTGCCGACGAAGTGGCCAGTGATCTCGATCTGTCGCGGTTGATGCAGGACATTCCGAAGATCGAAGACTTACTCGAAGCCGAAGATGATGCGCCGATCATCCGGATGATCAATGCGCTGCTGACCCAGGCAAGCCGCGACGGTGCTTCCGACATTCATATTGAACCGTTTGAGGGTTATTCGTTAGTCCGGTTCCGGGTTGACGGTACCTTACGCGATGTGGTGCGCCCCCGCCGTGAAATTCACGCCGCCCTCGTGTCACGTATCAAGATTATGGCAGCGTTGGATATTGCCGAGAAACGCCTGCCTCAGGACGGCCGCATTACCCTGCGTATTGGCGGTAAACCGGTTGATGTGCGGGTTTCAACCCTGCCAACCGGCCACGGCGAACGGGCTGTGCTGCGCTTGCTGGATAAAGAAGCCGGACGGCTGAACCTGACCAGCCTGGGTATGGCCCCACAGGCCCAAAAGGCGTTCGAGCGCCTGGTGCGCCAACCCCACGGCATTGTGTTGGTCACCGGGCCCACTGGTTCTGGTAAAACCACTACTTTGTATGCGGCGCTCACGCAGATCGACGCCAACATGACCAACATCCTGACGGTCGAAGATCCGATCGAGTACGACCTGGACGGGGTAGGGCAGACTCAGGTGAACCCGCGTATCGATATGACGTTCGCCAAGGCGCTGCGTTCTATTTTGCGCCAGGATCCAGACGTCATCATGATCGGTGAGATCCGTGATCTGGAAACCGCACAAATTGCCGTGCAGTCGTCATTAACCGGTCACCTGGTGCTGGCAACTCTGCACACGAACGATTCTGCATCCGCCGTCACCCGCTTAATCGACATGGGTATCGAACCTTTCCTGTTGTCCAGTTCATTACTGGGTGTGCTGGCGCAGCGCCTGGTGCGCAAGCTGTGTACCCAGTGTCGTGAAAGCGACCCGGTTACCGGCGCATGGCGCGCAGTGGGTTGTCTTGCCTGCAATAAAACCGGTTTCCAGGGTCGAACTGGTGTTCATGAACTGCTTCAGGTTGATGACGATATCCGCGCCCTGATTCACAAAGGTGCACCCGAGGCTGAGATTCGAGAATCCGCGTTGCGCTCCAGCATGGTGAGCATGCGTGACGATGGTGAGCGCTGGGTCAAGGCCGGCATTACGTCACCGGATGAAGTCATTCGGGTCACCCGTGATTAATCGCCCCTTGCTGAGTGCGGGCTGATGGCAGCGTTTCGATTCGAAGCCGCTACTCCTACCGGTAAACTTGAACACGGTGTGCTGGATGCAGACTCTCCGCGTCATGCGCGCAGCCAGTTGCGCAGTCGTGGCCTGACCCCGCTGCAAGTGTCATCGCTGCAGCAGGTGACTGACCAAAAACGAACGGCATCGCGCTTCCAGGGAAAAATTTCAACAACTGAACTGACCCTGGCCACCCGGCAGTTATCGAGCCTGTTGTCTGCGCGTCTGCCAATCGAACAAGCCATTGCGGCGGTTGCCGAGCAAGGGGAGCGACGCCTCGTGCGTGAACGCTTTGCGGCCGTACGTTCGGATGTTGTGTCGGGCCAGAGCTTTGCCGATGCGCTGGCGAAGTATCCGCGCGACTTTCCCGATGTTTACAGGGCCCTGGTGGCTGCCGGTGAGCAGTCCGGCGATTTGGCCATGGTGATGGATCGGCTTGCCGATTATGTTGAGTCGCGTTCGGCCCTGACCCAGAAAGTGATCCTGGCATTTACCTATCCGGCCATTGTCACCCTGGTTGCAATGGCCGTCATTATTGCCTTGCTCACCTACGTGGTGCCACAGGTGGTATCGGTGTTTGATCAGACCGACCAGGCTTTGCCGAATTTAACAATTGCGTTGATTGCGGTGTCGGACTTTATCCGCAACTGGGGTTGGCTGGTTGCAATTATTCTTGTCGTGGGCTTTGCGTTGTTCCGATTGGCCTTAAGGTCACCCAGCGCCCGCCTGAATTGGGACAAACGCCTGTTAAACGCACCAATTCTGGGCCGGGTTGTCCGCGGAATGAATACCTCTCGTTTCACCTCCACATTGTCGATTCTGACCCGTTCCGGGGTGCCGCTGATCAGTGCTCTGGAAGCGGGCGCGGCAACCTTGTCGAACCAGGCCTTGAAAAACAACGTGGATGACGCCATATCAAGAGTAAGGGAAGGGTCGACGCTGGCTCGCGCCCTTGGTGCAGAGAAGCAGTTTTCTCCAATGGTCATCCACATGATTTCAAGTGGTGAAGCGACCGGAGAACTGGCTGAAATGCTGGAGAGAACCGCTCAGACCGTTTCGGGGGAAACCGAACGCCGAGTATTAGGCCTTACCAGCTTGCTGGAACCGTTGCTGATATTGGCAATGGGTGGCATTGTGTTGTTGATCGTCCTGGCGGTCATGATGCCAATTATCGAAATCAACCAACTGGTCCGTTAGTTACCCCGGTTGGTTTGTCCGGAGGGATACATTATGTGGCTAATGCGAGTTGTAACCGTAGCAAAACTGATTGGTAGAAACGGCTTGTTGTTGCTGTTTGCGCTGCGTCATCCACTGACCCCGCGAAACCTCAAGATTGGCATTGTCGCGATGTTGGCGTACTTGATCAGCCCAATTGATATTGTTCCCGAATTCCTTGGTTTTCTCGGCCTGGCCGACGACGCGGCATTGCTGATGGTGGGCATTCCGTTTCTGCTGAAACGCCTGCCAGAACAAGTGCGGCTTGATGCACAGGAAAAAGCTTCAGCATTGCTACGGCGCTTTGGCTTTGGCTCAGGTCCGCAAGGCTCCCCGGGTGAGACTGTGGATGCAGAAACCAGTACTCGCCCGCGTTCTTAATTACCTCATGTTGTAGGTCTGACTCTGCGTCGGACAAAAAAGGGAGCACTTCGGTGCTCCCTTTTTTGTCCAGCGTGCAAACCACAGGAGCATCATGGCTGCCAGGATCCGTAAAATTGTTGTCCAGGTCGAGCAGACCTGCATTGAGATGAACCAGGTGATCGAGCCGCCAACCCGCCGCGCTGTAGCGATGGCGGTGATCGAGAACCCTTTTGCTGGTCGCTATGTTGAACAGCTCGATGAACTGATTACCATTGGCGAAGAACTCGGTGCATTGCTTGGGCGCCGATGTGTACAAGCGCTTGGTATTGACCCAGGTCAGGTCGAAAGCTATGGCAAGGCGGCAATTGTCGGCGAGGATGGTGAACTCGAGCACGCGGCAGCCATCTTGCATCCGAAGTTTGGCGCGCCGTTGCGCGCCGCCGTCGAAAAAGGGGCGGCCCTGGTGCCTTCAAGTAAGAAGCGCGGTACCCTGGGCACCGCGATTGACATTCCGCTGGGCCACAAGGACGCAGCTTACGTACGCAGCCACTTTGATGCGATCGAGGCCCGTATTGCAGATGCGCCGCGCGCCTCGGAGATTGTGGTGGCCATTGCGGTCACTGACAGTGGTCGGCCGCTGGCACGGATTGGCGGTCTGCAAGCGGGTGACATTAAGGGTGAAGACGGGTTGGGTTAAAGAATGGATTTGTTATGGAATTGCAGTTGGGTTGCAGTCCGGCTGCAGTCGGATCGCCTGCAAAAAACGAAAAATGTCTCCGTGTTATCGTCACACTCCCACTTTAAATATCCAATTTGCAATACCCCACTAACTGAACTGGCCAGTCTCATTTAATAATGACCCATCCAACAATAAAACTATCCATTGATCCTGTAACCGCAACCGCACCCGGTCTTGATTCAGCAGCGAGTGTTGCGCGACTGACCATCAACCGCGCTGAAAAAAGCAACGCTCTTGATCTGCAAACCCTGCGCGCTTTAGTTGATGCCGTGACGCAGGCGGCGCAAGATCCAATGGTTCGGGCGCTTGTTGTCACCGGCGCCGGCGAACGGGCTTTTGTTGGCGGGGCGGATATTCGCCTGATGAGTCAGCTTGATGAAACAAGTGCGCGCGAATTTATCACCGCGGTTCATCAGTGTTGCAACGCCTTGCGCGAATTTCCGGCGCCGGTGATTGCCCGCATTAACGGGGTTGTTTTTGGTGCCGGGCTGGAGTTAGCTGCTTCAGCCGATTTGCTGGTGTCGGTTGATGATGCCTTGTTTGGTATGCCGGAGGTTAAGCTTGGCATTCCGTCGGTTGTTGAGGCGGCCATTTTGCCTGGTATTGTTGGCTGGCCGCGAACCCGGGAAATGTTATTGCTGGGTGACAATTTCAGTGCGGCTACCGCGTACGAGTGGGGTTTGCTGCACCGGGTTGTGCCGCGGGCGGAACTGGATGGCGTGGTGAGCCAGTGGTTGGATTCTCTGCTGGCCAACGGGCCGCAGGCGGTACGTGATCAGAAAACCCTGATGCGCCGCTGGGAGCGCCTCGGTGTTGATGAAGCGGTCCAGGCCGGCATTGATGCGTTTGAGCAATCCTGGCGTACTGACGAGCCGCGTCGCATGATGCAGGCTTGGACTCACGGCCGCAAATAAGGCCAGGGGCAGGCCGCTGGTGATTGTCGCTTAAGCTGCCGTTGCTTTTGCTGCGTCCGATGCTCAGGATTGCGGCCGTACCCATACAGCGGTGTCGTGAAACACTGCGCCCCCATTCGGAAAACCCGGCTCTGATGATGTCAGCGCGTTGACACCCAAACCGTCTTTGAAAAACTGGTTGGGCCAGATGCCTTCAAGAATCACAACGCCGGGTTGTTGTCCCGCTGAAATTTGAACCGTAGCATTAATGTCGCCGCGGTCATTGCCCAGACGAACTGCATCGCCGTCATTCACACCCATGGCTTTGCAGTCTTGTTCGTGCATCATCAGACTGGGTTTTTTCTCGCGTTTAAGAGAACCCGGTGTTTCGGTGAAGCTGGTATTGAGAAAGGTGCGCGCCGGCGCAGCCACCAGGCGAAACGGTTTGTCGTCTGAAGCGTTGTCGATCACGTCGAAGTGGTCGGGCAGGGCTGGCATGGTTTGATGCCGGCCACCAAAAGCGGCCCAATCAGGTTTAAACCGAAAGCGCTTGTCCGGCCAGGCAAAGCCATCCAGAAAGTTTGAAGTTTCGAACGATGGCGCAAAGTCCTGACCACCGGCCTCAAAGTTTTGTTGTGCCCCCCACATGCCGGAGGTTTGTAATGTCTGGTCGACCATTTCCCATGCGGTCATCTCCATACCGCGGTGGCTGGCCCCCAGTCGCCGGGCCAACTCGTTGTTTACCCAATGGTTCTCGCGGCACTCGCCGGGGGCTTCAATCACTTTCCTGGCGACCTGGAAAACGGTGTGTCCTGAGGCAGTGTAGAAATCATCGTGCTCAAGGAACATGGTTGCTGGCAGAACAACGTCAGCGAGGCGGGCGGTTTCGGTCATGAACTGTTCATGCACACACATGAAAAGATCGTCACGCATCATGCCTTCGTGTACTTTTCCAAGTTCTGGACAGACCACGGCCGGATTGGTGTTCTGGATATGCATAGCCGTCACCGGCGGGCCGTTTTTTAGCGCGTCGGGGTCCCCCGTCAGTATCGGGCCAAGCCGGGATTGGTCGAGCATCCGGATTGCCGGATCAACTACGTCAGTGCCTTCAATCAGAGTTTTGTTCAGCGGGTAAATCACGCCGTTGGCATACAGCGCCCCACCACCGCGGTGTTTCCAGGCGCCGGTAACTGCCGGCAGACAGGTGACCGCGTGCATGTTTACCGCACCGTTACGCGACCGTGAAAAACCATGATGGGCGCGAATAAACGGGGCTTTCGAATTGCCGTACAAGCGGGCAAAACTGATAATTTCCTGTTCGCTCAAACCGGTAATCGCGGCGGCCCATGCCGGGGTTCGGGATTGTAAATGGGCTTCGAGGTCAGCGGGCGCGTCGGTGTAAGCGGCCATATAGTCACGGTCTGCATAACCCTCTTTGAACAACACGTGCATCACGGCGCAAGCCAACGCACCATCGGTGCCAGGTTTGACGGCAAGATGAATGTCTGCCCGGCTGGCCGTGCCGGTTCGGTAAGGATCAACCACAACCAGTTTGGCACCACGCTTTTTTGCCTGCATCACGTGGGTCATCACATTAACCTGGGTATTCACCGGGTTGCCGCCCCAGATCACGATCAGGTCTGAATGTTGCGCGGCTTCCAGCAGATTGGCACCGCGCTTGGCGCCAGTGCCGGCAATCCACCCGGTGTCAGACAAGGTGACGCAAATTGTCGAGTAGAAACCGGAATATTTCATGACGTTGCGCAGGCGATTGATGCCGTCGCGCTGCACATGGCCCATGGTGCCGGCGTAGTAATACGGCCAGACAGTTTCTGTGCCGTAGCGCTGGGTTTTTTGAATGAAGGTTTCTGCGACCAGGTCCAGCGCATCGTCCCAGCTGACCGCTTCGAATTGTTGACTGCCTTTGGGGCCGGTACGCCGCATTGGTGTGAGTAAACGATCGGGGTGATGAACCCTTTCGGCATAGCGGGCAACCTTCTCGCAGATGACCCCGGCGGTATAGGCGTTTCTCTGGCCGCCGCGCACGCGGCCGATGGTGTTGTCATCCAGGCGCTCGACGTCCAGGGCACAGGTACTGGTGCAGTCATGCGGGCAGACTGAAGGCACGTATTGCGGCTCGGTTTTAACAGTGATTTTGGCTGGCATTGTTTTGGCTGGTTGAAGAGGCGGTGACCGCAACCGGTAGGATGACGGTCAGAGACTTAACTGTATCACTGCGTCGCTTATCTCGTTAAGCCCAGCCCCTGGAACGTCCCGGACAGTTCCGGAGGCCGCCTCAGAAGCGCACTTTGCCTGCATAACCGGTTAACTCAAGATAGCCCCGGCCAATCACCTGACCCGACTGCGGAGCAATTGCCTGCACCGCGCCCTCCCAGTAAAGTGTCCCGGTGCTGCGCCGGCTGTCCATCTCCTGATCGTCGATTAAGGGTTGTAGCAGGCACTGCCACTGGCCCACCGTGACCAAAAACTGGACGGGATACTCGGTATTGGTTCGTGGTGAACGCCAGCGGCGCTGCACCGTGAAAACTGGTGCCGGTGTTGTTGCTGGTTTCCCTGCGCGAATCCAACGGGCGTGTGAGTGCAGGGCGAGGCCACTGGCGCGGCGAATCTGAAACGCCATCAGCGCGTCTCCGTTGTCCAGGTTCAGACCAATCCAGTCCCAGCCGACCGCTTGTGGATCGAGAATCTCACTGGACCATTCATGGTCCAGCCAGCCGGTTCCGCCGGCCACAACAATGGCGCTGCCGTTTATCTGTAGCGACCCATTCAGTGCTAACTGAGGCCGGCTGTAGTAATAACTGGCTTGCCGGGGTTGTGGGCCCTTGAGTGAATAGCCCAGCTCGCCTTGAAGTACCGGCTGATATTGCGGCCGCAGGTGCAGGTCAAATCGAAACGCCGGGCTGGACGCAACTGCGCGATAACTGTCGTTCGCCGCGCGCACCATTGACCACTGCCCGGTGGCTGATGGCATCTGCAATCTGGTATCGGTCAGCGAGTACATCGGTCGGTCGGCCCGGGCGGCGAGTTGCTCATGCATCAGTTTTTTCTGAGAGCCAGTGGCCAGCGCGGCGTGGGCGAACATCAACTGCTGCGGTGCGAAGCGGCTCGGATTGTCCGGGCTGTGACGGGTGCGGCTGCGAAAAAAAGTCAGTTGGACACCCACAGGCTCGGTTGCCGTGTCCAGCCAGCCGGTGAAATACCACCATTCCGTACGGTAGTCCGGGTGGGCACCATGGTCAGCCGGAAATGCCAGGTTTCGGCCCGGGACAACTGCGGGATAAATCACCGGAGTCGGTGGCGACTGTTGGGGTGTAGTGGCTTGGGACAATTCACGCCAGCCCAGCCCGGTCGCTAATGCTGAAAGTGATGCTCCGCGTTGCAGTAGTTGGCGACGGCGCAATCGTTTGTTCTTCCATTTGTTCATCACCAGTCGCTCCGTACCGCTGCAATGGGTTCGTGCCCGGACGCACGGCGGGCCGCAATAACCGCGGTCACAATGCCCAGGATGAGCAGCGCCAGGGCGGCGCTGGCCAGGATAGGCACGGGCCAGTGGGTTTGCATCGTCCAGTGGAAGGATTGCGGATTCACCCGGTGTATCAAGACCTGGGAAATGATGCCACCAAGCACTGCGCCCCAGGCAACACCGAGCGCAATGCTGAAGCCGGCTTCAAATGCAAAAGTGCGTGCGACCGCAGCGCGGGTCAGGCCGAGATGTCGCAACATGCCAAATTCGCGAACCCGGGACAGGGCTTCACCAGCATAGGTTGTGGCAACCCCGAACAAACCGACCAGTAAGGCGACCGCTTCCAGTGCGTAAGTAACCGCAAAACTGCGGTCAAAAATTTTCAGTGACAGTTGCCGGATATCTGATGCGGTTCGCATTTGCAGACCATCCGCGGGCATTGCAGCGCGAATCGCCTGCATCACGGGTTCGGCTGCTGTGTCGGGCGTGAGGTTTATTGCCAGGTCACTCACCGATTGATCTCCGGTCAGCGCCTGGTAATCTTCCTGATGTATTGCAAACGCACCGTGTTGACGCGCGTAATCACGCCAGATGGCGGCAACCTGGAAGCAGGGCACCGGGGTTCGAATGGTCTGAGTTGACGACAGATCAACACGGGTTTTGTCTCTTGTATGCGCTGGCTTGTCGGTAGTCGGTTTAAGAGTCAGCGGCAAGCCAACCAGATCTCCAACCGCCAGTTGAAAGCGCATGGCGGCCGGCTCGGATGCGTACACAGTGATACAGTCATCACGGCGGTTGGCCGGCTGCAGGACGGTGCCGGTTACCGGCAAAGACAATTCGGGGTTGTTACGACGGATCTGACGGGCGAGCACGGCAACCGCAGGCTGGGATGGGTCGGTTATTAGCTGGATGACCCGTAACGAGGATACCGAACCGACCCCGGGCAGGTTGCTAATGGTATTGATGGTGTTGGCATCAAGGCCTGCCTGGGCCGCACTGACCGGGACTCTTAAAAATATGTCAGCTGGCAGCACGGCATCAAGCCAGTCGGCAACCGAGACCCGAAAGCTGTGCACCATGATGGCCATTGCGCTGACCAGGGCAAAGCTGGCGACCACCCCGGCCAGTGCTGCCACCGTGCTGCTTTTGGCACTGATCAGGCGTTGACTGGCCAGCCACGCGCTTGCGTTACGCCAGGTGGCCCGCCCGTTCGCACTGAGCATACGAACCACCCACGCACTAAGCGGCCCGGTAAAAGCCACTCCGGCAAATAACCAGCAGGCAATGGCCAGATAAGATGGCAATGGCAGGCCGCCAATGGGTGGCAGAAACTGCAACACGGCGCCTGCGATGACCAGCATCAGAGTGACGCGATAGTTTGCCTGGTGGCCATTGCCAATGGCGAAACCACTACGCAGCGTTTGTGCCGGCGCCATTGATCGCAGTGCGAGGGCGGGTGCCAGGGCGCCGGCGATCGCTGCGGCAATGCCCAGGCCGGCAAAAGCGGCGACCGATAGCCAGGGAATAACCGCGGTTGTAGTCTCCTGCCCAAAGTATCCGCCGCCAAGATCACCGCCGACATAACCCAGTAACAGCTGAGCGAGTCCGATACCGAGCCCAATACCCAACACGGCACCAACAACGCCAAGCACTAAGGCGAGACCGACAATAATTGTCAACGGCAGTATGGCTTGCGCGCCCAGAATATTCAGCATGGCCAGGGTTGGTGCCAGGCGTAAGCTGGTCAGGCTCATGGTTGCATAAACAATAAAGCCACCGGTGAACAAGGCCACCAGCGCCAGAACGTTCAGGTTGACCCGATAAGCACGTGACAAATTGGCCATGCGCAGGCCTGCCTGGTCCGGTGTATTCAATTGCCAATTGGGCTGTGAGCCCGAGGGTTGTGCCCCCGACGAGTCGCTTGCCAATATTGCCGCGCGCAGGCTGTCAGCCGTGGTGTTCTCCTGAACCCGCAGATCAATCCTGCTGATGGTGTTTTGCCACGCCAGCAACCACTGCGCAGTGCCAATATCCATCACCGCAAGCGCCTGCCCCGGCGGTACTCCTGGTACTGTGCCGGCGATGCGCAGCGTCAGCTGTTGATTGTTTACCAGGATGGTCAGGGGCTGGCCAGGCTTTTGATCAAACTCGCTCAGCGCAGCCGCTGACAGGAACACGCTGTTATTCGCAAACAACGGATTGTCAGTGCCGCTCGGTGGGTTGGATCGTTTGTTGTCAGCATTGCCGGTGTTGTCAGAATCCGGGTCGTCAGGTTGCGGCATTAGTGATGGTGTGATTCGCGCTGCGCGGAAAATATCGATGCCAATTACTTGTAGCTGGCGATTCGCCTGACCCGGTGACCTGGGCACCACGGTGACCCGGGTATCAATCACCGGGCTGGCAATCTTCACCTGCGGGTGTTGTTCAAAGCTCCCGAGTATCTGGTCCGGGAGACGGCCGTCAGGAGTGGTGACTTGCAAGTCGGCGGCGCCGTTAATCGTATTGATCGCCAGGCTGAATCGATGCAAGGCAGTGCGGTTGACCAGGTCAATACCCAGGGCCAGGGCAACCCCCATGGCAATAGCCAGCACCGCGGCCAGCAACGCACCGGGCTGCTGACGCCAGGCTGCAATCCAAGCCCATCGGCAAATGGTTCGGTTCATCCCGGTTGCAGTAAACCGTCGCGCAGTTGCACAACCCGGTCTGCTGCCCGTGCGGCTGGTTCGGAATGGGTCACCATGATCAAGCTGGCACCAGCTTCTGCCACCAGTTCGTGGAGCAATTGCAGGGCCTCGCCAGCAATGCGGGGGTCGAGGTTACCGGTCGGTTCATCAGCCAGCACCAGTGCGGGTTGATGAACCAGGGCGCGGGCCAGGGCAATCCGCTGCTGTTCGCCACCGGACAAACTGGCCGGCCAGTCCTCGCTGCGGTTACCCAGCGAGAGGCGATCGAGTAACTCGCCTACCCGAGCCCGGCTTTTGTGCTCACCAATGCCGTTCAGGATCAAAGGCAGGGCGATGTTTTGCCAGACCCGCAGGTGTGGCAGCAGGTGAAACGCCTGGAAGACAAAACCAATTGATTCGCGTCGCAGCTGCGCGCTGGCGTCAACCGCGGTGTTATGCATCGGCTGGCCAAGCACATTAACTTCACCTTCGCTGACGGGTTCAAGACCGGCGATAATGTTCAGGACAGTGGATTTACCCGTACCCGACTCGCCAACCAGGGCGACGCGCTCGCCACGGTTTAGAGCCCAGTGAATATTGCGCAGGACCCATCGGTCACCAAAACGTTTGCCAAGGCCGGCCAATTGGACAACAGGTGCAGCCGGCACACCCGTTGCATCCGCCGGGCCGGTGCTTTTACCAATAGCTGTCATTGGGCAGTGACCAGTTTTGTTTGGGTAAGTTCAACGGGTCAGATGCCGCCGCGTGAAGTAACTCAATGCATCAACCAGGCCAACAAGAATCAGCATTGCCATGACTACCCCGGCGGCCTCCTGCATATGAAACAGGCTGAGGTGAAAGTGCAGCATCTGGCCAAGCCCTCCGGCGCCGACAACACCAAGCACGGCAGCGGCTCGAATATTGTTTTCCCAGCGATACAGAGAATAAGACAGTAACTGGGGCAGGGCCAGCGGCACCGTGGCGTAGGCAAAGATCGCGGCTGCTGAGGTCCCGTTGTGTCGCAACGCGTCAACCGGCGCGGTGGGTAGGTTTTCAAGCGTATCGGCAAACAGCCGTCCAAGTACGCCGGTGGTGTGCGCGGCCAACGCCAGGGTGCCGGGAAACGGGCCGAGGCCAGCGGCGATTACCAGCAGCGAGGCCCAGACCAGTTCGGGCACGGATCGCAATGCATTGAGTAGCAGGCGGGTCAGCGAGCGTACCAGTCTGCGCAGTGGAGATTGCCCTGTGCCCGCTGCTGCTGGTATGGCCAGTGCCAGGGCCAGGACGGCAGCGATGACTGTGCCGATCAGCGACATGCCAATGGTTTGTAGCGAAGCCCAGCCAAGTCTGCGCAGGAAATCGGAGTCGGTCATCGGCGGAAAAAAACCACCAATGAATTCGCGCATCTTGGTGTAAGCGCTGGGGTCGAGAAACTCATCGAATTGCAGGTCAAGCGTTGCAAAGCTTGCAACGATGAGAACCGCGATGGCAAGCATCATCCAGCGAATGTTGGAGCGGGGCGGACGAGAGGGCAGGCTGGCTGCGTTCATCATTTACCTGACCTCATTCGCTGAACTCAAGGTGGCGGCGCAGGTAAGTGCTGATCTTGTCAGCAATGGCCACCAGAACCATGAACATGATCAGTATTGTCGCGACTTCATTGCCGGCAAACATTTTCATGGAAAAATCCAGCTCCTGGCCAAGCCCACCGGCACCGACAAAACCCATCACCACGGATGAGCGAACCGCACATTCCCAGCGAAACACGGTGTACGAAGTGAGTTCGGTTGCGCATTGGGGTAATGCGCCGTAAAAGAACGCACCAATCCGGCTTGCACCGTTTCGCAACAGGCTTTCGGTTACCTCACCATCGACAGATTCGAGCACTTCGGAGTAAACCTTACCCAGCATGCCAGAGTAAGTCAGGCCGATGGCAAGTACGCCGGCGGTTGGCCCCAGGCCAACCACCCGAACAAACAACAAGGCCCACACGAGTTCGGGCACGCTGCGCAGGAACACGAGTATCCAGCGAATAAGCTGGCGCAGGGCCGCCCGCCACCAACCCATGGGCCGCCCAACCGACGACTGCGAAAGCCTGGCGCTGCAGGCCAGAGTCATGGGAACCGCCGCGATCCAGCCCAGGGCAAGGCCGGCAGTTGCCGTCGCAATCGTAATCCAGGTCGCATGGGCAACCCGCCACAAAAACTCCGCGCTGGTTTCCGGCCGTATAAACATCTTAAGAAAGTTGCCGGTACTTTCCAGCGAGTGCGGATCAAACAAGACCCAGGGTTTGAACTCGCTGGCTACCAGCAAAGGCCAGGCAATTACAACGGCGGCAAGAAGCCACAAGACACGACTGCGTCCGGATGGATCAACCAGGTTGGGGCGAATCAAAGCACCGGCTTGATTCATCAGGTTCAGGCGCAGCGGCCAACAACAATTTGAGACGGTGTGGGTGGTGGTGTTGGCACCATCGGCACAATGGCGGCACCATCCGGTATGTCTTCGATGCCAAAATATAAGTCGCGTACCGCATCGCGGCTGACTCGATCGGTTGGCAGGTCAAAAACTTTTGCGCCGTCACGCAAGCCGATAATCCTGGGGAAATGATCAAGGGCCAGGTCGACTTGATGCAGGCTGCAGATCAGTGTCGAGCCAGTCGATTCTGCATGCCGGGTCAGCGCTTCGATAGTTAACCCGGCCAGTGCCGGGTCAAGGGCAGACAACGGCTCGTCGACCAGCAGAGCACGGACGTCACTCACGAGAGCGCGAGCCAGGCTGACTCGCTGGCGTTCGCCACCCGACAAGCGATCGACCCGACTCCAGAGTTTGTCACCGAGAGAGAAAGTCTCCAGGGCCTGGTAGGCAATATCGGCTTGCGACACCGTGAACAGAGAGCGCAAGGCCATCATTAGTGACCAACCCGGCAAACGACCTGCGAGTACGGCTGTCACAACCCGTTGACGCGGCGGCAGCGGCGGCATCTGCGGCGCAATAAACAAGTTGCGTCGCAAGCCGCGCAACGCAATTCCACCCAATTGCCATGGGTTCTTCTGATCTATTTGTATATCGCCCGAACTGGGTTGCAGGGCGGCACCAAGCACCGAGAGCAGGGTGGTTTTGCCGGCTCCGCTGGGGCCAATTAATGCAACCTGTTCCCCGGGCTGAATGGTCAGGCTGACATCAGCTACCGCGTGCTGTCCGCCGGCGTGGCGAACAGCAATACGGTCGCAGCTGAATGCCAGACCTGACATTGCTCAGTAAGGCGCGTTGACGTCAGTACCGGGCGATTATTTCAGCAGACCGGCGCTTTTTGCCGCGGCTTCGATGTCGGCATAGTTCTCTGCCTTGGTGGCCACAAAACCAGATGCGCGCTGCAGCTCGAGGATAACCTTGCCGGCGGGGTCTTCCGGCTTCAGGGCCAGGAAGGCGTCGGTAATGGCTTTCTTGAGATCGGCGTCCATGTCTTTACGAACCGTCCAGTTGTAATCGTAATAACCAGGGGTTGTATAGAAGACGCTGACCTTGCTGGTATCGACCTTTTTTGCCTCAACCAGTTTGTTCCAGACGCTGGCATTCAACGCACCGGCGTTGACCTTACCGCCGGCGACCGAGAAGGCCGTGGCATCGTGGGCGCCTGAGAACGACACGCGCATATCTTTGTCTGGGTTAATACCGTCTTTAAGCAAGAAGGAACGCGGCATCAGGTGGCCCGATGTTGACGAGGGTGAACCAAATGCGAAGGTTTTGCCCTTGAGGTCACCAAAGCCTTTGATGCCAGAGTCGGTCCGGGTAACAAAAACCGATTTGAATTTCTCGTCTTCGATTCGCTGAATGATGGGTTCAACCCCACCTTTGGAGCGCACGTTGGCTTGTACAAAGGTGAAACCACCGAACCAGGCTAAGTCGACTTTGTCGTTGACGAGAGCTTCAACTGCCGCCGCGTAGTCGGTCACGGGTACAAAAGAGACTTTCTTGCCAGTTTTGGATTCGAGGTACTCGCCCAGGGGCTTGAACTTGCGTTGTAGTTCCGTTGGCGCTTCGTCTGGAATTGCGGTCACGCGTAGCGTGTCTGCAGCAAACACCGGGTTGGTAAATACCGGAATTACAGCAGTGCAGAAGGCGGCTGTGACCATTTGAATTGTTTGGCGCTTTTTCATTTTTTTCCTATTGCGTTGATGCTGATGAGTCGTCCCGCGCGACATCGAGTTGTGTCGATATTGTTGGGGACAGGAGAAGCAATCGGACTGCATTTCCGAATGCCGATTTTTTTACGAGTTGAAACGATTGTCGATGAAACCATGTAATGAAATGCGACATGATGGTAACCCGTGCAAATTCCCCGGGGAACCGAGGGTTTATTGGAACACAGATGTGCCCCTTCAAGCGAGATGCCCCGTAATAGCAAAGTTTCTAAAACTTACAGAATTATTTCTTTTAGTCCTGCGGTTAAGATTACACCCATGACTGATAGACGGAATTCGCAGCCGACGGTTACTGCTGAATCGCACGATGCAGCGCCAGCGCCGGATCAGGCGATTCTGGCTGGCCTGCTGGCGGCTCAGGCAAGCTTGCCGCCGAAACTGTTTTACGATGTCCTCGGATCGACCCTTTTTACGTCGATTTGCCTGCTGCCTGAGTACTATCAAACCCGAACCGAAGCCGCAATTTTCACCCGGTTTGGGCATTCGATGGCAAACCGGATGCCAGCGGGTTTCCGCCTGGTGGATCTGGGGGCGGGCGATTGTCGCAAAGCGGCTGGTCTCATCCCCGTGCTCAAGCCTGCTTACTACACCCCAATTGATATCTCTGGGCAATTCCTGATACCGGCAGCCAACGCGGTCGCGGCAGAGTTTCCGGACGTCAGGGTTGAGCCCTTGATTCGCGATTTCACGCAGGCCTGGCAATTGCCGGATGCAATGAGAGATGAACCTATTGTTTATTTCTATCCCGGTTCCAGTATCGGGAATTTTGATCCCGACGACGTCATCGGGTTCCTGGAAAATTTGCGTCAGAGTGCCGCAGGCCCCAGCCAGCTGTTGGTTGGGATCGATACGGTGAAATCGGCCGCTGTTCTGGAAGCGGCTTATGACGATGCCATCGGTGTGACCGCCGCGTTTAACCGCAACGCGCTGTTGAACGCGAATGCGCAGCTCGGCACCAATTTTGACGTGTCGCAATGGGATCACCGGGCGGTGTTCAACACCGCTCTGAGCCGCATCGAGATGCACCTGGTTGCGCGCGAAGATTTGCGGGTAAGCTGGGCCGCTGGTGAGCGCGGCTTCGAGCAGGGTGAAACAATACACACTGAGAGCTCTTACAAATACACGCGGGAGTCGTTCGCCGGACTGTTGGGTCAATCCGGATTTTCAGTTCAGGACCAATGGCAGGATGGCGCGGGTGATTTCCTGGTGATACTGGCACAGACGGACTAAGCCGGCTGCGGCCGGTTAGTCAGGAGTTCTTTAACAAGCGCATTGACCCGGTCCGACTCGCGTTGCGGATCGAACAAATGGGCCCGTGCTTCACATTGGGCCTTCAGGTGTTCAATAAAACTGCTGTCTGACTGACAGCGACCAATCAGCCGGGCAAGTGCCGCGAAATCGCCAGGGGCAAAATAACCGACATAGTCAGTACCGAGCATGCCTATCGAGCCGGGTATACGCGTCGCCAGTACAGGTATGCTGCTGGTGACCGCTTCGATCAACACGTTGGCACCGCCTTCCATCAGTGATGGCAGTAGCAGAATACGCCCCTGACGAATAATTTCCCGGGTCTGATCGTGGCTCATTGGCCCAAGTAATTCGATACGTGCATCGTCACGTGCTAGGTCAAGTGCCGCCGGTCCAACCTGAGGGTCGTCAGTGCGACCGATATGGCGCAGGCGAAGTGTCGGATTCGGACACATCTCGATCGCCCGTAGTGCCGTCAGAGGGTCTTTTTCTGTACGCATATGGCCAACCATGACAAGGTCAAAGCTGCGTTGCCTGGGTTTTCGCGGGGCCAGTCGTGGCGCGGACTGCTCAATCACAACCGCCTTCAACTGCTGCTCATCCGTTAATTCTTTTAAACCTTCGGTTTGCAGAACCACGAGTTTTGTTGCGCGGGCAAGTGATGCGCGGGCAGAGTCATCCGTGCGGATGTCCCGATACAAGTCCGTGCCCGTAAGTACAACAACCAGGGGTTTGCCTGTGTTGGCAAAGTCAGCGATGCTCGCGGACGATCGGCGTGCATGCAGGCCAATCAGCAGGTCTGCCGCTGAGCCGTCCCATTCGCTCTGTACGCTGACGTCATAATTGCCGCTCAGAAACTGCGCCCATCGGGCGGTTGTCTGCCAGTTTCCGTTATTGGCTTGTGGCCGTGCCGGGGTCACAATAACAACCCGGGCGGGCTGGGGCTTGGGTATTGGTCGGTTTGAGGTCACTGATCGCTGGGTTTGGTCGCTGGGTTTGGTCGTTTGGTTTGCTCGTCCCGGCTGGTCACAAGCGGGCAGCGGCGGCTCGAATAGGTTTGACAATAAAATGTCGGCAATGGAATGTTGACAATAGAATAGGCTTATTGTGCGCCACGCTGACAAACAGACACTTCTTGCGACGAGCCGCCAGTTGCGGCAGCATGTTTTGGATTGCCTCGAGCATATCGACCAGAGTCGGGAGCAAGTTCCCCATCTGGAAATTCTGAATCCGCCACTCTGGGAACTTGGCCATATCGGATGGTTTCACGAGTTCTGGTGCCTGCGCGACGGTGATTTTACTCAGGCGTCGACCCTGCCGGGTGCGGATGACTTATTCAATTCCACTGACGTCATTCATGCCCGTCGCTGGACATTGCCGTTGCATTCAATGCAGGCGACCCGAGCTTACTTGTCCCGGGTTTTTGATCTCGCTGCTGAACGCCTGGATCAGTGTGACGGGTCTGAGCAAGCGATGTATTTTCATCGACTCAGCCACTTTCACGAAGCGATGCATCTCGAAGCGTTTTGTTATTCCTGGCAAACCGTTGGTTATCCGCGCCCGTCGATGCTTGCGCCGATTCCGTTGTTAAAGTCAAAAGCCGTTGATATCGAGATCGCGGCGTGCTCGGTGCGACTGGGCAGTGACCCATCCGACGGGTTTTGTTTTGATAACGAAAAATGGGGGTTGGACTGTGCGATAGAAGCTTTTCGAATTGCCGATCAACCCGTCACCAACCGAGAGTTTGCAGACTTTGTCCGCGACGGTGGCTACACCAACCCGCACATTTGGGATGAACTTTTCTGGCGCCGTCTGCAAGCGCAGGGCAGGACGCTGCCGCTGTATTGGATAGAACACGGGAGCGGATTTATGAAGCGCCACTTTGACCAGATAAGCGATCTGGAGCCGGACGCCCCGATGCTGAATCTTTCAGCTTTCGAAGCCGAGGCTTACTGCCGCTGGGCAGATCGACGGCTGCCCACTGAAACGCAATGGATTGCCGCTGCGGCTGACCCGCGCTGCCAATGGGGTGGATTGGGCTGGGAGTGGACGGCGAGCCGGTTTGAACCGTTACCGGGTTTTTCGCCAGACCCTTACAAAGAGTATTCAGAACCCTGGTTCTATACCCACCGGGTTGTGCGCGGTGGATCATTTGCGACGCCGCCGCAGTTAACCGATATTCGATTCCGAAATTTTTACCAACCGTGGCGGGCAGACCCTTTCTTTGGTTTTCGAACCTGTCCGGTGTCTTAATCTAATCTGCAGTCAAGCTGCCGGATCGCCGACCATGCCGCCGACAACGTTGCGAAAGCCGGCATCGACGTACGTGATTTCACCTGTGATGCCAGCTGCCAGGTCGGACAACAGGAATGCCGCTGTATTGCCGACATCATCAATGGTCACGTTACGGCGCAGGGGTGCGCTGGCCTGAACGAAGTCGAGAATTTTCGAAAAACCTTTAATGCCACTGGCTGCAAGCGTTTTGATCGGGCCAGCTGAAATGCCGTTGACCCGAATACCCTGCGGGCCAAGGCCGGCCGCCAGGTAACGAACCGATGCCTCAAGGCTGGCTTTGGCCAGGCCCATCGTGTTGTAGTTCGGGACAACCTGCTGAGCACCGAGGTAGGTCAGGGTTAGCATGGCGCCGTTCTGTCCCTGCATCAATGGTTGCGCCCCTTTGGCCAGGGCAGTGAAACTGTAGGAAGAAATGTCGTGTGCGATCCGGAATGCTTCGCGGCTGGCACCATCCAGGTATTCCCCGGAGATAGCCTCGCGAGGTGCAAATCCGATGGCGTGAACCATGCCGTCCAGTGACGACCATTCGTTACCCAGTTGTTGATACAAACGATCGATGGCTTCGTCTTCTGCAACATCACATTCAAAAATGAGGCTGGAGCCGAAGTCTTCAGCGAAACCGGCGATCCGATCTTTAAAGCGGTCCGTCTGATAGGTAAACGCCAGTTCGGCTCCCTGGGCATGGCAGGCGCGCGCAATGCCGTAGGCAATTGAGCGGTTCGACAATACCCCTGTGATCAAAATCCTTTTTCCAGCCAGAAACGTCATTCAAATTCTCCGAGTGAATCGCCTTACGGCTAGCTTTTGTTCCGGTTGGACGGGGCTGGTCCGCCAGCAGACTCAACGGTTTTAATTGTCAGTTGCTGGCCTAGCCGGATGTTGTCACCCTTGATTGTGTTCCAGCTGCGCAGCTCTTCGACACTGACCCCGTATTGCCTGGCAATACCAATCAAAGTGTCACCCTGTCGTACCCGGTGACGGGTTACTTGCGGCGCGGGTGGGATAGCGCCGAGTTGGAGTTTCTGTCCGATGCGAATTTTGCTGTCTTTCAACCCGTTCGCGGTGCGCAGGCTGGCGACGGAGATGTTGTAACGCCTGGCAATGCCAATCAGGGTATCGCCCTTGCCAACCCGGTGGTTTTCGGGTGTCACGGACCCTGCCGATCCAGCG
>JBAUID010000126.1:0-2517 GCA_049680625.1 Burkholderiaceae bacterium | reverse complement strand
TACCTGGCTTAACTGGCTTAACTGGCTTGGGCAGGCTGGTCGCCACTGGCGGTTAGCCGGGCCAGGGCAGCACTGGCGGTTTGCGCAATGCGCTCTAGAAACTCGGTGCCCATGCCGTTCTGAAAACGGTCGGCATCGGGGGAACCCAGAACAATCAGGCCAAAAGCGTTGGGGCTGATGCCGCTGCGCAAGGACAATAAGGCTACCGAGCGAATATTCACCCCGCCGTCGTCCAGCCAGCGGGCCTGGGCGATATCGCCGCGCAAGCCGCAATACGGGTTTTTTAAATCATTGGTCATGCGCCGGGTGTTGTCATCAACGGCTTCAAAACAGGCCGCATCTTTTCCTGCCGCCTCTAAGATGCCAGCATCAACATCCCACAGCCGCAGGGCCACGCACGGCACTCTGAATATGCGCTGCAATCCGTCCACCACCCGCGCCGGCATATCGGTGGATGCCCGCACCAGTAGCAACTGTCGTGTCCACTGGGTAAGGCGGTCGGTGATGACTTCGTTTTCGCGCGCGGTGCGCATCAGGGTTTCTAATTCTTCGCGCACGCTGTCGTTTTGTTGACGCAATACCTCAAGCTGGCGCTCGTGCAGGGAAATGGCACGCCCGCCGTGTGGGTCGGCAACCCGCGCTTCTGCCAGCACGTCGGCATGGCGCAGGAAGAAGGCCGGGTTTTCTATCAGGTAACCCGCCAGCTCTTCTTCGTTGTCGGCAAGGCGCTCGTCGCGGGCACGCTTTGCAGATTCAACGGCGGTTGGTTTGATTTTGGTTGCCATCTCGTCTTGATTCGAGGTTTCGGATTCGGATTCAGTTACGGAGTACAAGTGGTCGGCACGGGCCGGAACGGTAAACATCAGCAGTCAGGTTCCTCTTATCGTTATTTTTTGTATCGTTAGGATTAGGTTTTTTGTTTTTCATGCGGCAGGAATTTCTATTTCACCTTCAAACACGGTGTTCGCATCACCGGTCATAAATACGGAGCCGCCGTTTTCGCCTTTATCGCCCTTCGCGCCAATATCCCACTCAATGGTCAGCTTGCCACCCAGGGCCTGGATTTCAACCGGCGACTGAACCAGGCCGTGTCGAATAGCCAATGCGCCTGCCGCGCAGGCTCCGGTGCCACAAGCGAGGGTTTCACCAACACCGCGCTCCCACACCCGTAGCTTTAATTGATGGGTATCAACCACTTGCATAAAACCGGCGTTAACGCCGGCCGCAAAGCGCTGGTGTTTCTCGGTCAGCGGGCCTTCGGTATGAACTGGTGCGTTTTCAGTGTCACCAACAATTTGCACGGCATGGGGGTTACCCATTGAAGCAACGGCAACCCAGCGGGTTTGTTCAGCAATCTCACCAAGCGGCAGTGGCCATAATTCACCGCCACCGTCTGCCTTCGGGGTCAGCCCCGTGGTATCAAAGCCAATATCTGCCGGCGTGAATCGCGGCGGGCCCATGTCTACCCGCACCCGGCCATCGGATTGTTCGGCGGGTTCGATAATGCCGCACTGGGTCTGGACGCGGATTTTGGTTTTATCGGTTAAACCCTTGTTACGCACGAAACGCACAAAGCAGCGGGCACCGTTGCCACATTGCTCTACCTCGTTGCCGTCGGCATTGAATATCCGGTATCGGAAATCCACCCCGGCGGTATCGGATGCCTCGACCAGTAAGATCTGGTCGGCACCCACCCCAAAGCGCCTGTCAGCCAGATGGCGGCAGATTTTGCTGGTGAGATTGACGGCCTGGCTGACGCCATCGATCATCACGAAGTCGTTGCCGGCACCGTGCATCTTGGTGAATTTCAACTGCATAGCGAAATTATCGCTTATCAGTACAGGCCGGGCTCCCCTTCGGGCCGTGTTTTGAAGCGCTTGTGGCTCCAAAGATACTGTTCCGGCGCTTCGATGACACGCTCTTCGATAAAGCGGTTCATACGGGCCGTGGCGATGGTGTCGTCGTCGCCGGGAAAATTGTCCCAGGGCGGATAAAACCGGGTCAGGTAACCGTCTTTAGTCAGCGTCGTCACACAGGGGATAACCAGGGCCTTGGAAATTCGCGCCAGGCGGGCAACCGATGTTACGGTGGCCGCAGGAACACCGAAGAACGGTACAAAAACCGCATCGCGGGCGCCAAGGTCCATATCGGGCAGAAAATAAAACGGGACGTGGTCACGTAATACGCGGACAACAGGGCGCACGCCGTCGGTTCTTAGTAGTGTGCGGCCCCCGAAACGGGTGCGGCCACGGGTCATGGCGTCGGTCAGGGTAGAGCTTTTCTGACGCGCATACATGGTGGCCAATTCATACTCGGCGCTGTAACGCATGCCGCCGGCGTCCATGCCAACAAAATGGGGGGCCAGCATGATGATGGGTTTGTCGATATTATCGCGGACGTTTTCCAGGCCTTCGAAGCGACACAACTGGGGAATTATTTCTTCCGGGCCGAACCAGAACTTAAACCGCTCGAACAAGGTGATAACAAATACCCGGAAATGATCCTGCGCAACCTTGC
>JBAUID010000125.1:0-13260 GCA_049680625.1 Burkholderiaceae bacterium | reverse complement strand
ACTATCAGCATGGACGTCACAACAGTTTGACCCGACTCTGAACTGGACTGATATTGAATGGATCAGAGACTTATGGGGCGGCAAAATTATTGTGAAAGGAATCCTCGATGAAGATGATGCACGGCGCTGTGTTGACATGGGTGCTGACGCCTTAATTGTCTCTAATCACGGTGGGCGGCAACTGGACGGAGCGCCCTCATCAATCGAAGCCTTACCCCATATCGTTCGGGCGGTTGGCGATCAAATTGAGGTACACCTAGATGGTGGTATTCGCAGCGGACAGGATGTATTGCGCGCGATAGCCCTGGGCGCCAAAGGCACTTATATTGGCCGGCCGTTCTTATACGGCCTCGGTGCGATGGGTGAAGCCGGGGTGCAACGATGCCTGGAAATCATTCACCGCGAGCTGGATTTATCCATGGGTTTTTGCGGCATTACCGACATTGCCAATGTTGACCAGAAAATATTCTGGAAAGGCAATCCCAGCCCGCCGTTAACACTGGCCAGTACCAGCCGTAACGCGGCCTGATTCACTTACTCGTAACCCGGCGGCGGGCGGAATTTAACCAATTCACGCTCGACCGCACGGCTGAATGCAGTCGCAGTTTTGTCCTGGCCAAAACCGGCAATCGCCTGGTAACCAACAGGCAGCTGGCCAACAAAGCCACACGGGCCCACCGTAGACGGCAGCAGAACAACCCCGGAATATCCTGACCAGAACAGTTGGTCAACATCAAAAGCAAGGCCGTCGTTAATCGGTATCTGGCGCTGCCAGCGCTCGCCCGTCTGATTCTGAGGCCAGGCAGCAGACATCGCGGCAGGACATAACAAGATGTCGTAATCTTCAAAGAAAGTTGCGTACTTTTCTCGTAACTTGCGCCGTTCATTGTCGAGTACCAGCCAGTCGCGGTGACGCATATCGAAGCCTTCAACCACGGCTTGCATGTAGTGCGGATTACGCTGCCCGTCCGGCGAGTCGCGCTTGTCCCGCCACTCTTGAATGTCAGCTTCATTCATCCCTGCTGACATCGCCGCGCGCAAAAAGCGCAGGTATATCTCATGTACCCGACTGGTATCAACATCCGGTTCAGCTTCGACCACGGTTGCACCGGCTGCAGCGAGTGAGTCGGCAAAGTTTTGCAGGCAGGCCGCATACTGATCATCAATCGGTGCATATTTGTCGTTGAGCTTTAAAGCAATCTTGAATTCTTTGACCGACTTCTTTTTGCAGCGAGGCAAGACCACCTGCCATGCCGGCGCGTCCAGCGGATCCGGGCTGATCAAAACATCAAGCAATAGATCCAGGTCGCGGGCGCTGCGAGCCAGGGGGCCGTTAACCCCAATGTCAGCCGGCACATAGTTGCCGGGTGCGCCATGACCACGAAGAGAGATGATTCCCCAGCTCGGTTTTAAGCCAAAGATGCCGTTAAAGTGGGCTGGATTGCGGATGGACGAGCCGATGTCGCTGCCCACTTCGGCTGACGTCATTCCCGTGGCCAGGGCCACCGCTGCGCCACCGGACGAACCACCCGGCGTTTTGGAAAGGTCCCACGGATTATGAGTAGTGCCATAAATTTCGTTGAATGTCTGCCAGTCCGCCATCCGGAACGGAATATTGGTTTTGCCAAAAATAATGGCGCCGGCATCACGCAACTTGCGTGTGATCACCGCATCTTGCGCGGCCACGTTGTTGCGCAATGCCGGATCACCATTGGTTGTGAGCACACCGGCAATGTCGTTTGCCTCTTTCAGCGTCATCGGCAGCCCGTGCAACGGGCCGGGTTTTTCACCCCGGGCAAGGCTGCGGTCAGCTGCCCGGGCGGCGGCCCGCGCCGAATCAATGTCCTGCCAGATGATGGCGTTCAATGTCGGATTAAATTTCTCTACCCGGTCAAGGTAGATTTCAAGCAATTGTTCGCTCTTGATTTTCCCCTGGCGTAACTGGCTAACCAGGGTGCTTGCCGATTGATAGTGAGGACGTGAAATCATCGTAGGCTCCATTTTTTGGTTAACGATACCTCAAATGGGCTTCAACTCCTCTAGTGTGCTTCAACTTTGACCCAACGCCTACTGAACCCCGCCATTGCGTCGTTGCGCGACCCCGATTAGGCTCACTACCAATTCATCATTCTGGGCCGGGAAGCAATTTGCCGGCCTGCCGTATCCGGGAGTCATACCGTGTTCCATTCATTTTTTCCGCGGCCGCGACTGTTTTTTTTGTCGTTTGCCATCTGGGCACTGTTGTGTGTCGTGTTCTGGTTTACCGTTGCATCCGATTACGGCAGGCAGTTCAGTATTGGTGGTGCCTTTGGTTTCGATTATCCCGCACCGCTTAGCGCGGAACCAGGCACACCCGCTGCGACAGACGCAGGGGGAGGCGGCGTATCCGGGGCGGCGAATGACACTGCTGATGCTGCCCAGGCAAATGGCGCCAAGCCCGAAGCGCCCAGCGCGGAGCAACTAGCACACGCGACACAGGTCAAAAGTGCGAACAGTTTCTGGTTCTACCAGTTCATGACAATTTGCTATCTGGTATTTGTCGCGTTCTGGATGCTGTTCGCGCCACACAAATGGCAGATGTGGTCAATTCTGGGATCTGCCCTGATTGTTTTTACCACCTGGTTTCAGGTGCAACTGGATGTCATGATCAACAATTGGTTTGGTCGCTTTTACGACACGATTCAGCTGGCATTGAGCAAACCCGGGGCCGTCACTATCGAAGGCTATTACGGTCAGTTAGTGACGTTTTTAGAAATTGCCATGGTCGCTGTCATTCTTGGCACGCTGACCCGGTTTTTTATCTCACACTATATTTTTCGCTGGCGCACGGCGATGAATGATTACTACACATCGAAGTGGCCACAATTGCGCCACATTGAAGGCGCGTCACAACGAATTCAGGAAGACACGATGCGATTCGCGTCAATTATGGAGTCGCTCGGGGTTGCCTTGATTGATGCAGTGATGACGTTGATCGCGTTTTTACCCATCTTGTGGGCACTATCCGTACATATAAAAGTACTGCCAATTATTGGCGAAGTTTCCCAGGCACTGGTTTTTGTCGCAATTTTGTGGTCTGTTTTTGGTACCGCCTTAATTGCCCTCGCCGGTATCAAGTTGCCCGGGCTTGAGTTTCGAAACCAACGGGTTGAAGCGGCTTTCCGAAAAGAACTGGTTTACGGTGAGGACAACGAAACCCGCGCTCAGCCGCCATCACTCGTCGAGTTGTTTTCCAACGTGCGCCGCAATTACTTCCGTCTGTATTTCCACTACATGTACTTCAATGTCGTGAGAATTTCTTATTTGCAGATTGGCGTCATTTTGCCGTATTTTGTACTGGCGCCGACGATCGTCGCTGCTGGATTTACCCTGGGGGTTATGCAGCAGATAATCCGGGCGTTCCAACGCGTGGAAAATTCATTCCAGTTACTAGTAAATTCGTGGACAACCATCGTGGAGTTGTTATCGATCTACAAACGACTGCAAGCCTTCGAAGCCGCAATTAATAATCTGCCATTACCTGAGATTGACCAGGAGTTTCTTCAGTCAAAAGGGGCATGACGATTATTGCGAAGCCTAAGCCCTACTGAACCGCCTCCCGGCGGTTCGTCGCAGCGGGTTCGGCCAGCACCATTGTCCAGTAACTGACATAGGTGTTCCCGGCTGTTCCCGGTACAACCGCAAGGCCGGTTTCTGAGACATCCGGGCGCATCAGCGCGCGGCAATGTGACGGGCTGTCGATCCAGGCCTGAATCACTTCAGGCAGGGTACGGAACCCGGCAGCAATATTCTCATCCGCATGTTGCCAGGCGTAGTTCGCCATGGTCAGACGATCCCCAACCCGGGTACCGTCCGGCCAGGCGTGGCCGAAGTCGTTGTCCCGCTGCATCCATTCGGATTCCAGCAACGAGGCATGCGCAATCCGGTCATTCCACAACACGGCACCGGCCGCAGGGTATTCGTCTTCACCGCAGATTTGCCCCGCCGCGCGCGCTGCGTTAATTGCGGCCAGGGCCTGCTGGGCAAAATCGTCGTCAGGAACCGCCGTTGAAATCACCTCGGCCGCACTAACGGCACTGAGGATTTCTTCGCTGTTGCCTTTGGCAACCAGGGGGTCGAGTGAGCCCTCGCCGCACGCGGCTAACACCGCGCTGAATGAAATCATTGCGCACCACCGCAAAGCGGATGATGAAACGCGAAAAATGGGATGTCTGTTTTGCATGACATCCATTTTTCGGCGCGCCGGTCATATTGCGTTGCGCCAGTAGACCAACGGCCGTGAGTGGGTACCCAAGCGGTACCAGTGGCGTTGGTGAGCGGTCAATTCAAGCCGCGAATCATGCCGCGAATCAAGCCGGCAACACGCCGACATCAAGGCTGTCACCCAGGATTGGAGTCGGGCTCCAGGCACTCAGCGTAGGCGTCGGGGGTAAACCGCGGCGAACAAATCGCCAGAAAAACCAGTTCGTCGTTGCCGACGGCCGAAATGCGCTGCGGGGTCGCGGCCGGTATGGTGACGCAATCACCGGGCTGAACGGCCATCGGCGCAAGATTGCCGATCTCAACCCGCCCAAGCCCGGACAAAATCACGTATCGCTCAACAACCCCGTCCAACTGGTGCCAGCGAGTTGTTGTGCCACAAGGGACACGCGCCCGGGCCACCGACAGATCGGCATTTTTGTCATTATTCATCCACTCGGTGATGTAACAACCTTCCCCGAACCAGGCCTCAGCGACAAGATGCCCTGCTGTCACACCGGCGACTATTTTTAGCGTCATACTGATATATCCGTATTTCCGAATCTGAATAATGTACTTAATGCGACTGAATCCAGGCAAAGCCACGATGACCATCAAGCCCCAACGTATTGCTATTGTGTTGCGCAATTTAATTCCGCTGTTTCTGGTGTTGCTGTGCCTGCTAACCGCTCGCACCTCTCATGCACAGGCGCTCACCGACACGGCATTCAATGCCCAACGGATGACGCAGTTGGTACAACAGCTTTCACCATCACCGCTAAAAGACAAACTGGCGGCATGCCTGAATCGGCCGCCAAATAAAAGCCAGTTTTCCATCGCCCACCGCGGCGCCCCATTGCGCTACGCTGAACATACCCGCGAGTCTTATCTTGCTGCGGCCAGCCAGGGCGCCGGTATTGTTGAATGTGACGTCACTTTTACCCAGGACAGGCAACTGGTATGCCGCCATTCACAATGCGACCTGCACTCAACAACCAATATCCTTAAAACACCGTTGGCGAGCAGTTGCCGCCAACCATTTTCACCGGCCACCGAGTCTGCCAAAGCCAGTGTCCGTTGCTGTACCAGCGACATCACAGCCGCGCAGTTTCTGACGTTAAAAGGACGCTCAGACAGCGTCAACCCAAAAGCCGCCACGATCGACGAGTATTTGCAGGCGCCAGAGCGCGAGGGTGGTGCCCGCTATGTTGAGAACGCCACCTTGATGACGCATCGACAGAGTATTGAGTTGTTTCGCAAGCTCGGTGTGTCCATGATGCCCGAGCTCAAAGCACCACAGGTTGACATGCCATTCGGCAAGACCAGCCAAGGCGAGGCTTACACCCAGGAAAAGTACGCGGAGCAAATGATTCGCGAATACGAAGCGCTTGGTATTTCGCCTGACCAGGTTTTTCCGCAGTCCTTCAACATGGATGACATCCGTTACTGGCTAAAAGCACATCCGACCTACGGCGCGCAGGCTATCTATCTGGACGGCCGGTATCGTGGACCAGGGCGGATTAATCCGATGCAGGCAGCCAGTTTCAAACCGTCAATGCAGTCACTGGCAGACGACGGCTTGCGTACTATTGCGCCACCGCTCTGGATGCTGCTGACCACAAAAGGCAACGACATCGTGCCATCGGAGTACACACGCGCAGCCCAGCAGGCCGGTTTGCGGATCGTTACCTGGACACTTGAACGCTCCGGCGACCTGGGCAGCGGTGGTGGTTGGTATTACCAGTCCGTGCGGCCACAAATCAGTTCGATGGCGGACATGTTTCGGGTGCTTGATGTGCTCGCTCAGGCGGTCAACGTTGACGGCGTATTTAGCGACTGGCCGGCAACGACCACTTTTTACGCCAATTGCATGGGCCTGAAGTAGTCAGGCCACGGCGCGATTACCCCCCGCTATAAACCCCCGTTGACAACCAGGCACTGGCCGCTGACGTAGTCGCTGTCGGGGCTGCAGAACAGATACACCGACCCGGCAGCTTCTTCCGGCAAGCCACCGCGACCCAGTGGAATCATCTGGTTCATTACCGACAAGCGCCCGGCCTGGACACCAAACTTCACTTCACGTCCGCCAACATCAACCATACCGCCCTCCCCTTTTTCGAGTGGTTTGGTTAACCGGGTCTGAATGTATCCAAAGGCCACCGCATTCACCGTGGTGTGATACCGCCCCCACTCTTTGGCGAGGGTTTTTGTCATGCCGATGATACCGGCCTTACCCGCTGAATAATTGGCCTGGCCGGCATTGCCGTTTACGCCGGATGTTGACGAGATATTGACCACTTTGCGTACGATACGTTCGCCGGCCGCCGCTTCTTTTTCAACCGCGGATTTCAGATGCTTCTGAAAGGCACGCAGGATTCGAAACGGCGCGGTCAGATGAACGTCGATAATCGCGTACCACTGTTCATCTTCCATCTTCTGAATCACACTGTCCCAGGTGTAACCCGCGTTATTCACGATGATGTGGCAGTCGCCGAAAGCATTCAGGGCGGTGTCGACAATGCGCCCGCCAAAATCTTTTTGCGTGACATCACCATTGCACGCCACCGCTTTGCCACCGGCTTGTTCAATCATCGCAACGGTTTCATTACCCGGCCCTTCGTCCAGGTCGTTGACCACAATAGCGGCACCATCACGCGCCAGGCGCATTGCGATTTGCTGACCAATACCGCGACCCGACCCGGTCACAATGGCGACCCGATTCTCTAATTGACCCAAGACGTTCTCCTCGTGTTGTTCGGCTTGTAAACGGCTATTCTAGCGACCGTTACGGTTGGTTATCCAGCCTCTTCTCTGCTCAGAAAACGGTGTCGCAAACGCAAACCGCAAACCGCAAACCGACCCACTTTTATTAGTCATGGAGACAAACATGGAAAAAGTTGGCTTTATTGGTGTTGGCCTGATGGGCAGCGGCATCTGCCACAACCTGCTGGCAGCGGGTTATCCGCTGAGTGTCGTTGCCAATCGCAATCCGGTGCGGGTTGATGAGTTATGTGCTGCCGGTGCCAGCCGAGCCAGCGACATTGCCTCCCTGGTTGCCGATGTCGACATCGTAATGCTGTGTGTTGACCGGGGCGAGACCATGCGTGCGGTATACGAACAAATGGCGCCGTCACTGCGTCGCGGCCAGCTGGTCATTGACGTCACCACGGGCAAGCCGGAAATCACCCGCGAAATTGCCGACAAACTGCAGGCTAACGGCATCGGCTATGTTGATGCACCAGTGGTTGGCGGCCCGCCACAGGCAAGAGCAGGCGAACTGGGTTCGCTGGTGGGCGCAAGTGATGATGACTATCACCGGGCATTGCCGATACTGAATCACTACAGCAAAAAAGTGGTGCGTTTTGGCGAAGTGGGCACCGGCATTACGGCTAAGTTGCTGAACAATTTTCTGACTCAGGGCACCTGTCAGCTAATTACCCAGGCCTACCGGGCAGCAAGACGCCACGGGGTCGACTGGTCGTCACTTTACGAAATTATGATGACTGGCGCGGCCCGCTCCGGCTCTTTAGAGCGCTTGATTGGTAATGCGATCCATGGCAACTACAAAGGCCAGATGTTCTCGATTGCCAATGCCGGTAAAGATGTCGACTATGCCGGTGATCTGCTGGCGGCCGACCCGGACGGCGCAGCACTACAAGCCGCGGTGTCGCAGGCATTGCAGCGGCCGGTGAAATGTGGCCAAGGCGAGTTGTTTGTTAGCGAAATGCTGGAAGAAGGGTTTGAATCTCGCTAGCCGCTGACTTTAACGGCCCGCTCTTTAATGGCCCGCTGATTGCAGGCCATTTTTCTATTGTCTTTTTACTTACTTGTTTCGCCGGCCAACCAGAAACTTATAGGGTTGATCACCGTACTGCTCGGTGTGAACCGTATTCGCAGCCATCTCGACAATGTCACCGGCAGCATAAGTTTTTGATTCGCCGCCGCAGGCAATGACGGCCGAACCGCCTAATACCAGCGCGCGCACATCGTATGGATGAGTATGCTCATCGATAAACACGCCGGCTTGCATTTCTTTTTCGACGATTTCATCGTAACCATCGCGGGTCAGTTGCGCTTTGAATGCTTCTACGTCCATTGCCAGTTCCTCCGAACTTTTACTGTTAAATACAAATCAGAAATACGACTACAAATCACATGCTGCGGCGGTACTGGCCCCCAACTTCGAATAAGGCGTCAGTAATTTGCCCCAGACTACACACCCGAACCGCATCCATTAACACCTCAAACACGTTGCCGTTTTCTATAACGGTTTGCCGTAAACGCGCCAGCATCGCCTCCGAGTTATCAGCATGAGCCGCATGAAACTGTTGCAGGCGTTGTAATTGGTTTTGTTTTTCCTGCTCCGTTGAACGCGCCAGTTCGAGCGTCTCGGGAACCGGATCGCCATTAGGGTTGCGAAAAGTATTCACCCCAATAATTGGCAAGTCGCCGGTATGTTTGAGCATTTCGTAATGCATGCTCTCATCCTGAATTTTCCCCCGTTGATAACCGGTTTCCATCGCACCCAACACCCCGCCACGGTCGGCAATGCGCTCAAACTCGGTGAGCACGGCTTCTTCAACCAACTCGGTGAGCTCATCAATGATAAAGCTACCCTGGGTTGGGTTTTCGTTCTTGGCCAAACCCCATTCACGGTTGATGATCAACTGAATGGCCATAGCGCGACGCACGCTTTCTTCAGTTGGGGTGGTTATGGCTTCATCATAGGCATTGGTATGCAAGCTGTTGGCATTGTCGTAAGTGGCAATCAAGGCCTGCAGGGTCGTGCGGATGTCGTTGAAATCCACCTCTTGCGCATGCAGCGAACGGCCACTAGTCTGACAGTGGTATTTCAGCTTCTGACTGCGATCGTTGGCGCCGTATTTTTCTTTCATCGCCACCGCCCAGATGCGGCGAGCAACCCGACCCATAACGGTGTATTCCGGGTCCATACCGTTGGAGAAGAAAAAGCTCAGGTTGGGCGCAAAAGCGTCAATATCCATACCGCGCGCCAGGTAGGCTTCAACAAAGGTAAAGCCATTGCTTAAAGTAAACGCCAGCTGGCTGATTGGGTTCGCACCCGCTTCAGCAATGTGATAGCCGCTGATACTGACTGAGTAAAAGTTGCGCACATCGTGCTCAACAAAATACTGTTGAATGTCACCCATGACTTTCAGGCTGAATTCGGTAGAGAAGATGCAGGTGTTCTGACCCTGGTCTTCTTTGAGGATGTCAGCCTGTACCGTGCCGCGAACCGTCGACAGCGTCCGGGCGCGCAGGGCACTCATTTCTTCAGCATCCGGCTCGCGTTTATGCTCTTCGCGGAACACGTCGATCTGCTGGTCAATGGCGGTATTCATGAACATCGCCAAAATGGTTGGCGCCGGCCCGTTGATGGTCATACTGACACTGGTTGCCGGGTCCACCAGGTCAAAGCCACCGTACAAGACTTTCATATCGTCCAGGGTGGCGATGCTCACCCCGGAATTACCCACTTTGCCGTAAATGTCCGGGCGTAAATCCGGATCGTGACCGTACAAAGTCACCGAATCGAAGGCGGTTGATAAACGCTTGGCCGGCATAGATTTGGACAGCAGATGAAAGCGTTTGTTGGTACGGAACGGGTCTCCTTCACCGGCAAACATCCGGGTTGGGTCTTCACCTTCGCGCTTGAACTGGAAAACACCTGAGGTATACGGATACGCACCGGGTACGTTTTCAAGCATCAACCACTTGACGATTTCGCCTTCGTCGACAAATGTTGGTAGCGCGACCTTGTTGATGGTTGTGCCCGATAATGATTCGCGGGTCAGCTCAATGCGAATCTCTTTGTCACGCACTTTCATCACGTAATGACTGCCTGCGTAGGCGTCTTTGAGCGCCGGCCAGGACGACAGTAATTCGCGCGCATCCGCGTCAATACGGGTCAGGCGCTTATCAAGCTGCTCTTGCAAGGCGTCGCGTGCCCGGTGTTTTTCCGGCACCGCCTCGAACAATATGCGCTGGCTCTCTCGCAGGTGTTGCGCCTCACGAGCAAGACCGGCATTTGCCACAGCCCGGGCTTTATAAGCGCGCACAGTGTCGGTAATCTCGGCCAGATAACGGACCCGGGCAGGTGGCACAATCGCATTGGCGCGGCTGGAAAAACGTGCCGCACCAGACGGATCGCCCAGGGCACCCGGGCCAGCCCGGGATGCAAACGCAGGTGATTTTTCTGCAAGCGCTGCTTTGAGCGCAAGATATAAACCGGTGACCCCGTCATCATTAAAGCGGGACGCCTGGGTGCCGTAAACCGGCATTTGGTCTGGAGCAACCGTAAACGCTTCGCGATTGCGTTGCACTTGTTTGGCGACATCGCGCAGCGCGTCTTCAGCACCTTTGCGATCAAACTTATTAATCGCCACGATGTCAGCGAAATCCAGCATGTCAATTTTCTCCAGCTGACTGGCTGCGCCGAACTCCGGGGTCATTACATACATCGACAAGTCGACATGCTCAACAATTGCCGCATCACCCTGGCCAATACCGGAAGTTTCGACCACCACCAGGTCAAAGCCGGCGGCCTTGCAGGCCGCAATTACCCCGGGCAGGGACTGACTGACTTCACTGCCTGCCTCCCGGGTAGCCAGCGACCGCATAAACACCCGACGACCATCGTCTTTGGCTTTTGGCCAGGGGTAAATAGCGTTCATTCGAATCCGGTCACCCAATAAGGCACCACCCGATTTACGGCGACTCGGATCGATCGATATGACGGCAATCTGCAATGCGTCGGATAAGTCCAGACGGATGCGTCGAATCAACTCGTCGGTCAGTGAGCTTTTACCCGCCCCGCCGGTACCCGTAATACCCAGGACAGGTATGTCAGATTTATCAGCCAATGCGGACACTTCCTTGATAACCGCCGGATCTGCACTACCGGTTTCAATCGCGGTAATCAGTTGGGCGAGAGCCCGCCAGTTCGGTTCGCCGTGGCCGGCAAGAGCAGTGGCATCTGACGGCGCATGCGGTGACAGATCGGCATCACTTTGTTGCAGCATCTGACCAATCATGCCTTGCAGACCCAGACGCTGACCATCTTCCGGAGAGAAAATTCTGCTGACCCCGTAGTCGTGCAATTCTTTGATTTCTGCCGGCACGATAACGCCACCACCGCCGCCAAAAACTTTAATGTGGGCACCGCCGCGCTCGCGCAGCAGGTCAATCATGTATTTAAAGTATTCAACATGACCACCCTGGTAAGAAGAAATAGCAATCGCATGCGCATCTTCCTGGACAGCGCAGGTCACCACCTCATTTACTGAACGGTTGTGCCCCAGGTGAATAACTTCGGCACCCATGCTTTGCAAAATACGGCGCATGATGTTGATTGAGGCGTCATGGCCGTCAAACAACGATGCCGCCGTGACAAAGCGAACCTTATTAGTTGGTCGATACTGGGCAAGTGCTTTTGCCTCGGACAAATCAGTCATGTGGTTTAACCGGGTTTAAACGTTAGTGCGTTAGCGGGCACGGAAGGGCCGATACCGTATCAGTTGCCGGGCCGTGCGAATCATTAATGAACCGATTGGCATGGAGCCAACAGGTTAATCGTTAATGGTTGAAGCCATTTTGAGCCAGCAGGCCGAGTCTGCAAAGAACAGACGGCTTAATGGCATGATCGCAAGATTACTTGACGTTTACGTTAACGTCAACTTTGTCTCAAACTTCTGTACCCATCGGTAGATGGTGCTCGCCTCAACGTCAATCCTGTACTCGGCCAGCAAATCGCGAACATCCCGGTACGACAAGCCGAAGCGGCATACCATCGCACCGCGCGCAGGATCACTTCAGGGCCATACAGGTGGCGTTTAAACAGTGAGTTTGGGCGCATCGGTGCGGTCTCCGCAGTAAAATCGGCACCATACTCAGGCCACACCGCCTGTAATGCAACAGTCCTGAAATGACGCGTCCAATGTTTGCGCATCACTGGTATCAATCGCGCTACCCGCGCGTGGCGATTGCTTGACGCCCAAACGCTCGAAAGAGCGTGAGCACCGCCTGCGGCAACGGCGTGAACCCATGATGCTGGTAAAACGCCGCGGCCGACTCGTCTTTGGCATCCACCACCAGCGCGTAGGCGGCAATCTCGGCGCGTTGCGCACGATCCAGCGCATCGGCCAGTAACGCACCCCCAAGCCCCTGCCCTTTAAAGCGTTGAGCGACGGCCAAGCGCCCCAGGCGAACCACGGGCACCGACGGATAACGGGGCAGTCGCTTACCTTGGTCCGCGGGTAAATCGTTGAGCAACACACTGCTGGCGGCCAGCGTGTAGTAACCCGCCACTTGGTCCGCTTCGTTCACGACGACGTAACAAGCGGTCACCCGTCGGCGAATGTCCTGCGTGACCTGCGCGTGAAAGTAGCGATTCAGTGCGTCCGAATCACTTTGAAAAACCGCCCGATCGTGGCCGGCATCGAGCAACTGAACCCGAAAAGGGGCTGCGTTCACTCCGACTGCAAAAGCTGACGGCGCCGCTCATTCGCGCGATCCAATGCCTCGCTGGGCTCCGGCGCCGACATCAACGCCTGGGCAAACGCGGCCTGATCGACCTGAGACAAGCGCAGGACGTCCGCTTGCTCGATCGCCTGATGCGCTGCTTGCTGCACGGCCGAGGTGACAAAGTCCGTCATCGTGCGCCCTTGCAACTGCGCTGCGCGCTTGATCTGCGCATGCAGCTCCGCACTGATACGGGCTTCGAGCCGCGCCGTGGGCGCCTCTTTGGTTGCTGATTTCATAATGACAATTGTACGGCAATTAGCCGTACGCGACAAGTATGACACCCAAACGGCGCCATGGGGCCAATCGGGGCCTTAAGCCGCCTGCGACGACTTGCGCGGGCGCCCTCTTCGTCAGGGACAGTTGCATTAAGTATTTGACTCAGCGTCCCTGCCCCATTTAGGTCATGGTTCTGTTCGCTAGACCAAACATAGTATTGATGAACCGCACCTCGGCCTGAATACCGATTGGCCGGTTGTACAC
>JBAUID010000124.1:0-21868 GCA_049680625.1 Burkholderiaceae bacterium | reverse complement strand
ATAATGCGGTCGCCACACCGGTCATGCGGCTTCCCAAGTCACGAATCAAGGCGGCCCGGCTTTCCAGCCTCGAACGCAAATATTCCATTTCTGGCTGGTGGCCAGGCGAATCAGTTATGTAGGCACTATTGGGCGCCGGGGGAAGCGCACCATCGGATTCAAACGCGATCAAATAAATTGGTTCGGGTAAACCAGAAGCGCGAAGTTCGGTTTGCGAGCCGTGCTGATACGATAAGAATTCGGTCTGCTGCTGCTGCTGGCCCACGAGCAGCGAGCCATACACGATACGCTGACCCAGTATTAAGTGGTTGGAGAAGTATCGGGCCAACAGATCGTCGAACTCGTCCTGGTAGAGTTCGCGCACGTGATACTCATTCTTCGTACCGTGTTTATCTGAATACTGGGCCTTGTCGGGTGAAGAGATGATCAATACTCCACCCGGCTTCAGCACCCGCTTGATTTCCGCCATCATTTCGTCATGTGCAGTGTGATGTTCGATCGTTTCGAAACTCACCACAATTTCAACACTGGCATCGGGCAGCGGAATGGCTTTGCAATCGCCTTGTTTGTACTCCAGATTTGGAATAACGTACTTCTTTCTAGCATGCTCAACCGCACTCGAATCGATATCGACACCAACTACCTGCTTAGCGAACCGAGATAGATAGGCCGAGCCATAACCTTCCCCGGAAGCGATATCTAACACATGTTTGCCCGCAACGAACTCAGCCGCCAACATATAGCGGTGTGTGTGTTCGAGTTCGATATCGCCGCGAATCGAAGGAAAATATCGTTCCCCGGTAAACTCCAGCGGCTGGTTAACGGAAGAGTTCATTTATTTACTGGCTGTTATTGCGAGGCCACCAGGATACTCGATGGAATGAATGCAACATTGACGAAAACCCGCTTGAATGACCTTAACCCAGAGATCGGCACCAAACTCCCAATGAACCATTAAATCAGTTTGGGATGCGTTCACTGAGCCGTGAAAGCTCGGCTCCAATCCTTCCCGGCTTCGCGTCATTCGGGCGGGTACGATTGGCGCCGTAAATATGCAGGCCCCGTCGTCCGCTAAAACTCTATGGCACTCGGCTAAAGCGGCAACCGGACGGGCAAGATGCTCCAACGTATCGGAATGAATGACTAAATTAAACTGCCCGGATTCGATTTTTAAGTTATGCATATCAAAATCCGGATACTCGACCAAACGATGGCCAGGTAGTCCACGAAATTCCGCAGACAGGCTGCCGGCGGAATTTATCTCGAGAATCTTGAAATGATTCAGTGCACCAGACTCAAGCACTTCGCGAAAGCTAGTGCGCTTATCTATCCAGGATGTTATCGCAGATGCCAACGCCATTGAGCGCAAATTGCAATTACAATTTGTACAAGTGAGGCCTTGTTGACGATTAATGTAAGCGACTTCATCTGGTACAAGTTGCCACTGCGCAATAAGTTCCGGCCATAGCACGTCAGCCGCTTGAAACGATGCAGACCCACAAACTGTGCAGAGCTTCATCTGGCTACCCGTTTCTAATTTGCAAGTCGATATGCCGCATCGGAATACCGACCAGGCCGAAACAAATCGAATCGGTATGAATTCGGACGACAAGCGCGTCGTGCATCCATTGGTGTTGCGTGTGTGCCGTCTGAGTTCCCTCGGCGATGGCAACGGCGACACTGTAGTCTCCTGCCTGCATTGCAGGCATCCGAAAAGAAAATGAGCCATTCAGCATACTGCCCGCCTTTGCAACCAATGACTGACCTTCGGTAGAGAGGTAAGTATTATCACCGAAGACGGTTTGCCCCAATCGGTCTTTCATTTCAAAACCGATAATCGGTTCGATCAGCTCTGACCGGGTGGTTGCCTGGATCTGAAGAACAACATCCTCGCCGCCGACAATCCACTTCAACGTACGACCATGAGTATCCAGGAACTGAACTGAATCTATAGTTACCAAGCCTGTACCAAAACTGTCGGCATCTGGCTGGAAACGAAAAACCTCAAAATCGCTACGGTACGGACTGTTGTTGACTAGATCCTGTCGCATGTCACGAGGCAACTCATTTGCCCTATTTCCAGACTCGGGCTGATCCGACACACGATCGACTGAATTCGACTTAGAATCGCTTTGCGTCGGCTCAGCACTGCCATCTGAATTCCCCGTGCCATCAATATCTTGAAACTCGCTATACAACTTCGAAAGATAATGTTTTGCGACCTCTTTAGGTGAGGAGATCATTTCAACTTCGCCTTTGCCCAACAGTAGCGCACGAGAGCACAATCGTTGAACCGCAGAGGTATCATGGCTGACAAATAACAACGTTCCGTTTTCCATAAACCCGTGCAAGAAGCGCATGCACTTTTGAACAAAATAGGCGTCGCCCACCGCAAGCGCCTCGTCAATAACTAAAATATCAGCATCTACATTGGCGATGACGCCAAACGCCAGGCGGACGTACATACCGCTAGAGTAAGTTTTAACCGGTTGATCTATAAATTCGCCGATATCGGCAAATCCGGCGATTTTGTCAAATCGATCATCGATCTGCTCATTGGTTAAACCAAGTACTGTACCGTTCATGTAAACATTTTCGCGGCCGGTAAACTCCGGGTTAAACCCAGCACCCAATTCTAACAATGCCGCCAGGCGGCCAACCGTGTGAACATCACCGGCAGTTGGAGCTATCGTGCCGCAAATAATCTGCAACAAAGTTGATTTCCCCGAGCCGTTTTTACCAACAATGCCAAAAGTTTCCCCGCGCTGCACTGTGAACGAAACATTTTGAAGTGCCCTGAATTCACGATGGTACTGACGCGGCGGCAAACCCAAGCTACGCTGAAGGCGAGGTAGTACGAATTGTTTAAGCCGGTCTCGTGGTGATGGGTAAACGTTGTAGGACTTTGCGACATTGCTTACTGACACAACAACATTAGGCTCTTGAGCTGATTCATATGACATCAGCAAACCCCTTGCGTGTTCGTTGAAACACATAAAATCCGAACCAGGCGACGAGCAAGGACACGAGTAACGATAGCGCCAACACAAGCCAATCGGGTGCTTCCCCAAAATATAAAATGGCGCGTGTTTGCTCAATCACAGGAGTCAAGGGGTTCAAATACAGAATGACACGATATTTTTCAGGTAATGCGGACGCCGGATAAAACACCGGTGATAAAAACAGCATCATAGTCGTCACGATACCGATGAACTGAGACACGTCGCGTAAGTAAACTCCGAGCGCCGCGAGGGTCCAGGCAGCCCCCATGATAAAGAGGATCAGGGGCAAGAAAATGATCGGCAGATACATCGTACTTAAGTGCGGCAATCCGAACAAAATGAGATAAGCCAGCAACCAAACGATTAAGCTAACCAAAGCGTGAAATAGTGCCGAACCAACAGTGACCCATGGCAAAATTTCCAACGGGAAAACCACCTTCTTCACATAGTTGGCATTGGAAAGGACCATACTCGGCGCACGGTTAATACATTCTGCAAATAAGTTGTAGACGATTAGACCGGCAAACAGTAACAATGAAAACTCAGTTTTCGAGTCACTCCCGACGTTCCAGCGCGCCTTGAACACCACGCTAAAGACAAACGTATAAACCAGCAGCATGAAAATCGGGGTCAAAAAAGACCATAACAAACCCACAAGCGATCCACGGTATCGACCAAGGACTTCACGTTGAATCAGTGCCCAGATCAATCCACGATTTCTCCAGAAGCTGCCAACAATCTCGTACGGCGCTGCACTGGCGGTTTGCACTACAGCACCTCGGGCCAAAGCCTTAAAATATCGTGAATCCCTGCGTACGCCACAATGACAGGCATTGACATGTCACGGCGACCACGCGGGTAAGCGACGAGGGTAATTACACTGTCCAAGGGATCTTTAATCAGGTTGTTTTTCGGGCCAGGCGTCAACCTGGCGGCAGGTACCAGACGAAGGCGTCGCCGGCCAAGCCCTCCTATCTTCAACCTTAAATTGTACGAGTAATTGCGGCAATCAGGTTTTGCCTGTCGTACTTTCGCCAATATCAATGGCCAGCGTTGACCGCGGCGAGGTTAAGACTGTCCGGACGTCGCCACTGACAAAACAGAGGCTAAATTGTCAAATAGCCTATGCAAGAAATTAGTCAGACGCCACACCAGGTGCTTTCCTGATCAGCACCAGTGCCATGGCAGTAACCGAACACATGAGTGCACTTAACTGAATCCATCCTAATGGCTCGCCGTGTATTACCGCCCCCGATAACATCGCGACAACGGGAACCATAATAGTCGATATACCGGCAATATTTGCCGGCAGTAGAGTGACGATTGAAAACCAACATAGGTTGCCGATTGTCATTGGAATCAGAGAGATATAAGCGATAGCAGCGATGCTCTGCCAGGAGGGTACAAACCACGGCCCTTGTGCGGTTAAGGCTGCCCCAATGCTCACAGGTACGCTTGTGAGTAACATCAACCAACCAACCAGAACCAATGGCGGTACTGGCACAGGATTCTTTTTGAGAATAATGGTGCCTATTGCCCAACCAAAACCCGCGAGCAGCCCCAATCCGACACCTAGTGGCGCTTGTGCGTAAGCATCGAAACTTGGCACCATAAGCATGATAATGCCCGTTGCTCCCAGCAGGACTGCACACAGTACTCGGAAGGTAATTCGCTCTTTGAGAATTACACCGGATAATAGTGCTACCCAGATTGGCATAGAAAAGCCGAGCACGGCAGACTGGCCCGAGGCAATCAGTGACGCCGACAATGGTGTCGCGACGTTCCAGATAACCTGGTAGAAAAAACAAACTCCGGCGACGGTAATCCAGCTGGCGCGGGGAATTCTTAACGATTGGCCTCGGCTTGCTGCAACTGACAACAACACCAAACCGGTTACCGGTAACGAGATAGTCCGAAACGTCCAGACCGAAACTTCATGCAATGCGTAGGAGAACAGCGGCCAGTTAGTACCCCAGACCAAGGTCATTAAGATCAACAGAACGATTGCGCGTGGCGGCACAGTCGGACCTTCAGCCGCTGTGGGCTTTGTTGGACTGACAGGCATTTCGGATTGGGATCCGGCACGGGAATCAACCAACGGCGTAGTCCAGAGCGACTCCAGCCATGATCACCGCACCCAGCCAGTTGTTATGTCGAAAGGCTGCGAAGCAACCGTCACGGCTGCGCTTCTTTATCAGTTGGTAGTGGTAAATTGCCATAGCGGCAGCGCTCATTAAGCCGCAGTAGAACCACAGACCCAGACTTTGCCAATAGCCAGCTACCGCGAGCAAACTCAGAGCCATTGCATAAAACAGCATCACCGCGACGACGTCGAACCGACCAAAAGTAATTGCTGCCGTCTTGATATTTAGTTTCAGATCATCATCCCGATCCACCATCGCATATTCCGTATCGTAGGCAAGAGCCCAGCAGATATTGGCCGCCAACATGATCCAGGCAACGCCTGGTACGGAATCAAGCGTTGCCGCAAACGCCATCGGAATGCCAAATCCAAATGCGATGCCGAGATAAGCCTGCGGCAACGCAATAAAACGCTTGGTATATGGGTAGGTAACGGCGACAAACAGCGCCACCACTGACAGCAAAATTGTCAGCTTATTCATTGGCAGCACAAGCGCAAAGGCCAGTAGCGCCAGCCCTCCCGCAACGACCAAAGCTTCTTTGGCTGAAATATCGCCCGCAGTCAACGGCCTGGCCTGGGTTCGTTTCACAAATTTATCAATATCACGGTCGGCGTAGTCATTAACGGCGCACCCGGCTGATCTCATCAAAAGGGTACCGGTGCAAAAAGCGAACAACAGGTAGGGGTCGGGTGAACCGTTGGAAGCCATCCATAGCGCCCACAGGGTTGGCCAAAGCAACAATAGCGTGCCAATCGGCTGGTGCAACCGAATCAGCAAACCATAGTAGTACCACCGGGGTAACTTCTGCGACCGGGAACGTGAATTGTCCTGTTGTGTCCTTCCAATTTCCATGAACGTATTATCCCGGTTCACGTTACAGACTCAACCGAAAAAAAAGCGGCCCGAAATATCGGGCCGCCTGGTATTGCAAAAACGACGTCGGGTCAATTCAGACTATGACTTCGATTCGACTGCTGACTTGGCACTCTTTGCCTTAGCTTTAGCTTTGGCCTTTGAATCAGCTGGCTTTTTCGCGGCTTTGTTAGTTGGCTTTTTGGGTTTTTTCTCAGCAGACTTTTTGGAATCCTTGGCTGGAGCCTTAGCGGTCTTCGCAGCTGACTTGCTGTCTTTCGAGGTGGACGTCTTAGCCGATGAGGCTGGCTTATCAGCCTTGGCGGTCGTTTTACCGGCCTTCAAGCCACTGCCTTTAGCAAGACGGTCGGCAAGAACCGGACCAACGCCGTTTACTCGCTCTTGCAAATCTGCAGTTGACTTAAAGCTGCCTTTCTTGCGCTCTTTGATGATTCGCTCAGCGAGCACGGGACCAACGCCTTCAGTAGCCTGTAATTGATCTTGAGTCGCCTTATTAATGTCCAGGGCAAATGCCGCACCCATGGACAGAAACATTGCCGTCAGGGCTACCGTTACAAAACGAATAAATTTGTTCATCTATGCACCTTTTGGAAATAACGTGGCAAGCCACGAAAAGAAATAGGTTCACCAAAGTCTGGTGGATAAATGTAGCGCCAATTCGGTGCAAAAAAAACCGTGCGAAAACAAAACAATCGCAAAATGCCCGCCAAATAGACGCAAAGGACGCGCCTGGCCACATAACGGCTCATGGATTGTCAGCAACGGTCAATTAGGTTTAGTCCCGATCCAGCTCTTCAACCCGGCGCGGCGAATATGAGTCCCAGCGGGTGCATCCCGGACACTGCCAGTAATAGCGCTGCGCACTGAAGCCGCAATGGCCACACAGGTAACGGGATAGACGGTCGACTTGTCGACTCATCATCTGTCGACCGAGCTCCAACTCGGTGCCCTGACCAACCTCTGAGTTTTGTCCTTTTGCCACTACCAGCTGGTGGTATCCCAGCAAGGACGGCTGCCGGGTCAAAGCCGCTGTCAGATAACTTATCGCTGCAGCCTCCCCTCGCTGCGCAATTATCGCTTTGTACAAGGCGCCTAATACATCGACTGAAGGCTCTTTCTCCTGGATTACTTCCAGCACCTTGATACCGGCCGGCAGGCTACCTTCCAGACGATGCGCTTCAAGCCAGTCCGCAGCGACTAATGCTGCATAGCGAGGCGCCGTCTCAAACGCTCGATTCCAGGCCGTAATGGCACCTGCCGCATCACCTTTTGCTAATGCAAACTCGCCTCGCATCAGAAGCGCCCGGATATGAGCCGGATCCGCTTCAATCGCCCTGGCAAGCAGCTCAGACGCGGCAATGACTGGAACCGCTTGCTCCTTAACATCGGCAGTCGCAGCGACGGCGGCCGCTTGTTCACAGTAGAAATGGGCGACAACCGACTGGTGCGACTCACCGGGCTGGCGGTCTAGTTGCTCAGCAAGGTCGATTGCCTGAGGCCAGTCCCTGACCATTTGCGCTATTTTCAAGCGCTGGTCCAGGGCCGCAGCTCGATACGGCGAACCTTCAAGGCGGTTAAACGCATCTTCAGCCCGGTCCAGTAAGCCTGCTTTCAGGTAGTCACGGCCAAGTTCAAACAACGCGTGCTCACGTTGTGACTCATCCAGATCCCCCCGATCAACCAGGTTCTTATGCACTCGAATAGCACGCTCGTTTTCACCGCGACGCCGGAATAGATTACCCAGCGCGAAATGAACATCGGTGGTTTCGGGGTCCAGCTGAACCACATCAACGAAAGCGTCAATCGCTTTATCCGGTTGCTCATTCAACAGGAAGTTCAAGCCCTTAAAGTAAGCACTGGGTACTTCGTTTGACGAACGTTCCATGCGTGAATCGAGGCGGGCTGCAAACCATCCCAGGCCAAATAATATGGGTAATAAGATGAACCACCAGACGTCAACAAACATAGTGCTGGCCGGTTAAGCGGTTAGTCACAGTTTTCCTTGTGTTCCGGGAAGAACACGCTGGTTCGGTGGTAACCGCGGATTACCAGCGGGCGATCTCGCTGATTCCGACGGTCGGGATAGCACTTGTTCAGCTGATTGTCCTGCCGCATTCACCCCTGCGGTCAGGCCGGCCCTGGCCGCTGCGTCCCGCATGACTTCGAGCTGCTTTTCGGCGCGTCGGATTCGAAGACGGAGGCGAATCCATGCAGGCATCGCACCAAACAAGCCAACTGCAACTCCCAGCATAAAAAAAGCGCACAACCAGACAACTAATGGCGCGGTCAGCAAAGCGTCTTCGCCGAAAGGGAAAAAACGCAATTCTGCCGGTTGCGTGTTGACCAGTGCTAAGCCAAGGGCAACCAGAAATAGCAGGATTGTCAGAGCAATGGAAACAACGCGCAAAGCAACCTTCTTGCTGATTCAATAAACCAATGGGTCAATTAACAAATGGGTCAATTGCTATCGCGGGCACATGCATCAACTCGCTCGCGCAGATTTTTACCGGGTTTAAAATGCGGCACCCTCTTTTCCGGGACCAAAACGCTTTCACCCGATTTAGGATTTCGACCTACCCTGGGGGGGCGCCGGGATAATGCGAAGCTGCCGAATCCGCGAATCTCGATCCGGTTACCTTCGGCAAGAGTATCAGACATGGCATCCAGAATCGTGCGAACCGCAAATTCTGCGTCTTTCGCAACCAATTGCGGAAATTTTTCCGCAAGCCGATTGATTAACTGCGAACGAGTCATCCCTTCTGACATAGCTTTCTATCCGACAAAGATTTCAAGCCGAACCCAACTAAAATTGGGTTCGGCATTGGGGTCACTCTTACTCTTCGCCTTCCAGCTTTGCCCGCAACAAGGCACCCAGATTAGTCGTACCGGAGGAAGCCCCGGTTTCAGCCTGCATGCGCTCAATTGCCTCGGCCGTTTCAACTGAATCTTTCGCTTTCAGTGACAAGCTGATAACACGCGATTTTCGATCAACGTTGATGATCATGGCCTCAATCGAATCGCCGGCATTCAGATGGTTACGAGCATCTTCAACACGGTCGCGCGAGATTTCGGAAGCGCGTAAATAACCTTCTATCTCATCGCCGAGTTCGATCGTCGCACCTTTGGCATCAACTTCTTTAATTGTGCCGGTAACAGTTGAGCCTTTCTCGTAGGTAGCAGCATAGTTGTTGAACGGATCGCCATCAAGCTGCTTAATTCCAAGTGAAATACGTTCACGTTCGGTATCAATCGCCAGAACAGCAGCCTCGACTTCATCACCTTTCTTGAAGTTTCGCACCGCTTCTTCACCCTGATCAGCCCACGACAGGTCTGACAAATGAACCAGGCCATCAATGCCGCCTGGCAAGCCAACAAACACGCCAAAGTCGGTAATCGACTTGATGGTGCCTTTGACCTTGTCACCTTTACGGTAGTTATCGGAGAACTCTTCCCATGGATTGGCCCGGCACTGCTTCATACCAAGTGAAATTCGGCGACGATCTTCGTCGATTTCAAGAACCATGACTTCAACTTCGTCGCCGAGGGCAACAACCTTAGACGGGTTAACGTTTTTGTTTGTCCAGTCCATTTCTGAAACGTGAACCAGACCTTCGATACCCGGCTCAATTTCAATAAAGGAACCATAGTCTGTAATGTTGGTCACTTTTCCGAACATTCGGGTGCCTTGCGGATAACGGCGGGAAATGCCGGTCCAGGGGTCATCACCAAGCTGCTTGATTCCGAGAGAGACCCGATTACGGTCTTGATCGAACTTCAACACCTTGGCTGTAATTTCGTCTCCGACCTGAACAACCTCACTCGGGTGACGAACCCGGCGCCAGGCCATGTCGGTAATGTGGAGCAAACCGTCAATACCGCCCAAATCGACAAAAGCACCGTAGTCGGTAATGTTTTTAACAATGCCCTTGATTTCAATGCCTTCCTGCAGCGTTTCGAGCAGCTTTTCGCGCTCTTCACCCAGCGACAACTCAATGACAGCCCGGCGCGACAGCACAACGTTATTACGTTTGCGGTCAAGCTTGATGACCTTGAATTCCATCGTCTGGCCTTCGTAGGCCGTCGTGTCTTTGATTGGACGAACATCGATCAGCGAGCCTGGCAGGAAGGCGCGGATTCCGGCTGTCATGACGGTCAAACCACCTTTAACCTTACCAGTGATTGTTCCGTCGACTAGTTCGTCGTTATCCAGGGCTTTCTCGAGATGCAACCATGCAGCCAGTCGCTTGGCCCGGTCACGCGACAACCGCGTTTCACCGTAGCCGTTTTCCATTGCGTCAATTGCAACTGATACAAAATCGCCTTCTTTGACATCGAGTTGTCCGCGATCATCGTGGAACTCTTCAATTGGAATGAAGCTCTCGGACTTAAGGCCCGCGTTCACCACGACAAAGTTGTGGTCGATAAGAATCACTTCGGCGGTAATAACCTCGCCGGTACGCATTTCCTGGCGTGATAGTGACTCTTCAAACATCGCGGCAAAACTTTCACCACCGGTTGAAGCACCTGGGATATTCAAGTTGTTTTCAGTTGGAGTTTCCTGGACAGCAGTATTCAAATGTGTATCTCGAAAATTAAAGGCACGCCGACGTGAGTCAGCGGAGTGAATAAAATCCTTTACTAACGATAGACCATCCCGGCCAGCGGTAACGCCGTACCAGAAAGGCCTGCTTAAGATAAGTAAAGGCATTAGGCCGGCTAGCCACCGGCGGGGCTGTCTTGCAAGCATCACGGCAAAATATGCCGACGTTAGTTAGGATTTAAACAACAGCTAAATCAGAAACTAAGTGCTCGCCAGACCAAGCTCTTGCACCATGTCCAACACGGTACTGACAACCGATTCGAGCGACACATTGCTTGAATCGATGATCCGGGAATCTTCAGACGGCCGTAGCGGGGCAACAGCGCGATTGGCATCACGTTCATCACGCACGGCAATGTCCGCCTGAATATCATTAAGTTTAGTTGAAAAGCCCTTTTCCATCAACTGCTTATGCCGTCTGTTCGCCCTCATCTCGACGCTTGCCGTGAGGTACACCTTTAGCGGCGCGTCCGGAAAAACAACGGTCGCCATATCCCGGCCGTCAGCAACCAGGCCCGGGTGCACCCGAAAGTCCCTCTGACGCTGCAACAATGCGGCGCGAACCGCCGGATAAACCGCGATACGGGACGCCGAATTGCCAACCGAGGGTTCGCGTATTGCCAGGCTGACATCTTCACCCGCCAATTCGATTCGGTCATCGTCAAAACGCACCGGCAACTGAGCAGCCAAATCAGCCAGGGCCGCTTCGTCATTGATTTGCAACCGTTTTCTGGCCGCCATTAACGCAACCAGCCGATATAGCGCACCAGAATCCAGGTAAGCCCATCCAAGATGTCGGGCAAGGCGCTGTGCGACCGCGCCTTTGCCTGATGCGGTGGGCCCGTCGATGGTCACGACTGGAGGCGGTTCTTGGTCTGTCATTCGTCAGCCCTGTGCTTCGTGGACCAGCAAACCAAGCTGACTCGCTGCCTGGCAGAATCCCGGAAATGACGTAGCCACGTTTGCAGTATCTGCAATATGTACGGGCCCATCGGCCCGGAGCGACGCAACCGCAAACGCCATTGCAATCCGGTGGTCACCAAACGAATCCACCTCCCCGCCACTAAAAACTGCTTGTTCTGTTGCGTCGGCCAAGCCCGGAATCCGCATGCCATCTTCAGTGGGCTGCACGCTGATACCTAAAGCGGTCATCCCCTGGGCCATGGCCGCTATCCGATCCGACTCTTTGACCCGCAATTCTTGTGCGCCATTAAGGCGGGTCTCGCCAATCGCACAGGCCGCCGCAATGAAAATAACCGGGAACTCGTCAATTGCAAGCGGTACCAAACCAGGGGCAATTTCTACTCCCGTAAGCTGCCGATATTTCACCCGTATATCGGCGACTGGCTCCCCCCCGCTGATTTTTTGTGCTGACAGAGAGATATCGGCCCCCATGGCACGCAATATCTCGATCACCCCGGTCCGGGTTGGATTGACGCCAACATGCTCCAAAGTAATATCGGAACCCGGCGTAATGCTGGCGGCCACCATAAAAAAGGCCGCCGACGAAATATCGCCGGGTACATCAATTGTGGTGGCTACCAGTGTCTGGCCACTGGCAATACTGATCTGAGCGCCATCGCGGTTGGTAACGACACCAAAACCAGCCAGCATACGTTCGGTGTGATCCCGGCTCGGCGCTGGTTCAGTCACCCGGGTAATGCCGCGGGCATACAGGCCCGCAAGTAAAAGCGCCGATTTAAGTTGCGCACTGGCCACCGGCATAACGTAGTCCCGGCCAGTTAATGAGTCCACCGGGGTAATGTGAACCGGCGGGAATCCGTTGGTTGTTGTGATATTGGCCCCCATCTCAATCAGTGGCCTGGCAACCCTGCCCATGGGCCGACCGCTCAGGCTTTCGTCGCCAATCAGGGTGCTTGAAAACGATTGCCCGGCCAATAGGCCGATTAACAAGCGCATTCCTGTGCCGGCGTTGCCGCAGTCCAGATGAGTCGACGGCTCGGTCAGGCCATGCAGCCCGACCCCATGGATTGTCAGTCCACCATCAACCGGGCCGTCAATTTGAACACCTAACGCCCGGAACACCTGGCAAGTCGACAAGGCATCTTCACCAGCAAGAAACCCGCTGACCCGGGTCACGCCATCTGCTAGCGCGCCGAGAATTACTGACCGGTGTGAAATCGACTTATCACCAGGCACTCTCAGACCGCCGGTCAGACAACTACCGCCATTGGCGACTAACATCTTTTTTCTAAGACCCACAACTGCTCCAATTCAAATAGTGGCGCTCTGGATTCCCAGGCGACAAATGGAATTTGCACCGGCATTTTAACTAGGAGCCGCAATGGGCAGCGCATACGAATGGTTTGACCAAAAGAGAACGATGGAGATTCTCGACGAATCCCAGGTCGTACCTGACTCCCGGGCAAAAGAACTGGTCACCAATGAAAACAACACGCCGCTACCCGAAATGCGCCGCGCCACAGAGCATTGGTACTCGACACTCCCTGACAAAGTAAAACCGACGGCGCTGCGGTGTAAATTCCCGCACATTCTCGAACAAATTCATCGCGCATGGGAATCGCCGCGACAAGTGCATAAGCTTTTCTCCGGTCTGATGGTTGACGACCGCGGAAGCCGAAAAGGTTTCCCGTTCGCCGCCATACGCGAAGTTCATGCACTTAAAGACTATTACTTTGAAGTCTTGCAACCCGATGCAAAACATTTACTCGACCCCAAAGGCGGTTTGAATACGATGCGATAAGCGCATAATTTTGCACTGAAAAAGCTCTCGCCAAACCAGCGTGAGCTTTTTTTGTATTTCGGCCCTATGGCACACTCGCCATGGCCTTGGCAGAATCTTCAAGCACCCTCCCCGTTCAAACCCTGACGCCATGATGCAGCTTGCTCAAGCAATTCAAGCAGCCGATCCCGGTCACTGCTTTCAAGCAGAGATCGCATGTAAACCATCGCTTCAATATACCGGTCAACAGAATCCAGAACGTTCAACCGGTTGTCCAGCAGAATATCTGACCAGAGCGTCGGCGCTGTTGCGCCGATACGGGTAGTGTCTTTGAAACCAGCCCCGGCGAGCTCGGACAAACGAGCCGCATTCGGCCCATTCGCCACCGCGTGACAAATAGCGTAAACCAGCGCGTGCGGTGCGTGTGAATACTCTGCGAACAACACATCATGCTGGACTGGGTCGATCTGATCGCACCGGGCTCCAATTGCCATTACTAAAGCCCCAACCCGGGCAATGGCTTGTTCATTCGTATCCGGCGTTGGCGCCAGAAGCCAGAGCTTGTCTTGAAAAAGATCCGACCGGGCAGCCGAAGGCCCCGAAAACTCTGAGCCTGAGATAGGATGCCCGGGCACAAAACGTTCAAACGCCTCACCCAGATGCTGCCTGGCCGCCGCAATTGTGCTGACTTTTGTACTGGCACAGTCCGTGACAATGGCTGTCGGCGAAAGATAGGTAGTCACTTCGCCAAGCACGGAGCCAATAGTAGGCACCGGGGTCGCAATGACCACAAGGTCTGCATCGGAAACCGCACTGCAAAGACTCGGCGCGGCAGTATCAATCAAACCCAGGGATAGAGCCTTCTGGGCATGACCAGCCACAGCAAAACCAACCACCTGACCTGCAAGTTTTCGTGTTCGAATAGCAGCCGCGACCGAACCACCGATCAAACCCAGACCAAGAACGGCAATTCGATCAAAATGCCGGCCGTTTGAGTCAACTGGCATTAAGCGGTCGGATCAGGTTTATTCAGAATGCCTGCTAGCGCCGACAAAAACGCCGTATTTTCAGACTCCAGCCCAACAGATACGCGAATCCAGTCGGGCAAGCCGTAGTTGCCCACCGGTCGGACAATAATTCCTCGGCGGAGGAATTGTTCACTGACGCCGGCTCCATCGCCAACATTAACCATCACAAAATTTGCCTTTGACGGCATGTAATCGAGCCCCATACGGGTAAACGCGGCTTCCAGACGCCGGCGCTGGGTCAGATTCAGTTCATAGCTACGCTTCAGAAACTCGGAATCGCCTAACGCGGCAATGGCTGCCGCCTGGGCAATCGAATTGGTATTGAATGGCTGCCGAACACGGTTCATTAAATCAGTCAGATATTCGCTGGCAATTCCAAATCCGATTCGCAGACCCGCCAGGCCATATACCTTGGAAAAAGTGCGCGTCACAATCAGATTCGGAAATTCACCAAGCCAGTCAGTAGGCGAATAACGGTCTGAAGGCTCAAGGTATTCGTCATAGGCCTGGTCCAGAACAACAACTGTGCTGGGTGGAACCGCTTTCAGAAAATCGTGAATCTGTTCCCCCGGAATAAAACTACCCGTGGGATTGTTTGGGTTAGCAACAAATACCAGGCGGGTGTCATCCTGGATTGCAGCAGCCATAGCAGAAACATCGTGTCCGTAATTGACAGCCGGTACGACAATGCCCCGGGCACCGACAGCCTGCGACGCCAACATATAGACGGCAAACGCATGCTCGGAATAAACAACTGAATCCCCCTTTTGTACCAGGGCACGGGTCGCCAGTTCTAACAAGTCGTTTGAACCATTGCCCAGGGTAATCTGGCTGGGCTTCACCCCGTAATGTTTGGCTAAAGCCGCTTTCAGTTCAAATCCGTTTGAGTCCGGATAACGTCCGAGTTCACTCACCTCCTGTGCCATCGCATTGCGGGCAGTCTCGGGCACTCCCAATGGGTTCTCGTTAGATGCCAGCTTGATGATGGTGCTTTCATCCAGCCCGTATTCGCGAGCAAGCTCAGAGACTGGTTTGCCCGCCTGGTAGGGTGCAATTTGGGTTACGTATTCCGGGGCGCGGATAGTCACGACTCTGTACTCCTTGGATAAGCGCCAACTAGCTTAAAAAATGTCGAATTCGCTCGAAGCTCGTCGAGGGCCGCTTTAACAGGTGGGTCATCGGGATGGCCGAGTACGTCGATATAGAAAAAATACTCCCAGCCGGCCTGACGGGCAGGTCGCGATTCAATACGTTTCATTGAAACACCGTGCCGGGCCAGTGGTTCTATTAACCGGTGAACCGCGCCGGCCTGATCGGGAACCGACAGAATCAGCGACGTCTGATCGGCACCGGAGGCACCGCATTCGTATTGGCCTATCACTGAAAATCGGGTGCGATTACCCGGATTGTCCTGGACTCCTTCACGGATAACCTGCAGGCCATAACGACTCGCGGCAGCCTTTGCAGCAATGGCAGCAATTCCCGCCTGACTGCCCGCATTGCTGGCAGCCTGCGCATTACTCGATACAGGCTCTATGGCAATACCCGGCAGATTCTCAGTCAGCCAATGGGCGCACTGAGCCAGGGCTTGTGGATGGGCTTGAATCTTTTGAATACTGGCAATATCCGCCGACTGACCCATCAGACAATGGTGGACGGGCACCAGTACTTCACCTGAGATAATCAACGATGACTCAAGGAATAAATCCAGAGTTCGGTTAATTGAGCCTTCGGTGGAATTTTCAATTGGCACAACCCCAAAATCTACCGTCCCCGCACGAGCAGCCCGAAAAACTTCGTCGATGCTGGCACAGGCAACAGCGTCAACCCCACTGCCAAAATGTTTGTGGACTGCAATCTCCGAGAACGTACCCTGAGGCCCAAGATAAGCGACGCGCATGCGCCGCTCCACTTCGCGGCACGCAGAAATAATCTCCCGGTAGATCGCTTCGATTGCTGCCCCCCCAAGAGGGTCCGCCCCACGATCGCGCAGCTTGCGGAAAATATCCGCCTCACGTTCGGGCCGGTAGACCGGCGAACCGGTACGGTTTTTTACCTCACCGACCTCAAGCGCAATCCGGGCCCGCTCAGCCAGCAAGGACTGAATCTGCGAATCCACCGTGTCAATTCGTTTACGCAGTGCAGCCAGGGCGTCATCATCTGTCGCCTTCGCTGCCCCGTCTTGTTGAGGGCCATGCCCTGTTGCCATTACGTCCCCTCTGCCTCCGTTTTACGGATAGGGATAGTACCGCTAAGGCGTCGCGCCGGCCACTACAGGTTAGCCCAGCCCTCTATTGTGGATCGACCCCATCTTTATCTGGGCTGCCCGATTCATCGCCCCCTCGGTTGGAATCATCTGCCGAGCCGACATCGGGCTGCTCAGCGGAAGCAGCCTCTGGTGACCCATCACTCACTGACTCTGTGACTTGTTCATCGCCGACCACGTCGCCAACCTCTTCATCGCGTTCGACAACTCTCTGCACACCGGACAAAACCGTCCCGTCGTCAACCGAAATCAAGGTGACCCCCTGGGTTGAACGTCCCATCTCCCGGATTTCCGCAACACGGGTACGGACCAGGACACCGCCAGTGGTTATCAACATGATTTCGTCAGCTTCATCCACCAGAACTGCAGCAACAACCTTGCCGTTGCGCTCTGATGTCTGAATCGCAATCATCCCTTTTGTTCCGCGGCCATGGCGGGTGTGTTGAGCCACCGGGGTTCGTTTGCCAAAACCGTTTTCAGTCGCTGTCAAAATCGACTGATCTTCGGTTTGGGTCGCAAGCATCGAGATCACGCGCTGCCCCTCACCCAAGTTCATGCCCCGCACCCCGCGCGCAGTCCGCCCCATTGGTCGGACATCTGACTCCCGAAAGCGAACGGCTTTGCCGGCATCAGAAAACAGCATCATATCGTGATCGCCGTCAGTGACGGTGACCCCTATTAAGTAATCATCGTCGTTCAGGTCAACAGCGATGATGCCGGCCTTGCGTGGATTGGAAAAATGGCTCAGCGGAGTCTTTTTTACCGTTCCAAAACTTGTCGCCATAAAAACAAAATGGCTGTCGTCGAACTCACGTACTGGCAGGATCGCTGTAATACGCTCTTCAGGTTCCAACGGAAACAGATTAACAATTGGCCGGCCACGAGAGGTGCGAGTTCCCTGGGGAACCTCCCATACCTTCAACCAGTAAACACGGCCCCTATCCGAGAAACACAAGATGAAATCGTGGGTATTCGCAATGAACAAGCGATCGATCCAATCTTCGTCTTTTGTGGTTGCAGCCATCTTGCCGCGACCACCTCGCCGCTGTGATCGGTATTCCGACAAAGGCTGACTCTTGAAGTAGCCTGAGTTCGATAACGTGACAACCATGTCAGTTGGCTGGATCAGATCTTCTGTCTCCAGCTCAGTCGCGTTCATCTCGATATTTGAACGTCGCTCATCACCAAATTCGTCGCGAATGGCGGACATTTCTTCGTGAATAATTGTCGTCACCCTGCCTGGCTTGGCCAAAATATCGAGCAAGTCAGCAATCTGATCGATGACCTCCCGGTATTCATCGACAATTTTATCTTGCTCCAGCCCGGTCAGCCGTTGCAGGCGCATCTGCAGGATTTCCTGGGCCTGGACTTCAGACAACCGATAAGTTGCCCCATTAAGCCCAAGCTCTGGATCCAGCCCGTCCGGACGAAAATCTGCCACATCACTACCCGCACGTTCCAGCATTGCACGTGCTTCACCCGCAGCCCAGGGCGTTTCCATTAACGCCTGCTTGGCCGCAGGCGGGTTCGGTGAGGCTTTGATTAACTCGACCATTTCATCGACGTTGGCAACAGCTACAGCCAAGCCTTCCAGGATATGTCCACGATCCCGGGACTTTCGTAATTCATAGGCCGTACGACGCGTAACAACTTCACGACGGTGCTCCAGGAAGTACTGAAGCATTTGCTTCAGATTCAATAGCCTGGGTTGTCCGTCAACGAGAGCAACCATGTTGATACCGAAGGTGTCCTGCAACGACGTGTTCTTATACAGATTGTTCAGAACAACATCCGGCGACTCGCCACGTTTGAGCTCGATGACGACCCGCATTCCGGATTTATCAGACTCGTCCCGGATATCCGAGATTCCTTCCAGCCTTTTTTCGTTGACTTGCTCAGCCATTCGCTCGAGCAGGGTGCGTTTATTTACCTGGTAGGGCAACTCGTCAACAATAATCGACGAGCGAGCGCCTTTGTCCATTTCCTCGAAGTGAGTTTTCGCACGCATGATGACCCGACCGCGACCTGTTCGATAGCCTTCGCGAACACCGGCAACACCATAGATTGTTCCCCCCGTCGGGAAATCCGGCGCAGGTACTTTGAGTATCAGTTCTTCGATGTCGACGCCTGGATTCTCCAGCAACATCAACGCCGCATCAATCACCTCGTTGAGGTTATGCGGCGGAATATTAGTGGCCATTCCAACCGCAATTCCTGATGAACCATTTATCAACAGGTTTGGAACTCGCGAAGGCAATACCGTAGGTTCATGTTCTTTCCCGTCGTAGTTCGGTTGGAAATCAACGGTTTCTTTGTCGATATCTGCCAATAACTCGGCAGCAATTTTCGCGAGGCGACACTCCGTGTAACGCATGGCCGCGGCGTTGTCACCATCAACAGAACCAAAATTCCCCTGGCCATCAATTAACGGATAGCGCAACGAAAAGGTTTGCGCCATTCGAACCAGGGTGTCGTAGATTGCATTGTCACCATGGGGGTGATACTTACCCATGACTTCGCCAACAACCCGCGCGCATTTGACGTACGGCCGATTAAAGTTATTGTTTGCTTCATGCATCGCAAACAGAACGCGCCGATGCACCGGCTTAAGCCCATCACGAACGTCCGGCAGCGCACGTCCGACGATGACGCTCATCGCGTAGTCGAGGTAGGAACGCCGCATTTCCTCTTCGAGGCTTATCGGCAGCGTTTCTTTTGCAAATGAATCAGACGGTTCCATTAATTAGTATTCTTATTGAGCCTAAGTGAATATTTCAAAAACTAGCTTGCCCGATTGAATCAGGTACGAATCGGGTACGAATCGGGTACAAATCGGGTACAAATCGGGCAAAGAACGGGCAAAGAACGGGCAAAACCAGTTAAAAGCCAGGCAGATTATCGGTGATGGTGTGTTTTCTGATCTGTTGCGGTTTAACCGATCAATTTTAACATGTTGTGCCCACTTTTCCCGCCAGTGACTGGCCTGACAACGGGATTAACAGCCAACGGCCCCCAAGTTGCCAATTCAGCGCATATTCGACTGCTCAAATCAGCCAAAGAGACTATCAATGCAGCACTCACCGTTCATTATTTTGCCTGAATGGGTCGCAACAATCGATGCCGATGACACGGTTTTGACCCAAAGCGCGGTTGTCGTCCAGGAAGGGAAAATCCTTGCGATTACGCCGCGCAACGAGGCTTTCCAACGCTATCCGGATATGACCCGAATTGAACGCCCAGGTCATCTGCTGAGCCCCGGTTTTATCAATACCCATACCCATGCGGCAATGAGCCTGATGCGCGGTTTTGCTGATGATATGCCGCTCCAAAGTTGGCTCAATGACCACATCTGGCCCGCTGAAGGGAAATGGGTGTCGCCAGAGTTCGTCTACGACGGGGCTTTACTGTCCTGCCATGAAATGCTTCTGGGTGGAACAACCCTGTTTAACGATATGTATTTTTTTCCGGAAGCAACAGCGCGGGCAGCTCAATCGATCGGCATGCGCGCCAACATTGGGATAATCGTTATCGACTTTCCCAGTGCATACGGCACCGGGCCAGACGATTATTTGCGCAAAGGCTTCGCTTTGCGCGACAAGTATCTGGATGATACGAATGTGGGCTTTACACTGGCCCCACACGCCCCGTACACCGTTTCAGACGAGGCGTTCAAACGCATTAAAATTCTCTCAGAAGAATTAGAACTCCAAGTACACATTCATCTTCACGAAACGGCTTTCGAAATTGACGAGTCAATTCGCCATCATGGAATCAGGCCACTGCAAAGAATGGCAAATCTGGGGCTGATTGGCCCAAATTTGCTGGCGGTCCATGTTGTTCACCTGAATACTGAAGAAATCCGGACCCTTAAGGACAATAACTGCTCGGTGGCCCACTGCCCACACTCGAATCTGAAACTTGGCAGTGGTATTGCGCCTATCGGGGCCCTTATGGACGCGGGGGTCAATGTTGCAGTGGGTACCGATGGCTCCGCCAGCAATAACCGGCTGGATATGCTGGGCGAAACCCGCACTGCCGCCCTGCTAGCGAAAGGATACACCCACAACCCTGAACAATTCAGTGCAAAACAAGCCTTGCATGCGATGACAATGGGGGGAGCAAAGGCACTGGGCAGAGAAAAAGAACTGGGCTCGATTGAGCCGGGTAAACTGGCGGATCTGATCACGATTGATCTGTCTCAGCCGCAAATGCAGCCGGTATTTGATCCAGTCTCACAGCTCATTTACAGCGCTGACCGATCCCAAGTTGGCGATGTATGGATCGGCGGGCGGCTTGTTGCCCACAAGCAACGTCTAATCGAAACTTCGGCCCAAACCGCCGTTGCGGCAGTGGTATCGCGTATTGGCGTGTGGCAGAATCGTCTCAGTGACGTGGTAGATCACTAATATCTGACGCAATAGTTTGTCCGGGTCGAACTACCGGGCTAATTGGTCGTTCGGAATCAATTTCCAAGAGGAGAAACATGAATAAACCGGTCAAACTGGCATCACTCATTGCCACTGCCGTGTTTTCGTCAGTTGTGGCGACAGCCGCGGTAGCGCAGGAAGTGGACAAAGACAACGGTAGTTATGCCGTAAATCCGTTTGGTCTTGCTTGGACTAACCCGTTTGGCCAGTGCTGGCACACGGGTTTTTTCGACAAGGGTCAAGCAGTTAAAGGTTGTGGCGATGATGAATTGCTGCCAAAAGAGGCGCCGCCAGCGCCTGCTCCGGCACCAACTCCGCCACCTCCGCCACCACCGCCGGCTCCGCCGCCGCCACCGCCGCCACCACCGGCACCAGCAGCACCAACTGCAGAGAAGGTTACCTTCGCAGCAGATGCGTTCTTCGGATTTGATAGTGCCAACCTGAAAGACGGTGGACGTTCAGATCTGGACAACATGGCAGCACAACTTGAAGGCGTAGCCCTTGAAGTCATCATCGCCGTCGGTCATACCGATAGCGTTGGCCCGGAAGCCTATAACCAGCGCCTGTCGGTTCGCCGCGCAGAAGCAGTTAAAGGTCACCTGGTCAGTCAGGGTATCGAAGCCAACCGGATTTACACGGAAGGCAAAGGCGAGTCACAACCGATCGCCGACAACAAGACCAAAGAAGGTCGCGCTAAGAACCGCCGCGTAGAAATTGAAGTGGTTGGTACGAAGCAAAACTAAATCGGCTCTCCAGCCGTTAAAAAGCCCCGCTTCGGCGGGGCTTTTTTTTGGCCTTCTTCTGAGTATCAAGCACATAAATGT
>JBAUID010000123.1:0-11625 GCA_049680625.1 Burkholderiaceae bacterium | reverse complement strand
GTCATCGCTGCGGCGCAGTCTCAGCAAACCAAGCCCCTGCCCCTCCCTGGACTGAAAAGCAATCGCCGACTCGACAACAGGCTCCCCGGCGCGTTCCGTATGCGTCGGTAACAGCCGGCCCGGATGCACAACGAACGCTGCAGCCTTTGCATGGCCGGCCTCGGTGTGTAATGTGTCACATAAAGAATCGCGCCCACTGATTGTTGCAAAACGCCAGCCAATACCCAGCACATTGCGCCAGTGGCTGTCCATCTCAAACAACAGCTTCAAACCACTAGTGTCAGCCTGGGTGAGGGCCTGGTTGAAGCGTTCAACCCAGTCTTGAACCAACGGCCCTGCATTTGGAAACGGTGTGTTGTATTTGGGGTCAACCGGTTGAGCGGGAACAACAGTCATTGTGGGTATCAATCCGCAGAAGAATGCAATCCCTTAGATTATCAGGATCAACCGTTGAAAGCCTCTTGCTGAGAATCCATGACAAAACTGCCTGAACCACCGCGCGCCCCTATCCGACCCGTCACCATGCAAACCCACGGCATCTCGAGAACCGACAACTACGCGTGGCTGCGGGCAAAAAACTGGCAGCAGGTAATGCGTGACCCGTCGGTTCTGGATCCGGACATTCGTAGCTATCTCGATGCAGAAAACACCTATCAGGAACAACTGATGGCGCCGACCGAAACGCTGCAAGGAGAACTGTTCACCGAGATGAAGGGGCGAATCAAAGAAGACGACAGTTCAGTGCCCTCACCCGACGGCCCGTATGCTTATGGCATCAGATACGTCACCGGCGGGCAACATCCCCGGTTTGTCCGGACCACCCGCGATGGTGGTAACGAGACCGTTCTGCTCGACGGCGATGCACAGGCCGAAGGCCAGGCTTACTTTGACCTTGGCGGACTCACTCACTCTCCGGACCATTCGATGCTTGCCTGGGCATACGACGACAAAGGCTCGGAGTATTACTGCTTGCGGATTCGCGATACGACCACCGGGAAAGACATGGCCACCCGGATTGAGGATACAGCCGGCGACGCAACTTTCTCGGCCGACAATCAATACCTCTTTTACATCCGCCAGGACGATAACCACCGGCCGTCAAAATTGTTCCGGCACAAAATTGGCTCGCAGCCGGCGGACGACGTCTTGGTCTTTGAAGAAAAAGACGCGGGTTTTTTTATGTCTGTGGGTCTGACCCAGTCGGGCAAATTGATTGTCATCGACATACATGACCATGAAACCTCTGAGGCGTGGATTATCCCGGCGGACAAACCAACCGATGCCCCTCGCCTGATTCGTGCCCGCGAGACCGGTGTTGAGTACTCGGTCGATGAAAACGATGACGTCTTGATCATTCTGACCAATGCGGACAATGCCGAAGACTTCAAGCTGGTTGCAGTGTCAGCGCAGATGCCACAAAAAGAAAACTGGCGCGATCTCGAACCACATCAACCCGGGCGACTGATTCTGTCGCATACCGTTTACAAAAATTTCATGGTTCGGCTGGAACGGGAAAACGGTGTTCCGCGAATTGTTATTACCGACGTTGCCACCATTGCCAACCTGATATCTGGCGATGGAAAACCCGAAGAAAAATCAATTGCCTTTGACGAACCCGCGTATTCACTCAGCATGTCAGACGGCTATGAGTTTGATACCGATACGATCCGGTTCACCTACTCATCAATGACAACACCATCGCAGGTTTTTGACTACAACGTCACAACCGGCGAGCGCAGTTTGCGCAAAGAACAGGTAATCCCCTCGGGCCACGACCCGGCACATTACCGCACGGTTCGTCTGTACGCACCGGCCCCTGACGGTGAAACCGTACCGGTGTCGGTGCTGTATCACCGTGACACGCCACTGGACGGATCGGCTCCCTGCCTGCTTTATGGCTACGGTGCCTACGGCATGTCAATACCAGCCGGATTCAGCACCAACGCGTTGTCCCTGGTCAACCGGGGATTCGTTTACGCGATTGCCCATATCCGCGGCGGCAAAGACAAGGGGTTTCGCTGGTATAAGCTCGGGCGCCGTGAATTTAAGCGCAATACATTTACCGACTTTATTGCCGCCTCCGAGCACCTGACCAGTAAGAAATTCACTACCCATGATCGTTTAATCGCCCAGGGCGGTTCTGCCGGTGGCATGTTAATGGGGGCGGTTGCCAACATGGCGCCACAAAATTTCGCCGGCGTTATTGCTGAAGTTCCGTTTGTTGATGTTTTGACCACCATGCTCGACGACAGCCTGCCACTCACCCCGCCAGAGTGGCCGGAATGGGGAAACCCGATTGAAGACAAGCAGGCCTATAACTACATCGCGGCTTACTCGCCAGTCGACAACGTACGCGCCATCAACTACCCGTCAATGCTTGTGCTGGCCGGTCTGACCGACCCACGCGTTACCTACTGGGAGCCCGCAAAATGGGTTGCAAAATTGCGCGCCTTAAAAGTCGACGATCATCCGTTGATGCTGAAAACCAATATGGACGCCGGCCATGGCGGCGCATCAGGGCGTTTCGACCGACTGAAAGAGGTTGCCCTGGTGCAGGCTTTTGCACTGCAGGTAGCCGGGCTTGCGCCAACCCTGAAAGGGGCAAGCTCAGCTTAGCGTAATGCGCGCAGAATCAGTGACCCGGCAGATACAAACAGAACCCAGCGTATCGCGACGTTAAAATGTGCTTCGCTGATATGCTGGCGAATACGCTGCCCAACGGTCATGCCCAGTACAACCGGAATCACACCGACTGCCGAGTACAACCAGACCGGATAGTCGAGCAAGTCTCGATAGAATAATTGTCCGGTCCACGGGATAACCGCCCATAGGTACAAAAAACTGATACCGGTGACAAAGCGCTCTTTGGACAAGTTGCTGATCGACACCATGTACAACACCATCATTGGCCCGAACATCGACGACAAACCACCAATCATTCCGGCTGCCAGGCCGAACCCGATACCAGCCGGCCACAGGTAACGCTGCTCAATTTGAAATCGGTGGCGCGAGCCTTGCAGCAAGGTGAATACAATCACAAAAAAGCCAACGGTAATTAGTAGTACGCGTTCGTCCAGGCTGACCAGTATGCGGGTCCCGATTGCCGAGCCGACCGCAATAGCCAGCCCGGCGGGCAGGAAGTCCTTAATTACACCCGTCGATTTTGGCGCCTGGATAAACTGCCAGACATTGGCGATGACCACTGGGAACGCCATGATCGCAATCGCCACCTGGGGCGGAAGAACAAAGGCCATCATCGGCACAGTCAGCAACGGTGTGCCAACCCCGAGCGCGCCTTTAATAAGGCCGCCGCACCACAATGCAAATGCACACCATAGCAATATAAGGGGCGAATATTCAGCAAACGCGCTCATTAATTAAAGGCCACTGAAGTCACCGAGGCGCCGCGAATGAAAACAGGCCAGACTGAACGACGTTTTTCAAATATTTCCGTCATTTGTATCCTCGGTGGCTGTACCGGTCTGTAGGGACAGTGACCGCTATTTATACCTTTTGCCACCACTTTTTTCAGCCCCCTCGTACAAGAGCCGGGCTTTGATTTCAGCATCAGCCCGACACAGAGCAAAATCGGCGGCCTGTAGTCTGTCAGCTGGCGGCGCGCCAACCGTAAAGTTGTTATACCGGTCTTCGCCACTTACGTGGTTTACCAGGGTGCGGTCACCACTTTTTTGTTTCATCGTCGGCCGGATATATCTGATCGCCACGCCTATGCGGCGATCGTTTGTCGTATTCGGGCCTGAGGCATGAAATAAGTGGCCATGATGTAACGATGCCTGCCCCGGTTTAAGTAAAACATCAGCCGCCGCCGACTCATCAACTTCAACAGAAATTTCCTGGCCGCGGGTAAGCAAGTTGTTCTCATCAAAAGAGTCGCTATGGGCAACCAGCTGCTTCTGGTGACTGCCCGGTATAAACCGCATACCACCGCTTTCAGGGGTAGAGGGCGATAATGCGACCCAGGCAGTCATTTCTTCAGCATCATCCAAGCCCCAATACGTGAGGTCTTGATGCCAGCTGACAAAACTCTGGGTATTCGCTTCTTTGATAAACAGCCCACTGCCCCAGACCAGCAGGTCCGGCCCCAGTACTTGTGATGCAGCCGCGATCAGTCGAGGATGCCGAATCAGAGCTGAAAAAGACGGGAGCAATTGCGCGGGATAGCTGCGTAGCAAAGCCAGTTCGGCCGGTTGCTGCGACAGCTGTTGCTCACCCGCTTCCAGATCATCCCGAATTTCCCCGGCCTGCGCTTCGCTGATAACGTTATAGGGCAAATAGAAACCATCGCGCTGATAACGCTCAACGATGGTCTGCGCGGTCGGGTGATTAGTGGACATAGACTTTTGAAATACAGTGGCGTGAACACAATAAAAAACCGATAGACACGGGCTGATAGTGTTCGGTGTCGGGGCCGGCGGTTGGGGCTGGCGGTTGGGGCTGACGGTTGGATCTAAGAAACAGCGCTAACCGGTAGTGTCAGGCACACCCGCTGACTTATTGTCGGTTTCCGCTGCCAGATCCTCCAGGCGGTAACCATAACTGTACACTGGCGCGAGCAGGAAGCCGGCTTCAGGCCGAAGGTTCAGTTTGGTTCTCACCCGGGAAATGTGAGTATCGAGAGTTCGCGACGGCATATCAAAATCATGCCCCCAGACCTCCTCCCGAATATGCCCGCGGGATAACGGCTTACCAATATTGCGGAACAGCATTAGCCCCAGTTCGAATTCTTTCTGGGTCAGGTTAACAACCTCACCGTTCACTTTTAACGCTTGCGAGCGAATATCAAAATGGTAAGCCCCGTACTCTAATACCCGCTCATCGGTTGTTGGTGGCTGGGCACGGCGCACAATAGCCCGAAGACGGGCAATCATTTCACCGCTGCGCAACGGCTTAATCATGTAGTCATCAGCACCAGCTTTCAGGGCTTCGATGATGTCTTGTTCTGCGTCGCGTACGGTTGTAAACAGCACCGGCACATTTACCCCTGCACTGCGTAGCGAGCGCAGCACTTCTATGCCCGTCGTATCAGGTACCGTCCAGTCCAGCACCATCGCGTCGAAGCTCTCGCGGCGGGTTCCAAACTTAAATTCTTTTCCGGTACCAAATATTTTTGCATCAATGCCTGCAACGGCTAGCGCCCCTTCGAGGGTTTTTTGCTGGACGACGTCATCTTCCAGAACAGCTACTCTCATGTATTGCTCCCCAATTTCTAACAGTGCAGTGGCAGGGCTCCAGTATGCCACTACGACCGACTCAATTGGGTGAGAACGCGTCGAAATACCGCATTAACGGTCTAAAACTGACGCCACATGAGTGGTTCTAAAACCGAATCTATGGACCCGTCAGCCAAGAAACCCGAGATCCGGCGTCGCGAAACGGTCCAGAGTTGGCATCACAGTGGCCATTTCGGTTGGCGACACGCCAAACCAGGTAGCCATTGTTCCGGCGAATTGTTCAGTCGAGGTGGTCGGAATCCAAATGCCCGAGTCACGCGCATCATCCGGCCCGCCGAGGGTCAGATTCGGAAACTGTCCAACAATAGAATTACCTTGTACTGCCCCGCCAACCACCAGGTGGTGACTGCCCCAGGCATGATCTGAGCCCTGCCCGTTACTCTGCAGGTTGCGGTTGAAGTCAGACGCGGTAAACAAAGTTACTTTATCGGCTACCCCCAGAGTGACGGTTGCGTCGTAAAACGCCGATACAGCCTCGCTGATTTGTCCCAACAGGCTTTCCTGGCGCCACAACTGATCATCACCGTGGGTGTCGAATCCACCGATCGAAACAAACAGTGTTTGTCGACGCATACCCAGGGTGTTTCGGGCGGCAATCAGGCGCGCAGCCATACCAAGCTGCCGACCAAGACTCGACCCGGGAAAAGCGCCTTCGAATTGATCGCTGTCAATAGCATCAGCCATCACCCGCTGATTTTCCAGAGCGCGACTGATCACTTTTAACCATTCGGCTTCGAACAAGTGGCCGCGTTGCGAATTCAGGATTTCTCCAATAGATACTGACAACGGATCGTTACTATTCTCGCGATAAAAATTAAAGCCAAAATTACCACTCGGTGAAACTTTGTACGATGTCAGCGAAGTGCCGTTCTGCCAGATATTGTTACCCGACAATGACAGACAGGTCGCGCCGCGGTTGGTGTTCATGCTTTGCATCAGGTCACCAACCCGCCCGGCCCAGCCGGTTCGGGCCAGGCCATCTGAGGTACCGCTTTGCCATAATCCCTGTTGGTCTGAATGGGACATCAGGTTGGGCGGCAATTCGACCGATCTTGCGTCGTATTGCGCTTTGCTTGTGGGTTCGGCCAGTGGCCCGACATTGGCCACAACCGCCGCACTGCCCTGGCTGAACAAGTTCTGCAATTGTGTCATTGCCGGATGAAAGCCAAAGCTCTCACCACCGGTATTAACCGGCGCAACGGGTAACAACACATCGGTACCCAGCGCCAACCGACCGCGTGCCTGCTGATATAAGCCGTACTGCCCCGCCTGCAGCGGTACGATCATATTATTTGCATCGTTGCCACCATGCATAAACAAACAAACCAACGCTTTGTAGTCATCAGCCGACTGCGCATGGGCATTTGAGACCATTGCGTCTCCGGCCGCCGCCGCCATCCGTTGCATCGCACCGAACATGCCAGCGCCCGAACCCGTTGTTGCGTTTAACGCAGTCAACGCAGCCGCGCCACCGGCGCCAAACATCAGTCGTCTTCTTGAATTCATGGTCAGTCTCTTTTAAAAATTTATTGCTCGGTGCCCAAAAACCGGGAAGGTTCAGGTTCTAATGCTGAACAAGCTGCACAAATTAACGCTGCACGACAAATTCAGGTGCGATAGCGGTCAGGATGAGGGCCGTTTTTATTCTTTCCTCGGTGTTGGATGGGTCGATCGAATTGATTGCCCGTAACATGGCGACCCGGGTTTCAGGGGAAACCTGGCCGTTCATGAACATCAACACCATGTGGTCGATCAGCCAATTGGCATCACCAGCCGGCACTGTCAGCGAATCGAAATCAAGGTTCAGGCGATTCTGATCTTTGCCATAACCACCCGACTCAATCAGGCGGGCGAAAAAATTCAATGTACCCACAACAGCGGTTTCAGTTGTAATCTGGAATTCCGGAGCGGTAAGACCTGCCGCGGCAATTGGGCCCGGGCTCCGATAGTCAGGTGAGTAAAAGTTAAATACAGACGGCGCCAGCAGCGGGCTCTGCCCCAGTCCGTTGTCAGCACTGTTTAGGTACTGAATGTCGCTGTGGCCAGACTGCGAGCGCGCATTCATCGCCCGCAGAATATTGGCAAACCGAATCACCGGCTCGCGCTGCTTGCCTGCACTGGCCGCTTGAGAGGTCATTGGGGTGCGGGCTTCTTCGTCAAGTAAAATAGCCTTGACAATAGCGGCCAGATCACCACGAACACCGGCGCCGTTGTCATTGAAAATTGTGGTTATTCGAAGGATGTACGCTGGCGACGGGTTACTCGTCACCAGGCGCTGAATCAGGCGACGCGAAATAAAGGGTCCAACATTCGGATGATAAAATATCGAATCCAGGGCCAATCGCAAATCTTCTTGTGGCGTCTGACCGGCTGGCAAGACCAATCCGTTGAGCAGGTGCTTCTCCGAGGTTGAATGGTGGCTGGCCCACGGTTTCATCGGCACCGTCCAGTCTTCTTCACCGCGACCAAATGCCCTGGTGTCAGCGGTGTCACGGTTGCCAAAACTCCACCCCGAAAATGCCCGGGCAAAACCCTGGACAACATCCTGATCGTAGGCTGGAATCAAGTCACCCACGGCATCAACAGCCGGCGTGCCGTCCGCATTCAGATGATGCAAGCCAATTGAAAACAACTGCAGAACTTCGCGGGCGTAGTTTTCGTTTGGATGGGTGCCTTTGAACGGGTCTTCTTTCTCAGACTCAATCATGTTCAGGAAGTAACCCATTGCCGGATGCAAACTGACCTCTTCAAGCAAGCTCCGGTAGTTTCCGAAAGCATTGCGATTGAGCATGTCCATGTACGAGGACAATCCGGTTGGATGCAAGTCACCTGCCGAATTGGACACAACAAAGATCTGCGACAGAGCAAATGCAACCCGGGCCCGCAGTTGGGCTTCACTAAATAACCACTGTTGCCATACTGCCTCGTAGCTCATCCGGTGTTGCGGCCGACCGTTACTGTCCCGTGGTGACTGTTCAATCACGTACTGCAGATGCGAAGGCGCAGCCAGTTCCATCTGATGGTTTATCCAGGCATCAAAACCAATCCGTTGAACGGCACTCACTTCGTCGTAGCCAACCGGCCCAAACGATGCCTGGGCAAGAAAGCGGACAGTATCTGCGTCGGACGGCTGCATCTCGGCAGGCAGCGGCTCTGCGGTGACAGTTTTCGTTGAGGCCACCGGACCTTCGGCACCCGCAGACGAATAAATAACTGCACCACCCGCAGGCCCCTGGAGGCTGTCCTGCAACGAACTGCCCCCGCTACAGGCGGTGATCAGTGAGGCGGCAAGCAGGGTTGCCAGACAAGAAGTGCTTTTCAACATGGGTCGATTCCGGTTATTGCCTGGCTGGAATCGAGTTATCGGGTTGCCTGCTCGCTTGGCGGGCGTGTGACTTTTGTCACATCGGGCCTGAGTATATGGGACGGCAAAGATTGCGAACAAGGGGGGGCCGGCCCGGCTATCGGTCAGGACCAACCATTAATCACTCAGAACCCGCCAGCCGCGGGTGTTTACAGAAAGCTGTTTGCCGGAGCGGTGAAATAGTGAATGCCGCGCGATTGCATAAACCCCAGAGCACCGGCGAGATTCGCCGGTGAAAATCCCCATCTGCCCGAGCGCCGGAACATACGCTACATTTGTGGCTGAATTTATCAACCTCAGGAGATATCCATGCGCCAGGCAGTCATTGTTTCTTACGCGCGAACCGGCCTGGGAAAAGCCGCTCGCGGTGGCTTTAACCAGACCTCAAATATGGCATTGCTGGGCCATGCAATCCGCCATGCGGTTGACCGCTCGGGCGCCGCTCCGGAAGAAATCGAAGATGTTGTCGCCGGCTGTGTTGCTGCTTCGGGTAACGTCGCGCGCGCTGGCGCATTGTTGGCCGGTATGCCAGTAACTACCGCAGGGGCAACCGTACACCGGGCTTGCTCTTCTGGGCTAAATGCCATTGCTAACGCTGCTCATTATATTGAGAATGAAGGCGCCAATATCGTCGTTGGCTCCGGTGTGGATTCCATTACCTATCGCGGCGGCGGCGGCGGCGGCGAAGAGCCCGCGCTGACCGCCATGTATCCGGACTTCTGGATGCCCATGATCGAAACCGCTGATGTTGTTGCCGAGCGCTACAACATCAGTCGCGAGTACCAGGACGAATACTCGCTGATGTCGCAGCAACGGATGGCCGCGGCCCAGGCTGCCGGAAAATTCAAAGACGAAATTATTCCGGTTACCACGATGATGAAGAAGGTGAACAAAGAAACCAAAGAAGAGTCAATGGTCGAGGTGACGGTTGACCGGGACGAATGTAACCGCCCCGAGACGACACTTGAAGGTCTGGCCAAACTACAACCGGTCATGGGCCCGGGTAACTTCATCACGGCCGGCAATGCCAGTCAGCTGTCCGACGGCGCGGCTGCGCTTGTCATCATGGAAGCCAAAGAAGCTGAAAAGCGTGGTTTGCAGCCCCTGGGTGCGTTTAAGGGCTGGGCTGTTGCGGGCTGCGAACCAGATGAAATGGGTATCGGCCCGGTGTTTGCGGTTCCGCGCCTGCTTGAGCGTCACGGCCTGGAAATCGACGACATCGATCTGTGGGAACTGAACGAAGCATTCGCCAGCCAATGTTTGTATTGCCGTGACACTCTGGGCATTTCACCCGAGGTGTATAACGTGAACGGTGGCTCAATTTCAATTGGTCATCCGTTTGGAATGACTGGTGCCCGCCTGGCCGGACACGCATTAATGGAAGGTAAACGCCGCAAGGCCAAGAACGTCGTCGTTTCGATGTGTGTTGGTCTGGGTATGGGTGCTGCCGGCTTGTTTGAAGTCTACTAAGACCTGAGCCCCTCCCCCCGACGGCGGCCTGCACCACAGGTCGCCGTTGCGTTTAAGGCTTCATTTAAGGCTTCAAAAGCAGCCGGAAAGCAACATGAAAATGTCCAATATCCCGTTTGGTACCACCGACTGGGCAGACGTAAAGGCAACCCGCCATGAAGGCGAGTCGGGCTATGCCTTGTGGCAAACCCGGCAATTCAATGATATTCGAGTGCGAATCGTGCAGTACAGCCCCGGCTATCTGGCTGATCACTGGTGCGTAAAAGGGCATGTTTTGTTTTGTATGGAAGGTGAGCTGCACACCGAGCTACAAGACGGTCGACACTTTATTCTGAAACCAGGTATGAGCTACCAGGTGGCTGACAACGCCGAAGCCCATCGTTCATCAACTGAGCAAGGGGCCAGACTCTTTGTGGTCGACTAATTGAATACTGAGTGAAAACCGAGTGAAAACGGAGTGAGAACTGAGGCGAGCCATTCCTCTCGCGAGCCGATCAGTCGTCAGGACCATATCACCAGTTTCCTGATCAGTATCGGCATTGGATTTATCGGCGGTACGCTTGCGTTTCTGGCAAGTATTCCAATGCCATGGTTAATCGGCGCCCTCGCCGCCAACGCCACGTGGGTACTGGCACTGCCCGGCAGGCTGAACAACCCGGTCTCTTTTCCCGAGCCGTTGCGCCGGGGTTTCATTGTCGTTATTGCGGTAATGATTGGTGGCACCTTCACCCCTGAACTTCTCAACACCTTTCCAAAGTGGTGGCCAAGTTTCCTGACCATTATTGGTTTCACTGTCATCGCACAGTCAATGGCGTATATGGTTTTTCGCCGCGTCGGCGGCTTTGATCGTCCGACCGCCTTTTTTTCGGCCTCGCCCGGTGGCCTGGTTGAAAGCGTCATCCTCGGCGAAGAAGCCGGTGGTGACGCCCGCATTATTGCCATGCTGCACTTTATTCGGCTAACCCTGATTGTTATTGTTGTTCCGTTCGGTTTCACTTGGTGGGTTGGGCACTCGGTTGGCAGCGCGGCCGGAGCCAGCCTGACTCCCGGTCCCCAAACCCTCGCCTGGTTAGATGCCATGCTGCTGGCGATTGCTGGCATTGCCGGCTTTGCAGTGGCCCGCTTCTTTAAGCTACCCGCCGGAGTGATCATCGGGCCATTGCTGGCGAGCGCAGCATTACATATTTTTGGGGTAACCGAAGGCCAGGTGCCCAACTGGATGGGGGCTGTTGCGCAGGTTTTTATGGGCACGGGCATCGGCGTACGCTTTTCCGGTTTGCGCCGAAGAATGCTGATACAAGGCGTTGGCCTGTGCCTGATTACCGTGTCACTGATGCTTGGGCTGGCCATGATTATTGCCGTCTTTCTGGCCCCCCTGACCGCAACTAAACCAGAAATCTACATGCTCGGCTTTGCCCCCGCCGGCGTCATTGAGATGAGCCTTATTGCATTGACTCTGGGCGCTAACCCCGTGTTTGTCACGACCCATCACGTGGTTCGGATCTTCGCCTGCGTCGCCTTGATGCCACAAATTTACCG
>JBAUID010000122.1:0-10086 GCA_049680625.1 Burkholderiaceae bacterium | reverse complement strand
GCACAGAAACATGCTTAGAATTCGTTGCGGATGTTTCTCCGCATAGATTTGTGCATACAAACCGCCCCAGAAATGGCTAAACAGGTGGGACTTCTTTACGCTGAAATACTGAGCATCACCGTCGATGTCAGCAAGGTATACGAGCCTGTCGCAGCGCGCGCACCAGGACATCTGTCACCATTGCCATGGCTCAATGACCGACTTCATTGATCTCGACCAATCGATCAAAAGACTGACCGCGCTGTTCGCGCGCGAGCGAAGGCGATCTTGCCTGAAAACGCGTTGTTCCGCCGGCGACGTCACCAACTGCGTCAGCCGCCTGCCATCCAGATGCCCCGCTTCTTCTCCAAACAGCCAGCCGCCGTGCCTGGGGACGAGCAAGCATTTTGATTAGTCGCTGGATGAGGCGGTCCAGGGCGCTGCTGCCGTCATGCCGTCATAAACGCACCGCATCATCGGTCACGCTGATAATGCCGGCCGGCCCGACGAAGTCCGAATGCTGCACTGCGGTTTGACAAACAGCAATTCCAAGAATAACTTGCGGGCGGAAAGCGTTATTTTATTTACTATTATTTACTACTTAGCTTGACGATATCTTCTCAAGATGACGGTTTGTAGTCGCCGTCGGTTAAGCAGAATCGCCATAACACGAGAAGAACAAAATGATGATGAAGTTGCGGAAAATTTTTCCCACGACAGTGTTGGGGCTGCTGGTTGCGGTTGCTAGCGTGCCGGTCCAGGCCAAGACCACTCTGAATCTTTGGTTTGGTCTTAAAGGTAATCTCGGCAAGCAGGTTGAAGCAGTTTGTGATCGATTCAATGCGGCTCAGAACGACTACCAGATTGTCTGCGCTGGTAAGGGCAATTACGATCAGGCACTGCAGGCGGGCATTGCCGCCTATCGGGCAAAAAAGCACCCCCACATCTTGCAGGGCGTGGAATCGGCGACGGCCACGATGATGTTGTCTGGAGCGGTTTATCCGGCCTACCAGTTAATGGCCGACAACGATTACAAGGTTGATTGGGGCGACTATTTCGGCTCGATCATGAACTACTACGCGTCCTCAGACGGCAAACTCTATTCCTTCCCGTTCAACTCATCGACGCCGGTGCTGTATTACAACGCCGACATGTACGAGAAGGCTGGCATCAACGGGCCCGCCAAAACATGGGAACAATTCGAGGCTGATCTGAGAAAACTCAAGGCGTCCGGCATCGAGTGCCCGATCGCTTTTTCGACCTTCCTGTGGGTTCACTTAGAGCAGTACAGCTTCATGCATAACGAGCCGATTTCCACGCGTAACAATGGTTATGATGGGCTCGACGCCGAGTTGGTTTTCAACAAGACGTCGTATGTTAAGCATGTCGAACGGTTGAAGCGCTGGTACGACGACAAGCTTGGTGTTTATGGCAAAGAGTTGGCTGGTATTGGGCCCCGCGAGGCTTTTGCGACTGGGGTTTGCGGCCATTTCCTGGGTTCGATCGCGTCCCACGGCACCGTACTCAAGACCGCCAAGATGAAGTGGAACGTTGCCTTGGTTCCGCACAACGAGGGTGTTAAGCCGAACAATACTGTTGTGGGTGGTGCCAGCTTCTGGGTTATGAAGGGCTTTGACCCGGCCGAGTACAAGGGTGTTGCCACCTTCCTTGAATTCATCCGCTCTCATGAGTCGCAGGAATTCTGGAGTACGGTTACCGGCTACGTGCCAGTGACGATTAGTGCCTATGACGCTCTCGTTGCCAAAGGATTCTACAAGCAGGAGAAGTTTGCCGGCCGTGAGATCGCGATTGAGAGCCTGACACGAACGCCGCCAACGCCACTCTCCAGGGGCGTGCGCCTGGGCAGCTTCCGCCAGATTAAAAAGATCATCGACGAAGAACTTGAAATTATGCTCGGCGGAAAGAAGACGGCGCAGGCCGCACTCGACAGCGCGGTAGAACGTGGGAACCTATTGCTGCGTCGCTTCGAGAAGCAGTACAAAGGCCAGGCACTACCCTGAGCATCGCACCATCGCCTGAGGGTCAACGGCGGCGCGTTGGCCTGGGCCGCTGGTTCGTGAGACGCGTGTCAGTCCAACCACAAGTACAGGCAGCACACGCGCTTGCACAGATGATAGAACCAGCATGATCAAGCGCGTCCTTTTCAACAATCGGAATCTACCGTATCTGTTGATCCTGCCCGAGCTGTTGCTGATTCTGGTCTTTTTCTACTGGCCGTCATTAAAGGCGTTCTTTTGGGCGTTCACTCTTGAGCCTCCTTTTGGCGGTCCGTCGCAGTGGGTCGGACTGGACAATTTCCGTGAGCTTTTCGCCTCACCCGCCTACTACGACTCGGCATTTGTCACGCTGATTTTTGCTGTTTCGACCACCGTGCTCTCGATGGGCCTCGCCCTGGTGCTGGCCATATTCGTTGATCGAGCCGTCCGCGGTCTCGTCGTCTACCGGACCGCGCTGATGTGGCCCTACGCGGTGGCGGCGCCGGCCGCAGCGGTGGCCTTTCAGTTCATCTTCCAGCCCGGCGTTGGTTTCTTCGCCTTTCTGAACGACATCTGGCCGGGGCTGTGGGATCCGAACATCGACGGTCTGGATGCGATGATCATGGTGATCATCGCGGCGTCGTGGAAGAGCATCACCTACAACTTCATTTTCTTTTTGGCGGGTATGCAGGCGATTCCACCATCTTTCGTGGAAGCCGCGGCGCTGGATGGAGCCGGACCCATTCGGCGTTTTTTCACCATTGTCTTTCCGCTGTTAAGCCCAACATTTTTCTTCCTGCTGGTGATTAACGTCACCGACTCGTTCACCGAGGGCTTCGGCATTATCAACGTGATGACGCAGGGTGGGCCCGGTGGTGCGACGAACATTCTGGTCTACAAGGTTTATCAGGACGGCTTCGTTGGCCTGGACCTCAGCGGTTCGTCGGCCCAGTCGGTTGTGTTGATGGGTCTCGTTGTCTTCCTGACGATCATCCAGTTTCGCTGGATCGAGCGCCGCATCCAATACGCCGAGTAATGACATCATGATCGAACGCACCCCGATTCTAGACGCCGTTACCAACGTAATACTCGTGGTCGGGCTTGTGCTGATGTGCTTCCCGCTGTTGATCGCGTTCGTCGCAGCGACGCTGCCGTATGAGAAAGTCATTGATGTACCCATGACGCTGATTCCCGGAACGGAGTTGCTGGAGAACGCAGTGAAGGCCTGGCAGCGGGGAGACTTCGCGACGCAGGCTGTCAACAGCCTCATCATGACGGTCGGAATATTGTTCGGCAAACTCGTGCTGGCGTCCCTGACTGCATTTGCGATCTGCTACTTTAACTTTCGCTTCCGAATGTTTGCCTTCTGGCTGATTTTCATGACCTTGATGCTGCCGCTGGAAGTGCGCATCGTGCCCACCTACGAAGTAGCGAGTAATGCCTTGCTTCCGCTGCAATATTTGCTGGATAAGCTCTATCTGACCGAGCTGATCGCCTGGCTTACCGGCATCGAAGTTGCTCTGGAGTGGAATCTGCTCAACACCTACTGGGGACTGACGCTGCCGCTCTTTGCCAGCGCCACGGCGACCTTTCTTTTCCGTCAGTTCTTCCTGACCGTCCCGGAAGAACTCACCGAAGCGGCCAAGATGGATGGCGCTGGCCCGCTCAGGTTCTACTTCGATGTTCTCCTGCCGCTTTCCAAAACCAATATTGCGGCGTTATCGGTGATTATGTTTGTTTTCGGCTGGAACCAATATCTCTGGCCCCTGTTGATCACCACCGAGCCGGATATGCGGACCCTCGTGATGGGCCTTGAAAATCTTGTGCCGGCGCCGGACGAATTGCCCGAATGGAACGTCACAATGGCCGGTACATTGATGATCATGCTGCCGCCAATCATCGTCGTGCTCGTGCTGCAACGCTGGTTCGTGAAAGGCCTGCTTGGCGGTGATAAATAATGGCAAGGAGAGCCTCGTGGTAGATGTCAGCATTCGACAAGTGCGTAAGTCTTACGGTAAGACGGAGGTGATCCACGGCGTCGATGTCGAGATTCGTACCGGCGAGTTTGCCGTGATCGTCGGCCCAAGCGGTTGCGGCAAGTCGACGCTTCTTCGGATGATCGCGGGGCTGGAGGCTATCGGCGCCGGCGAGATCGCCATTGGCGGGAAGGTAGTCAATGACGTCGAGCCGAAAGACCGAGGCGTTGCCATGGTGTTCCAGAACTACGCGCTCTATCCACATATGACGGTGTTTCGCAACATTGGCTATGCGCTGAAGATTGCCCGCAGACCAAAAGCAGAGATCCGCGAACGCGTCGAACGGGTCGCGCAAGCGCTCGGTCTGAGCGATTTATTGGAGCGTAAACCGAGTCAGTTGAGCGGCGGCCAGCGTCAGCGCGTTGCGATGGGCCGCGCCATCGTGCGCGAGCCCGGCGTTTTTCTGTTCGACGAACCGCTGTCGAACCTGGATGCCCAACTTCGCGGTGAGATGCGTGTCGAAATCAAACGCCTGCACAAAGAGCTGAAGGCTACTAGTGTTTTCGTTACCCATGACCAGGTCGAAGCGATGACTATGGCCGATCGCCTGGTTGTCATGAACGGCGGTTTCGTCGAGCAGATTGGCACGCCGCGCGAGGTTTACGCGCGACCGAACTCTGTTTTTGTAGCGGGGTTTATGGGTTCGCCGGCAATGAATTTCCTGCGAGCTATGGTTGCTGCCGATGGTGCAACGGTCGTCTTTGATGATGAACACCGGCAGGCATTGACGGGGGCTGTTGGTCCGGCTTTTCGGGGGCGGCCGGTTACGGTTGGCATTCGACCGGAGGACGTCCGGATCGGGGCGGGTGATGGCCCCGCTGGAGTCAGCGCACGGCTTCGCTACAGTGAAGATCTGGGCGCGTCGCAGCTTTTGCATGTTTTGATTGGTGACAACAGTCTGATTGTTCACACGAAGATGGACGCCGATGTCCAACCCGACCAGATGCTGCCACTGATATTCGAACCGGCACGCTTACACTTGTTTGATCCGGAAACCGGACGGCGTCTGCAAGCGCCCGACTATGACGAAGGCATTAGTCATGACTGACTCGCGACCCAACATCATCTTCATCATGACCGATCAGCAGCGATACGACACAATCAATGCACTGGGGTTTCCCTATATGGATACGCCGGTGCTGGATCGTTTGGTCGCTGAAGGTACCGCCTTCACGCAATGTCACGTGGCTGGCGCCAGCTGTGTGCCGTCCCGTGCGGCGCTGTTTACCGGCTTCTATCCTCACACCAACGGTATCTTCAGGAACGGGTTGATGTGGCAGCACACCTGGGTAGAACAGTTTCAGGCCGCAGGCTACCGCACGATTAATATCGGCAAGATGCACACGGATCCAATGGATACACCGGCCGGCTTCGACGAGCGCTACAACGTCGAGAATAAGGCGCGGTACCGCGCGCGAGAAAGCAACCCCTTGTATGCGGACCGCTGGGACATGGCCTTGGCTGCCCATGGCGTGCAGCGTCCGACTCGTCTGACCTACAGTAAGCTGCCGGACTACAAAGAGCGGTTGGGTGCGTATGAATGGCCGCTGGCCAAACATCTGCACCCGGACATATTTACAGCAGATATGGCGTTGTGGTGGCTCAAGCGTAATCACCCGGTGGACAAACCGCTATTTCTGCAGGTGGGCTTTCCCGGTCCGCATCCGCCCTACGACCCATGGGCAGAAGAGGTGGCGGCCTACATGGACAAGGACCTGCCAATCGAGGCGGTGACTCAGGCGGAAATGGACGCCCAACCCCCGGCCGTGCAGCACGTTCGCAAAGTACACTGGGAGGGGGAGACTGACGGCACGCCCTTCAACCCCTACGCGACGCCGGATCAACGCAAGCGGCAGCGCGCCTACTACTTCGCCAACCAGACTATGATCGACCGCAAGATCGGCGAGGTCCTGGATTTGCTAAAAGAGCAGGGTTATCTGGACAACGCTGTTGTCGTCTTTACCAGCGATCACGGCGACTGCCTGGGGGATCACGGCTTGAACCAAAAATGGACGTGTTACGAGCAGATCACCCGCATGCCACTGGTGCTGTGGGGGCCAGGGCGCGTTCCCGCAGGAAAAGCGGTGGATGCCCTTGTGCAGCAGCAGGACGTGGTGCCCTGGCTCTTTGATGTCGCGGGAATAGCGCAGACGGAACCGATGGAGGTAGAGTCGCTGGCGCCCGCGCTGACCGGTGGCGAGTTCACCGGGCGGGAGGCCGTCTACTGCGAGCAGGGCAAGGACCGCTTTATGTCCGAGGATTTCATGACGATGGTTCGCACCAATGACTGGAAGCTCGTGCACTACCTGAACACCGACCAGGGGCAACTCTTCGATCTGAAGAACGACCCGCTGGAGTTGAAAGACCTGTGGCAAGATGCCGGTGCCCGGGCCATGAGGGCGGAACTAACCGATCGGTTAATGCTTTGGCGCCTGAACAGTCAACTGGCCACCAGTGAATGGACACGCAAGTCACGTTAAGCCGGGCGGCCTGCCACCAGCAACCCGTCAGAGCACGGGCGGGTTCAGAGAATTCGTTGTGAGAGTCGGTCCAACCGGTTGCGGCAGGTTAATGCTTTTGCGGGTGGTCGCGGTGTTACCAAGCTTGTTGACAATGCCGGCCATTGCCCACGCTGCAGAACCGACACCGGTCCATGGGACCGCACCGACTGTTGAACCCGGCCAGTTGAGCCAGGTCTCGAATGCGCAGGCAATTACGAGCCGAATCTGGATGCCGGCGCTGGACGAGGGCTTCGTCCCGCAAGGCCTGACAGTGGTCGGCGACCGCGTTCTGGTTGCCGGATACAAAAGTACCTCGCCTCGGCTAGCGCGCGGCGAAAGCCACGTCTTTGCCGTCGATACGACGACGGGCGCACTGACCGGCCGGTTTCGATTGCCGCCTGAGGTGGGCCATCCCGGCGGTCTCGCTAACGATCGCCGGGGCACGCTGTTCGTCGCCGAACGGGGTCGCCTCTATATGATTAATCTGGCGCGGGCCCTGACCGACGGTGACACCCGTGCGGCCGTACTCGGTGTGGCTGATGTCGACCGTGCGATGGGGCCTTCGTTCCTCACATGGCACGATGGCTTTCTCTGGTTCGGCCCGTATGAAAAGTACGGCGAACCGCGTCTCTATCGTTATCCGGTCGCGACGGTGTTTCGCCCTGGAGGAGGCGTTTATCTCACTGCGGACGATAAGGCGCACAGCATACCAATCGATGTGCGCACACAAGGCGCGGCGTTCGATGGTGAAGGGAAACTCTGGCTATCGCAAAGTGGTGGCCAGGGCGGCGTCGTCCAACGGCTCGACCCGGCCACAGGCGACGTTCTCGATCTTTTCGAGCTAATGGCTGGTGTTGAAGACTTGTCATTTGATTCTGCGAACCGGCTCTGGAGCGTTTCAGAGGCCGGCAGCCTGAGGTGGCGGCGTTGGGAGACTTACTATCCACTGATTTTCTCGATGGATGTCGAGCGCCTGCGTTAGTTTTGCTCTTGTTCGCGTTCGCGGGCAGCGGTTCCCGTTGGTGTTCAGGCCGGCTTGAGCAGCCGAACGGGAACGATGAATAGCCGGCTTGCATTGCCTGAGTGGTTTGCACTGGTAAAGCGGCTATAAGTAAAGAGAGTGCTGGAGCGGCGATCGGAATGCAGCCGCTGGCACAGTTTCCAGAGCAGATGCCTCGGCTTGAGGGCGCGAATGCTACGAAAAACCTGGTTCGAATGAGGCCGCCAGTGAGCAGCGCGAACTTCGAAGTTGGCGGTCTCAAGCCAGCTTAAGCAGGCCGCCTGGCGACGACGAATAGCCGGTGAGGGTGCGCTCGGCGTTGCGCATCCGCCAGGACAGCATCTTTTGCGCATAGGTCAGCACGCGCCCGGCATAGGCTGGTTCCGTGGCCCGGTTCACGAACTGGTGTGGGTCAGATTTCAGGTCGAAAAACAATGGCGGCAGAGCGTCGAAGTGTACGTATTTGTACCTTTCGTCCCGGATGACGCAGAGCGAGCACTCATCGATCGAAAGACCATACGGTGGTGGCGTCCCGGCACTGGCGTACGCCGGTCGGAAATCGAATTCCCAGTGCACCTCGCGTCGCCAGTCAGCCGGGGTTTCTTTACGAACGACCGGCAGGAGCGATACCCCGGCGCACTCTCTTGGCGCGGCTTGACCAAGCCAGTCGAGTATCGTTGGCATCACATCAACTGCCTCGGTAAAGGACTCGACGATTGCGCCACGCGTTGCGTCGGCCGTTGTGCTCGGATCGCGGACTACCATTGGAATATGAAACGACTCGTCGAAGTAACCGAGTTTACCGAGCAAGTGATGATCGCCAAGTTGCTCACCGTGGTCAGAGGTCAGGACGATCAAGGTATCGTCGTACTGCCCGCTTTCCTTTAGATACGAAATCACGCGGCCGAGATGATCGTCGACCTCGGCGATTAGCCCGTAGTAGGCCGCGCGCATGGCGCGCACGGCGCCTTCGTCCATTTCGCAAGCAAGGCCAACGCCACTACGGAAGAATTGTTGCTGTTTGATACGGCCCAGATAGTGCGCGAGCATCGGATGCTGCACACCTTCCTCGGCCGGGCTGTCGGCACGGACCGGTACCGGCACATCGGCGGGATCGACGCTCGTGTTGTAGGGCGCGGGCGCGATGAATGGCGGATGCGGACGGTAATAGCCCAGATGCAGCGCCCAGGAGCGCCCTTGCATCCCGCGCAGGTAGGCGAGCCCGTGCTCGGTGGCGTAGCTCGTATCCGAAAACCGGGCAGGAATGCGCGAGGGCGCGTTTGGGCTCGAGTCGGCGGGCAGCCAGATGTCTTCGGGCACCTTGGGCAGCGCGATGCGATGTTGTCGCAGCCAATCGAAATACGGCCGGCGGGCCGGATCGAATCGGGCGACAGCATTCCACCCCGGCATCGTGTCTCCCAGCTCCCGAAAGCCAGGGTCGTCGGCGGCGAACTCGCGCGGGTCGTATGTCGTCGTGGTGTAGCCGACCAGCGCCGGATCGTAGCCCAGCCGCCGCAATTCGAAGGCCAGGTTGTTGTGCCTCGCGTCCATTGGTATGCCGTTTTGCACCACCCGGTGGGTCATCATGTACTGCCCTGTCAGCAGCGAGGCCCGCGCCGGCGCACAGGGTGCGCACTGGGCGTAATGCTGGCGGAAAGTCACGCCGTCACGGCACAGTGCGTCGAGGTGCGGCGTCCGAACGCAGGGATGTCCGAGATACGAGATCGTGTCGCCGCGCCACTGGTCGACGACGATCAGCAGAACGTTTCTAACCGCTGCCATGCTTTGTGTCCGATTAATGTGAATACGTTAGTGTTGATCTTCGCGAAGATACCTTAGCCGATAAAACGGTCCCTGGCGCCTAAGAATTCCAATAACAATGGACAAAGGACAATGACATCGAACATCCCTGCAGCAACAGTTGGCCGGCGTTGCGAGGCTGACTATCCGCTGATCTTCTCGATCAGGAGCCCAGCAAGTACCAATCGGCTGTCTGTCCGCGCCGCATAAATTAGCGGTGTATCGACTGCGATGATAGCTAAGTCCTTTATTGACCAGACCAGCAGATTGCCCATCGTATGTATGCGCGATGACCGCCGGCCAAATGCTTGCCGTCACCGTACGTGCCGCCCCGTAAATCACCGCCATAGCGGCTATTGCCACGAACGTCAGCACAAGGAGCAGCGGCAGGGGCAGATGTCCATAATCCTCGGGGTGACTCAGAAAAAAGCCCACATGCCATGGCGCCCAGTCTAATGCAACGAAGAAGTGACGGCGAGGAGTCGGCACGGCCGGCGCCCCAAGCCGGGGCCCGGCGCCCCAAGCCGGGGCTCAAGATAGCCACGCCAGCCGGCCTCTTCGAAAAACGCAAAGAGGAAGATCAGCGACAGACTGGTCGCCATGGTGGCAATCAGCGCCACCCCAGCACCCGGAAGAATGGTGATGCCCCCGGTCACAACTCCCAGCCCGATTGCGCCCACCATCAGCGCCGGAAACAGCAAGATCGCAATGCCGTAGACGTCGATATTGCCGCACGCGCGCAGCCCGAAACCAGCATCTGCCCAGCCATCACC
>JBAUID010000121.1:0-7713 GCA_049680625.1 Burkholderiaceae bacterium | reverse complement strand
AAGATCTCGCTGGTGCTCATTGGTTTTCTGCCCTGCCCTTACTACGCTTCGCCCACCAGTCACTGGCGGTGCCCAGGATGCCCTTCGGCATGTAAATAATAAACAGGATTAGCAGCAGGCCGTAGATCGCTGTGTCCAGTGTCAACGCGCCCGAACCGAGCCAGCCCTTAAGCGCATCGCTGGACTGAATGCCAACCCGCAAGACCTCGGCAAGCATCAGGGTAATGACTGCACCCAGGGTCGGACCCAGCATGACCCAGATACCACCGGCAATAACCGCAAACACGATATTGAGCGAAATTGCCAGCCCGGCAACGGTGTCCGGCCCGATATACATCTGGTACTGGCCGTAAATCGCGCCCCCGAACGCGCACATACCAGCTGAAATCGCGCTAATTTTCAGTTTTTCACGAGTGACGTTAATGCCAACCGAGGCGGCCGCTTCTTCGTCCTGGCTGGCGGCATCCAGGGCATAACGTTCCATGCTGCGATCCACTTTCACCCAGATGAGCAAACCGATCACCCAGACTGTCAGCGCAATGAAATACGACAACATGCGGTCGGGTTCGAACTGTACGGCATACAGAGAAATGCCGTCACCATAACGTTGGGGTTGTGTGCCCAGCGAACCACCGGTGTAATCGCGCAACCCGACAATGACCAGGCGGACAAATTCTGTCATTGCCAGGGTCAGCAATGCGAAGTAGTGCCCGCGAATTTTCTGCAAAAAGCACGGATAACCGACCAGCTGGCTCAAGATAACCGCGCAAAACACAGCGATCGGGATGCCCAGCAACGGGGTCAGGCCGACGAAGTTCCACAGCATCACGGTGACATAGGCGCCGATGCCAACAAAGGCTGCGTGCCCCAGGGAAACCAGGCCGAAGCGGCCCATCAACGACCATCCGGTATAAATAAACGCCCACAGCAGGATCTGGATCGCCAGGTGCAGGTAGTATTTGGTGGAATCGGGTACCACAGCCTGCAGGATGAACGGAAAAGCGATCATCAGGATCAGACCGGCGATGTAGCCAGGTCGCAGGCGGGTCGTCATGCCCGGTCTCCGAACAGACCCTGCGGCCGAATGAACATCATGATCATAAAGAACAGGAAGGCAACTGCGTAACCCCATTCGGTGGCAAAACAGGATCCGCCAACGGCAATGAACTGGGCGATGATGAAAGCGGCGATGAAACCACCCACCATATTACCCAGCCCGCCGAGTACGCAGATCATGAAAATCAGCGGGCCGAACTGCAGGCCGATCTGTGGGTAAATGTCGTACTGCAAAACCATCAGGCAGGCAGCTAAACCGGCCAGGCCACCGCCGATCGCCGAGGTTGCCAGGTAGACTTTCTTGCTGTCGACACCCATCAACGGCATGATCTGGCGATCCTGACTAATTGCGCGAATCGCTGTGCCGATATAAGTGCGCCGCAAGAACAACCACAGCAAGACCATGGCGACCAGCGACACACCGAATGTTGCAATACGTTTCCATGAAAAAAACATGTCGCCAACCGACAGTGAACCCATGTCGATGCCCAGATTCTTGAACTCGATGCCGAAGGCCATCGTGGCAAGGGCTTGCAGCAGGAACAACACGCCTCCGGTAACGAGCAACTGGTTAATCGGCGGTGTATCGAGCACCGGCCGGATCACCAGCACGTGCAAAATGACGCCGGCGAGTGCAACTATTGCGATGCCAAACACGAATGCCAGGGCCAACGGAAGCCCAAGCGTGGTATGCGAATAAAAGACGCCGTACATGCCAACCATCACCAGCTCGGCATAGCAGATCCAGACCACGTCAATGACGCCAAAAATCAAGTTCAGCCCCAGCGCAAGCAGCGCCAGCAACCCGGCTAGCAACAAGCCGTTGAGAACGGCTTCAAGGAAAAAAATATCGAGCGTGCAATCCATGGTAGCCCTTGAGATTGATGCCGTTTCAGATGCCCATATAGGCCTGGCGAATCTTATCGGAGGCGGCTAGTTCTGCTGCCGGCCCCTCTGCCTGGATTCGACCAACCTCCAGCAGGTAGGCTCTGTCGGCAATTTTCAAAACTTGAGAAACATTTTGCTCTACGATTAGCACTGTGTAGCCCTCGCTGCGTATCCTGCGCACAAGGTCGAATACTTGTTGAACAATTACCGGCGCCAGGCCCATTGACGGTTCGTCAAGTAAAATCAATTTAGGTTCGCTCATCAGCGCACGACCGATTGCGCACATCTGTTGTTCACCACCCGACATCGTGCCCGCGAGTTGTTTGCGTCGTTCATGCAGGCGTGGAAACAATTCGTAGACGTAGGCCAGTCGAGAACGGTACTTTGCCCTGGCCGACGGGGTAAAACTACCCATCTTCAGATTTTCTTCAACTGTCAAACGGGCAAACAGGCGCCGACTCTCGGGTACGTGGGCGATGCCGGTCTCAATGATCTTGTGCGCCGGCATCGCAGTGAGATCTGCGCTGTTCATCAACATACGGCCCGTGCCAGGTGTCAACAAACCAGAAATCACTCGAAGCAGCGTCGTCTTGCCGGCCCCGTTGGCACCAATTACTGCAACCGCTTCGCCGGCGTTCACCTGCATGCTGATATCAAACAATGCCTGGAACTTGCCGTAACCGGCGCTGACGTTCTCTAACTGAAGCATCAGACCCTCATGCCGGTTCGCCAGCTTCGGTGCCAAGATACACCTCGATGACACGTGAATCGGTCTGGGCTTCGGCGGGTAGCCCGTTAAAAATCACTTCACCGTGATCAAGGACAATCACCCGATCGACTACCCGCATCAGCACGCCCATGATGTGTTCGACCCAGACGATGGTAATGCCCTGGCGCGAGCGAATCGATTCGAGCATATCGGCGGCCTGATCCATTTCGGTATGATCCAGTCCGTTCAGGCTTTCGTCTGCCAGCAGCATCCTGGGTTGTGTCGCCAGTGCGCGAGCCAGTTCGAGTTTCTTCAGTGCGGCAGCACCCAGGCCTTCGGTCTGGGCATTACGGTCGGTTGGCAGGCCAACCAGCTCGAGGGCCTCGGCCGCTTGTTCCCACGCGACTTTGCGGCTTACCGCACCGTTTTGTCCAAAGTAAGACGACAGTGCAACATTCTCAAGAATCGACAGGTTCTGAAACGGGCGGGGGATTTGATAGGTGCGCCCGATACCCTGATGGCAGACCTGATTTGCGGTCAGGCCGCCAATGGATTTGCCCTCGAATTCAATGGTGCCGGCGCTTGGCGCGTACATACCCGCAATGCAGTTGAAAGTCGTACTTTTGCCCGATCCGTTCGGGCCGATCAGGCCGAGAATCTCGCCCTGTTCGACTTCGAACGACACTTGATCAATCGCTGTAAACCCGCCAAATCGCTTGGTCAGCGAAGAAACTTTGAGCATTGGAGTTACCTGGCGTAGGCATGTCCCTTAGGCAGCGGCAACACCGGGTCGGTGGTTTTAATGGCGGATGGCCAGGCTATCTTGGTTTCACCATCGATGTATTGCATCACAACCGGACTGGACAGTGCGTTCTGACCCGCCATTTTATGGCCGGGCGGATTGAACTTCACACCATAGCCCTGGATGGTGCCACCGACTGGAATATCAGTATCCAGTGCAGCTTTACGCAGGGCTTCCGGGTCGATACCGCCATACTTCTTTATGGCCCGTGGCATGACATCGGTGAAGAAGATCCAGGACTGGTTAAATCCCATTGACACATGGGGCGGCACTTCGTTGACCTTGGTCTTCGCCTTGTAGCGTTTGATCATCTCGGCCGTGACGTCTCCAAGGCCGGCGGCCAGTGTTTTCGGGTCGAGCAACTGTGCAGCAACCGGATCGACGTTAAAGATATAGTTCGAATCGTCGCCGAAGGTTTCTTTCAGTTTGTCGATCTGGCCGTAGCCGGCTCCGTGACCGATCAGTGCACTCCACTTTAAGCCGGACTCTTTCGCCTGGCGAAGAAATAGCGTGATATCCGGGTTATAGCCGGTATGAAGAATAATGTCGGCCCGCGCCCGCCGCAGTTTTGTGACGAGCGAAGAAAGGTCGGTCGACGTGGCGGCATAACCTTCTTCATGGACAACCTGCATGCCGAGCTCAGCACACTTGGCTTTATTGCCACTGGCAACGCCCGAACCGTAGGGGCCGTCTTCGTGAATGATTGCGACCTTGATGTCTTTGACTGCCTTACCCAGTTTTGCGGCATGCTCAGCGATGAACAGGCAAGAGGCCTCACCGAACTGATCACTGTGTACCTGGCCACGAAACACGTACTTCAGGTTCTTGTCCTTAAAGACCGCCGAAGAGACACAAACGTTGGCCCACATAAACTTCTTTGCGGCATCAACTTTCGCGGCCATCGGGACGCAATGGGCACTGGAAAACACGCCCATAATCATGTCGACATTGGCCTCGTTCAGCAATCGTTCGGTTTCATTGATTGCAACGTCTGCCTTGGACTGGGCATCAGCCAGCTGGTATTTGAGCTTGTAGCCCTCAACCCCACCTTTTTCGTTGATCATGTCGATCGCAATTTCTGTGCCGACCGAGGCCGCTTTCGAACCGCCGGCGGCAAATGCGCCAGTTAAGTCGTAGATCACGCCGATATTGATTTCTTTGTCCTGAGCCACGGCATACGCAGATAATGCCAGGCCGGCCGCCATACATGCGGACCGGACGATTGAAATGCCTTTCATGGATGTCTCCTGTGGGGTGCTTACAACCCCAAGTTTTTGTGAGCTGCAACGATCTTTTTTTGTATCCCATCCCGACAATTGCACAGCCAACTGTCGACTGTCAATGATTTATAGGGGGGCATCAACCTGCCATTCTCGCAAATGAATGTCGATTTCAATCGCCGACCAGGTTGACGACCCTCGGCACCCTGCCCGGCTGTCATCACCTGCACCCAGCGTAAAGATTGCTTCCCACATCCGGCTTTTGCTCTGGTTTTAAGATCCGCCTGAAGAGCATTATTCAGCATAGCCTTTGCAACCGCCTCGTTGCCAGCTGGCATGACGTGTACCGGGTCAAAGTAAACAGCCTCGGTTAATGAATCGAAGGCGTTACTAATACTGTTGCCAACGGCAGGTTGTTACGCAGAAAATATTATGATCGCTTGTGGATCCAACCGGCTTCTGGCGATGCAGGTGGCGCTCTCGGCGCGGCGATGGTGGGGCCGTATGGAGTTTGGTCCGCGGGCTTTGGGCGGGCGGTCGATTCTCGGCGACGCCCGTTCTCCCCGGGTGCAGAGTGTGCATGTCGACACCAACCCGCGCTATCACGCGTTGATTACATCCTTTGAGCAGAAAACGGGATGCCCGGTTATTATCAATACCAGTCTTAATGTACGTGGTGAACCTATTGTTGGTACACCTGAAGACGCTTTCCGGTGTTTTATGGGCGCCGAACTGGATTGCCTTGCGGTCAGAAATTGTTGGCTTGAAAAAGCGGATCAGCCAGAGTCGCTTCGGGTTAACTACGAAGGCAGTTTTGTACCGGATTGATAATAGCTGAGCCCTGCTGGTCGCGATTTCTGATATTTACCCCGGGAGCCTGTCTTGTTACCTCTTGTTCTTACTGACGCTGAACTGCCGTCGCCATTGTTGGCCTTAATTGCCAATAAGTGCCGGGTGGAATTGTGGGCAGGCGCCAGCACCCCGCCGGCACTGCTGACGCAAGCCGAAGGCTTGCTGACTTACGGCCACCCGTTTATTGGCGGACCGCAGATGGATTTATTGCCTCGTTTGCGAATCATCAGTAATTTTGGGGTTGGGGTTGACCATCTTGATGTTCCGGCTGCACAGCTTAGAAAGATCAGCGTGGGTAACACGCCGGGGTTTGTTGACAATGCCACGGCCGATATGACAATGGCGCTCATTTTATCTATTGCTCGCAATATTGTGATTGGCGACCGTTACGCACGCAGCCCGGAGTTCACCAGCTTTAATCCCAGTATCTTGCATGGTCAGGACGTGACCGGGAAAACCCTGGGCATCGTGGGTATGGGGGCCATTGGCAAAAAGGTGGCAAAACGCGCCGCTGGCTTTGACATGCGTATCCTGTATCACAATCGCAAACCAGACCCTTCAGCGCAAGCCCTGGCAGCAGCTTATGTATCCCTGGAAGTCTTGTTAGCCGAATCTGATTTTGTTGCATTGAACGTGCCGCTGACGTCCGAGACCCGGGCCATGATCAGCCATGAACAATTGCGGCAAATGAAACCAACTGCCTGCTTAATCAATGTTGCCCGGGGGGCCGTGGTTGATCACGACGCGCTGCACCTGGCTCTGACAAAAACCTGGATCGCAGGCGCCGCGCTTGATGTGACCGAACCTGAGCCGCTTCCCAGAGATCATCCCCTGTTGCAGCACCAGAACCTTATTATCGTGCCCCACCTGGGCTCCGCAACGCGCGAGGCCCGGCAGGGAATGTATCAGCGTACAGCTGAGAACCTGCTTGCAGGGCTAAGTGGCGAATCGCTGCCCAGTCGGGTTGCCTAATCCGTGCAATTGACTACCCTGAGGTCGACAGCGTCGATATCGGTCGTCCGGGTTGAGTCAGCGTCAAACCAAAACTGCACCTCCGTAGCGCCGGGTGGCGCTGACCCGGTTAGGGTCACGGTTTCATACTGATTACCAGGTGGAATCGTCTGTACCACGTTCGCAAGCTTGACACCGTTACCGTCAACAAAGTTCAGACCAGTGCCGCTCCAGCCGCTATTGCCAACTGACTTAACCAGTGCACTGGCCGTGTAAGTTGTGCCGGGCACAACCGGCGTGATATGCGAGATCCAGCCGTCGCTGATGCGCGCCGCCTGGTTACCCTCGGCCGCCTGAGTTGTCAGGATCGGCATTGTGTTCGTATACCAACCGGCAGTATTGACTTCAAAACCCGAATTGCTGACTACATTACACGTCCCACCACTTGTTTCGCCACCCGTACAGCCCGCTTTGCGCAGTTCTACCGAATCCAGGGTGAGTTGGCGGCCGGTATCAGCATAGAACCAGCTTCGACAGTCAGGCAAAAATTACTCTGCACTGACTCAATAGCACTGATCACTGTAGCGGCACCGTGTACCGGGGAAAACGGCAGCGCGACGAAAACGGTCGTTGACAGTATCTTGAGAAAACGGGTGAACAGATGCATTGGCTGAAGAAGTCCACTGTCAATCACCCGTCAATTCGATTTTGATGGGTCAAGTGGCCCGGAACCGGGTATTTGATATAGAGAATATAGCGATCGGCGATCCACTTGAATAGCCTGCGCTGATCGGTGGTAGTCGGCAACTGACGGGTGCCGGCCGGGCCTGGTAAGCCGGGCTGAAGACCCCCGGTGGCGGCAGCCTTACTCGAAAAACGTCGCTAAATTCAGACGCATCTGCGCAGTGAATAGGGGGTTTCGCTGCAGCTGACGGTAGACGGTGCAGCGAAAAGACCGCGATGAGAGCAAAATCATGCCATTAGCAGGCGATTTTCGTCAGTAATTGCAATCGACATTGCAGCGTAGCGGATGGATTGCGCTTTAAGCTTTAAATTCTTACCAACTAACGATGAGGTGTTTATGACCCGGATTATCTTAATTGCGATTGTTCCGCTGTTTTTCCTAGGTGCGTGTAACACCATCGCCGGCATTGGCGAGGACATCTCCGCCGGCGGCAAGAAAGTTGAGAGCGCAGCGAAAAAAAATAAAACCTATTAACCTACCACCCGGCCGT
>JBAUID010000120.1:0-62383 GCA_049680625.1 Burkholderiaceae bacterium | reverse complement strand
CCTAGTTCAAGCCCGACGATGCGGTCAACATCGTCGCCTTTTGCGGTCAGCATTAACACGGGAACCGAACTGCTTTCACGTATTTTTCTCAGGGTTGCAATGCCGTCCAGGCCCGGCATCATCACATCAAGAATCACGATGTCCAGCCCGTCGGCTACTGCCGCCACTGATCCGCTTTGTCCGTCAAAGCACTGTGAAACCTGCAGCCCTTCTGCCTCAAGATATTCTTTAAGGAGTTGGCTCAGGTCGATGTCGTCGTCAATGATGAGTACGTGTTCCATGCTTTCATGATAGTGATAAGAGCTGAAAGTTCCGTGGATTTAGCCCGGGCAACCTGCCTTTTACCTTTCTTTACCGCAGGTGCAGGCGCCTACTTTACCCTTCTTTACGCCATGCTTACGCAACTTGGCATCGGTATTAGTCACACTGTCATTCATCGGACGAGCGAATAACGTCAAGCCGATCTTCGAACCGGGCTTCAGCCTGGTTCCGAATAACTTTAGAGAGGTTTCATATGAATACCAGCAATACAACCACTGTTCAACCAAAGACTTATTCACGTTTGCTGACTGCTGCAATCGGTGTGCCGGTATTGGCGCTTGGCCTGGGGTTTTCGCCACTGTCTAACGCGGTTACCTCTACTTCGCAACCGTTAATGATTGCTACTGCCGACGATAACGTACGGGGCGGTGAGCGCGAAGTACGCGGTCATCGCAACTCTGACTCCTGGGGTGATCACGATCGTCGTGGCGGGCACTACAAATACAGCCGCGGTGAAAAAGGGAAACGCGGTGGCGATGGCATGAAAAGAATGTTTCGTGGCCTGGACTTAAGCGAAACCCAACGCGACCAGTTATTCGCATTGCGCCACGGTAGCGCACCAATAATGCGCCAGATGAAGAAAGAGCAGCGGGCTGCCCGGCAGGCGATGCGTGCACTGAGCACAGCTGATCAGTTCAATCAACAACAGGTCGATGCTGCGGCGGCCGAGGTTGGCAGGCTGGCAACCCAAATGGCTGCGCACCGGGCAAAGATGATGTTCGACATGCGCGCAATACTGACCGCTGAACAACGTGCCAAGCTGACTGAGCGAATGGAATCACGCAAAAAAGGCAAAGACCGCTCTTAGTTCTCTGACCCCGGACTTTTTCGTCATAGTCCTTTCCGGCGCCCTGGTGGCGTCGTTTTTGTTGGCGCGGTTATTCTTTCGTGTTGAAGCCTGTGACTATTGCAGTGGAATCCGCAGGCTGAGGGTGCCGGTTTGTTGCGCCTCGTAATTAGCCGCCGCCACACCCGGTCCGTCAAAATCGTGACTACGCTGCGTAAACACATATTCAAGACGCCAGTTTTTCCAGATGTTAAAGCTGATGCCGGCGAAAAATTGTGCGGTCAGTTGGCGGCTGTTGACTCCGGATTGATAGCGATAAGTGTCGCCATCAAGAAGGGCGTCGTAGCCGACCCAGTTCACGCGCAAACCGATAACCGCTGACCAGAATTTGCCGGGATGACTACCTGGAATAATCAGTCTTGCGTCGGCTGGCATCACGGCGGTTGCCCGCCCCGGCCCAAACGCCAGAGCGCCGGCAATGCTTGCCTGCGCCATGGTAGTGCCCACCGAAACCGAGTATTGGGTTAGCAGGCTGCCAAAATCGAATCGACTTCGACCCAGGCAGCCAAAGTGCAGGTTCAGACCGAGCCGCGGACGAACCTGGTACGACCATGCTGGCACCCGATCAACCCTGAGCACTGAATGCAGGCCGTTTTGAATTGGCTCGCCCAGGGCGGCTGGGCCGGTAACCCCCAATTCTGCCGACAGACTGACATCACCGGCTTGGGTTTGTAGCCGGTTGCCCAAAGTGGCGTACAAGTAGGCTGCAATTGGTCGGTCGTTGGCCACTGGCACGGCCCGGTCGCGGACATCCTGAGTATAAATATTCTGCCCAATACTGACATGACTAGTGCCCGGCTGAGCGGCTGCGTGGGCGGCAGCGGGGCAGGTGCGACGGACTTTCCACGCCCAGTGAGCGGCCGCTGAGTCACCGGCCAGGGGTGAGCTGCCATCGCGTATCGCCAAAATGCGGGCACCGCTGCTATACCAGCGGTCCCGCTTGTTCAATCCGGCAAATTCGTCGTTGTCCAGTTGCAGGATCAGGGAATCGGGCGATTGTGCGCTGACGTGGCTCACACTGATAGCCCCAATCACCACAGTGATCAGCAGTCGCATTGCAAAACCCGCTCGGATTGCCGCCAGTAGTTTTTGCAGGGCATAACAAAGGCTTGATGGCACAGGGGGCATAGCGGCAGGGTCAAACAGTGTGGCGAGAGCTTACGCGATAGCTTGCGAATTTCAGCATATAGTATGCCGCATACAACGTCGGGCTAATTCGGGTCGCATCGTGTTGCGATATGTTGTGTGTTTTCGTCTGCGTGTTGCCGTTGACGGGACATCTCACTACGTTTGTCTGATCTGCCAACGTGCGGGTAGGGGCGTCCCGCAAACTGACAGGGTGCACCGGACTATCTCAAATCTCCTTTATTGGGCCCGCAACTGGCGAAATCATCAAGAGTCGCCCCAGGGTGAGTCCAATGGTCACAGCTCAACGGATCTCCTTGTTCCGAAGCTGTCGGTGCCGGGTGTGCTCCTGGTTTGCCTGCTCGCCCTGATTGTTAGCACGGCGGCGACCCTGAGTATTTATTATTCAGACCTTAAGTCCGAGCTAACCGGCCAGGCCAATGCCAGGGTGGCGAGCTTTGATTTATTACTTGGCTCTGCTCTTGAAGAAATGCAGGCGCTTAGTGTCCTGGATATTAGTGAATGTGATGGCACGGTAATTGAGAGCCTGGTCAAGTCCAGTATGGACAGTGCGATCGCGCGCCGATTCTACGCACTGACCAACGACCGCCAGTCCGTGTGTTCTCCGCTCAGTGGTATTGGTGACCCCGCCGCCCAGATGCTGCTTCAGAAAGGCAGTGGCAATATTGCCCCGATCACACTTTTGGTTGTGACCGATGCCAGCAATGACGTCTTGCTGATAAGCGAGGTAGGCCTTCGTAGCCGCATCGCAGCCCAGATACCCGGCAACCTGATTCGGGATCTGCTGGGGTTACGTGACAAAACAGGTATCGCCACAATTAAGGTCAAGTCCTGGGATGGCGGCTCACTGCTTGACACCGGCTGGGACGAACCCTACGGATTCTTCCAAAGCGAAGATCTATTGACAGTTGAAAAAGACAGCGAATCGATGCCCGTAACCGTGCGTGCTTCGGCACGCAAGTCAGACGTCATCGATGGTGTCTGGCGGTACCTGTTGGCCGCATTGTTGCTGTCAGTGTTAGTTGCGGCACTTGTCATTGCCAGGATTAACCTGATTCTGGAGCATCGGGCCAGCACCTTGTCTCGAATTAAGCTTGCGCTGGTCAAGCGGCAGTTCGAACCGGTTATTCAGCCAATTGTCGAATGTAATAGCGGGCGTTGCGTTGGAGGCGAAATTCTCATGCGTTGGCAGCATCCGGTTCGTGGCCTGCTCGCACCAATAGAGTTTATCGACATTGCCGAACGCAATGGCTTGATCGACTCAATGACCGTGTTGATTATGACCAAGGCGCGCGACCGGCTCGCTGCCCTGGTTAAAGAAAACCCTGATTTGTACTTTAGCTTTAACGTGACCGCCAGTCAGTTACGTCGGCGCGGGTTTGCCGATGAAATGGACAGAATCTTCGATCAGGAATCGTTGCCAGGCGAAAACGTTGTATTGGAGATTATTGAGCGCGACGTTCTCGATGCCGGCAGCCGGCAAACCCTGTCTGAATTGCGGCGCCGGGGTTATCGAATCGCGATAGATGACTTTGGTACGGGACAAAGTTCGCTGGCGCTACTGACCACAATGCCGTTTGATATGCTGAAAATAGATCGCGAATTTGTTCGTGCAATAGATTCGGAGTCGGTCCAGCGTTCTGTGCTAAGCGCCATTGTTGATTTAGCCGGGCGCCTTGGAGTGCGTTCCATCGCCGAAGGTGTGGAAACAGTCAGTCAGCACCGGTTTTTGATTCAGCAAGGTGTCAATGCTATCCAGGGATTCCTTATGGCCAGGCCTATGCCGATCCCCGACTTTTATACCTGGTTGGCAGAGAACCGGTCTCAGGCCCGTTACCAATCTGACGCAGGTGCCACCGTGTCGAAAACACTCAGTGCCCAAGCGCCAGGCGCCGTGATTGCCGGCACTGATTTTCCCGGTCTGTCCGACCTGCACTCGTCAACCGGAAAACCCTCCCGACAGGCAAGCAGTGTTGAACCAATCGCACGTAAGGCGGAATATGTTGCGGAGCCCGGCTAATGGCTGCCATGAGCGAACTGATGCGCAGCGACTGGCTGGATTCGAATGAACGCCCGGCCATAAAACAATCATCGTCACTGATGAAATTGATCGCCGAGTCGGGACGGCTCGAAATTCGCGACCGCTTTTATCATCTCAGGCGCTACCCAGACACTTTCCTTGGCTCCGAACTCGTTGATCTGCTCACGGATGAATTTGATATTGGCCGACTGCAGGCAATTCGCATTGGCCAGCGCTTGCTTGCCCTGGAACTGATTTCCCATGCCAATGGTGAGCACGACTTCAAAGATGCGCCATTGTTCTACGTCATTGGCAACACCAATGAGCAAGAGACCTTGCCTGATTTGTCGGTCAGTGCTGTGCGTGACCTGACGAATGAAATGCACGGTGAAGACGGCATCATTCCCGGTGTGCGCCGACGCTGGTTTGTCGATTACCCAATGTGCTTCAGCGGCCGTGAAGTTGTTGACTGGGTTGCGGCCAAGGCCGGCGTGTCGCGTGAAGAGGCGATCGTCGTTGGACGCGCGATGCTGCACGCCAACCTAATACGCCACGTCCTGGATAATCAATCGTTTCGTGACGGTAATCATTTCTATCGTTTTGTATAGAAAATTCTGGCTGAATTAATACCTGCCCTGTCGATAACAACCCGCCCCCCTGGTTTATAGTTAGCGCCGACAACGGTCTGACCAAACTGGAGAAAAACATGGCGGCAATGCTCGAGGGAAAAGTAATCATAGTGACCGGCGCAGGCAATGGCATTGGCCGGGACTTTGCATTGGCGCTGGCGCGGGCAGGCGCCCGTGTTGTTGTGAATGATCTTGGAACATCCGCCAGTGGCGAAGGCGCCGACAAAGGGCCGGCCCAGGCCGTTGCTGATGAAATTCGGGCCGCCGGTGGTGAGGCAACTGCCAATACCGACAGTGTTGCGCAATGGCAGTCGGCCAATCAGATTATCGCAACCGCAATGGACGTCTACGGGCAAATAGATGGTGTGATTAACAATGCCGGCATTCTTCGTGACCGCATGTTCTTTAAGATGAATGAAGAAGAGTGGCGCTCAGTGATCGATGTCCATCTGAACGGGTCTTTCTTTGTGTCACGGGCTGCCGCCAACTACCTGCGAGATCAGGAGTCCGGTGCATATATTCATATGACGTCAACATCCGGCCTGGTTGGCAATTTTGGGCAGGCCAATTATGCAGCGGCCAAACTTGGCATGGCTGCAATGTCCAAATGTATCGCCCTGGATATGGCCCGCTCTGGTGTGCGCTCTAACTGTATCGCACCGTTTGCGTGGAGCCGGTTGATTGGGACAATCCCGACCAATACGCCGGAGGAAAAAGAACGTGTCGAACGGATGAAGCGGATGGAGACAGCCAAGATAGCCCCGTTGGCTGTTTACCTGATGTCCGACGGTGCGGCTGATGTTACTGGTCAAATATTTGGGGTACGGGCCAACGAGATTTTCCTGTTCAGCCAGAACCGACCGGTTCGAACCGTTCACCGTTCAGAAGGCTGGACCCCGGAAAGTGTTGGCAGTCACTGCATCCCGACCCTGCGTGCGTCCTTTGCACCGCTGGATCGTTCCGCTGATGTCTTTTGCTGGGACCCGGTGTAATCGAATGCGTGCTGCAAATACGTGCTGGCCTGCTAGGCCAGTGCTTTATTTACCAGGCCCATTAACTCATCAAGAGCAGAGACGTCGGTCCATCGGAAAACCGCAACCATCTGTCGCGTCGGATCATGCCAGACGGTTTGTCCGCCGATACCCAGGGCAAAAAAGCTTTCTGGTGAGGCGTTCACCAGTGGGTGCGGGCCCTGGTTGAGCCAGGTGAAGAATCCGTAAAACGGTGCAATCGCACACGGTGTCCGCATGAGCGAAATCCATTGTTCGCTAACCAGTTGGCGGTTGCCGTGCCGCCCACCGGCGAGCATCAATTCGCCGACCAGGGCCTGATCGCGTGCGCAAATCTGCATGCCGCCGCCCCAGTGGCCACCCCCTGGAACACTTTGCATTTTGACGCCGTCAATGCTTACCCAACTATTGTCATAGCCATGCCAGCGCCAGGTATCTGATGTCCCGAGTGGTTCCATAATCGATTCAGCCAGCACCTGCGGTAACGGCTTTTTGAACAAATGCAAAAGTGCCAACCCAAACTGGTTGATGCGAACATCGTTGTACTCCCAGAAGCTGCCGGGTTGCTGTCGTTGTCGTTCGGTTCCCTTTGGTGGCGTACCCGGAGCCGGTTCACCCTGGAATCCCGCCCGACGGTGATGGTCTACCGAGTCCGGAACGCCAAAACAGCTGCCTTGCCATTCACTGGTGAATTGCAATAACTGAGCCCAGGTAACGGCGCGATTGTGTTCATCATCGAATCCCAGGCCTGGCACACGCAGATAAACCGCTTCGTCAGGGTCTGGTATCAGGCCTTGATCAAAGGCAACGCCTGCCACCAGCGCAAGATAGGTTTTTGTCACACTAAACGTCATGTCGGCACGATCGGGCTCGCCCCATTCGCAGCACGTCTTGCCGGCGACCTGAACAATGCCACTGGCCGGTCCGCGTTTAAAAACGGGGCCCAGCAAACGATTGTGCGGCGGGGGGTCTTTAAGATGAATGCCCCAGCTTGCCCCGTCATCTGTTGGATCCTTTGCCCAGGGGCATTCATTCGCAGCGGCAAATGACACAACATCACACCAGGCTGGGCTAAGGTTTTTGGTGTTCTTTGTCACAATAATTCTCGGTTACGAAATTTTGGCCCCAGATAATGCGGCATTTATGTCAAAGTGTGGCCATGAATTTTGCACTGACTGAAGACCAACAAGCGCTGCGTGACGCCGTTAGCCGCCTTTGCGAAGAATTTGATCTCGATTACTGGGCACGGCTTGATCGTGACGGTGGTTTCCCGTTCGAATTTCATCAGGCCTGCGCTGAGGGTGGCTGGCTCGGTATTGCAATGCCTGAATCGGTTGGTGGCTCCGGTCTCGGCATTACCGAAGCCACGCTGATGATGCATGCAATCGCCCGTTCGGGTGCCGGCATGTCGGGCGCGTCGGCAATCCATATGAATATTTTTGGCTTGAATCCCGTGGTTCGCTTTGGCACTGACGAGCAAAAGCAGCGCTTCCTGCCGCCGTTGATTGCCGGCAAGGAGAAATCCTGTTTTGCTGTCACCGAGCCAGACGCCGGGCTGAATACGCTTGGCATGAAAACTTTCGCCCGGCGCGAGGGTGATGTATACGTTGTGAACGGGCAGAAAATCTGGATCTCCACGGCACAAGTCGCCGACCGGGTGTTGTTGCTGGCACGAACCTCGTCTGCGCAAGACTTAAAAGCACGTGGTGATTCACCAGCCCGTGGTTTGTCATTGTTCTACACCCGACTAGATCGCTCCCGGGTGGAGGTTCGCGAGATCGAAAAAATGGGGCGCAAGCCGGTTGACTCTAACCAGGTGTTTTTCGATAACTACGAAATTCCGGCCGAAGACCGAATTGGTGAAGAGGGTCGCGGCTTCGAATACATTTTGCACGGCATGAACCCCGAGCGGATTCTGCTTGCCGGCGAAGCCGTTGGCCTGGGTCAGGTGGCCCTGGACCGTGCATCCCGATATGCGCGTGAGCGCCAGGTTTTTGGCCGGACAATTGGTCAGAACCAGGGGATTCAGCATCCACTGGCTCAGCGCTGGGTCGAGTTGGAAGCGGCTGAACTGCTTGTCTATCGGGCGGCATGGGCTTACGACAATGGTATGGAATGTGGTCATCATGCCAATGCGGCTAAATACGCGGCAGCCGAGGCTGGCTACCATGCCTGTGAAACCGCAGTCATGACTCACGGTGGCATGGGATACGCCAAGGAATACCATGTCGAGCGGTTCCTGCGCGAATCTTTAATACCGCGAATTGCTCCGGTTAGTCCGCAACTCGTATTGTCGTATATTGCAGAAAAAGTCCTGGGCCAGGTAAAGTCCTACTGAGATCAGTTCGCTCGTAACGGCGCACTGCAGATTAATGCCGGGCCGATCAATGCAAGGCATTAGGTGATTCCGGCGCGCCGGCGTTTCCCATGGCTTTTTCGCTTGCGGCCAGTAGGGTTTGTGCGCCCGCTGCTCCGCTGACAGCAAGTTGCTGATTAAAAATAAAAAACGGAACGCCACTGACCCCAAATTGGCGAGCCTGTCCGTCAGCCTGGACAACTGCATGTTGTACCGATTGGTCGTGCAAGGCGGCTTCAATGACAGGCTCGGGCATCTGACAGGCGCGGGCGATGTCGATTAAAACGTCTTCACGGGTGAGATCGAGCCCCTGGTTAAAGTACGCCTCGAACAAGGCTTCGACAATTGCGTTTTGTGACTCTGCCTGGGTCATGGCTATGAGGCAATGAGCCAGTACCGTGTTCGGTTGGCGTTCAATACGCTCCAGCGCCAGGCTTAACCCAACGGCTTGCGCGGCGGCGCGAACGCTGTCATAGGCGGACCCACCGGAGGCATCACCGAACTTGGCCTGCAAATAATCAGCCCGGGGTAGCCCATGGGCGGCCATATCAGGGTTCAACTGAAACGGATGCCAATTCACCAGCGGCTCGGGTTCGCCCGGATAGCGAGCCCGGCGCATGTCCAAAGCCTGCTCGAGTTGCCGCTTACCCACAAAACACCAGGGACAAACTACGTCCGACACGACGTCGATGCTAAGAACGCCGCTCATGATGTCCTCACCCTCATACTCGCCGTGGGCATCAGCAAGTTCGGGTGCCTGGTCGGGGTCGTGATCATTGCTCATCACCCATTGTACTGCGGCCTTAGGCGGATGCCGGGTTCAAACCCGCACTCATCCGGGAAAACTTACTCAGTTAGCTCCTGAAAATGTATAGCGTTGCCGCTTTCACTCACTGTGTCCAGGCGGACTTTAAACCCCCACAAACGTTGCAGATGTTTCAGAACTTCATCAGCCTGCCTGGCCAATGGTCGTCCGCGGTGCTGGGTATGAGTCAGTGTCAGCCCGCGGTCGCCATCGCGATTGAATCGCGTAATCTGGATGTCGGGTAACAAGTTATCGCGATTGTATTGCTGGGCCAGCAGCTTACGAATCTCCCGATAGCCGATCTCATTATGAATACTGTCGACTTCCAGAAATTCATGCTCCTCGTAATCGGCAATGGCAAACAAGCGGAATTCACGAATCAGACGAGGCGACAAATACTGACCAATAAAAGACTCGTCCTTGTAATTGCGCATTGCGAAGTCCAGCGTTTTTTTCCAGTCGGTGTCAACAATATCGGGAAACCATTGCCGGTCTTCATCAGTCGGTTTCTCGCAAATTCTTCGCAAATCGATAAACATGGCAAAGCCCAGGGCGTACGGATTAATCCCGGAGTAACCTTGTTGATCAAAACCACGTTGGGCGATGACATTAGTGTGCGATGAGAGCACCTCTAACATCAAGCCGTCTTCGAGCAGACCTTTGTCATACATGCGATTCAAGATCGTATAGTGCCAAAACGTTGCCCAGCCTTCGTTCATTACCTTGGTCTGGCCCTGGGGGTAAAAATACTGAGCGAGTTTGCGTACGATTCGAACTAACTCACGCTTCCAGGTTGGCAGGCGTGGTGAATACTTTTCGACGAAGTACAGAATATTTTCCTGGGGCTCGGTTGGAAAAACAACATCAGTGCTCGGTGTTTGTTCGTCGGCAGGTGTGGGTAAAGTGCTCCAGATCTCGTCGTGTTGCTCCCTGGCGTATTCTTCGCGTTGGCGCTGGCGCTCAAGCTCTTGCTGGGCGGACAGCGCTTTTGGGTGCTGGTAACGGTTGACGCCGAAGTCCATAAGCGCATGACAGGCGTCCAGGGTTTCTTCAACTTCGGCAATCCCGTAACGTTCTTCGCAATCCAGGACGTACTTGCGGGCAAATACCATGTAATCAATGATGGCGTCTGCGTTCGTCCATTGCCGGAACAAGTAGTTGCCTTTGAAAAAAGAATTGTGTCCGTAACACGCGTGCGCAATAACCAGGGCTTGCAGCGCCATTGTGTTTTCTTCCATCAGGTAGGAAATGCAGGGGTCCGAGTTAATAACGATCTCGTAAGCCAGACCGCGGGCCCCTTTCTTATACGACTGCTCATTGCTGAGAAATTCTTTTCCAAAGGACCAATGCGGATAGCTGATCGGCAGACCTACCGAGGCATAAGCATCGAGCATTTGTTCTGATGCAATGACTTCAATCTGATTCGGATAACAATCCAGTCCAAACTCATTAACGGCAATGTCAGAAATTGCCTGGTCGTAGGCCTCGATCAGATCAAAAGTCCAGTCTGGCCCGCTTGGTAGCCGACTTGTCGGTAATCGCGAAGCCGGTACGCGGCTTGTCGTATTCATGCGGCTATCCCCGCCTGCCGACGACTGAATAACTCGCGGAATACCGGGTAGATATGGCGATGTTCTTCAACTTCTACCATGGCAAAGTGGGCGCACTGCACCCGGCTATAGGCGGCACCCAGTGTCGACGTGCGCAGATGGCGTTGTTCAGTTACCTCGATATAGGCAAAGTGACGGGTAAGGGGGAGGATGGATTCCTCAAGGAATATCCGGCTTTTTTCGGGGTCTGCCCCGAAAGCGTCACCGTCCGAAGCCTGGGCACCGTAGATATTCCATTCACTCGACGGAAAACGCTCTTCGATAATTTCATGCATCAGTTTTAGTGCGGAATACACAACTGTTCCGCCAGTTTTACGGTCGTTAAAGAAGTCGTTCTCATTAACCTCTTCAGCATCATCTGTGTGCCGGATAAATATGACCTCTACTTTTTCGTACTTTCTCGACAAGAACAAATACAGCAAAGTGTAAAAACGTTTGGCCAGGTCTTTCTTGTGTTCATCCATTGAGGCGGAGACATCCATCAGGCAAAACATCACCGCCTGGCTGACCGGTTTCGGCACCATGATTCGATGGCGAAAACGAAGATCAATTTCGTCAAGGAAAGGTACGTTCTTAATCTTGCGTTTAAGGGTTTCGATTTCTTCAACTGCTTCCTGATGCTGATCTACGCTCAATTCATTACTGAGTATGTGTTGCTCGAGTTCGCCAAGCCGGCGTTTCGAAGGCCCGGCCAGGGCAAGCCTTCTGCCCATAGCGCTGCGCATGGTTTGCACGACCGACATATTCACTGGGGCGCCCTGGCGGGTGTAGCCCGCACGTTGGGGTTTGGTCTCAACAACGTTACCAACGTAAGTACGAACCAGGTTTGGCAATTCAAGGTCATCAAAAAAGATGCTCATGAATTCGTCACGCGTCAGGGTAAAGACAAAATCATCTTCGCCGCCCCCCCCTTCTCCGCCTTCACCTTGCCCCTGGCCTTCGCCGCCACCAGGTGGGCGGCGTAATTTGTCCCCGGGGTTAAATTGGCGATTGCCAGGTAATACCGTCTCGCGGTCACCTCCCTCGCCATGGCGCAACTTCGGTTCGTTAATGTCTTTGGTTGGAATTTTGACCGAGCCGCCGCGCTGCATATCGCGAATAGAGCGGTCGGCAACCATATCAGAGACAGCTCTTTTGATATGCCCTTTATAGCGACGCATAAAGCGCTCGCGATTTGACGCGCTTTTGTTGCGATCATTTAGTCGGCGATCAATAACAACTGACACGGCGGATACCTCTGGAGGACGTTGATGGCGCGCTGAATGAATTCAACAGGCGCTTATTTATGGGTCATTGGAATTCAAACTTGGGTTGGCCATCGGGGTTGGCAATAGGTTTTACATTAGTCTATTGAGACTTGCGAACCCGCAAATACCATTCACACAACAGCCTGACTTGCTTTTCGGTATAGCCTTTGTCGACCATTCGGGCGACAAAACTGTCGTGCTTACGCTGATCTTCTGACGACGACTTGGCACTAAAGGAAATAACAGGCAGTAGCTCTTCAGTATTTGAGAACATTTTCTTCTCAATTACTTCACGAAGTTTTTCGTAACTTGTCCAGGACGGGTTCTTGCCATTGTTATTGGCGCGAGCACGCAAGACAAAATTTACAATTTCGTTACGAAAATCTTTCGGGTTTGCAATGCCGGCGGGTTTTTCAATCTTTTCTAACTCGCCGTTCAATTGCGAACGGTCAAAGCTCTCACCGGTTTCGGGGTCACGGTAGTCTTCATCCTGAATCCAGTAGTCAGCATAGGTAACGTAGCGGTCAAAGATATTTTGTCCGTATTCTGAATATGATTCGAGGTATGCGGTTTGTATTTCTTTGCCAATAAATTCGGCGTAACGGGGGCTCAGGTATCCCTTGATGAAGTCAACATAGCGTCGCTGTGTATCTTCAGGCAATTGCTCCCGAAGCAGGCGTTGCTCCAGGACATACATAAGATGCACGGGGTTCGCGGCGACTTCGTTTTGATCATAATTAAAGACGCTGGACAGTACTTTGTAAGCAAACCGGGTTGACGTGCCGTTCATGCCCTCGTCAATGCCGGCAAAATCCCGGTACTCCTGAACAGATTTTGCATTCGGCTCAACATCTTTCAGGGTTTCACCGTCATAGACTCGCATCTTGGTGAAAATACTGGAGTTTTCGGGTTCAACAAGACGGGACAAAACCGCAAACTGGGCCATCATTTCGAGGGTTCCAGGTGCGCAAGGTGCTTCTGATAACGAACTGTGGGCAAGCAGTTTGTCATAAATCTTGACCTCTTCTGACACCTGCAGGCAGTAAGGCACTTTGACAATATAAATCCGATCGAGAAAGGCTTCATTGTTACGGTTGTTGCGAAAGCTCTGCCATTCAGACTCGTTGGAATGGGCAAGAATCATCCCCTGAAACGGTATTGCAGAAAATCCTTCTGTCCCTTTGAAATTGCCCTCCTGGGTGGCGGTCAGCAGGGGGTGCAGCATTTTGATTGGTGCTTTGAACATCTCGACAAATTCAAGCAAGCCCTGGTTCGCCAGGCACAGACCTCCTGAGTAGCTGTAGGCATCTGGGTCGTCTTGTGCGAGCGACTCAAGTTTACGAATATCAACCTTGCCAACCAGGGACGAAATGTCTTGATTGTTTTCATCACCCGGTTCGGTTTTAGCAATGCCGGTTTGCTTAAGTACCGAGGGTTGAATTCGAACCACGCGAAACTGAGTGATATCGCCTTCGAATTCAGCCAGCCGTTTGATTGCCCAGGGGCTCATGATTCCGGTCAGATACCGGGTCGGAATGCCGTATTCTTTTTCCAGCGCTTCACCTTCGCGCTGCGGATTAAATAAGCCAAGCGGAGACTCGTTAACCGGTGAATCTTTGATTGCGTAAATCGGGTACTGTTCCATCAGCGATTTCAATTTCTCGGCAATCGACGATTTACCACCACCAACCGGACCCAGTAGGTACAAGACTTGTTTACGTTCTTCCAGGCCCTGGGCGGCGTGTTTGAAGTAAGAGACTATCTGAGCGATTGCCTCATCCATGCCGTAGAACTCTTTGAAGGCCGGGTAACGTTTAATTATTCGGTTTGCGAACAAGCGGGACAAGCGCGGGTCGTTGCGGGTGTCCACGACTTCGGGTTCACCAATGGCGCTTAGCATGCGTTCAGCAGCGGACGCGTAGGCCATGGGGTCTTGTCGACACAAATCCAGGTAATCCATCAGCGACATTTCTTCGTCGCGTGCCTGTACATAGGTTTCCCGATACGACTCAAACAAGTTCATCTGAAGCTCCTTTTTTACCGACGGCACTTCCCATCACGGTAATTACCGCTATGACATCCTTTACCGTATATCCTGCTTGCGCCAAGGCACAACGTTCATTGGTATTAGCGCAACGGCTTTGGGTTCCTTTGTAACGAATAGCTGTTTGTGAAGGTTTACCTACCATAGCCCTGATTCGATAGTTCGATGCGAAAAACACCGCAGAGCAATAAAGCTTGTTTTACGCCTTAAGCGTGTCTGCCAACTCATTGCCTCGAATTAACGCTGTAGAAAAACTGACCAGTGGTTATTTCGAGTCAAAATGGCAACGAAGTGTCAGTTTATACACAGAAGTCTTGCTGATTACATCTGCTAAAACAAGTATTCAGATGGTGCAAAACAGCACCATATTTGACCCGACCGCATTTGAAGCGAGCGATTAGTTGATCAATATCAACACCAACGTGCAGGAACGCCCCGGATAGCGACATGACAATTGTAAATTCCACTCAAAGTGAAACGGTTGAATCTCAACAACGGCCTGCAGCATTAATCGCGATGGCGGATAACTTACAAGATTGTGATGTTGCCGTGATGCGCCGTTCGATGGTCATCATCAGGCGTCTTGCGCACAAGACCGAGGCTGCTAGCGTTCAGGAATTGTCAGAGGTTGTGTTGAACGATCCATTGATGACGCTCAAAGTACTCGCCTGTGTTGCGCCGATGGCGTATGCAAAGCAGGCAACACGCCCCGAGACAGTCACCGCGGCGATATTGTGGATGGGGCTGGAGCCGTTTTTCGAGCACTTTCTGAAGACAAAAATAATTGAGGAAGAGTTGTCCGCTTATCCGGATGCGTTGGCCGCGATTCGACAAGTCATGCTTCGTTCGCAGCGTGCGGCAAATCTCGCGATGGGACTGGCGGCTCAGCGTAATGACACGGATTGTTCGGTGGTCTACGAAACTGCCCTGGTAAACGATTTCGCCGAAATCTTGCTTTGGCAGTACTGGCCGAAACAGGCGGAGCAGATTGGTCAGATCCGACGCGGCCCCCCGCGGGTGCCATCGCTTGACGCACAGCGTCAGGTGCTGGGCTTTAGCTTACCGCAGCTGACCCGCGAATTACTCGCCCGCTGGCAGATGCCGCGCCTGATGCAACGCCTTGCCGACCCGGCATTCGAAGTTGATCGGCAGGTACTTAGCGTGCAGCTGGGCATTAGCATGGGTCGTCACCTCGAAAGTGGCTGGAGCCACCCCGAAATTATTCACGACCTTGAAAAGATTGCCGCCATGCTCAGCATTTCATTGGAAAGGGCCCGCGTCATTGTTGACAAAATTGGTGCCTGATCAAGGTCGGGGGTTTAGGGCAAAGGCCTGATTTAGCTTGATTCCGCGTCCTGCAGCATCAGGTCACTGGCGTATTCGCCAATCATTGCTGCTGGCGCACTGGTGTTGCCTGAAACCAGGGTGGGCATTATTGAGCAATCGGCAACCCGCAAGTTGCTGATGCCGTTCACTCGTAGGCGATTGTCAACCACGGCCATTGAATCGTTACCCATTTTGCACGTACCTACCGGGTGAAAAATAGTGGCGCCATACTGGCGCGCAAATGCCAGAACTTCTTCATCCGAAGACACTTGCTCCCCCGGCAAATACTCACCCAGGGTGTAGTCTTTCATCGCATCGGTATTGGCCAGCTTGCGGGCGAAACGAATCGAAGCAAGCGCGCACTGGCGGTCAGAGTCAACGCTCAGATAGTTCGCATGCATTGCAGGTGGTTTCAGTGGATCAGCAGTCTTTAGTTTGACTTCGCCCCGCGACTCAGGCCGGAGCTGGCATACGCTGAAAGTAAAGCCAGAAAAAGTGTGCGGTTTGGCGCCTGCCATGTCGGCGGACAGATTTGCAAAATGAAACTGGATGTCTGGAGTTTTTGACTCTGGCATTACACGGGTAAACATGCCTCCCTGGTTAATGCCGACTGCCATTGGCCCGTTGCGCTTAAAAAACCAACTGACCCCCATCTGTGCAGTTCGCCACCAAGAGGACAAGTCGTCGTTTAAGGTGATCGGTTTCTTGCATTTGTAAATCAGGCGAAACTGCAAGTGATCCTGCAGGTTTTGTCCAACCCCTGGAAGTTCGTGCCGCACGTTAATACCGTGTTCGCGAATATTCTCCGCCGGGCCGACCCCCGAGAGCATAAGCAATTGTGGTGACTGCAAAGCACCTGCCGTCAACACAACTTCACGATTCGCGCTAACAGACCGGACTACCCCTTTGTGATTGAACTCAACCCCGGTCACCCGTTTTGAGTCGTCACCTTCAATAATCAGGCGGGTAGCATGGGCGTCGGTTAAAACCTCAAGGTTTTTGCGATGCCGCGCCGGTTTGAGATAGCCAACCGAAGTGCTGCAGCGCAGGCCGTTACGGGTAAAAAGCTGAAAGTATCCGACCCCTTCCTGGGTGGGCCCGTTAAAGTCGTCATTACGCGGTACGCCGAGCTCATTTCCACTGGCAATAATGGCTTCGATTAATTCTGATTTCTTTCCGATGTCCGAACAGGCGATTGGCCCGCCAACCCCGTGCAATTCGTCCGCGCCGCGAACGTTGTCTTCCAGCTTCTTAAAATAGGGCAACACATCTTTGAAACCCCAGCCTTTGTTACCCAGTTCTGCCCAGCGGTCATAGTCTTCGTGTTGACCGCGGATATAAACCAGACCATTTATTGACGAAGAACCGCCCAGGCCCCGGCCCCGCGGCCAGTACACCTTGCGTTCGTTCATGTGTGGTTCAGGCTCGGTTTCGAAGCGCCAGTTATAAACCGGGTGAAACATGGTTTTGGCATAACCAATCGGAATGTGAATCCAGATGTAGTTATCTTTAGGGCCCGCTTCGAGCATAACGACTGAATACTTTCCGTTGGCACTCAAGCGGTTCGCCAATACACAGCCGGCGGTTCCGCCACCAACAACAACATAGTCTGCTACGACTTCATTCGCCATACATATACCTGGGAAGCCAAAGGGCAATATCGGGGAAGCTGATGATCATGATTAGCGCAAACAGTTGCAACCCCATGAACTGCAACATGCCTTTGTAAATATCACTTAGCGGCCACTCCGGCACTACCCCCTTTAAGAAGTATGCGGACAATGCTACCGGTGGCGATAGCCAGGCGGTCTGCAAATTCACCGCCACTAAAATGCCAAACCAGGTCAGGTCGAAGCCCAGCTTGGTAATCAGCGGAATCAGGAAAGGCACCACAATCAGTACGATGGGCACCCATTCCAGCGGCCAGCCCAGCAGGAAAATCAGTGCCATGATCATGGCCAGGATTACATAGCGGTTCAGATCCAGGTCGAGTAATAACTCGGTCAACATGGTTGGCGTACCCAGCCGTGAGAACACTGCACCGAAAAAGTTTGATGCCGCCACCAGGAACAGAATCAGCACCGAGATTTCCAGAGTTTTAATCGTGGCATCTTTCAGGTTGGGCCACGTGAGCTTGCCGTAGCAGGCGGACATCACCAGGGCGCCAAAAGCCCCGGCACCGGCCGCTTCCGTTGGGGTTGCCCAGCCAAGGATAATGCTGCCCAGGGCCGCCATCACCAGGCCGGCCGGAGGCACCAGGCCAAGGAAAAATTCGGCCCACAAGGCGCCCGTGCCTTGTACCCGGTCTGCCACAGCCAGCGGTGGGCCCAGGCTTGGGTTGATCCAGCAGCGAATCATTGCGTAGCCAGTAAATAAGGTGGCCAGCAAAATGCCCGGCACAATGGCGGCAGCGAACAAGGTTGTTACCGGTACTTCGAGTACCGGGCCCATGACCACCAGCATAATTGACGGCGGTATCAGAATGCCGAGGGTGCCACCGGCAGCAATCAGCCCGGAAGACAGTTGTACATCGTAGCCCGAGCGAATCATTGGCTTTCCCGCCATGATGCCCAGGATAGTGACCGACGCACCAACAATACCGGTAGCTGCTGCAAATACAGTCGAGACAAAAGCCACGGCCAGGTACAGCGAACCGGTAACCCGGGCAAGCAGTTGCTGGATCGAGTTAAATAATCGCTCCATCAGGTTGGCTTGTTCCATCATGATGCCCATGAAAACAAACAACGGCACCGCAGCCAGGGTTTGCTCCATCATCGTCCCGTAAAACTGGACGGTCATCAGGTAAAAAACGAGGTCACCAAAACCCCAGTAGCCAAATGTCAGGCCCAGGAAAATCAGGGTGAACGATATTGGAAAGCCAATAAAAATGCCGAACAGCATTGCGCCGATCATGCACATGCCGATGATTTCTGGTGTCATATCGCCTACTCCTGCAGCTCAGGGTTAGATTCCGGGTCGTAGGGCACCTGGTTTGGCCAGTTTCCCCGGGTGGCGGCGTACCAGCTCTTCACCAGTTCGGAAATGCCCTGCAGCAGCAGCAACAAGATGCCAATCGGCAGGCAGGATTTTATTGGCCCGAGTAGCGGCATCCATGACGAATCCATACCGCGCTCGGCTCGGTCGACGGCTTCCCATGCCCAGTTTCCCGCGACATAAAGAAATACGATCATGCTGGGAATAAAGAAAAAGATATACAGAAAAGTATCCACCTTGCCCTGGGTTTGAATCGACCAGTTCCGATACAAAAAATCCGAGCGAATATGAATGCCTTTTAGTAATCCGTAGGCAGAGCCCAGAATAAACATAGCGCCGTACAGCATGCGACTGACGTCGTACGACCAGACGGTTGGTGCGATAAAGACTTTGCGCATGAAAATTTCATAACTCATCGCAAATATCAGCGGAATAATCAGCCATGCGATTATTTTTCCAACCCATAAGTTAAGGGTGTCGATAGCAATAACGAGTCGTCGAAACGGCAAGTCGTCGGGCAAATCGGCAACATTATCTGAGCGCCGAGTCGCAATCGATTCATCGGCAAAAATTGGTTCGTTCGACATCAGGCTATCCGTGGTTGCGGCGTGGTTGAAGAGTGGGTGACCATCTACCGGATCGGGCATACGCAGTCGCCGGTTCAGGCGCCTTGGTCGGATCGCCCGAATATGCGTTTGCCAACCGGTATACCGCGTTCGGGGTACCGGTTGGCTTTATTGCATTACTACACTAATTACTTCTTCTTTTTCAGTGTTTCGGCGTACGCGGCGCCAATACTGGCATTTGACTTCTGTGCGCCTGCCCAGAACGGAATGGCGTACGAAGCAAACTCTTTCTGGCTGTCCCATACTTTTTTGAAGAATGCATTTTCTGCGGCATTCTTTTCAAAACTCTTCAGTGCGGCTGCACCATAAGCTTCAAAGTATTCAGCCGGTGTGTCGTGCAGCTGGACACCGTGCTTTTCGGTCAGCTCTTTCAACGCTTTGCCGTTTTCGCTGATTCGGTAGGCAACGGTTTTCATCAGTGACGCATTCGCTGCTACTTCAATCGCTTTCTTCTGGCCGTCAGACAGCTTGTTGTAAACGTCACCGTTGATGTACAAGTCTGCGTTTACGATATTCTGGTGCAGACCTTGAAGGTAGTAGTGCTTAAGAACCTTCTGGAAGCCGAATGTCATGTCGGGTTTCGGGCAGCACCACTCAGCCGCGTCAATCGTACCTTTTTCCAGTGCCGGCAGAATGTCACCGCCGCCCATGGCGACCGAAGCAATGCCGATGTCTTTATAAATCTGACCCGGAATGCCTGGTGGGGTACGGAAGCGCAGTTTGCGGAAATCTGCCATGTCTTTGATCGGCTCTTTAAACCAACCCAGGGCCTCAGGGCCAACTGGTTGCAAAATGAAGCCTTTGACGTTGACCTTCATTTCTTTCCAGAGCTCATCGTATAACTCTTTACCGCCGGCATCCAGGAACCATGACACCCAGGCAAAGTTATCCATGCCAACACCGGCGCCGGCAGAGGGTGATCCGAACAACATCGCAGCCGGATGTTTACCAGACCAGTAATGGGTCCATGCGAATCCGCCTTCGATCAAGCCTTTGTCAACGGCATCAAGCGTTTCTGCAACGGGTACAACCGCGCCGGCGGGCAGCACTTCGAAGGTAACCGTGCCATTGGTTAGCGCGGTTACGTCGTCGCCGAACTGTTTGAGCATGACAACTTCGTCAGCACTGGTTGGGATGACTGATTGCACGCGAATTTTCACCGCTTTGTCTGCAGCGACTGCTGCGCCCGAAACCATTGCTGCACCTACAGCGCCGGCAATCAGGCTTTTTTTGACGAGCCCTGTTGGGCCGGCCAGCCAATTAATTAATTTCATGTGTGTCTCCTCCATTGCGATTTCGAAATGAAAGCGCTTTCATTAATCTACCGCGAAGCGATTGACGGGTCAATTTGCAACGCAGCATGACTGCGCGCCAGCGCGATCCGATTGTGGTCCAGGGGCTCGGTGTACATTGCCGGCATGATTCCGATAAAGCTCAGCCAGGCAGCAATATGACTCCCCCGGCGCGCCGCCCCCAACCGGTTAAACTGGTTGATGTCGCCCGGCAGGCGGGCGTTTCGCTGGCGACGGCATCACGCGCGCTTTCCAGCCCGCAGTTGGTTCGCGATAACACGTTGAAAAAGGTCAGGGCGGCAGTGTCAGCGCTTGGATACGTTCCCCACGGTGCCGCCCGCGCTCTTGCGTCGCAGCGAACCCGCACTATTGGCGCGGTCTTTCCGCCCATTGACAACCCAATTTTTGCGACGGGTACGCGTGCGCTATCGGAAGAATTGAATTCTGCCGGTTATACCTTGCTGTTGGCGACCCACTTGTATGACGAACTGGGTGAGCTGGATGCTGTGCGTCGCCTGCTGGAGCGTGGTGTCGATGGCATGGTGTTGGTCGGATTGCAGCACCATCCGGAAATTTTTGAGCTGCTCGAGCAGTCTGGGGTTCCCTACGAGCTCACCTGGTTGGCAGATCCTGGAAGTGTCCACTACAACGTGGGTGTGGATCACCGCCGGGCATCCGGTGCGATGACTAGCCACCTGGCCTCGCTGGGTCACCGCGAATTTGCCGTCATTGCCGGCACGGTAACCACCAATGACCGGGCCCGTGATCGCTTGCTGGGCGTGCGCGATGCTTTGCGGGAAGAAAAAATCGGATTGCCTGAAGATCGAATCGAATATGCCGAATTTGCCCTGATCAATGGACGGCAGTCCCTGGCTCGCCTGCTGGCGCGGGCACCGGGTTTTACCGCATTGATTTGCGCTAATGATGTGCTGGCCATCGGCGCAATCCAGGAATGCCGGATTCGTGAGATTGTGGTGCCCGGCCAGTTATCAGTGGTTGGCTTTGATGACATTGAAATGGCGGCGGCAGTGACGCCGGCATTGAGTACGGTCCGATTACCATCGGATGACATCGGTCGATGCGCCGGGCGCCGCTTACTTGACCGACTGGCTGGCCATGAAGTGCCAGTTTCAGAACGATTACCGACCGAGCTCATTTTTCGCGATACAGTGGCACCCAGGTAGAGTTCCCAGATAAGACTTGTCAAACCCTGCCAACTGACGTTTACCCCTTTAACCGCCCCACGACTACTGTACGACTGCCCAATGACTACCCAAATGGGTCGATCAACACCGGGTAGCCTGCCGTTATAGGTGTTGTGAGCCCGGGGTATCCCGGTCACAATGGTTCTGAGTTCGCGGCAGGAGCATGCGGCTAACTCATCACATTCAGAGGGAGAGACCATGTGATAGAGCCGGTGGGTCGGCCCGTGTCGCCAATGTCGCAAAGCAGTCAGGGCCTTCAGCAAGGGCTGGCCGAGTCCGGGCATCGATCAAACGTCGTGCCAATCGACCAGCGGTTGATCGCAAGTCTGATTGGCGCCCCGTCGATGTTGTTTCAGGGGGCTGACCTGACCACCCGCCTGGGTAAGAAGCCGCGGGCGCTGATCTACTTGTTGCTATTGGCCGATTCGAATCGCCTGCGACGCAGCCAGATTGCGAGCATGTTGTGGGCTGGGTCCGCTGAGGCTGCCGCCAGGGCAAATTTGCGCCTCACGCTAAGCCGCTTGCGGCAACAGTTGTCCGGTCTGTTGCGCACCGATAACGACAGTGTCTGGATTGAACCGGCCGTCATATCGCGGGTCGATACCAACCTGGTCTTGTCGGTGGCCGCCAACGCTGGCCAGGCGACGCTGCCACGAATTCGCGCAGCATTGGAGTTGTATCGGGGGGAATTTCTCGAGGGATTTTCGGTTCGTGACGCCCCTGAATTGGACGACTGGCTGCGTCATCACCGCGAACTTTTCAGAAACCGGATGTTAAGCCTGGTTCAAGTTGCGCTTGAGCATCCTGAAACCGTAAACGACACGGATGCCCGGCTGTGGTTCTCGCAGCGCTGGGTACAGATCGACGAAACCGATGAAGCGGCGAACCGCCAACTGATGATGTTGTACCAGTCGATGGGGCGGCGCTCCCATGCGATTCGGCAATACGAAACATATCGGCAGTTGTTGGCTGAACGGCTTGGAGCACGACCCGGGGCTGAAATTTACGAGTTGTATCGGACAATTCACGCGAACGCCCCCCGCGATCAGCCATTGATCGATAATGAGACAGGGCAATCGGACGATACAACCTCGTCGACTACTGATGTGTCGATTGCCGGGGTAGGGCAGCTGCCGCGTCCATCCCGGCCAATTGTCGGTCGCCGTGACTTACTGGCGGCGATCAAGCATCGATTTGATGATCCGCAATGCCGGTTGCTGACATTGTTGGGGCCTGGAGGTATTGGCAAAACCCGTCTTGCTATTGAGTTCGCTCAAGATTTCGCCCGGGACTCCGGTTCTGGCAAGAGCGATTCGGTTGTTTTTGTATCACTCAGCGGGGTTCCCGCATTGGCTGATGTCGACGCCGCCAGCGACGCCTTGATTTTGGCCATTGCCCAAAGCTTCGGAGTTAGTTTCAACAATACGCGCGATTCGAACCGCAAGGTATTGCTGCGTCGCCTGCAAGATCGCAAAGCACTGTTGTTACTCGATAGTTTTGAACACCTGGTTGCGGCGTCCCCGCTTCTGGATGCCATCCTCGAAGCGGCGTCTGGTATACGTATCCTGGTAACTTCCCGCGAACGCCCGGCGACTTCTACACAATGGCTGATTGATGTACCGGGCCTGCCGGTGGCTCGCGATATCGCTGCCGGGCTTATCGATGCGTCGGGTTCTACCGCTGATGCATTTGCCTTGTTCGAAACGGTGGCTCAGCGTGTATCACCGGGGTTTGATCTGTCCGACCACCTGGGGCCTGTTGGCAAAATTCTGGACATAGTGCACGGGTCGCCTCTCGGTATCGAATTGGCGGCTAACTGGGTTAGAAACCTCACCTGTGAAGAAATTGTCAGCCGACTTGAAGATGGCCTCGACTTACTGACGCTTAACCCCGAAATGAGCAACAGCCGGCACGGCAGCATGCGCGCTGTTCTGGACTCCAGTTGGTCGATGCTTGATGAGGCGGGTCAAAACGGGCTGGCCGCACTGAGTGTGTTTTCGGCCAGCTTCAATGTTGAGGCAGCAATGCAGGTTACCGGTCTCGACGAATTGGGCCTTGCCAGCCTGGCAGATCGAAGTTGGTTGACCACTATTCAGCTGGCCAGTGGCACCCGGTACCTGATGCACGATCTGGTCCGGCATTTCGCGTCCGAACAGTTGCAAGCGGATGAAGCCACGCAGGTTGGTGCGCGCGAGCGCCACGGCCTGTTTTTTCGGGCAAAGCTGATCAAAGCCCGCTCGCTGCTTGAGGGCAGAGACCAGATATCTATTCATCAACTGAACCCGGACAGTCGTAATATTGCCGTTGCCTGGCGGTGGCTGCGGGAGAACCGGCAAGCCGACGATCTGGTCGACTTTGTCGAATCCTGTCGTCTTTTCTACATCAACAAGGGATGGACGCGCGAGGCTGTCAGCTTGCTTGAGCAGGCGCTAGAGATCCAGGGTCTGGACAAAACCTACCAGGTTCGCTGGGAGGGTTTGTTGGCACAGGATCTGTGGCATGCCGGTTTGCTCGGTCGTAGTCGATTTCATTCCGAGAAAATCCTGCACCTGGTTGGTGAATCGGTTCCAGCCTCTGGGGTCAGCTCAGTGTTGGCGCTAAGCGGTTCGGTTATTGGCTCGATTCTTGGCTCGATATTGAATTTTAAGCGATTGAAGCGAGACGGATTAAACCGTATCGTCAGTACGAAGACAAAGAAAAACACACCCAGGGCAACCGTCTTAACTCAAGCGCTTGCGCGGCTGGCGAGCATCGGTTACCTGGCTGGTATCGATTCCAGATTGCTGATTCACTATGCTTTGCGTTGCAATGAACTGAGCATCGCACACGCGATACCCGCCGGTATCGTGTGGAGTAGTTCTTTCTTGTCAATTCTTGCGAACGGTACCGGCCTTAAACGCGTCAGCGCAATCTACGCGCGTCGGGCCTATGCGGCATTGCCTGGTTTGGGGCATAGTGAATTTGACGCCGTCGCTTATCTGAACTTTGGTATCGACCGCTTTATCGCGGCGCAATGGGATACGGCTATTGATCTGCTTGATCGCGGCGCTGCTTGTTACGAAACCACTGGGCAATGGCGGGTCACGATGGACACCATGGCAATACGCGGCCTGTTACACGTCACCCGACGTGATCGGGTGGCAGCGCATCAATGCTGGTCGGCGCTGCGGCAACAGGGAAGTGAACACGGCGATCGCCTGGTCGAATTGTGGGGCTGCATTGGCGCTGCGGAAACCGATCTGGCTTGTGGCTTCGCACCCGATCTTGATTCACTGGCGGCTTCGGCCCAGTTTCTACCTGCGGGTACCCGGCACGAGCAAGCACGCTTTGATGCTTGTATGGCGGCTGGAGCATTATTGAAGTCGGATTTTGAGCTGGCTGCTCATCACGCCCATAAGGTGTTAATCAGTCTGAAGCCCGGGCGCTACCTGCCTTTTTACGATAGCGAGGCTTGTTATCACGGCGCGAATGTTTTGCTGAGTTTGTCCGAACGAAGCCCGCGGCAGCATTCAGCCCGAGGACTGGCCATGAGCGCGGCAAATCTCGCCTGGAAACTGGCCCGGAGTAATCCCTTCTTCATGCCCAGGGCTTGTCAGTTGATGGCGCGGGCCGCCCGCCATGCGGGTAATACTGCGGCAGCAGAAAAATATTCTGCGAAAGCAAAACTTTCTGCTTATAAACTTGGCTTATCCGCGCAGGCAGGCAAGGAGATCGAGGGGAGCCAGGCATCGCGTTAAACGCAGACGGCAATACAGGTTGTGACTGACCGAAAAACCGTCTCGATAACCGCCTTGATAACTGCCTTAGCAACAGCTGAATTGGAAAACGAAATGACTAACTATCCGGGCAACCTGACAATTGAACAGGCGCACGAGTTAATAGCACGTGCCTTGCGCGCCTCCCAGGTATCGGATGAAGCTGCCCGCAGCGTGGCCACTGCGTTGGTTGCAGCCGAATGTGATGGGCAGAACGGTCATGGGTTTTCCCGCGTGGCCTCATATTGTGCGCAGGCGAAAAGTGGCAAGGTCAACGGCTTTGCCACTCCTCAATGGCAGGGGTTGACTTCAGCTTTTGCCCGGATTGATGCTGGCAATGGCTTTGCCTTTCCTGCTATTGATTTGGCGATCGACGGCCTGACCGAGATGGCTGCGACCAGCGGTATCGCAGCGGTTGCCATTCATCGCTCTCATCATTGCGGACAACTGGGTGCCCATGTTGAAAAGTTGGCGGAGCGCGGGTTGGTTGCGCTGATGATGGCCAACACACCAAAAGCAATGGCGCCCTGGGGAGGAGATTCACCATTGTTCGGCACCAATCCCATTGCATTTGCAGCCCCCGGGGTAAACCCGGCCGGTGACGCTCTGGTGATGGATTTGTCTTTGTCCCGAGTGGCCAGGGGTAAGGTGATGGCTGCTGCTCAGGCCGGAGAAACCATTCCACCTGACTGGGCGCTGGATGCGCAGGGGCGACCAACTACTGATCCGAACGCGGCACTCCAGGGCTCGATGGTTCCCGCTGGTGAGGCCAAGGGTGCCGCCCTGGCGATGATGGTTGAAGTGCTGGCTGCAACACTCACTGGCGCCAAATATAGTTACGAGGCCACATCCTTCTTTGACGCAGAGGGAGAGCCCCCCGGGGTTGGTCAGTTTCTGATGGCTATTCATGCCGACAACGTCACCGCGGGCGCTTTCTCTGCCCGGTTGCAAGAACTTTGCACCACTGTTGAGAAACAACCCGGTGCCCGGCTGCCTGGCTCCAGTCGATTTGAACGACGCGCGAGGGCAGGCGAGCAAGGCGTCAAAATTTCTGACCAAATGCTGCGCGACCTGAATCAGTTGTGCGCTGTGGCCGACCATTAAGCACGCCCTATTGTTCCCTCATGAGCACCCCGGGTGTTACGGATCGAGGGTGTGCGGAATATAATTGCTGGTTTCGGCAGCAAAGTCGGCTTCAGCAGGCGTCAGATGCGATCGAGTATTCGCTGAACCTGTGTTGATTAAAAAGATCACGTCGACCCATTGGTTCGGTTCGGTGACCGCGCGTTACGCTGGTCACCGTTGTGGTTTTGACGGTTGGTGCCGGTGATCCGCACAACGATGACGCTGTTGCCTTCCAACAGGAGAGAAATCTTGAACAAAGTAATTACCAATATTCGGCGCGCTGACCCGGCCGCTGTGGCCGGGTTCGCTGATATCGGTGTCGCCACCGTGCATGAAGCCCAGGGGCGTTGCGGTTTAATGGCACCGCAAATGAAACCGATTTATTCCGGTGCGCTAATTGCGGGGACGGCGGTAACGGTCAGCGTTGCGCCGTGTGACAACTGGATGATCCATGTGGCGGTTGAGCAGTGCCAGGAAGGGGATATTCTCGTGGTCTCACCGACTTCCTTCAGTGATGCCGGGTACTTTGGTGACTTGTTGGCCAATTCCCTGATGGCACGTGGGGTCCGAGGCCTGATTATTGATGCCGGCGTTCGGGATGTCCGTGATCTGACAAAAATGGGTTTTCCGGTCTGGTCGAGCGCCGTAAGCGCCCAGGGCACTGTGAAAGAGACACTGGGCAGTGTTAACGTGCCAATCGTTTGTGCCGGGCAGCTTGTCAATCCTGGCGATATCATCGTTGCTGACGACGATGGCGTGGTGATCGTAGCAATCGATCAGGCCGGTGACGTTTTGAAAAAATCGGTCGAGCGTGAAAAAAAAGAAGCGGTGGTTCGCGAGCAGCTGATTGCCGGAAAACTCGGACTTGACATTTACGGTATGCGCGAGCGTCTTGCTGAGCGAGGATTGAAATACATCGCACAATCGGACTCCAAGTAATTGGCAAAGTTCGAAGCGAGTCCGTCCCTGGCATCGAATGCCGATAAGCCACCCCATAAGCCACTAACCGTTGGCTTACTGGGGTTTGGCGAAGTTGGCCGGGTGCTTGCAGAAGACTTGCGCGCCGGGGTTATTGCCGCAGATTTCGCGAATTCCCCTGATGTCCCCGTTGTCGGCGCACTGGCGCTGCTCGCCTACGATAGCCAGTTTTCAGACCCGCAAAGTAAACCGTCACGGGCTGCGGCTGAACTGAGGCTCAACAAGGCTTCAGACCCCCTGGAGCTTGCCGCCGCTGCTGATGTGATTTTGTGCGCGGTGACTGCGGCCAATGACCAACTGGCCGCTCAATCGGTAGTCTCGATAGCCAGTGCAATCAGGGATACCTGGTATCTTGATCTGAATTCTGCATCACCGGAAATGAAAAAGACCGCCAGTAAGTTGATCGATAGCGCAGGCGGGCGCTATATTGAAGCGGCGGTTATGTCCCCCATCGAGCCCAAGCGAATGCATTGCCCAATCCTGTTAGGTGGTACGCAGGCCGATCAGTTCCTGCCCATCGGTCAGGCCCTGGGTTTTTCCGGTATGCAGGTTTTCGCCGATCGGGTTGGGCCGGCATCGGCAACCAAGATGTGCCGCAGCGTCATCGTTAAAGGCATGGAGGCCTTGCTGACTGAATCGTTGCTCAGCGCCCGCCATTACGGGGTTGAGACCCATGTCCTGGCTTCCCTGACCGACTTGTTTCCCCTCGAAAACTGGGACAAGTTGGCCCGCTATATGATTTCCCGGTCGATTGAGCACGGTGTCCGGCGGGCTGAAGAAATGCAGGAAGTCACCCGGACGGTGCGTGAAGCCGGGATTGAGCCGTTGATGTCTGCTGCTTGTGTTCGGCGACAACAGTGGGCACCAAATTATCAGTCGGCTCTGGGTGAATCCGAATTGTTCGCAATGCTTGATGTCATGCTTGATGGCAATCGAAAAGAACGAGGCCCAAGATTGCATGAAATGAGACTGGGTTAATCAAAACCGGACTACATCAACTCATATTAAACAAGACTGTAATTCACTGATTAGTGAACGGCAAACACGACGAAACAAACGGAAAATCGACCGGAGGTCGCATGATTATTGATTGTCACGGGCACTACACTACCGCGCCGGAACCTCACCAGGCTTATCGCAGCGCGCAAGTAGCCCAACTGAAAAAACCGCAGCTGCCCAACCCGGTATACGGAACGATCAGTGATGACCAGATTCGAGAGTCTATCGAAGAGAACCAGTTGCGATTGCAGCGCGAACGTGGGGCTGATCTGACTATTTTTTCACCTCGGGCATCTGCGATGGGCCACCATATTGGCAACGGCCAGACGAGCGCCGACTGGACACGTGCGTGTAACGATCTGATCAAACGGGTCATCGACTTATACCCGGAGAATTTTCAACCGGTATGCCAGTTGCCGCAGTCGCCCGATGTTTCATTGGAATCGTCGATCGCAGAACTCGAACGTTGCGTTACCGAAATGGGTTTCATCGGCTGTAATCTGAACCCTGACCCGTCCGGTGGACACTGGACATCCCGGCCATTGACCGACAAATTCTGGTACCCGTTTTTCGAAAAGATGGTTGAACTTGATGTGCCTGCGATGATTCACGTCTCGGGTTCATGTAATGACAATTTCCATGCGACCGGCGCCCATTACATCAATGCGGACACCACCGCATTTATGCAGTTTATCGAGGGCGATTTATTCAAAGATTTCCCGGAGATTCGTTTTGTCATCCCGCACGGTGGCGGCGCGGTGCCTTATCACTGGGGGCGTTATCGCGGGCTTGCACAAATGCTTGACAAGCCACTGCTAACAGAACACGTGATGAACAATGTCTACTTCGATACCTGTGTTTACCATCAGCCGGGAATCGATTTGTTGTTCGAAGTAATTCCGGTAAAAAACATTTTGTTCGGATCTGAAATGGTTGGTGCCGTACGTGGAATAGATCCTGAAAGTGGGCAGTATTTTGACGACACAAAACGCTATATCGATAATCTGAAGATCAGTGCGTCAGACAAATCAGATGTGTTTGCCAATAACGCGCGTCGTGTTTATCCGCGCCTGGATGCCGTTTTGCAGGCCCAGGGGCGCTAGGAGAAAATCATGGCGAAATTTCAAATGGATGCTGACTGGCTGCCGTTTCACCCCGATCCGTCCAGGCCGGTTTATAAGCCGCCAGCGGGCGCCGTTGATGCGCATTGCCACGTATTTGGCCCGGGTGACGAATTCCCGTTTGCACCTGAGCGCAAATACACCCCGTGTGATGCGTCCAAAGACCAGCTGTGGGCCTTGCGTGATCATCTCGGATTTTCGCGCAACGTGATTGTCCAGGCGACTTGCCACGGCGCAGATAATCGCGCACTGGTTGATGCACTAAAAGCCTCTGATGGTATGGCCCGCGGTGTAGCCACTGTGAACGCCGATGTTACCGACGACGAACTCCAGGCTTTACACGATGCCGGGGTGCGCGGCACCCGCTTTAATTTTGTTAAGCGGCTTGTTGACGCCGCTCCGCGCGATGTTCTGACCAATATTGCCACCCGGATAGCCCCCATGGGCTGGCATATTGTTATTTACTTCGAAGCGCCTGATCTGCCGGAGTACTACGACTTCTTTACCTCGTTACCAACAACAGTTGTGGTTGATCATATGGGGCGCCCTGACGTCACTAAGCCTGTCGATGGCGAAGAGTTTCAGTTGTTCGTCAAGATGATGCGGGAAAATGCCAATATCTGGTCAAAAGTCACTTGTCCCGAGCGCCTGTCAGTATCCGGGCCGGATACCTACGACGACGTTGTCCCGTTTGCAAAACACCTGGTTGAGTTGTTTCCGGACAGGGTCTTATGGGGAACCGACTGGCCACATCCGAATATGAAAAGCCATATGCCAAACGATGGCAGGTTGGTGGACTTCATCCCGCGCATCGCCCCCACCGAGCAATTGCAGCGCAAACTGCTGGTGGATAACCCGATGCGTCTTTACTGGGAAAGCTAGCCAGCTTTCCCAGTCGATTAGTGATTATCTATACCGTTCAAACCAGGAGGAAACCATGGCTTTAGAACGCCCATATACCGATATACCGGGCACGACGGTGTTCGATGCTCAGATGTCCCGCAAAGGCTATCACCTGAATCAGTTTTGTATGTCTCTGATGACGGCCGAAAACAGAGAGCGCTTTAAAAAAGACGAAGCAACGTATCTGGACGAGTGGCCAATGACGCAGGAACAAAAAGAAGGGGTTCTCAGTCGTGCTTACAATGACTTAATCGCACTGGGCGGCAATGTCTACTTTCTAAGCAAGATCTTCTTTACTGACGGAAAGAGTTTTGAATGGGCAGCAGCACAAATGACCGGTATTCCACAGGCCGAGTATCGCCAGATGATGATTAACGGCGGCCGTTCAGTTAAAGGTAATCGCTACGTTGGCAGGGACGACTAATGGCAAAAATTCACTCCGCCGTATTTACATCACACGTGCCGGCTATTGGTGCCGCGGTTGACCTCGGTAAGACTGGTGACGACTATTGGCAACCTTTGTTCAAAGGTTACGAGTTTTCAAAACAATGGATCAAACACAACCCGCCCGATGTTGTGATTCTTGTATACAACGACCATGCAACGGCGTTTGATCTGAAGCTTATTCCTACCTTTGCCATTGGTTGCGCAGAGTCTTATGGCATTGCCGACGAAGGTTGGGGCCCGCGTCCGGTGCCGGATGTCCAGGGGCACCCTGACCTGGCCTGGCATATTGCGCAGTCGGTCATTCTCGACGAATTTGATCTGACTATTGTCAATGAAATGAAGGTTGATCACGGACTGAGTGTGCCGCTCACCCTGATGTGTGGTCAGCCATCTGCCTGGCCATTTAGAGTGATTCCGGTTGCTGTCAACGTTGTGCAATACCCGCCGCCAACCGGTAATCGCTGCATGAACTTAGGCCGTGCGATTCGCAAGGCCGTCGAAAGCTTCGATGCCGACCTGAATGTCCAGATCTGGGGAACCGGTGGCATGAGTCACCAGTTGCAAGGGCCGCGGGCCGGTCTCATTAACAGTGACTTTGATAACGCCTTTCTCGATCAACTCGAGACTGATCCACAGGCGCTCGCAAAAATTCCGCACGTCGATTATCTGCGAGAGGCCGGGTCAGAAGGCGTCGAGCTGGTAATGTGGCTGGTGGCCCGTGGTGCTATTGGAAACAAGGCGAAAAAGGTTCATCGCTTCTACCACGTCCCCGCGTCGAACACGGCGGTTGGCCATATGATTCTGGAGAACACGTAAATGACTATTAAAGTTGTACTGGCTGGTGCCGGAGCGTTTGGGATTAAACACCTGGACGGCATTAAAAATATTGACGGTGTTGAAGTGGTTGGCCTGGTCGGGCGTCGTCTGGAGCCGACGAAAGAAGTTGCAACGAAGTACGGTATTGGCACAGCAACAACTGAGTTATCAGAGGCCCTGGCGATACCGGGGGTTGACGCAGTTATTTTATGTACACCCACACAAATGCATGCGGCGCAGTCGATCGAATGTATGAAAGCCGGTAAACACGTACAGGTGGAAATTCCATTAGCCGACTCGGTTGCTGATGCCCGCGAAGTAGCTCAGGTTCAAAAGGAGACCGGAAAAATTTGTATGGTGGGTCATACCCGGCGTTTTAATCCGTCTCACCAGTGGGTCAACAACCGGATCAAGTCAGGCGAATTCAATATTCAGCAAATGGATGTGCAAACCTACTTCTTCCGGCGTACCAACATGAATGCCCTGGGTCAGCCCCGGTCATGGACCGATCATCTGCTCTGGCATCATGCGGCCCATACGGTTGATTTGTTTCAATACCAGGTGGGTGAGCCGGTTGTTATTGCGAACGCGGTACAAGGCCCGATGCACCCGGAGCTGGGAATCGCCATGGATATGTCGATACAGCTGAAAACGACGGGTGGTGCAATTTGTACGTTATCGTTGTCGTTTAACAATGATGGGCCGCTTGGTACCTTCTTCCGTTATATCGGCGATACCGGTACCTATATCGCGAGCTACGACGATTTATACAATGGCAAGAACGAGCCAATCGATGTGTCCAATGTCGCCGTTTCGATGAACGGTATTGAGTTACAAGACCGCGAGTTTTTTGCGGCGATTGAGCAAAAGCGTGAACCTAATGCGTCTGTTTTCTCGGTGTTACCGTGTTATGAGACTCTTGCCAGGTTAGAAGAGTCGCTAAACGCATCTGCTTAGTCGGCGTTGTCATCAGGCAATATCCATGCGGCTAACCACATGTGGCTAGACATCGCACCAGGCAGACCACGAGTTAAAGTCGCCGCGCTTGTCGCGCCAGGCGCCCGGCTTTATCTCGGCATTGCCGGTGTCCTGTGGAAACAAAAAGATAGAGCCCAGCAGTATTTCAGCTGACGGTATGTTTAACTGGGTAAAGGTCGACGGGTTGCGCAAGACGCCACCGCTAGACCAATACGTGCGATAGCCGGCCTGTGTCGCCAGCAACAAAAAAGACTGGACCGCGGCTGAAGCGGCCGCAATATGTTCCATGTTGCGCTGACTGCCGACAAACGGGTTTTGGTCGGGCGGTGCGCTGCTATCAACCGGATCGGGCAGCCAGGTAACTTGCACGAGTACGTCGGCGCCGGCCAGCATTGCGGCAATTTTGCTGGCACCGGCATCCGACCCGCTTGCCTGCCTGTTGAACTGCTCAGCCAGTTTCCTGCATCCCGCGGTGTCGACTTTATAAAATCGCCACGGCACCGGGGAATCAAGGTCTTCGCGATGGGCTTTGCCTGCTGGGTAATGAAATGGGGCCCAGCCTGCGTCACCAACAAAGCTGTCGACCAACGCTCGATGATCACCCCCGGCAGGCAGTGGGTGATTCGGATCGACCAGAACCTTGTCGGTTCGGCGAGAGCGCAGGGCCCGGGTTAAGTCATTCATGTTGTTCCTGGGTAGCTGGATTGTGATCTGGCGTGGATGTGTTCATTGGGCATTTGATTCGAATTGTCGGGCTGGCGCTTACACCAGCCCGCCTTTGCCTGAAACGCCAGCCGTATTATTCATCAACTCAACGATATGATTGTCGCAGGTCAGCAGGCTGACTTCATACGGCGGCTGGCGTGAAAATACCGTCACCGATGTGTTTGCCATGTGATCCGGCGGCGGGACGCTGCTTAGGTGCCGCTTAATCATCTCGCGAATAACCAGCCCGTGTGAAACCACCGCCAGCGTTTCAGCCTGGCCGGCAGCTTTGGCGATGACCAGATCGAAAGCGTCTGCAACCCGTTTGTGAAAGTCCGCCCAGGACTCCCCATTGGGTGGCTCGTAATCCGCTGCCATCGGGTCAAATCCGAGTTCGCTGAATCTTCTGCCCCGCAAGTCGCCAAAATTGCGCTCGTGTAACACGGTTGAAAACTCAATCGGCAGGTTCAATTCGGCGGCCAGCGGTGACGCCGTTTGGGCTGCGCGTGTCATGTCGCTGCTCAGGATGGCGGAAATGGGTTCACGGCTCAGACGTTGCGCCATTGCTGCCGCCTGCTGCTGACCCAGTTCGCTTAGCGGTGTGTCGGCGGGCTGGAGTATGCGTGCCCGATTCAGTGGGGTTTCACCGTGGCGGATCAGAATAATATTCATTTCGCACGGTCCGGATAACTGGCGGCCATACCGTCGCGTACGTCTTGTTGAATGCCGTACTGCGCAAACGGGTAGCGAAAACCGTTCTTTGACAAAGCCAACATGCCATCTATTGCTTTTTGTAATTGGTCTGGTGGCAGTGCCATCAGCATTTCGTCGTCGAGAACGCCGCCGTAACGGCGTTCGGCAAAACACGGAATCGACAGGCTTGGTTCGCGTTTGGACAGGGCGCGGCCCCAGGAATCAGCGCATGACGACTCACCGACAACACTCCAGTCGAAGCGTTTGTATCCCGACCACTGCAAGCCATTGATGAAAAACATCATCGCACCCGGGGTGGCGTAGAACAATACGATATCCGGCGGATTTAACCGGCCCTGGGCAATTGGTGAAATGGCCAGGGCTTCATACGTACCGGTTGGCACGATGTGCATGGCACTTTGATGGGCGGTCGCATCTTCCACGGTGGCATACCAGACCCCAACCATGTGCTGGCCGCTTTTCCACTGATTACTCTGGCCACCAAGACCTATCACCGAGCGGCACTGATCGCCGACCAGGTCGTCAGACGTTATGCCGACTGTTCTTCCCAGGCGCGAAGCCTGAGCGACAATCTGATCCGTTGTATGTATCTTGCCGGGGCGGCGGATTTTCTCAACTGCCTCCATTGCTTCTGCGGTTTCAAACAGCTTCATTCCAAATGGGAAACTGCGCAGTTTCAGCAGGTTTTCCAGCGATTTTGCCAGTATTGGCCAGTCGTATTTTTGTTCCTGGGCGGTTGTTGTTTGCATGTGGCCTCCAGTTCAGGCTGAGGAAATTAGCTTTGGATTAATCGGGAGGATACCGCGTCTTGCTATGCATTCCGCATTGTTGGAATCCTGAAATTTCACAAGTCACTGACCTGAATTAACCGCTTGCCTTTGTTTTCCCCTCGGTACAGGCCTGCGATGGCATCTGGGGCGTGCTCAACGCCCGGCAGGATGTCTTCCACGTAGCGTAGCTGGCCGGCAGTCACCCACTGTGCCAATTGTTCGCGGGCTTGCGGATAACGGTCGGCGTAATCAAAAATCAGCAAGCCTTGCATGCGGGCTCGTTTCACCAAAAGATGGCGTTCCACGCGGGGGCCAAAAGGTATCGGGTCCCATGATGAAATAGAGGCTGTGCCGCAAATAATAATTCGGGCTCCAATGTTTAACTGCGTCATCACTGCATCGCTGATCGCACCAGAGGTGTTGTCAAAGTACACGTCAATGCCGTCAGGGCAGGCTTGCTGGAGCGCTTGCGCAACATCCTGAGTCTTGTAGTCAATGCAGGCGTCGTATCTGAATATATCCAGACATTGTTTGACTTTCTCTGCACCGCCGGCGACGCCAACCGTACGGCATTCGGCAATTTTTGCGATTTGCCCGACTGCTGACCCAACGGAACCGGCCGAGGTTGAAACAACAACCGTTTCACCTGCTTTCGGATTGCCAATATCCATCAATCCAAAATAGGCGGTGAGTCCGTTCAGGCCAAGTACACCCAGTGAAGTTGACAGCGGGGGGCCGTGCGGGTCAATTTTGTGGCTGATAGTCTGAGCATCAACCGCCGCGTATTGTTGCCAGCCGAACATGCCGGTGACCAGATCTCCGACCGCGTAGTCAGGATGTTTGGACGCGTCGACAACCCCACTGGCGAGCGAGCGCATGACTGCGCCAATTGCAACGGGTTGTGAATAATTGCCGACGGCATTGACCCAGCCGCGCATGGCCGGCTCAACAGACCAGTAAACAGCACGAACCAGCACCTGCCCTTCTGATATTTCGGGTATTGGAGATTCTTTGATTTGAAAGTGCCCGGCCTGTGGAATGCCAACGGGGCGACTGGCGAGTACTACCTGGCTGTTTTTTTCTGTGCTCATGAGTTTTTTGTCCGCAAATACAATGGGTGACGCGAGCTGGGGCCCGCAAGTGGTCAGGTGGGCGACTCAGGTAACCACTGGTGCGCGCCCGAGGCAAGAAATCCGCCATCAACCGCATGCACGGTACCAGTCACATACCCGGCCTCCTCAGAGGCGAGATAACCTACTGCTGCGGCGATTTCCTCTGGGGTGCCGTAACGCCGCATCGGAATTGCGCTCGTGTAGGCCTGCCGAAAAGCGGCGGAATGCAACACTTTGGTCATCGGCGTGTCGACCGGGCCGGGTGCCACCGCATTGGCCGTGATGTTGAACTCGGCTAACTCGACCGCCATCTGTTGCGTGAGTCCGATGACCGCTGCCTTTGAGGTGCCGTAACCAGTGCGCCCGATACCGACGGCGCGCACACCGGCCACAGAGGCGAGGTTGATGATGCGCCCCCATCCTTCACGGCGCATTAATCGCCCGCCGTGCTGGGAACACAGCAGTGTTCCGGTCACGTTCACGTTGAAATGCGCCTGCCAGTCGTCCAGCGGAAAGTCGAGGAAAGGTGCGGTCTTCGCGATACCCGCATTGTTCACAACAATGTCACAGCGCTGCCATCTCGCATCAATATCCGCGAACGCCGCGGCGACAGACTCTGGATCGCTGACATCGAGCACCACCGGATCGGCACGATGTCCGGCGCTTTTCATGGCTTGTGCTTTTTCACGGGCCTGGGTCTCGTCGATGTCGCCGATCAGGATGTGATGGCCCTCGCGCGCAAGGCGCTCAGCAATGGCTGCCCCGATGCCTTTTGCGGCGCCGGTGATGAGCGCGACGCGTGTGATCGAATGTGGTGATGCCATGATTGTCTCCATAGTTCTGACGGTCATTGCGTTGCTGACGATCAATCGCCGCGCACGCGTCCAAAATAGTCCGGTCCGCCCATTTGGCCACCCTTCAGGGCGATCTCCAATCCATCAATGAGCGGGTCATCCGAGTGTGCCCGGCACAAGGGTGCGCCTGGGGTGAGTTCCGCGGCCATCTCCAATGCGCGCACGCCCAATTCCTGCGTGGCATAACTGGAGGTGTCACCCCCGGCGATCAGGACCCGCCGCAGGCCAGTATGGGCAATGAGATCGCGGGCCAGAAGGCCGAGAGCGCCACCCAGGACACGGGCAGAATGCACCCCTTCGGTAACCACTGCCTTCGCTTGAGCAATCGCGGGGTCGTCCGGGCCGGCCGCGGTGTAAAGCACGACGCTCTTGCTGCGTGACCACGCGGCGAGGGTCTGTTTGTAAAGCGCCTGCCGCACATCCTCACGGCTGTCCGATTGCATCATCGCCGCCGTCGGCACCCGCAGCGCTTCAAAGCCGTGCTCAACCGCCCAGGCAATTTGCTGGGCGGTGGCCGGCGAGGCGCTACCGGAAAGCACCAACAACTGATCCACCGGGGCTACGGTCGGAAACCGCGCGCGCGAATCAGGAATAAGCCCGGCCTGGCGCCAGTAGGAAGACAGTGCGTAACCGACACCAGACGAGCCCACTACAAACTGAGGCGCCTTGCCCGCTTCCTGCCAGAGAAGACGCCCTGTTTCAAGCAAGCGGACATCGTCGAGTACGTCGAACAAGAGCATGGCGGGAGAATCAGCCATGTGCTGTGCGAAACGCGAATCGACCTGAGCCGAGGAGCCAGCGAGATCTTCAAGGCTCATGAGCCCCGTCGCGCCACTGGTTTGATCGCCGAGGTGGCGCCGCAGATCGGATTCGGGCATCGGCGTAACCGGGTGCCGCGACATGGTGGGATGGCGGTCGAGTCGATCGACCGAATCGCCGGCAGCCGCGAAGTGATTACCGAACACCGTATAGCGCCGCAGTGCCGGTGCCCCCGCCACTATCGGTACGGTGCGACCGGCATTCAGACGCTCGCGGGCCTGGTCAATCACGTGGCCGATGGAACCAGTCGTTGGCGACGAGTCGAATGTGGAGCACACCTTGTAGTGCAACAGCGGCGCGCCTAACGCCCACAAAGCCTCCAGCACCGGCACGAGTTCATCATCCATTTCTGCAGGTGACATCGCACGGCTGGTGCCCGCTACCCCAACGCAAGCAACATCGGCATAGCGGGTAGCGATCTCCTCCGCGCTCGGCGCCCTCAGGAACAGCACTGTACGCAACCCGGAGAGCGCCAGTGCCTCCATGGCGTCGGTCGATCCGGTGAAGTCGTCGCCGTAGAAAGTCAGTCTCAGCGGCGCGCTCATCCGCTGTGCTTGCCAAATTTGTCGATAGCAGCCTTCAACTCAGGACGGGTTTTCGCATGGTCCGTGAGTGGCACGCCGGTTATCGCGGCCTCCCACCCCTGCTGCATGCTCCGCACACCGGCGGCAATACCGTCCGGGTGCGCGATAATGCCACCACCCGCCAGGTGGAGCACGTCCGTTGCCCCAGTAGCCCCGTAGATATCAACCGCGGAGCCCGCCCACTGCGCGGACGAGATTACGGGCATCACGCAGTAGTCGCTGTATTCACTGTAATCGCCGTACAAAGGCGTCAGACAATCACGAATCGATTGCGCGACCTCGGCATTCGATTCGTAGAACTTGCCGTTGAACCCACCCACGTGGAGATGATCGACACCCGCTGTGCGACAGATCTTCTGGAAAGCGGGGAATCCGAGGCCCAGCCACGGATCGCGTGCGAACGCGCCAAACATCGCCCGGTGACCGTGAATAGGTAACTCGCAGTGCTGGCGCAGATGCGCAACCGCTGCGATACCAACCGCGTTGATGTTCACCATCACGCAAGTGCCGCCCAGATCACGGACTATGTCGTGGCTGCGCAGCATGTGATCAATATCGCCGGTGATGTTCAGCGCATAGAGCGAGCGCTTACCGGTCTTGTCGGCAACGCGTTGAATCTCGTCCAGCACGGCCGCGGCTCGCTGTTCAAACGGTGCATAGGGCGGGTCTGCGCACAATTCGTCATCCTTGATGAAATCCAGCCCTGCTGTTGCAAGATCACGCACGAGCGGACGCAATGCTTCGATGGAAAGACCGATGCTGGGCTTGACGATCGTGCCGACCAACGCACGCCCTTGCACGTCGGCGACACGCCTCGTGCCTTCTACACCGAAGGCCGGGCCCGGGTAGCGCCGGGCGAAAGCTTCTGGTAAATCCAGGTCTTCCAGGCGAACGCCGGACAGTTCCTGCAACTCGAAGAGGTTGCCCGCCACCGTCGATAGCAAAGACGACAGCGACGGCCCGAAGTTGTGCAGGGGAAACGACACCACGACACGGCCGCGCGAATAGACAACAGAGGACCCCGTCGCTTTGGGAGGCGTTGATCCGGGAAGCGACGGTTGCTGTACTGACTCAAGTTCGTCGATACGTTCGACCCGGGCTCCGTATTTCTCTTTGAGTTCGATACTCTCACCTGGGACGGCAACAAAGGTGCCGCTCGACTGTTCCCCGGCCAGTACCGCTGCTGCGTGCCCAAGCCTATGCGGCGTTTCGATGAGATAAGTGGCTGTGACACGTTCTGCGCTCATCGGTTATGCCGTCCGAAATTAATTGAGCGACGCACGCTTAGCTGGCGTGATCGGATATTAAAACGACCGGCAATTGGGAACGAAGTAAAGAAAGGGAAAGGGGAATTTTCTGCATCCATGTCTGATAGTTATCGCTGACGTTTTTGACGGGAACCGACGAGCGCGAGTGACTGCGCGTGCACTGCGGTAATCGCAACCATCCGGGGAAATCCGATTCGCTCGAGGAATATCCCAAGCGCCTTTTCGCCTGCAGGGTGACGCCCTGTCGGGTGTAGCAAATCGGCGAGATGAGACGCTTTTTCATTACCGAGACACTTGATTTTTAGCGAGCATTCAGCCAGGTGGTTCGTCGCTGCGAGCGGTGCAATCTGTGTCCACGCCAGCGCGAGGAACGCAGGCCAATGTCCAAGGTGGCGATAGATGCTTACCAGAATCGGCCTATCGTGCGTACAGCACAATTCGTTTAAACGCCCGACCAGTGCTGCCGTGGATGCATCAAGTTCCGCGATCGGGAGGATACGGTACATGCTCCGGGACTCATGCTTTCGCGCCGCTGCGACTGGTTTGGCTGAGCCTGCCACTTCGGTTGGGCCGGGCATTGCCGCAACCCGCTGCAACAATGCGTTGGTCGCAATTAGGTTTGCTGCATTGCCCAGTTCATATGAGCCAACAATCTCAGCAATTGCACAGCAGTCGTCGCTGGAAAGGCCAATGCAGCGCAGCACTTCTTCTGGCACGGGCTCGATCGGTTGCAGCAGCGAACGGGCGCTGGTGCGCAGGTCATCGGCACCCGCTGTCACAGCACCGCTAGAATAAACCGGGCCCAATGCTGACCAGGCCCATTGCAGCGCACCATCAAACGTCGCCATGTGGCGCCAAATCAGATTGACAATGCCCAGCGTTTCGCGAATCTCAGCATAAATGCGTGCGGTTTCGCCGCTGGCCTCGTCCTCAGGGATGACGGCAAGTGTCTCAGGTGTGGTCACGACAGATCCTGTGTCAGCATCAATGAAGGCGAAGACTGGATGCCCCAGCATAACGCAAAATTTTCTTCGTGCACCTATCACCGCACCTGTCACGAGAACGATCGGCTGATTTTGCCGTCAGGTAAAGTACAAGCAGCAATTAATCTTATCGGAGTAACGCATGACACAGTCGAAAACCCTCAGGCAACGTATTTACGACGGAGAAGAATTAGTCGCGCTGCGCGGGTCGATCCAAACCACCAAGGAAGAGTTGGCCGCTTTATGGAGCACGGGTCGCTACGACTATATCTGGATTGATGGCCAGCACACACCACTTAACGAGGCAGAACTGGTGGCCTACTGTGCGGCTGCTGAATCACTTAGTATCGATGTCCAATTGCGGATTCCGCATACTTATCATGCTTATCTTGTTGGACGCTTTCTGGATTTTGGGCCTACTGCCGTGCTGGTGCCTGAAGTGATGGAGGAGTCAACAGTCGATGATGCAATCGCCTACGCCTACTACGGACCGATTGGTCGTCGAAGCTGGGGTGGTCTTGGGCGCAGAGGGCTCTCCACTGTAGGCGCTGATCGCAAGACTTATGCAGCATGGTGGAACGATTACGTCATTCTTGGAATCCAGGTTGAGTCGGTCGAGGCCGTTACGAATATTAAGAAACTGGCCAAGCCCGGCGTCAGCGTTGTCACGTTCGGGCCTAACGACTTGTCATTCAGCCTGGACGGCCATCCGGAATATCCGCTGCGAACCGTTGATGACTGCATGCGCAACGTAGCCGCACAGCTGGCAGGCAGCAACATCCGCCTCGCCATGGGCACACCAACCCTGCCGGAACAACGGGAAAAATTCCGCGAAATGGGGATAACTTTGTTCCAGGAAGATGCACCGGAATAGATTGGCGAAATCGGCGCGTCGTCGAGTTCCAAACAAGATGGCAGTATTGGTTATCGACACTACGTTTGGTTAAGTCATTGGTACACGACGGGCAGAAATCACCAGACGTTCCGGCCCGTTGGCGGCGAGTGCATCAAACGGCCAGCAAGTCACCAGGGAAATTTCGTCGTAACCGTTGTCCCCGGTGATATCGATGCGCGACTTATCAACAACCTGCATCGACTGAACTTCATAGTGAAGCGTGATCCCGGTAACGGTCTGCAAACTAATCGAATCACCCGGCACCACATCACGCAGGATGGAAAAATGAGTGTCCCGATGACCGCTGATAACACTGTTGCCACCGGTACCCGGCAACGGCGTGTTGACGTTATGTCCTGGGCCGAAGGCGAGAATCCGGCCACTGTCACCAGACAAAACAATCATCGATTCATGTTGGCGGACAAACTGCAGACGGGCCACGGGTGAGGTATCCGCCCATGCCCAGGGCTTGGCGACAGCGGCACCATTGTGCTGATTGTCATTCCAGGCCCGCGTAATCAGAAACTGAGCCAGTTCTGCCTTGCCTAAAATGTAGGCGCCGTGTCCGAACTGGGTGCCGGCCGCAATAAGCAGGCAGGTGGCGAGCACTGCCTGCCAGTAACTCCGCCGCGTTACTTGCGGTTTGCTCATCCTTGCTCCCCGGAAAGCAGCTTTTCGGCCTGCATCAGGAAAGCGGCGCCAAAACCCAGGGCCAGTAGCAGCAGTAAAGCGCCGGTCAGTAATTGCAGCCATACGCCGGTACTACCGGTAGCCAGTTGTCCGCTTTGGTTGCTGCCAAGCGTGTGCTTTGCACTCCAGCCCTTTGGTAAATGGCGCGGTACTTCTCCGTGCTGTGATGACGCCCCGACTGGTCTGGCCGGTGTATGGTCAACTGCAACCAGCGAGGTGTAACGACTTACTAAGCCGTGCTTAAGTGCCAGGTCAGTTGCGCCACGTCGCAATGCGTCACGTTGCTCCGCGGTCAGATCCGCTTGCCGGATCCGTGCGCCAAAGTCGTCAAGAGCATCACGTGCCCACAAGCGATGGATGCCGCTGTCACTGGTATCGACCAGGCGAATCTCCTGCTGCCATGGGGTGTTGCCACGGCGGCCTTCCAGGAATAAGGCAGCTGGTTTCTTGTTGGCACGAAAGCTGTGAATCACTGGTTCCCCGGCATAAAGATCGCGTATCGGCGAGTCAGTCTGCAGCAGATCGCCATTGACGTCGCGCAGGGTCAGATCGGTTAGCATCGGGTAGGCCAATTGCTCAAATAATCGGGTCATACGGCGTTGCACTTGTTTTGTTGAACTAATCGTCGTGAAACTGCCGCGTCCTGCTGACGCTGCCTTTTTCATAAAGTAGTCATTCGGCGCACTACCAATGCCAACCGTAAACAGGCGGCGATTGCCCAGCATTGACTCGATCATGTTAAACAATGCTTGTTCGGTACCAACTGCGCCGTCGGTTATAAAAACAACCTGACTGATAAAACCGGCCGGAATACCCGGCTCAAGCGCCCGTTGTAACGCGCCGGCCATTTCGGTGCCACCGTCAGCCTGCAGAGAATCGAGAAAGTCACCGGCACGCTTTAGCCTGGCTGGTCCGGCCAGCTGCGAATGGTTGAACAATGCCTCGTGCGTACTGCTGAAACGAATGATATTGAACCGGTCTTTCGGGTTCAGTCGACGCAGCCCGGCGTGCAGGGCTTGGACCGCCTGATCGATAGAGTCGCCGTGCATCGACCCCGAGGTATCGATGACAAAAATAACTTCGCGCGGCTGATGCAGTGGCGTGGTCAGCGTTGGATCCGGGGCGGCCACTAATGCGAGCCCGTACCACTGACCGTCAAACTGTTCGAACTGGACAGACGCACTGGTCGCATTGCCCGGCTGGGGCTCCCATTGCAACTCAAAATCACGGTTGGCAATGTCCGCAGTAGCCAGTTGCACCTTGTAGACGCCGGCGTTTTCGTCAATGGTTTCAACGCTGACCGCATGGGTCAGTGAGCGCGGTACCGTCACTGGTATGCCGGCGTCAATTTGAATGTCGATTTGAATCCGGTTTTGGCTGGCATTTAGCGTATTGACGATCTCTCCTGGGGTGATTTCAGCGCTGCTTTTTTCAGACCCGTTGTTGGTCATTACCGGAGAGGTCTGTGGCGCAGCCCGGTCTGGATCCGGGCCCGGGCCTGGTGTCCTGCCGAGCAGATCATCATCCTGCATAGCGTAAGCCGTCTTAACGAGTTGGCTCGGCATTGCCGTTGCACCGTAATACTTTGGTGCCACAACCGTCGGAAAGCGCAGTGCCCAGCCATCGGGGCCCAGGGTCAGCACTTGTTGATACTCGATTTCGATTCGAATTGCCCCGTTGGGTTCAATATTACTAACTCGTGCGTTAAAGTCATTAGGGCGGGTCTGAGCAATGAGTGATGCCCGCTTGCCCTGCGCTTTGGCTCTTTCAAACGAGCGTCGGGCCGCTTCCCGGGCTTTGATTTCGCCGCGGATTACACGATCACCAGCTGTCATGGTTAAGCCATCAACCGCAGAGCCGTCGGGCATCGGAAACCGATACACCGCATCCATCCATTGCCCGGATGGGTTGTGATAGGTCTGGGCAACCCGGGTGCGCACCACGTGACCGCTGACGGTCATGTGCACCCGGGTCGATTGCAAAGGGGCAGCAATTGGGCCCGCATCCGTTTGAAACATCAACACGGCACCGTCCGCAATTTCGGCGCCTCTTGGTAAACCCTGCAGGCCTTGTACAACCCGGGTTGCCGGGTTGGTGCGGGGGATGGTGTGTGTTTGCGAATTCCTTTCGCCCTGATTCTGCTGGGCCATCGCCGTGGCAGCGGTGAGCGCAACCAGTATCATCAGCGACAGGCTGATGGCCAATGCAAAGGCTACTGATTTCAACAGCAATAACAGCCATCCCTGCCAGTGAGTCTGGCTGGAATCTATAGCGACGCAAGGTCCTGAGGTTGGCGAGATTTCTGCCTGTGCCATGTGGTGCTCCGATTTATCGTTGGGGGGTGACGGAGCCATTACATCGGACTCACCTGCCGCGGCGGTGCCAATGTTGGGGTGGGGTGGTGATCAATAGTGACAATGTGGTGACACGAATATCAACACAATGCTTTCTACCGATCCGGCATTGCGCTAACCTGTTGCCATGGCCAAACGGGTATTTATAGTTGAAGATGAGCCGGCAATTCGCGACAACCTCAGCGATGCCATGCGACGTCACGGCTACGAGGTCACCGGCTTTGCCGACCGGGGTTCAGCCCTGGCGGCATCAGCCGAACGGCCACCGGATCTGGCCGTTATTGATGTTGGCCTGGGGGATGAGCCCGAAGGTGGTTTCGAGTTGTGCCGCTGGTATCGCGAACAATTCCCGGCCCTGCCCATCCTGATATTGTCGGCCCGCGATTCAGACATTGATGTTGTGTCCGGTCTGCGACTGGGGGCTGATGACTACGTGACCAAAAGCGTCAGCCTGCCGCACCTGATGGCGCGGGTAACCGCATTGTTTCGTCGTGCTGAGCTGTCCGGTCAGCCGGGCCCTGAAGACAGCGAATTGCAGCGTGGCAGCCTGGCAATGAACGTGCCGCGTTTTCAGGCGGCCTGGCAGGGGAGCCCGCTTGATCTGACAGTTACCGAGTTCTGGATACTGCATGCATTGGCCCGGGTGCCCGGCCATGTGAAAGATCGCGATGCGCTAATGCGCGAAGCCAACCTCGTGGTGGATGATCACACGATCACTTCGTACGTAAAACGCCTGCGTCGCAAGCTGCAACAAATCGACCCGGGTTGTGAGGCAATCGAAACCGTATACGGCCTGGGTTATCGGTTTAACCCGGACGGTACAGGTGGGCAGGGGGCGGCTTGAAATTGCGCCTGGGCTTACGCCCCGCTTTATTGCTTGCCTTAATTCCCGTGTTACTCCTGCCCTGGCTGGGTATGCGATTTGTTGGCGAAATGGTCGACCTGACCCGTGATCAGCGCCGGGAAAGCCTTGCCGGTGCGGCCCGAAGTTATGCGGCGGCCCTGCATGAACGTGGCGACTTGTTTGCCCAGCGCAGCGAAACGGCATTGCCGGGTGGGGCAAGGGCAATTGTGGCAAACCGCCTTGCGCGCGTTGTTGTTGACGGGCGCCTGAGTGAATGGGCCGGTCTCGAACGTTTTCCAATCGTGGCTTCACCGCTGGGCGCAGCGCCCCAAAACACCTTGACCCTAGGTTTAGTTGTTGCCCAGACGAGCCCTGTCGCCGGTTCTGATACTTTCTTATTGCTCGAGGCCGCTGACGAGCGATATGTGCGCCGGCAAAACGCTGAGGTGGCGGCTGCTGAAACCACCGTCAGCAATGACACCAAAAAAACTCCATCACAAGCATTGGCGGGTGACTCGGTTCAAGTGTGGGCGGGAGAGCGCTTCGATGCTTTGCTACCCGTGGCGGCCGAGCCAGTTGAAACGAAAACCGGTTGGTTGGTTGAAGCGGCCTTACCGATCAACACCCGCTTTATCCGGCTGCAAGTTGAAGATGTCGACTACCAGGCGCGCCGCGTTATTGAAGCAACGGCGGACTCGGGCTTACTGATCATTGTAGGAGGCGGCGACGAAGCCGATTCGCTCAAAGCAGTGCAGGCGAAACACCGGGCCCAAATATGGGAGGCGGCTATCGCCGGTATCGATCGCAGTGGTTTGCGGGTAGCTGTCTACGATGCCGGCGGCAACCTGTTGGCCATGCGTGGCGACTTTAGTGGGCCGCGCAAAAAACCCGAGGGTTGGCTGGCGCAGTTGGCACGTCGCTTTCTGAGCCTTGCCGTGAGCATCGGGGCCAGCAGTGCGGATGAAACGGATGCTGCGGCGCAGCCGCCATTGTCCCAGGCGTTAACCGGTTTTTCGGCTGACGACAGTCGTCGCATGAACGATGTCGGTGATGAGCCGTTTTGGGTAACAACCAGTGCCCATCCCATCTGGCTGCAAGACCGGGTTGCCGGTGCGTTGTTGCTTGAGCAGGGAAGCAGCAACGACCTGGCCACTGCACAGACAGCACTGGAGTGGCTTGCCTTGCTCGCTGCCGCTGCAATTGCTGCCACTGTGCTGGCCTTGTTGTCGCTGGCCACACTCACGGTAGCGCGAATTCGCCGCCTCAAACAAGCAGCCAATGCCGCTATTGACGCCCGCGGCCGGGTTGTTGGCCGTATGCCGGCATTTAAGTTGCACGATGAAATCAGCGAACTGGCTGGCAGCTACGATACCGTTTTGGCCCGTCTCGGTGAGCATCAGCATTACCTGGCCAATCTGCGGTCACGACTGGTACATGAACTGCGTACTCCGATCATGATTGTCCGGTCATCACTTGAGAACCTCAGAGATGACCCGCCGGCAGACCCGACAGGGTCTGCTGATGTTGCCGCTGATGCCAATTCAGCTTCGCCCGGCACGGCGGCGCACCGGGCTTATGTTGAGCGCGCACTGGGTGGCGCAATGCGTCTGGAGCGCATGGTTTCAAGTATGAGTGAAGCAAGCAGCGTCGAATCGATGCTTAGCAGCTCGCAACTGGAGCGAACCAATCTTGCCGATCTGCTCGATGGCCTGGCACAAGCCTACAACCAGGCCTATCATGCTCGCCACGCGCCAGGTAAAAATGACACTGATGCCAGCCGGGTAATGCCGCGTTTTATTGTCGAAAAATCGGTGACCAGTGCGCAGGCGATGGTTGTGCCGGAGGCGATTGCACAAGCCGTGGACAAACTCGCATCCAATGCGGTGGATTTCGCCGAAGCAACCGCGCCAATTGGCCTGGAGCTTGAAACCGCACCGGGGGGTTTCAGTATTTCGGTTCGTAATCGCGGCCCGTCTTTACCCGATGTCATGAGTGATAGCTTGTTCGAATCCATGGTCTCGGTTCGTACCGATACTGCCCGGGAGCAAAGCCACCTTGGTCTCGGTTTATATCTCGTGCGGCTCATTGCTGAGTTTCATGGCGGCACGCCGTTTGCGACTAATACCGTCGATGGGGTCCGAATCGGCTTTACTATAAGAGCATCGATTCAATAGTTCCCGGAGACCCCCCATGTCTGCAGCGCAAACAACTGAATTTCAGTTCGAACAAGTGAGTGATAGCCGCTACTTGTTCCGAATTAACCGCCCGGCGAAGCTCAACGCCCTGACCAAGCCAGTACTCAACGGACTGGTCAGCGCATTTGACACCATGGAGTCCAACGGTTCGGCGGTGGTGGTAATTATCGGGGCGGGTGACCGCGCTTTTTGTGCCGGCACCGACTTGTCCGAGATCCAGGCAATGCCAGCGGCGCAGCGGCTGGACAAAAATAAAATGGCCCGCGACCTGTTTCACCGGATATCAACCTCACCGGTGGTGAGCATCGCCGCGATCAATGGCCTGGCTTACGGTGGCGGCCTTGAACTGGCCATGGCGTGTACTTTCCGGTTGGCCCCGCCAGCGGTAAAGCTGTCATTGCCTGAAATCAAACTGGGCCTGTTGCCGGCTTATGCCGGCACCCAGTTCCTGCCAGCCCTGATCGGACGCGACCGTGCCCTGGACATGATAATGACCGGTGAGCCGATAACCGCTCAAGCCGGTGCACAAATGGGATTGATTACGCGACTGGCCGACCCCGATCGCGATTTAGCCGAGCAAGCCAATGAGTGGGCCGAGAAACTGGCGCAGTTCAGCCAGCCCGCGTTGCGGGCAATCAGGACCTGCGTTGATGCGGCGGGTTCTGCCGTCACCGAAGCCGGTCTGGCCGTTGAAGACGAACAAGTGCGTGCCGTGTTTCAAACTGAAGACGCCAAAGAAGGTGTGGCTGCCTTTCTCGAAAAAAGAGCGCCGCGTTTTGTTAACCGGTGACACCGACGACAAAACACCGATTGGTGTGTTTGCTGACCTGACCCCAGACCTCATTCTCGATGCCCTTGACGATGTTGGCATTCGTGGTGACGGTCGACTGTTGGCGCTGAACAGTTACGAGAACCGGGTCTATCTGGTTTATGCTGAGCAAGGGCCGGATGTTGTTGTTAAGTTTTATCGCCCCGCCCGATGGACTGATGCGCAAATAGACGAAGAACACGAATTTGCCGCTGAGCTGCTTGCCGCTGAGATCCCGGTAGTGGCACCAATGGTGATCAACGGCAAGACTTTGCACACCAGCCATGGCTATCGCCTTGCTGTGTACCCGCGGGCCGGCGGACGGGCCCCGGAACTCGATGATCCCCAGGTGCTCGAATGGCTGGGCAGGTTTTTAGGGCGTATTCATGCGGTCGGCCGGGTGCGCCGCTTCACCACCCGACCGACGATCGATGTGGCCAGCTACGCAATTGAGCCGCGTGAGTATTTGCTTGAGTCGAACACCATTCCGGCAGAACTGGTGGCGGCCTGGCGTGCGGCGGCCGACCAGTGTATTGACGCGGCAAGCCAGGCTTTTGATCGGGTCGGTGATGTCGCCAGCATCCGGGTTCACGGCGACTGCCATATGGGTAACGTGTTGTGGACAGACGATGGCCCACATTTTGTCGATCTTGACGATGCCCGTCACGCACCGGCAATGCAGGACTTATGGATGCTGCTATCCGGTGACCGGGCCAGTATGAGCCGGCAATTTTGTGATGTGCTCGCCGGCTATGAAGACTTCGCTGAGTTCGATCGTCGCGAACTGGGTTTACTTGAAGCCCTTCGCACCTTACGGCTGATTCACTACAGCGCGTGGATTGCCCGACGCTGGCAGGATCCGGCCTTTAAGGCGGCATTCCCGTGGTTTGAGAGTCACCGATACTGGCAAGACCGTATCCTGGAGCTGCGCGAACAAATTGGTGCCATGGCCGAGGAGCCGCTGATTGTTTAATGGATCAGTTTTTTAGTCGTTCACGCCACCATTGCAGCGGCTTGAGTCGCTCCCCGTGGCCCAGGCGATTATCAATAGCCAGCAACAATCGAATCAAAGGTTTAGACCGGCGGGCAACTGCGTTGGCAATGTGGCGCCACAACCGGGCCGAGATCTTGGTGTAGTCGCGGTTATACGGGCATACACGAATGCAAATTGCGCAGTCTGTATTTTGTCGGGCCCAGTAGTTAAAACACTTCTCACCATCGACCGACCACTTGCGTACGCCACGAATTGTCGACCGGTTGAGAACGATCTCGTTCGGTTTGCCGTCGGGAACCGCTTTCACCGGGCACCCCTGGGCACACAACCGGCATTCGTCGCAAAACTCGCGTACCCCGGTCTGGATCGGTTTGTCGTGCTGAAGCGGCAGGTCGGTAAACACTTTGCCAAGGCGTACTGCCGGTCCGTGCGTGGGTGTAATAAGCAAGCCGTGGCGGCCGTATTCACCTAAACCGGCCTGGATCGCCATGGGAATCACCAGGGAACTGTCATTCATACTGGCAATCGCCTGGTAGCCAAGGTTTCGAATGTATTGTGCCAGCGCCAGCACCACCAGGGCGTCATGAGAGTAGCCGAGCCCGGTGGCTGAGCCAGATAATGCCGACGGCACGGTGGCGAGCAGGCGGCGATTCATCGGCTGAACGGTGACAATGACATTGGGCAAGTCAGTCGGAATATCGTTGGGGCGGCTGGTGCCACTCATGTCACTGAACTTCTCGGAATACATCCAGCGCTTGTCTACGGCGGTGACCCCGCAATCGGCAGCACCAACCAGGCGGGCGACCCGTTTGATTTCGGCACTTGCCTGGGACGGGCTGTCAAACGTGGTTTGCTCTGCTGCGACATCGCGGTTCAGCGTGAACGCGTCAGAAAAACCTTCGCGTCGGTCCTGATCTTCTTTGTACTCGGTGAACAAGTCGCTGATGTGCCACATCGCATTGCGTAGCGCATAGTCTTTTTGCGTAAACCCGTCTGCTTTACGCCAGTTTTTTAACGGCTCGCGATAGGTTCGGTAAAAGCGCATCGCCGCCTCCGACCGAATCGAAGGGTCGTGGAAAGACCGGCGAAAAACATCGTCTTTCTGATTAAACGGTGTGAAATCACCGGTGACTTCAAAACCGGCCGGATCGGGAACCTGTGTCATTGTCCAATGATGCCATGGGAAACCGTCGACGGACGGGCGACGAAACTGACGTAATTACCCGTCCGATCGTCCTGGGGCAGTGGCTTTGACGCACAATACCGGTTCTCTGAACGGGTGGGCTGGCGCGCACCTGCGAAGTACACGCCGCTCTCGATGCTTTTTAGTACCCTCAAAATCATGTCAACCGACAAAACTATCGCCAACGCGACTAACGCCACCAATGCCACCGGGCCCACCGGCCCGACATCCAGCGACGCAAGTTTGCATGGGCGGGTTGGTCTGTTGCTGACCGGTGGTGGAGCTCGTACCGCTTACCAGGCCGGGGTTTTGCAAGGGGTAGCTGAATTAACCGGGCCTGCAGGTTTCCCTTACCGGTATTTGTCGGGTTCTTCGGCGGGTTCAATTAACGCCGCTTATCTCGCCTCACGGGCAGAGCACTGGCCGCACGCGGCTGGTGATTTGTGTGAGGTCTGGAAGAACATGAGCGCAGACAAAGTCTTCTCGACAGAAATGCTCGACTGGTACATGCGAGGCGCCCGCTGGATATCATGGCTGGCGCTGTCCCGGTTTGTCTCGCGTCAGCCGGACGCCATTCTTGACAATACCCCGCTTATCGCAACCCTGCGCGGCCTGATCGATACCGATGCTATCGCCAGAAACTTATCCGATGGCTTTTTCGAAGTCCTGGGTATTGGCGCCTCGAGCTATACAACGGGTCGGCACGTGACTTTTTATCAAACCCGCTCCGGTCTGGCTGACTGGCAATCTGCCGACAGAATGGCAGTGAGTCAGCCAATCACTATTCGCCATCTTGCCGCATCAAGCGCTATCCCTTTTGTCTTCAGTCCGGTGTCACTGACCCTTAACGGAAAAGTCGAATGGTTTGGGGACGGGACCATGCGCCAGAGCGCTCCGCTCATGCCATTGGTGGAAGCGGGTGCCAGCCGGATCCTGGCGATCTCGGTTTCTCCGGAAGAGCGGGCGTCGATGTTCGCTGCCCGCCAGGACAGTGGCGGGCGCTCACCCACCCTGGCCCAGGTGGCCGGGCACGCGCTGGCGAGTGTGTTTTACGATGCGTTGCCGGCCGAGATTGATCAGATCGAACGGATCAACGCCGCACTGGCATTGTTGCGCAGCCAGGTGCCTGATGAATTTCCATTTAAACCGATTCAAATCGTGGCAATTACGCCAAGTGAACCAATCGAAGAAATTGCGCTGCGCCATGTGAAGTCCATGCCGCCTCGGGTGCGCAGTTTTCTCAAAACGTTTGGCGCAACTGAGTCGAACGGTATTGCGCTGGCCAGCTACTTATTGTTTGAGCCGGAATTTACCGCTGAGCTGATTGAGCTTGGCAAGCGTGACGCTTATGCCAAAGCCACTGAGTTGAAAGAGCTTTTCAGTGCTGATGAAACCGGAACAGATGCCGGTACGGTGACGGCACTTAAAGGCTCATTACAAGAATTTTTCCGGCGTTTTACGCGTTAGCAATCGCTGCCGATGACAAGCAGACAAATTAAATTGAATCAGGAGAGTAACTGACATGAAACTACAAACTATCGGGATTATTGGTGCCGGCACGATGGGCAGCGGCATTGCCCAGGCCTGCGCTCAGAGCGGGTTGAATGTTGTGATGCAAGACATCAACCAGCAGGCTGTCGATCGAGGCATTCAGGTAATAAACAAATCCCTTGGACGCCTGGTCAGTAAAGAAAAAATGACCGAAGCGCAACAACAGGAAATTGTTGCCAGGGTAAGAACCAGTACCAGCGCGGCAGACCTTGCGCCAGCCGATCTGATCATCGAGGCTGCGACTGAAAACGAAGACTTAAAACTAAAAATCCTGAAGTCGGTTTGTGAAGTGGCCCGCCCGGAGGCGATTGTTGCAACCAATACATCTTCAATTTCCATTACCCGCCTGGCGACGGCAACTGACCGGCCAGAGCAATTTGTCGGATTACATTTTTTTAATCCCGTGCCGGTGATGAAACTGGTGGAAATTATCAGTGGGCTACGGTCCAGTGAGCAGACGGTGTCGGCTGTCACTGCGTTTGCCGAGTCATTGGGTAAAACACCAATTGGAGTCAAAAACAGCGCCGGTTTTGTCGTCAATCGTATCTTGTGCCCGATGATCAATGAAGCCGTGTTTGCCCTCCAGGAAGGGCTGGCCAGTGCAGAAGAAATTGATGCCGGCATGCGCCTGGGTTGTAACCATCCGATTGGGCCATTGGCCTTGTGTGACCTGATTGGCCTGGATGTCGAACTGGCCGTTATGGAAGTTCTTTACAACACGTTTAACGATTCAAAGTATCGCCCCGCGCCTTTGCTTAAAGAGATGGTGGACGCAGGACAGCTCGGCCGAAAAAGTGGGCAGGGTTTTTACAACTATTCGTAGGTTCTAAATAAATAGGGTCTGACTGCCTGCGCCATTCGTTAGCCGCTCGTGGCTAGCCATTAAACGTGCGCAGTCCATCCAACGAGTTGATTCGAACGCTGCCGTATTCCACCTTCACCAACTCAGCGGCTTCAAGGGCTCGTAGCGCCTGGTTAACCCGTTGCCGGGACAAACCGGTCAAATCGCCAAGCTCGGTCTGTGACAAACCAAGGGTGTCGCCCAGATTTGGATAAAGCAGCGGGTGGTACATCCAGGCCAGGCAGCGCGCCAGCCGGCCTTCCGGGGTCAACAGGCGCTGGTGCTCGATGGCGGCAATCATCTGGCTCAGACGCTCATTGAGTTGGTTGAGCAAAAAGTCGCCAAATTCAAAACTGGTGCCGCGCAACCAGTGAAAGGTTTCTGCGGGCATGAAAATCACCCGGCTTTCTCTGAGGCAAATCGCATCATAGCGGCGCGGTTCATCTTTGAGCAGTGACCCTTCGCCAAACCAGCCGCCTGAGGTCACCCCGGCAAGGCCGGCGGAACGACCGTTCTCTGTCATCACGCTGAGCTTAACCAGGCCCCTGATGACGCCAAGCCAGTGACGCACCGGCTCACCCGCCTGGCAGACATAGCCGTCGGTTGCAAAATCGCGGTGATAACAATCGCTCAGCAACCGTTTTTGGTGCGTCGCAGCAAGACTCTGGAACCAATACCATCTGCCCAGCATCTCGGCAACGGTTGTACCGTCTTGCGCGTGGGGAACAACAGGTGCTGTAGACATGAACTACCCAGCGAGTTGGCGTTGCAGACTGATATTTTATCCGTAATCGATGTTGCGTCGCGCAAAAACCTGTCGTGCTGCTGCTTACCGAGTCAGGATTGAAAAACTTTGCGGTCGAAAACTTTGTCGTCCCACCGACACTCGGCCAGTCTAACTAACGGTTACACTCTCGGGTTGTTCCGCTACAGTGCGCTTTCGCCAAAGAAGTGAAAGTCGCAAGTCCATCGCGGGCATTGCAAGTGATACCAATAAGGAGACATCAATGGCGCAAGGTGCCGGCGATTCAGCACCAGGCTTTAATGCCGCAATTGTTGCAAAAGGGGACACCACTTTTCCACGGTTACTGGCAGAACACGTTCGCGTGAGGCCTGGAAGACCCGCAATCCGCGAAAAACACCTCGGTATCTGGCAGACCATGACCTGGCGCCAGTTCGACGTTCTGTCCCGTGATCTGGCGGGTGGCCTGGCCGGCCTGGGGGTAAAGCGTGGCGACAATATTGCCATCATTGGCGACAATCGACCGCGCCTGTATGCCGGGATGCTTGCCGTACAGATGCTGGGCGCTATTCCCGTGCCGCTGTATCAGGATGCAGTAGCTAACGAAATGATCCATTTTTTCAACAATGCCCAAATGGCTGTGGCCATTGTTGAAAACCAGGAGCAGGTCGACAAGCTGCTGGAAATCAAAGACCAGTGCGCCGACCTGAAGACAATTGTCTATGACGATCCGCGTGGGTTGCGCGATTACACCGAAGCGTCCCTGCGTTCCTTCGATCAACTGATCGAAGCGGGTAAGGCGTATAACAAAGACAACTCGGGTTACGTGCAGACCCAAATCGACGACGCCAATCCGGACGATGCTGCTGGTATGTTCTCAACCTCGGGCACCACCGGTGTGCCCAAGGGTGTTGTCCATACCCATCGCAGCCTGATCACGATGTCGCGGGTGGCTTCAGAAATGGAGAAACTGACCGACAAAGAAGAAACCCTGGCCTACATGCCGGTGGCCTGGATTGGCCAGAATATTTTTTCTTACGGGCAGTGGCTAAGCAACGGTTACGTTGTCAATTGCCCCGAGTCTGCCGAAACCGTAACCACCGATTTACGGGAAATTGGCCCAACCTATTATTTTGCACCGCCGCGGGTCTTTGAAGCCTTGTTAACCCAGGTCACGATCCGCATGCAGGATGCGTCCAGCATCAAGCGCAAGATGTTCGAAAAATACATGGATGTGGCAAAAAAGGTCGGCGAACGAATTATCGACGGAGACCAAACCGTCAGCTTTGGCGACCGGTTGAGCTACAAGATAGGCGATTGGCTGGTCTATGGCCCGCTACGCAATGCGCTGGGTATGAGCAATGTCAGGTTGGCCTATACAGCAGGTGAGGCAATTGGCCCTGATCTGTTTGCTTTTTACCGATCGTTGGGTATTAACCTGAAGCAGTTGTACGGTTCGACGGAAACTGCAGTGTTTGTCTGCGTGCAGCCCAATGGCGAAGTCCGCGCCGATACGGTCGGTCCGGCAGTCGACGGGGTGCAGATCAAAACCACTGACGCCGGTGAGGTCTTGATTCGTAGCCCGGGTTTACTCACCGAGTATTACAAGAACCCGGAAGCGACGGCCGAGGTCAAGGACAGCGAAGGCTGGTATCACACTGGTGATGCCGGTTATATCGATACCGATGGCCACTTAAAAATCATCGACCGTGCCAAAGACGTTGGCAAATTGTCCAACGGTGCGATGTTCGCTCCGAAGTACATTGAGAACAAGCTGAAGTTCTTTCCGTACATCAAAGAAGCCGTAGCCATTGGTGATGGCACAGACAAAGTCATGGCAATGATCAACATCGATTTTCCGGCGTGCAGTAACTTTGCCGAACGCGCCAATCTGCCATTTGCCGGCTATATCGACCTGACCAGTCGCGATGAAATCTATGCGATGGTTGAAGACTGCGTCAGCCAGGTGAATAAAGACCTCGCTGAAGACCCAATGATGTCGTCTTCACAGATTCATCGTTTTCTCATTTTGCACAAGGAGCTTGAGGCCGATGACGGTGAGCTGACCCGAACCAACAAGGTTCGTCGCGGTTTCATTGCAGAGCGTTACGCACCACTCATCTCTGCGTTTTACGACGGTAGTACCGAACAACATATTGTTACCGAAGTCACCTTCGAAGATGGTCGTAAAGGTTCGGTTGAGGGCGATATTAAAATTCGCGACGCAAAAATATATGATGCAAAACAGGAGGCTGCGGCATGAGTCAGGATCAGGCACCCGGCTCTAAGTTGCTTGAGGTAAAGAATATCTCCCTGTCGTTTGGCGGCGTGAAAGCCATTACCGATGTGTCTTTTGACGTGCTCAAAGGTGAGGTGCGCGCCATTATTGGCCCCAATGGCGCGGGCAAAACCTCGATGCTCAACTGCATTAACGGTTTTTACCATCCTCAGGTGGGCACAATTTCTTATAAAGGCGAAGTGCGTCAGGCAATGCGGCCTTATGTGGCCGCCAGCCAGGGCATTGCGCGAACATTTCAGAACGTGGCCCTGTTTCGCGGTATGACCACCCTGGACAACATCATGTCCGGGCGAACCCTGCGCATGAATAAAGGCTTTTTCTGGCAGATGTTTCGCCACGGCCCGGCAATGGCAGAAGAAATAGAGCATCGCGAAAAAGTAGAGGAAATCATCGATTTTCTTGAAATCCAGGCAATCCGCAAGACCCCGGTCGGCCGCCTGCCATACGGCCTGCAAAAGCGAGTCGAGCTGGCCCGTGCTCTGGCGATGGAGCCCGAGCTACTACTGCTTGATGAACCCATGGCCGGAATGAATCAGGAAGAAAAAGAAGATATGAGTCGATTCATTCTCGATGTCAACAACGAGTTTGGTACCACGGTTACCCTGATTGAGCACGATATGGGCGTGGTGATGGATTTGTCTGACCGGGTGGTTGTGCTTGATTACGGCAAGAAAATCGCCGACGGGACGCCTGACGAGGTGCAGAGTAATCAGGCAGTGATTGACGCCTACCTTGGCGTCTCACACTAGGAGCGGACGAATGGAATTTTTATACTCGGTGTTTGTTGAGCCATTCACCTCAATGTTTGGCGACATGGCCTTTCTGACGCAAGTCCTTTGGGAAGGGTTTGTGCAAGGTACTTTGTACTCCCTGATAGCGCTTGGTTTTGTCCTGATTTTTAAAGCCTCAGGCGTATTTAACTTTGCGCAGGGCATCATGGTGGTGTTCGCGGTGCTGACCCTGGTGGGCCTTTACGAGGTCGGTGTGCCGGCCTGGCTGGCACTGATACTGACCATTGGGGTTATGGGTTTGCTGGCCATTGGCATCGAACGCATAGTTTTGCGACCGCTGGTTAATCAACATGATGCAATTTTGTTGATGGCCACAATTGGCCTGGCCCGTTTTCTGACCGGGCTTGGGCAATTTATTTTTGGCGGTGAAACCAAGACGATGATCACCTCTGAAATTGGCTTGCCCACCGGTGCGACCGATGTTGAAATGTTGGGTGGGGTGGTTTTCTTTGAGCACCTGGATATCGCGGCGGTTGTCATCGCCGGTGTCATGGTTGGCGCGCTGGCAGTATTTTTCTCAAAAACGCGTATCGGTCGCGCATTGCGCGCTGTTGCTGATGACCACCAGGCAGCTTTGTCAGTTGGCATTTCGCTTAACCAGATATGGGTCATTGTGTGGTTTGCGGCAGGTATTGTTGCGCTGGTGACTGGCATCATGTGGGGCGCAAGGTCAGACGTTTCTTTTGCCCTTGAAATTATTGCCCTGAAAGCGCTGGCTGTTTTAATTATTGGCGGCTTTACCTCGGTGCCTGGGGCTATTGTTGCCGGCATTATTGTTGGCATTGTCGAAAAGATATTCGAGATTTACTGGGGGCCACTCATGGGTGGCGGTGTCGAAGCCTGGTTCGCCTACATGGTTGCACTGGTATTTTTGCTGTTTCGCCCGCAGGGATTGTTTGGCGAAAAAATCATCGAACGAATTTAGGAGCGGCGAAACATGTTTTATCGCGAAGCCGGGCAATTTAAAACCAATTACAAATCAGACTCTGCTGTATTCCCAATTCTGCAAGACAGAATTGGCATCGGATTCTTTCTGTTTTTGGCGCTTATCGTTGTTCCGTTGTACGGCCACTTTTCCGAGAGTGGTGAGTTTTTCATCAATGGCATCATGATTCCGTTCATGATTTTTGCGCTGGCAACGGTTGGCTTGAATATCCTGATGGGATATGCCGGTCAGTTGTCTCTTGGTACCGGTGCCTTTACCGGTGTTGGCGCTTATGCCTGCTACAAGCTGTTCACGTACTTTCCAGAAGTCAATATCGTTATTCTGGTGTTGATATCCGGTTTTTTTGCAGCGGCAGTTGGCATTGTTTTTGGACTGCCGTCGCTGCGTATCAAGGGCTTGTACCTGGCAGTGACAACGCTAGCCGCCCAGTTTTTTCTCGAGTGGTGTTTCATTCGGATCGAATGGCTGTACAACTATGACCCTTCGGGTGCCATTATCATTCCGGACATTAAGTCGTTCGGCGTGATTGTCGCCGGCCCGTCCGCAGACCCGGTTGTCAAGTATCTGGTGATTATGTTTATTGTCATCATCATGACCTGGATCGCGTCTAACCTCATCAGAGGGCGCATTGGACGTTCCTGGATGATGATTCGGGACATGGACATTGCAGCCGAGCTCATGGGTGTCCGTCCATTGGCAGCGAAGCTGTCTGCTTTTGCCGTATCGTCGTTTTATTGTGGCGTTGCCGGTGCGCTGATGGTCTTTTTCTGGCTTGGCGCGGCTGAAGTCGAGAGCTTTGATATCAACCATTCCTTCTTGTTCTTGTTCATGGTCATTATTGGCGGAATGGGCAGCCTGATTGGGTCTTTCCTGGGCGCTGCATTTATTTGGATATTGCCAATCTTTATCAAGTTTCTACCGGCAACCATGGGCATCGAGATCAATTCGGCAACCGTCGAACATGTCAACTTCATGATCGTGGGCGCGCTAATCGTGTTCTTTCTTGCGGTTGAGCCTAACGGTTTGGCTCGTTTATGGCAGCTGGCGAAAGAGAAGCTTCGCGTGTGGCCTTTTCCATATGCTTAAGATAAATTTGTTCTTCAATAACTTGCGCGATTGTCGAATTACTTGCCACTGGCTTGCCACGTAATAAAAGTAGGGTGGTCACTCGATGATCATCAAGTGAATGGCGTTACTGCTATTCGGAACAAGCGAAATAAATAAATGGCTGCTTGCAAAACAATCTGACCCAGTTTGGTTTGCTTAATGTCAACAGAATAGGAAGTCGGGCCGTTTCTATTCTTTCCACGTTTTGGCTCACTACCCGGCTTGCCGGGCCCATGGAGGAGTTCTTATGAAATCCAAACTGTTACTAGCTGGTATTGCAACTGCGTTGACAGTATCGGCGGCGCCGGTATCTGCCGAGTTGCTGGTACCTCACCTGACTTACCGTACCGGCCCTTATGCCGGTAACGGTATTGTTTTTGCCAACGGCTTTCTCGACTACATGACGATGTTGAACGAGCGCGACGGCGGTATTGGTGGCGTTAAGGTCAATGTTGAAGAATGCGAAACGGGTTACAACGCACAGAAAGGCGTTGAGTGTTACGAGTCAACCAAGGGCCGTAATCCACTAATTACCATTCCAAACTCCACCGGCATCACGTTGCAGCTTATTCAAAAGGCGTCGGTCGATAAGATCCCGTTGTTATCAGCTGGGTACGGACTGTCCGCAGCCGCTGTTGGTGACAAATTCCCGTGGATCTTCAATCCACCAACCACCTACTGGGGCCAGATGTCGGCCATCCTGAACTTTATTGGTAAGCAGGAAGGTGGCAGCCTCAAAGACCTCAAGGGTAAGAAGATTGGATTTATCTACCTGGACGCTGGCTATGGTCGTGAGCCAATCCCCTTGCTTGATTCCATGGCGCAAACCTACGGTTTCGAAGTTGTTAAGATCCCGGTGGCCGGCAAAGAAATGCAGAATCAGTCCTCTCACTGGCTGACCGTCCGCAAAGAAAAGCCCGACTGGATGATTATGTGGGGCTGGGGCGCGATGAATGCTACCGCTATCAAAGCGGCTATTAAAATTCGCTACCCGATGGACAAGTTCATTGGTAACTGGTGGTCAAGTGCCCACGTTGACATCAAGGGTGCTGGTGCCGCTGCTAAGGGATACCGTGGTGCAACCTTCTCTGCAAACGGCGATACCTTCCCTGCTCTGAAAGATGTCCGCAAGTACGTAATTGACGCTGGCAAAACACAAACTACCGACAAAGACACTGTTGGCAACGTGTTGTACAACCGCGGCGTGATCAATGCTGTCCTGACTGCCGAAGCCATCACTATTGCTCAGAAAACCACTGGCAAAAAAGATGTTACCGGTTCTGACGTTCGTGACGCGATGGAGAAGGTTGACATGAGTGCTGCCCGTCTGAAAGAAATCGGACTGGAAGGTTTCATGGAACCCATCAAAATCACTTGTGCTGACCATGCCGGCTCTAACCCCGTCATCATGACGCAATGGGACGGCAAAGACTGGGTGCGGGTCGAGGCAACGCCCGTTGTAATCGACGTGGTTAAGCCGATGCTGGCTAAGGCTGCTGAAGAGTATGTTGCAGACAAGCCAGGCTGGGAAACCCAAACCTGCAAGTAATTTCAACGAGGTTTCAAGTCGCATGTGACTTGCCGTTGAAACGGGCCGGGCTTGTTAGCCCGGCTCAATTGCACTATTGCCACCCGGGCAATTCTGGCAATAGTGCAATTGGGCCTTAATTTGAACTGACTAAGTGAAATTGAGTCAAAAGAAAACAAACGGAATCGAGCCGTGAGCAAAAACGATAACATCCTGTCGGTCAACAATATCGAAGTCATCTATGACCATGTCATTTTGGTTTTGCGCGGTATTTCTCTCGAAGTGCCCAGGGGAAAAATTGTTGCGATTCTTGGTGCTAACGGCGCTGGCAAGACAACAACATTAAAAGCGATCTCCTGCCTGTTAAGAGCAGAGCGAGGTGACGTTACCAAGGGCAATATTATTTTCGAGGGCGAACAAATTCACGAACAAACGCCAAATGCTCTGGTTCGCAAAGGATGTATTCAGGTTATGGAAGGGCGGCACTGCTTTGGCCATTTGTCGATTGAAGAAAACCTGCTTACCGGTGCCTACACTCGTCGCGATGGGTCACGGGCAATCAAAGACCATCTCGAGATGGTTTATAACTATTTCCCGCGTTTGCGCGAGCGTCGCAGCTCACTGGCCGGCTATACGTCGGGTGGTGAGCAACAAATGTGTGCGATTGGCAGGGCGTTGATGTCCAAGCCCAAGATGATCCTGCTCGATGAACCGTCAATGGGCCTGGCGCCGCAATTGGTCGAAGAGATTTTTGGCATTGTTCAGCAGTTGAATCAAAAAGAAAACGTGTCGTTCCTGTTGGCCGAGCAAAACACCAATATTGCGCTGCGGTTTGCAGACTACGGCTACATATTGGAATCTGGCCGGGTTGTTATGGACGGTGATGCCAAAGACCTGAGCGAAAACGAAGACGTCAAAGAGTTCTACCTTGGCGTCGCCGGCGAAGGCCGCCGCTCGTTTCGTGATGTCAAGCATTACAAACGACGTAAACGCTGGCTCGCCTGAGCGAGTGGTCAACAACACAGCAAGCCGGCACCGGTACTGACGTAACGGGCCGGCTTTCATTTATTCAGCTGGAGAACACCAATGAGCGAGTTCTACGACGCCCTTGAAACCCGCGACCCGGCGCAACGTGAAGCCGATTTACTCGGCCAGCTGCCCGGTTTTGTTCAACACGCGGTCACCCATGCGCCTGGCTGGGCCCGTCATCTGAGCGGCTTTGATCCGTCCGCAATCAATTCGCGTGCCGAACTGGCCAAACTTCCGGTTCTGCGTAAATCAGACCTGATCGGACTGCAGGAAAAAACGCCACCATTTGGTGGCTTAAACACGATTGCACCGGGAGAGATGACGGCATTGTTCATGTCTCCCGGGCCGGTACTCGAGCCTGAAGCGCCACAGGATGACCCGTTCCGCGCAGCGCGTGCGCTGCACGCAGCAGGTATTCGCAAAGGCCATATCCTGCAAAACTGTTTTGGCTACCACATGACCCCTGGCGCCTGGATGGTGCACAATGCGGCCCGGAAAATTGGCTGTGCGGTGATTCCTGCGGGTATTGGCCAGACCGAGCAACAGCTTGACCTTATTCGCATGTACAACCCGAATGCCTATGTTGGCACGCCGTCGTTTCTGAGGATCCTGATTGAACGCGCGAAAGAAATGGGTTCGGACATCAGCAACCTCAAGCAAGCCCTCGTTGGTGCGGAGGCATTGCCGCCTTCTTTGCGGCAATGGTTTCTGGATCAGGGGATGGACCGGGTTTTGCAGTGGTACGGCACGGCTGAAGTTGGTTTGATTGGTTACGAGACACCGGCGCTTGATGGCATGGTGATTGATGAAGGGGTTATCCTGGAAATTGTCCGCCCTGGAACCAGTGAACCAGTACCGGAAGGTGAAGTGGGCGAGGTTGTGGTTACCACATTCACCAGGGCTTACCCGATGATTCGTCTGGGCACGGGTGACTTGTCTGCGGTGTTGCCGGGTGCCTCACCCTGTGGCCGAACCAATATGCGCATCAAAGGATGGATGGGCCGGGCCGATCAAGCGACCAAGGTGCGCGGCATGTTTGTCAAACCCGACCAGGTGGCGGCAATAGTTAAGCGTTTTGTCGAAATCAGTAAAGCACGACTGGTGATTACCGGTGAGTTGGCCAATGATGAAATGTGCCTGCACTGCGAAACGACAGTCAATGATGAAGCTATCACCG
>JBAUID010000119.1:0-12983 GCA_049680625.1 Burkholderiaceae bacterium | reverse complement strand
CTACGTCGGTGACGATTCGAACCAGATCAGCGTAGACGTGATTTGTTTCAAGCCCCTCCCAAACGCCGATAGTAATTCGCCCGCCTGGAAGGGTAACGCGGCACATTTCACTGACGGCCTTATCAGGCTCCGAAACAAACATCAGCATAAATGCGCCGATTGTGGCGTCGAAAGCCTCGTCATCGAATGGCAACTCAAGCACACTCCCCTGTTGGCAGTCCGCCCCCGGGGCCACCTCTTTGGCAACCGCCAGCATACTGGCACTGAGATCCAAACCCGTAACCCTACCCATCGGACCAACCAGCGGCAAAAGCGATCTTGCCAACACACCTGTGCCGCAACCAACGTCAAGCACCTTGTTTCCAGGGTGTATGCCGGTTCTTTCAATGAATACCGGTGGCCACTGACCGAAAATTGCCGGTACAAAGTAGGTTTCGTAACCCTGCGCTGCCGCGCGGGTTAAACCCATTTCGTCTGCGTCACTCATACAAACCTCTTTAGCGATTGGGTGAAATGTGATGTGTTTGGCCTAATACAGTCGGGTTCTCTCGTCATCATCAACAACGCGCTGCATTTCTTGTACCGAGTCTGCTAACCGCCCTGCGTCGACCATGGTTTGGGCAAGGCTTGGCAACCCGTCCAGCGACGGCCAGGCCAGCGGGTTCCACAAATCCGATCGCACCATACTCTTCGCGCAATGGAAAAAGGCTTCCTCAACATGAACCGCCAGGGCCAGTGTCGGCTCTTTACCGTCTACCACCATTGTCTTCATCAAATCACTGTCTCTGACAATACGCGCGGTGCCGGATACGCGAAGTGTCTCGCGCTTGCCTGGTATAAGGAATATCAGGCCAACCGAGGGCTGGCGCAACACATTCTCGAACGTGTCAGCACGCCGGTTTCCCGGCCGCTCGGGAATCAGCAGTGTCTGGTCATCGAGTATTTGTACAAAACCCGGCGGGTCACCTTTAGGGGAAAGATCAAACTGGCCATTAATATTGGACGATGCCACTAACAGAAACGGGCAACCCGCAATAGACGCGCGGCAATGACGATCGAGACCGGTCAACACTTTTGCAATTACCCGCGGCGGCCTCTCCGACTACTTCTCGAAGCGCTTCCCGGGTGCTGACTTCGTCGGCAAACTGGTACATAGAATCCCCGCTATGGTTGGATTGACGAATGGCAACGCATGAAGGGTGACGCACAAAGGGTGACGCACAAAGCGCAATTAAACCTGGCGCAACTCGCATGCCCCAATTCGCCAGGAACCCGGCTTCCATTCGACCGTGTGTTTGGATGCTGCCTTGTTCGCGTTCATCCGCATGGACAACGTTATCAGAATCGGCACTTTTTGTATCCCAGGGCAGCGCCGGATTCATAAATACCCAAAAGAGAGTATGCATGATCATCCTGAATTTTTTGTGCTGTTCCGGATCACGGATATTGGAAATCGGATACTGACTGATCGATCTCTGTTGACACCAAAACGCGTCTGTTGCCGGCGATCAACTGGGCGAACCCATCCAGCTTGTCGACTCCGATTTACACGTGTAAATTGCGGCGAAACAGGCGACATCGACAATCCCGATCGTCGTGTTGTACCGCGGTACTGATCCGGTAAACATAGACCAAATTTTACGAGGTGCGAATCCAGCCGAACTAGCGGTTGAACAAAGCGGTTGAACAAAGCGGTTGAACAAAGCAGTTGAACAACCCACTAAGTTTGAACTAGCCCTTAACGTCAAAACCGCGGACAAAATTGGCCTGCACATTCCTGAATCTATGTTGATTCGGGCGGCCTGGCTTGTTCAATAGGAAAATAAAACAGTTCTGCAACGATCAAAAAGTGGCAATTCGATCATGCGGGCATCTCTGATTAGTCGCTACTTGCTGTGCACGCTCACGACTCGCATCTTTTATTGCGAGCAAATCACCCGGATTTTGTGAACGCAGTAACTGGCCAATTCAGGCACCATCATCGCTGAACAAACCAAAAAGCGCATGGTAGGCACGGAAATAAAATGAATAAGTTCCCTACAATTTCCTCATACTGCGGCCAGACTGAAAGCGGACGGTGACTATGCCTGCTTCGAACTAAAAACTGATAACGCGAGGGTACGTAATAGACAATTGGCCAGATAGCTGGCGTAACCAGACCCGAACAATATCCATTCAAATTGAGCCATGGAAAATTCATGAACTTGAAGAACGGCAAACCCAGCCTGATTGAACTACGCCCAACGTTGCATGACGATCTGAGCACCATCCAGATGTGTGCCCGAAGCGGATATAACAAAAACTGGCAGCTGATATCGCCATCAATATATTAGCAATGTATCGGAGACTCCAATGATCCAGGTTTTTAACGCATTAAAAGCGATACTTGAGCCGCATACCCGAACGCTGGATATCAAACACGACGAACCGGGTAATTTTTACGTGGACACCTTCCACGTAATGCCGAACAAGAAACCACTGTTTTTTGGCGCCGTTCAAGTGAAGAAAAGATACGTGAGTTATCACCTCATGCCTGTCTATGTAAACCCAGAGTTACTCGAGGGCATGTCACCTGAGCTTAAGAAGCAGATGCAGGGTAAGTCGTGCTTTAACTTCAAATCAGTTGACATGCAATTATTCAGTGAGCTCAGCAAGCTGACCAGGCGTGGCTTGCAAGACTACCGGAAACGATCTTATCTCGGTCGTCCGAATACTTAAGGAAGCACTGCTCAAGGTCCTCACGCGGCTGAACACTGCACAAATCACATGGCTCGGGACGAACAGAGTCTGCATCCTGATTGTTTAGGTCTGCTCGCCAAACGGGGAGCAGTGACTACAACAGCGTAGCCGCTATAGACTGCTCACCCTGGCTGCGCCGGCTTGGTGACCGTGTCGAACTTTGTTCGCATGTGGCAACTCACCACCTTCACCCGATATCAGGCCCACGCCAGGTTGCCGGGAATGGTGCCCTGCATTCTTCTGCCACCGCTTACCGAGATTCTCTGGCAGACCGGACAATCCCGCGCAGATTATTGCCGCAAGATAGGGAACCGACTGCAACGCGAGCAGTGCCATCCAGGTCATGCTCTCGATATGTTGTGACTCCCGGGTCAGCCCGATCCCGATCAGGCAAACCATCAGGCCAGCAAACAGGAAAGTCTCTTCGCGCGCCTGGCCAAAAATGTCAGCCAGTTTGCTGCGCGGTTTTCTCACTTTGCCACCGCCCGCTTTCTCGGTAATTTGAAACACTGCTCGGCGAGTCATCAAGCCGGCGAAAATGCCACGGGCAATACCATGCGATACGGCCATGCCGGCCAGGGACGCCCCAATCACATCGCGCAGCCTGCACTGGACCTGCCGGAAAAACAGTATTGGTCCAAGGAAGACCCGGCATACAAAAAATCCGAATACCGGCAGCATGAAGAGCAGGATGGGCAAGCTGAACAGATGTGGTGCGGCCAGGATACCAACTGTCCAAAACATCGCGGCAACTGCAAAAACCAAGTGGAGGGCGTCGCCAATCCAGGACATCCATCCCGCTACAAAATGGTAGCGTTGTCCGGCTGACAGACCCGGCTCTTCGGGCTGGTGGCCACCGATAAACAACGGGCCAGCATGGGCGCGCATGATTTGCATTGCACCCTGAGCCCAGCGGTGACGTTGCTTGCGAAACGCGGCAAAGGTGTCAGCGGTCAAACCACGGCCCATGACCTCATCGACATAGACGGTTTGCCAACCTGCCTTCATTAGCCGAAGCCCAAGTTCGGCATCTTCGCAGATGCAGTCCTCAGACCAGTTGCCGCTGCTGCGTAACGCATCGGCGCTTATGAGCGTCATAGTGCCGTGCTGGATGATCGCATTGCGTTCGTTGCGATGATGCATACCTACCCGGAAAAACCCGTCGAACTCCCAATTCATCATGCCGCGAAAAACCTGGTCAGACCAGCCCCGGTGAGCCTGGGGGGCCTGGACAACTGCAACGCCCGGCTCAGAAAAACCGCCAACCAGACTTTTGAGCCAGTTGGGGTTAACCATGTAGTCGGCATCAACAACGCCAATAATCTGCGCGTTGCCGCTTGTTTTGCTCAATGCATAGTTCAGTGCGCCTGCCTTGTAGCCTGGCCACTTAGGCAGATGAAAGAACCGGAACCGCTCGTCAAGCCCGGACATATACGCCTGCACGGGTTGCCACAGCGCTTTGTCGGCCGTGTTGTTGTCGACGACGATGACTTCATAGTTTTGGTAATCCAGGTTTTCCAGGCTTTTGATTGTTGCAATCACCATGTCAGGCTGCTCATTGCTGCATGCAAGGTGGATAGAGACCATTGGGTGTGCCACATCTGCCGGCAGCGGCTTCGCCGCAAAACGTCGACGCAGATTGCCCCGCCAGAACATCTCGGCGAACTCTATACCGTTGGCCATCACAATCAGTAGCATCAAAAACAGCGTCGGTACCAGAACGGCCAGGGCAAGCCAGTCAAACCAGCGCATGTAGTACTGAAATGGCACGGCCAGCAGCCACACGGTCAACGACGCGCAGGACTGAACCAGGACACCCAGAAATACCTTGCTGGCCAGGCATATGTGTGAGACGCGGCGCAGGAGCAGTGCAATGGCTATGACACCCAGGAGGCTGGCGAGCAGTGCCTTCTGGACCCAGTATAGGTCTGCATTGAGGGGGCCGGAGAACGCAAACTTGTTGTTACGGTAGGCATCCATGACCCCCCAGTAAGATCCGACCCGACCTTCCGTCGCCCGCTTCCAGGGCTGGTCAATTGCCTCCATCAGAAAGTAATCGAGGTTTTTCCCGTCAGCAGCAGCTAAAAAATCGCGAATGAACTGTGCCTGGGCCAGTTCGCTGGCATGGGCATGCTTGAAGCGGTCGCCGTTACTGGGCCAGCCGATTTCGCCGATCACGATAGTCTTGTCAGGAAAACGCTGTTGCATTTCGCGATAGCGTCGCAATGCATACTCAACGGCAACGCCATGCGGTACCCCCTCCCAGTAGGGCAGTAAGTGCACCAGGATGTAATCCACATGGTCAGCCAGCTTGGGGTTTTTTAACCAGACATGCCATGGCTCAGCGGTTGACACCGGCACTGAAACCCTGGCGCGAACATAATCCAGTTGCCGGGCAAGCTGGTCAACGGTTAGCAGTCCGTGCAGCAGTGTTTCATTGCCCACTACCAGGCGTTCGATATTCGGGTGCTGGGCAGCGGCCTTGATTCCCGCGGCAATTTCCAGCCTGTTGTTTTCCTGGCGTTTATCCAACCATACGCCGGCGGTTACCCTGATGCCGTACCTCTTGGCGACTGCCGGCAGCGTTGGCAATTCGGACGAGCTGTAGGTCCGGATGCGTCGCGTACTTTTCGCCAGCATGGCCAGATCGCTTTCAATCCGCGACGCATCGGGGTACTTTTGCTTAATGGGGCTATCCCAGCGTCCAAACGCGTTGTAGGCAAAGCCGCTCACCTGGCCGGTTGAATCCGGGCTTGTTATTCCGGGGTTCAGCGCCCACCAAAGACCCAGGTTCAAGAAAATAGCAACCAGCAGCGTCACTATCAGGCCAGCGCGCAGCGGCACTGGGCCAGGATGCACGGGACGCACCTGCACCGCCAGGTCGCCCGGTATGTCAGTGGGAGGTTTTTTGCATTCAGTCTGGTTTCTTCCGGCCTTGGTGCGAGAAGCCAACGGGCCAAACCAGTGATCGGGAAAACTACGCAAGGCTGTTCCTGCGATTGAAGAATGAGAGAATAAACGATTGAGTTTTTTGAATACTTATCGAAGAGACGGAATTCTAGTGCCGCTACCCACATCCAAGTTTTATAGATCTGTAACGGTGATTGTCAGGCGTTACCAAAAACGGCATATTTTGAAAAGATGACCGACAAAACCCGTCTGATTACACTGTCGGTAATTTTTGCGCTACCTTTCCTGATTATTTACTGGCTCTCTGCACAGGCAAAGCCCGTGCCCGTCACCAGTGTCGGCAGTGCAAAAGTTGCCTGTCTTTCCTACGCGCCGTACAGACTCCCCGGTGAATCGCCGTTCCGGAACCAAGGAAAAGTCACTCCTGAACGCATACAGACTGATCTCACCCTATTGCGGGAGGTCACAAACTGTGTCCGTACCTATGCGGTAACAGAAGGCCTTGATGCGGTACCAGCCATCGCCAAATCACTGGGTATGCAGGTGATGCTAGGTATTTGGATCAGCAGGAATCACCAGGAAAACCTGTCCAAGATATCGGCGGCGCTGGAGGTGGTTAACCAGTATCCTGAATCTGTTCGAGCGCTGATCGTTGGTAACGAAGTCTTATTGCGTCGTGAACAGACCGCGGCCCGCATTGCGCAATACCTTCAGATCGCGCAGCAAGGCACTGATGTCCCGGTGACCTATGCGGATGTCTGGGAGTTCTGGGAAATGAACTCATCGCTCCAGGACCATGTCGATTTTGTAACCGTTCACATCCTCCCATACTGGGAAGACCATCCGGTTGCAGTGGGTAAGTCGGTTGCTCATATCGCAAATACTTACCAGCATGTGACGACGATATTCCCCGAAAAACGCGTGTTTATCGGGGAAACCGGCTGGCCCAGTGTTGGACGTATGCGTGGTCCGGCGCGTCCGGGACAGGTCGAACAGGCACGTTTTGTGCGCGAGTTTCTGGCCTATGCGCAACGGAACGAGTTTTCAGACTACAACCTGATTGAAGCCTTTGATCAGCCATGGAAGCGCCAGCTCGAAGGTGCCATGGGTGGTGGCTGGGGTTTGCTGAGCAGTAACGGTGTCGTAAAGTTTCCAATGTCCGGGCCGGTAGCGGCGTACCCAGATGCACTTGGCCGGGGTTTAGTTTGGGGTGGTATTGCCGCACTTGCCATTGCACTGACAACTGTTCTTTTTGCCGGCGCTGCCGGCGCGAATGCCCATCACCTTTCCAGACTGCTAATTGGTGGTGCGGCAGGTTTTATCGGTGGTGCATTGCTGCCCGCGCAGATCACCTACATGGTGCAGTGGAACAGAAACCCATCCGAGTGGATGGCAGGCAGCGCAATAGTAGTTAGTGGATGGCTGCTTATCGCTTTGCTGCCTCGGTTATCACCCGGCCAGCCACAGCCGGGAATTGCGCACCTGCGCAGGCAATCGGATTTGTTGTCCACCCTTTGGACGGCTGCCCGACTGGTTATTCTCTTTGGCGCGACATTTATGATGGTGATGCATGCATTTGACGCACGCTATCGTGGCTATCCCACCATGTTGTACCTGCCAGCCGCGGTGGCATTGATTGCAGCCTGTTTAGCTGGCAATGGCATCAACCGCGGCGCAATCGAAGAAAAATTCCTGGCGGGTTTAAGCCTGCTGCTGGTGCCGATCATGCTGTGGCCGGAGGTTCCCGCGAACAGTCAGTCCGTTTGGTTTGCGGTAACGGTTGTCTCGCTCGCCCTCGCCACGCTGGCACCGGCGGCATTGCGAAACAATACCAACAGGCCCAATAGCAGACCGATAGCACCCAACTCGGCCGTGTAAAGCAACAAGGCTACAACGCCGGCAGCCACCGCCACTGATGCCAGCCACGACCAGCGCAGGACCGTGCTTAGCAACCCAGCGGCCACGGCCATCCAACCAACCCGCTGGTGCACAAACACTTCAACAATTATCTGTCGCCAGAAGCAGATGCCTTGCATCGCACTGCCTTCACAAGCCGCAATCATGGGTGCCGGCTCAACCAGAGCGAAACGGCCCCAGGCGAAGATGCCGCCGATCGCAATGGCTGGTAGCAACCAGAAAAGTAGGTTCTTGAGTGTTTGGCTCATCAAGACTCTGTGTGGCTCGAAATTGAAACGGGCCGTCATTCGGATCGAACGGGTGTTGCTGTGCGGCGCACGGAACGCATCTGTGCCTCACCCACAGGGAGTTGCAGTCCCGGTTGTTTGAGCTGAGCATCTTCACGATGAAACGCGTTGGTTAACACCACCGTCAGATCATGCAGTCCGCCGATGACCTGCTTACCGGGTGTTATCCCAGCGACAAAACCGGCTGATGTGATGTGATTGGCTATGACTGGATCGCCCGTGATGATATGTACCGGTACTTCCCAGCGCGCATTTTCGCCGGCTACCTTGCCAACTGGCTGGTGGTCGCCAAGAATCACCAGCATCTCCGGGCGTGCCCGCTTGCGGGCGACATAGTCCGCCAGCCAGCGAAACGTGTAGACAATGGTGTCGGTATAGCCAGACATGTCGTTCCAATTCGGTGTGTCTGCGATGGCCGCAGCGGCTTCGTCGGCATCATACGGGTCGGCCGAAATCACCCGTGTCCAGTCCGGTTGATACGGTGGTGTCGGGCGAAACGGTGCGTGACTGGTTACCGTGGAGAAGAACAGAAAACGCGGTGGCGTTTGTGCGGTAATTGGGTGGATGTGCTCAAACTGTGCAATGGTGTACTGATCGGGAATCCACCACAGACCAAACTTGGGGCCACGATATTTCAGTGCTGGGCCATCGATAAAAATATCGAAGTTATAGAAGGATTTTTCGGGCCATTCCCAGCTAAGCGCAGGATACATACCTGCGACCTCGTAGCCGTGGCGTTGCATCAGCGAGATAAGCGTAGAGCGTTCAGTGGTCAGCAAAAGATCGTGTCGCAATGGATTAGTCAGATCGATGCCTGACAGAAACGACAGGTGCGACAGCTCTGAGGCTCCACCAATCGTAGCCGCTGTCACAAAAGCGGAATACACCTGGCGTCCATTGCCATTCGCTGCCGATAGCAGGTTGTCGCGTACGCCCGATAGCTGCGCGGCTATTGCCGGGTCATCATAGGTGACCGCACCGTAGGACTCAAAAAAGATCACCGTCAGATCAGCCGTATTCAGGCCTTGAACATTCGTATCAAACGCCGGAGATGGCGGCAATACCCTGGCCAGCCGACTCGGCATAACTGCCGTCAACAGCAGGTCTGCCTGGCGCGCATAGGTTAGGGAAACCGGCCTGGAGACATACGGCCAGGTTGCCTGCACACCGGCATGGTTGGCCGTAGCGAGGCCGGCCGCTGCGACGGTCAGTGCAATTGCTACGGGGTTATGTACCAATGCTGGCAGGAACGTGTTGGCCAACATTAACCAGCCAGATCTGACCAGTCTGTATGTCGCCCATAACACCAGAATAAGTCCCAGCACCATGAGCACCAGTTGCCAGGTCTGAAAGCTCTGAGATGCCACGCTCAGAAAACGAGGCAACTGATATCCGTCCCAGTACAAGTTTAATGGTCGGCCAAACAGCGATGGTGCCGTCACATCGATATACCGGCCAATGATCAGTATCGTGAAAATCAGCGCACACAGGTTTAGTAGAGCAGGCCGGACGCGTCCCGTGAACCGGATCACCAGGAACAGAAACACCCAGAACCAGATGAACTCCGGCGCGACACGCGCGTCGGGCTTGATGGCGGGTGTGGGCCATACATTGTTAAAGCCCAGGGAGGCGTTAAGTGCCAGGATTACGAGCAGGCCGATCAGCCAATGCCGTGTGGATAGTGAGCGCGTGATTCGCCCGGAAATGGGTTTCAACTGCGGATTAACTCAAAAGCGTTTTGGAGAATGCTCGGTCTGCATGACTCGATGGTCAAAGAGGCCCGAACCTTGTTTTTAGTCGGGATGAAAGATGCGTTTCATGAGTGCGATCATTTGCAACAAAAAGTACCACAAGTCGGGTTTCCACAGAAAGCAGGGTCGATCACTGCCCACCCCAGCATCGATATCTTTATATGCCGCAGGCGTTTCGTCGGGAACGTCTTTGTCCGGCCGGCATTCGACCCCAGCCGGACACTTCCTCTACCTGGTATTCAGCGGCTTCTTTATTCACATCTTTCCTCGTTAAAATTGTCAAAGGCTCTGTTTATCAATTCGCCCGACAATGCGAACATCACGGAACCATTCATCCAACGCATGTTCGTCAAAGGCTGACGGGTATTTACCACAGACGATCAGCCAGGTCGGATCGGTTGACGAGCCCAGGATGTAGCAGTTGGACGTAAAGTGCTCAGCGGATGCCTCAAGTAAAGAAAAATACAGTGGCCCTTCATCACCGGAGCTGTTGTTTCTCGCGAAAGCATGGTGAAAGTCTCGCGCGCCTGGGTGGATACCTAACATCTGTTACCCCGTCTTAAAGCGCATTCGAAACCAACACCCGACATGTTTGCACTGCGAATTGCCGAGTAGAAATTTTCGATGAGGTCTTGATTAGTCATGTTGTGATTTATGGGCTGGAATGGTCATAACTGATCGTTAGCCTAGCTTGAGGAAATCTGGGATAGAAGATCGCGTATCAAAGATCGGGGCCGGGGACAGACGACCTAAATAAGTGATAATGTCGTCAATCTTAGCAAGACATCGGCACCGGTCGTCATTAGATCATGTCCAAGTCCAGACTGTTACGCCCACTTCAACTTCTTTTACCGGCACTCATCCCGTCATGGCGCTTCTTCGACTGGATCGCGCCATCACCACGAATCGAATACTCGGTTGTCGATTCGCCGGAGACTCAATCGGACATCTGGCAGGAATTTCGCCCACGCCCACAGAAGCTTGCCCTGGCCTCAACTTTGGGGCGCTTGCTTTTCAATCCCCGCTGGAATGAGACCTTATTTGTTGTCAGCTGTGCTGAACGCCTGGCCGATCAAGCTGATAAACACAGTGCGGAACAAATTTTTTACCGAATTGCAGCCGATCTGCCAGATGCCCGGGGTGAGGCCTTTCTTAGGTATCGGCTAGTGTTTCTCAGCCGTGCAGATTCCGGCATTAGTCGTGAAACTCGCTATCGCTCCGATACCCGACGCATCGACGATCTGCTTGCGCAATGACGTTAACCACCGCGATTCGCCTGACCGAAATCCTGCTGGCCCTGGCCTTGATTCAGCAAAGCCTTGAGCATGTGCTTCGCCGGGAAAAAGTTTTTCGCAGGGAGCAACTGCTGTTTGGTTTGCGCATTGCTCTGTGCGCGCTACTTATCGCACAGATCGCATCACCCTGGCCATTAGCCGCACTGGCAGTGCTATCCCTGTTGATTCTGGATAATTTCCAGGGGCCTTATAACGGTGGGAGCGACCGCATCAGCCTGCTTATCCTTTGGAGCCTGACTGCTGCCAATTTAATTCCGCATCCACATTGGCAGGAGGTCGTCTTCGGCTACCTGGGGCTACAACTCGTATTGTCTTACTTCGTTTCCGGTTGGGTCAAGGTGGTCAACCCCGATTGGCGCCGTGGGCTGGCCTTACAAGATGTATTCTTGTTCTCGGCTTACCCGTGCAGTGAGGACAAGCGCAGCTGGGCTAACAAGCCCGCGGCTCTGTTGGTACTGTCCTGGCTGGTGATGTTGTTCGAACTGGCGTTTCCGCTGGTACTAGTGAGCAAAACCGCGCTGTGGATTGGCTTGTCAGTTGCACTGGTTTTTCACCTCGCCAATGCGGTTTTGTTTGGTTTGAATCGCTTCGTCTGGGCCTGGTTGGCTGCCTACCCGTCTTTGATCTGGTTACAGGCAAGACTGATTTGATTCCGGTATTAGCCAAGCCCACTTTGAGCTCGTAACTCAAACAACATCTTGTTGAGCCTTTTTAACGATACCGGAGTAGGAGTACGCAGGCTTTGGGCAAACATCGATACCCGAAGTTCTTCAATCAGCCACCGAAAGTTCTCCAGTTGCTGATCATCCAAACCTCGGCGATCGCGAATCAGACGCCGATAACCCGTCATCAGTTCGGTAATGTTTGTGCGATGCTTTGTGTCCCGGCCCGGGTCGGCCCGCACGCGTTCAAGTCGCATCACAATGGCTTTCAGGTAACGCGACAAATGCGGAAACTGGGCTGGCGGGGTGGCGCCGATAAAGCCGCTATACACCAGGCCTTCCAGCTGTTCCCGGCAATCCTGAACCGCTGATTTCACTTCGTTTTCTTTGGCGCCAGCCGATACAGTTTGAATCTTTCTGGTTACAGTCCCGTATTCATCGAGGATGTGTTCAAGGTTACGGCTTAACTCCTGGCCAAGTAAGCTCAGCCGCGGTTTCACCTGGGTCGTCAGTAACTCAAAATCCTGTCTTGATTGTGGTTCTCCGAGATCTCCAACCGCCCGCTGCAAAATGCCGTCAATCATGCCGGCCCGTAACTCATCATCTGTCCCCAGGCGGGCATGGGCAATAACCAGGTTCTGGAACCCCGTCAGGTTTTTGAATAATGACTTAAAGCTTTCGCGCAGTGCGATGACAAGCAATCGGCGTACCCCGGACCGATGAGCCACCCTGGCTTCACCTTGATCGTCAAATACTTCGATTGAAATAGCATTGTCGCGATCAACAAATGCCGGAAAACCAACCATGGTAACGCCGGTTCCGGGTTCGAGAATCTCCAGGATTTCAGGCAATTGGCCAACCGGCCATCGGGTGAAACGTCGACCAATATCGAGTTGAATCGAGTCCCCTTCAATGGTCAGATCGGCCGATTCGGTATCGGAATTGTTGTTGCCAGCCGTGTTTTTGTTACTGCCTACTACCGGCTCTACGGCGGCCGGAACCGGTGCATTGCCAACGACCGGATGATCGCTGATATTCTCGATCCCCGCGTTTTCACCCTCTTGTCCAACACTCGGTTTCGAACCATCCGATGACAACGCAGTCGACTCGCTCACCCTTACCTTGCCAGCCACCGCTTTGAACGCCTCGCGAAACGCGCCGGCAGCGCGTTCTCCGTGAACCGCCCGCAACTGGACCAACGAACGCGACACCGCGATCTGGCGACCATGGGCATCCACCAGCTTGAAATTCATCACCAGGTGTTTAGGCACAACTTCCGGACGAAAATCATTCAGTTGTGCTTGCACGGCATGGCGTTCCCGCGCATCGGTACGAATCGAATCAACCAGTGGCTCACTTTGTGCTGCGGCATCTTTATGGCGGGCGCAAAAACCAATCACGTATTCGGGCACGGGTACCAGG
>JBAUID010000118.1:0-4653 GCA_049680625.1 Burkholderiaceae bacterium | reverse complement strand
GCAACCGAATGGCTCGCCAGTCTGAATGCCCAGCAACGCCAGGCAGTGTGTCACGGTGAGCCAGGCCCTGATGGCGTCGATGCTGAACCATTGCTGGTCGTGGCCGGTGCCGGCACCGGCAAGACGGCAACCCTGTGCCACCGGGTTGCCTGGCTGGTTCAGAACCAGGTGCCGGCAGATCGCATTGGTCTGTTTACATTCAGCCGGCGGGCGGCCAGTGAAATGGTTCGCCGCACCGGCGAATTACTGGCAATGCAGTTGGGTGAGGCTGGCATCGGAGTTTCCAGTCAGTCGCCGCAGCTGAACTTGCCGTGGGCCGGTACTTTTCATTCTGTGTCGGCCCGTTTGTTGCGTCAGCATGCCAGTCTGCTTGGCCTGAACCCGGCTTTTTCCATCATCGACCGCTCCGATGCCACCGATTTAATCGGCTGGATCCGCGATCGCCATGGCTTGAGCAAACATCACAAGCGATTCCCGGGGGCATCAACTTGCCTGAATATCTACAGTGACAAAGTCAATTGTTCCGAGCCGTTGGCTGATGTGTTGGCAGCCCGTTTCCCGTGGTGTGTTGAATTCGAACCAGGCCTGCGCGATTTGTTCTCAGCTTATGTCGACCGCAAGCTCAGTGATGCCTTACTCGACTACGACGATTTACTTCTCTGGTGGTGCCATGGCCTGAAAGTCGAGGCGTTTGCCAGCCAGGCCCGCCAGCACTTCGATCACATTCTGATCGATGAATTCCAGGACTGCAATGCGTTACAGATGGCGGTTCTGCTGGGGTTGCGGCCCGGCGGGAAAGGCATCTTTGCGGTGGGTGATGATGCCCAGTCAATTTATTCGTTTCGCGCCGCGCGGGTAGAGTTCATGGTTGAATTTCCCGGGCACTTCGATCCGCCGGCCCGGACAGTCACCTTGCATCAAAATTACCGGTCAAGCCAGGCGGTACTGGACAGCGCCAACGCCTTGATGGCCAGTGCTGACGGGCCGTACAAGAAAAACCTCGTGGCGGCATCCGCTGTTGTCGGGTCGATGCCAACGCTGGCCATTGTTGCCGACGATGCGGGTCAGTCAGACTACGTGATCAACCAGATTCTGCTCGACCGAGAGGCCGGTGTTTCGTTGAAACAGCAAGCCGTGTTATTTCGCAGCGCCCATCACAGCGATGTTCTTGAGCTGGCACTGGCACGGCGCAATATCCCTTATGTAAAACACGGCGGGCTTAAGTTCATTGAAGCTGCTCATGTTCGCGATTATCTTGCGGTTCTGCGTTGGTCCCAGAATCCGAGTCACCAACTGGCGGCATTCCGCGCGTTGCAATTGTTGCCCGGTGTGGGGCCGGTACTGGCCCGTCGCATCGTCAATGAAATTAGCCCATCAACAGACTTTTCCGAGTTGCCTGCGGAACAATCAAAGCGCGTGGGTATCCCGCTGTTTAAGTCACTGGCCCGCTGTTGTGCACCAGCAGAGTCTGTTGTGCTCTGGCCGGGCTTCTGTGAACTAATGAATCTGTTGGCTGACGATTCAGCGAAGTGGTCAGCAAAACTTGATCGTGCGAATCTATTTATTGAACCCCTGATCGAACAGCGCTACGAGCACAGCGCCGGACGAATTGCCGATCTGCAAGTGCTCAATGCGATCGCCCATCGCGCAGGCAGTGCCCGTCAATTTCTCTCAGATATGGCGCTTGACCCGCCCAATGCCACTGGGGATTGGTCTGAAGATGCTCACCTGGACGAAGACTATCTGATTCTATCAACAGTACATTCGGCCAAGGGGCAGGAATGGAAAAACGTTTTTGTTCTTAATGTTGCCGATGGTAATTTCCCAAATGAATACGCAACCGGCAACCGGCAGGCAATAGAGGAAGAGCGCCGTCTTCTTTACGTGGCAATGACGCGGGCAAAACAAAAGTTGTGTCTTGTTGAACCCCAGCGTTATTACATTACCCATCAGCCGAAACTTGGTGGCGCGCATGTGTACGGGGTGCGCAGTCGCTTCCTTGATGCGGCGGTTATAAACAGCCTTAATCAGGTATGTCCGGTTGCTCAAGCAGCTGCGCCCACTGACGAAAACAGCCAGAGATCAGGGCTGGAATCTGGTAATACGGTACAGGAGTCTGAGGTGTCAGCGTCTAAGACAGCTGCTCAGGAATCATTCGTTACGGATAGTCTGCGCAGATTGTTCTAGCGCTTGCGAAATCCGCTGTCAGCCCATTGATTATCACCATGGCGAACCAAAGGGCCAAGAGGCTCTTTGGCACTTTTAACACCTAGCTTTTTGGGCACCGTGAATCCCTGACCGCCGTAGTAGTTCACCGCGACGAAGTCCAGTTGCAGCTGCGTATCCTTATCCCCAATGTCGCTAGTCACATCGTACGTACCTTTTGTGAGCGAGGAGCGTTTTACCAATTTTGAGGGATTCGCTAGTAATACGAGTGCGTTTCTACGTGTGTATTCGTGTCTAACTACCTCGACCGAATTGCGTAGAATACGATTTGCATCGTAAGCCTTCAGCGTCCTGATGCGCTTTGTCCAAGCACCCACTGTTCTTGAACGAGGGTTTCGATTGCACCGGGCCTCGCGTGTCGAATTCGGGCTATGGCATCGGTAGGGTCCATCCCGGCTTCAATAAGCAGGCACGCGCCGATTGTGCCGGCTCGGCCAATACCGGCCCGACAGTGGATGACCACGGTTTCATCCCTCTGAAGCCGCTCAACCAGGCCGTTGCGAATTGAGGTCCATTCGCCAAGGAATGCCATTGATGGTGACCGCATATCGTCAATTGGCAAATGATGCCAGGCCATGCCGGCTTGCTCGGCTTGTTTGCCCAGATGGGATAAGCCAAGCGCGCGCAACTCCGGGTTGGTAATCAATGACAATAGCGCTGTTGTCGACTGCCTCGCAATCCAGTGCATGTCTTGAATCAGATAGCCACTGGCACCCGGGCAACGCACCAGCCCGATTCGTCCGCCGCACGGTGAAGCCACAAAATTCATCACCAGGCCCAGGTCGCTGGTTAATTCAGTAGTATCAGGCGTAGACATCGTGTTTATCCGGTGGTGACAGGGACTGGCGTGCCGATCGGGTTTTGAGGAAACGAGATGGTGGCTATTAAACCGCCCTGGGGATGATTGGCCAGCTGCAACTTGCCGTGATGAATGTCCATGGCACGTTTCGTAATAGCCAGGCCCAGGCCGAAGCCGTTACTGTCGTGTGACTCCGGCCTGAATTTGTTGTTGTCATCAGCGATACGGACATCAGGCAAACGGACAAATGGCTCGATGATTGTTTCAAGTTGATTATCGGGAATACCAGGCCCGTTGTCGCGTACGGTAATCCTTACCTGGGCAAGGTTGCGTTCTACAGTAACCAGAATCTCGCCAGCTTTGTCCGAGTACTTCACTGCGTTGCGAACAAGGTTTTCAATGGCGCGATGCAGCAGGTTTGGATATCCCCGGACATCACCAGCGGTACCCGCGACGGCAATGGTTAGATCTCTTTCCCGGGCTTCAAAACGTGCGTCGGAGGTGATATCAGCAATCAAATCGTCAAGGTCAAAAGTTTCCTGCGCACCATAGGCGGAGGGCTCGTCGAGCCGGGACAGCGTTAGTATTTCCCCAACCAGTTGATCCAGGCGCCCCGATTCGCGTTCAACCCGGGCCAGCATTTGATCGGTACGGTCTGGGTTTTGCTGAAGTATGCCAATCGCCGCTTGAATTCGTGCGAGCGGGGAACGCAGCTCATGGGAGACGTCGTGCATCAAACGCTGTTGTGACTGAATCAGTTGTTGAAGGCGTTCGATTGTCTGATCAAAGTGTGTGCCCAGGTCGGCCAGTTCATCACGACGTGATCCGATCTCACCGGCTACCCGGGTATCAAGCTCGCCGCAGGCAACCCGTTTGAACCCATTGCGTAATGCACGAATCGGACGGGCCATGTACCAGGCCAGTAAACCGCTGAACAACATGCTGAATACTAGCCCGCTGGCGCCAATAGCCAGAGGCGAAACACGCTGATACCACGGGCGTACGGGTCGGTTCCGCAGGGGCTCACCGTGTTGCGGAACAAACATGAAAAACTGGTTGCCTTCGCGACTGGTCACTTGCTGCACTGCCGGGCTAGCCTCGCTTAGCCGTCGCTTGGCGATTTCAAATGTGTGCTCAGGTACTTTTCGGTTTAGCAGATCAACCCCGGCACTATTGGTCACCCGAACCATGTTGCGAAGTCTTGGAAAGGACGGACGTTGCCGTCGAGCTTCACCGTTTGAGTCTGGATTCAGCAACATGTCGCGTAAGGCTGATTCACCCCCGTATTGAAGGACAACTGCCTGGCGGGCAATTGCGTTCTGGGCGCGTCGGCCAACCATTAGTCCAACTCGGTCGTCTGAATCGGCGTAACTGTCGTCCAGGTCTTCGAGTTGCGCTTTCTGGGCTGTAAAGACGGCCAGCGCTGCTACCGACGCAATGGTCAGCATCGTCAGCCAGAAACCAAAGAAAACTTTCCAGAATAAGCGGCCCATGACTGGTTTCTACTCCAGTACCAGCAGGTAACCCTGACCGCGTACCGTTTGAATCCAGGATGAGTCGTCGCCACGCTTGCCAAGTTTTTGCCTGATGCTGCTGATGTGTACATCAACGCTTCGGTCATAACGGGC
>JBAUID010000117.1:0-39664 GCA_049680625.1 Burkholderiaceae bacterium | reverse complement strand
TTTTTATGCAGTGCTGCATTAGTGATTGTAGTAGTGCTATTTTGCGCCCTGGTATGGTACCCCGGGGTATTGGTATGGGCCGCCGGGCTCGCTTCGCTGATGACGCTTGTCGTCGCGGTGGACCTCGTGCTGGGGCCAGTATTGACGGCTGTTGTTTATCAGCCGGGCAAGAAATCTCTGAAGTTTGATTTGGCAATCATTGTCGCAATTCAAATGTCGGCATTGATTTATGGCTTGCACGCAGTTTACCAAACCAGGCCCGCCTTTATTGTGTTTACGATGGATCGTTTTGAGGTGGTGGCCGCTCAGGATATTGAAACCGATCGACCAGAGTTTATCAAGTCAAAACATAACCAAGTGCCGCTCACCGGACCAAAAATTCTGGCAGCAAAATTGCCAGAAGATCGCGAGCTCCGTTCACAAATTCTGATGTCTAAGGTGCAATCCGGTGCTGGCCTTGCCATGATGCCGGAGCACTACGTTCCGCTAAATCAGGAAGTTGTTGCAAATCTCGATAAATCGGTGGATTTGGCCAAACTGAAAAAGATAAACGGTGCCGACCGAGTTCAACGTGTCCTGTCGAACCATCTGCCTGAAGCGGAACGAATTACTTACTTCCCATTGGTCGCACGCGATGTTGATATGACAGTAGTCGTTGATAAGGCAACCGGATCAGTGCTTGATATTGTTGATCTTCGCCCCTGGTCGTAAGCAAGTTCAGACGCGTCTAATCGCTGGGCCACCAATAGCTTGAAGAGCAACGTAAGCACCCGCCCAAAAAACCCTGCCGGTTTGTCTGGCGGGGTTTTTTCGTTTAATTCCACTCTTTAGGAAAATTAAGATTCTCGAGAGTAAGACTGACGCGGCTACGCATAACCCGGAGCTTCATGCAGGTCGTCAATTTGCTGGGAAGACGGAATTAATTGCTTCAAATGTGGCGTTCATCGCAACTGCTGAGCCACTGGTCGGTGTCATCGGTGCGGTTGTTACCTGTCGGCGTAACATCCGTTGCACAATCCAGTTTGTAGTAGGTTTAACGTAAATAAAACTAAATGACAGGCTGGAGAAATGAGCAATAACACGAATGCAAATAATCCGAGTTCGGATATGTCAAGTGCAGATAAGTCAGGCAAAGGTGACCAGGAATTTAAAACCTGGATGTGCCTTATCTGCGGATGGATCTACGATGAACAAGCGGGTGATGAAGAGTCTGGTATTGCACCAGGCACCCGTTGGGACGACGTACCCATGAATTGGACATGCCCAGAGTGTGGCGCGCGTAAAGACGACTTTGAGATGGTGGATATATAGTATGAGTGCGACAGATGCATTGGCAGGAATCACGGTCATGGTTATCGATGACAGCAATACGATTCGCCGTAGTGCGGAAATATTTCTGGGTCAGTCTGGTGCAAAAGTTGTTGTGGCAGAGGATGGTTTCGACGCCCTGGCGAAAATATCTGATCACAATCCTGACATCATATTTTGTGACATCTTAATGCCACGCTTAGATGGCTATCAAACCTGCGCAATGATCAAAAAGAGCGCGCGTTTTAAACAAATCCCGGTTGTCATGTTGTCGAGTAAAGATGGCTTGTTTGATCGAGCACGTGGTCGATTGGTCGGTTCGGACCGGTACCTGACCAAACCATTCACGAAAGACAGTCTTTTACAGACCGTCGCTGAGTTTACCCAAACCGCGGCGCAAGCCTAAACAGTTCCGGAGACTGGCTGTGCCTGATGCGAAATACTTAGTTTTGGTGGTCGACGACTCTGCTACGGACCGCATGTACGTCTCTGAGTTGCTTGGAAACAATGGTTACGACGTAATAACAGCGTCTGACGGCGATGAAGCCATCGTCAAAGCTCGGGAAAGTAAGCCGTGCGTTGTAGTAATGGACGTTGTTATGCCGGGCCGGAGCGGTTTTCAGGTTACAAGAGCCTTGCGTCGAGATCCTGAAACCGAGCAAATTCCTGTAATCATTGTTAGCAGCAAAAGCAATGAAACTGATCGGATATGGGGTATGCGGCAGGGAGCCAGCGACTACATGATTAAGCCGGTGAGCCCTGACAAGTTGTTAGCCAAGCTTCAAGAGCTTACTCACTAATCAGGCCAGGCAGGTACTTATGATTGAAGCAATTGCACCGGAAAGCCCAGCGTCTGTCCTCGCCGAAAATCGTTCAAGACTGGGCGTGTCGATCGGAGAGCAGCACTGGTTAGTCAATCTGTCCGAGGCCGGTGAAATTCTGCCACTTCCAGATTCAATCACGCCGGTGCCGGCAACCAAACCCTGGTTTCAAGGTGTTGCCAATATTCGCGGTGCGCTATACGGCGTTACCGACCTCAGTTTGTTTCAGGGACGGCATTCGATTGCAGCTGGAAAAGAAACCCGCTTGCTTGCGTTTTCTGAGAGCCTAGGGGTAAATGCTGCCATTCTCATTACCCGAATGATGGGTTTGCAGAGCATGGACGAAATGATCCAGGAAGAGTCTGTTGATTCTAATGGCTGGGCTGGCAAGGGTTGGGTAGATAAGGCAGGCGTTAATTGGCGCGAGCTTTCTCTTGCAAAACTGGCAAGGGATGAAGACTTTCTCTCTGTTAATCGATGAGCTCAGAAAATCAGCACCGAGGAGTCATGGATACGACCGCTGAATTGAATTTGAATCGACATCAATCGAGCGAGGGGTTTGCATCGTCAACGGATGAGCAGATCGTCCTTGGCAGCGATCAGGTTCGCAATTTTGCGCGACAGGCGAGTGAGCAAGCGCTGGCAAAAGATATCACGAGTCGTGACTTCAGCCCGGTTCCCGTGGATCATGATGTATTCGATTCCCGTGCGGATGAGTCAGGCAAGCCTGCGCATCGGCGTTCGATGTTAAGTCGACTCATTCAAAGAAATGGCGCAAAGAAAACTGAATCTGACGCGTCCGGGAAAAAAATTGCTGCGACCGATGAGACAGGTAAAATCTCATTGATTGATTCATTGCTTGGTTCGAACGCGCAAGAGCGTCGGGTAAGAATTTTTCTCGTCGTCTTCTCGATATTGACCACTGCTGCCGTGAGTGCTCTGTGGACTCAGATTTCATCTGTTGACCGAATTGATCAGCTCAATGCGCTCGTGAGTGAAGGTGCTGTACAGATTCAGCAAACGCGCACGGCGTTGTCCGGAGCCATGCGCGGCGACGACGACGCAGTGACCGTCGGTAATAAGAGTAAGGGGCGACTGGCCGTTATTCTTGATGAAATGGAAGTGGCCCGTGCTTTAAAGCGGTTGCCAGATTCCGTAGTTCCTATTGTCGGTAATTTACGCGCTGAATGGGATAGCATCGATCCGACACTGACCCGGGTTTTGGATAGTCGCCGAGTTTTAAAACAGGCTTCGCAGGTGCGCGAGGCCACTTTGCTAGCGTCAACTCCAATGCTGGCGTCGGCGCAGGCGGTCATTGATGAGAAGCTGAAAGAACGTCGCCCGTCGGCAGTCGCCGTCGCATTGGCCGGCGATATGGCAGTTCAAACGCAACGAGTGGCTAAAGAGGCCGCCCTCCGTCTATCGCCTGAGTCTGCGACCTTTGGTCAGCCCGGAGATTTGCTTGCCACCGTGGCTGGATTCGATTCGTCGTTGACCGAATTGACAGGTAAATCTGCGGCAGTCGCTCGTTATGCCAATCAGATTCGAGACCAACAAAAAACCTTTGCAGCACAACTGGAATCAGTTTTCGCCCAGGGCCAGAAATTGCAAACGGCGCAGCAGGCGATGAAGGTGATTCAGGTTGCGTCGCTTAGAATGCGAAACGAATTTGGTGAGGCCAAGCAGAAACTAACTGTAGCCCGCCATGAAACCAGCTGGTTAGCGTTAACCGCAGCCGCACTTGGCGTCCTTGCTGCGCTTTCTGCGCTGGCGTTGTCACGCGCCTATATGGTTGTCAGCAATGACCGAACCAATGATGCGATGCGTCAGAAGGAAGTCGCTGAGTCGCTTCAGGCTGAAGCAAAACGTACAAATGATCAGAACCAGGCCGCAATTTTGCGCCTTATGAACGAATTACAAGAGGTTGCAGACGGAGACTTAACGGTTCAGGCAACCGTTTCAGAAGACATCACCGGTGCGATTGCGGATTCGGTTAATTACACGGTCGAAGAGTTACGTTCTCTCGTATCCCGTATTAACTCAACGGCTGAAATGGTGAATAAGGCGTCGACAAGCGCCCACCAGCAAATGTCTAAACTGCAACAAGTATCCCAGGTTCAGTTTGCTGATATGAAAAAGACGGGACAAGCGGTTCTTTCGATGGCTCGACAGATTAATGAAGTCTCCGGCCAGGCCTCTGAATCGGTTCAGGTGGCCCGCCAGTCGATGTCTGCATCGAAAGCAGGTTCGATAGCTGTAAACAATGCGATTACTGGTATGAATTCGATACGGGATCAGATTCAGGATACGGCAAAGCGCATAAAGCGGCTGGGTGAATCGTCTCAGGAAATTGGCGAAATTGTTGAGCTAATTTCTGATCTTTCTGAGCAAACAAACGTACTTGCGTTGAATGCGGCGATTCAGGCGGCCTCAGCGGGTGAGGCTGGCCGCGGTTTCACCATTGTTGCTGAAGAGGTACAACGTCTGGCCGAACGGTCAGCAGAAGCCACGCGACAGATTTCCGGGCTTATTAAGACGATCCAGACTGACACTCATGACGCAGTTGCGGCAATGGAGCGGAGTACCGAAGGTGTTGTAGAAGGTACCCGGCGCTCTGACGAAGCGGGCAGTGCGTTAAAGCAGATCGGTGCAGTTTCAACTCAACTGGCTGAACTGATAGAGGGGTTCAGCGCCACAACTTCTCAGCAGGCAGAGTCTGCGGGGACGGTAGCGAAATCGATTCACAATATTTTGCTGGTAACAAAACAGTCCGCAGAAGGAACCATTCAGACAGCCGGATCTATTAAGCAGCTGTCCACACTATCGCAGGAATTGAAGAATTCAGTCTCGCGATTTAAGGTCGTTTAAATGAACACCACGATAGATAAGCCGAACAATCAGAACCGGGTGGTGCAATCGCGTAGTACCACTGAAGACGGAATTAACTCCCTGATCTGGATTCGGGACGAAATTCGTCGCGCTTTTTCTGAGTCAGAGGTGTGCTTGTCGCATCAGCTCGATTCGGTTTCTGATAGTGATTATTCGATGCTTGAGGCTTCGCGTAAATGGCTACATCAGGCCAGCGGTGCACTGATAATGCTCGACTTAAAAGGTGTCACCGAGATGACAAGCCTGATTGCCGGTCTGCTTGATCGCGCCCAGGATGGTGACATTGAGGTAACTGCGGATCTCGTGAGTACTGTTGGCCGGGCATACAATGCTATTGGCGAGTACCTGCATGAATTGTCCAACGGAAGTGATCAGAACCCACTTTGGTTATATCCGTACCTTCGTTCTGTTCTGGCGCTTAGTGGCGACGATCGCGATAATCCCTCGGACTTGTTGCTAATAGACGATGATGGTATTGCCAGGATCAGGCTGAATGATCTGGTTCCGACTGAAACATCAACTGAAGATCGCGCTGCCGCACGGTCTAATTTCGAATCTGGATTGTTGCGCTTGCTGCGCAATCCAACCGACTCTGATGCATTGAAAAAGATGCAGAATGCGGTTGAGATTGTTTCGACGCTATCTCAAGAACGAGGCGATCGTGTCTGTTGGTACGTTGTTGCCGCATGGCTGCGCGGAGTTGATCAACAGTGCATTGCCCTTGATGCGGTTGGGAAACGCTTGTTGGCGCGAGTAAACTTCGATTTGCGACAGAGTTTGAATGGTCAATCCGGTGATTTGACCGTTCTGCTGCGGGATGCGCTGTTTTGTGTTGCCTGCGCAGATCCGATAAGTGATGAACTAGAGATTCTGTTCGATGCATTTGGCTTGCACGGCCAGGTCACTGATGGCTACGCTGTGCCTCGTTACGGCTTAATGGATCAACGCGCAATCCTGGGTGGCACGGAAGCGGTCGCGTCGATGAAAAAGTCGTGGGAGGCCATGCTCCAGCAATCCGGTGGGATTGAGGCACATATTGGCGACTTCAAAAACAGCCTGTCTTCATTTCAAGACGTAACCGAAGCCTTGGGTGAGCCAGGGCTGGATCGGATTATCGGCGCCTGGATTGGCGTCGTTAAAACCATGGGCCTGGATAGTGGCCCGGTTTCCGACGCCCTTGGGGTAGAAGTCGCCGTGTCTTTGCTTTTTGTTGAGCAATTATTCCAGGGGGGCTTTAAAGAGCTGAAAGACCTTAATGTACGGTGCGCAGAAGTGGGGCGTCGAATAGACTCTGCCCTGCACGACATTGATGTCTCATCCGAAACGCCGGCATGGCTTTGTGAGCTGAGCGCGTCTGTTCAGGAACGGCTGACCATGTCAGCATTTATTGCCGAGACTCGTGTTTCCTTGCGCGAAGCAGAACTTGCCATTGACAGCTGGGCTCGCGACAATAACGAAACGGACGGACTAAAAACAGCGGTTAAGAATTTTAGTGACATTAGCGGGGTAATGGCCCTGCTTGATTTTTCCGAGGCGACCCGGGCGGCGCGACATATCGCAACTCTGATCGAGACAATCACCTCCGACAGCGGGTCGGTTGATATTTTGGGCCAGGACAGCCTGGCTGATTCTATTGGTACGCTTGGATTCTTTGTTGATGGTTTGTCGGGACCGGTTGATCGGTTACAAAATTATCGATTTTGTGAGACCACTGGCGAGTTCCGATACGAGGCAGGTTATTTCGATCGAATAAACGGAGCCGACCCAAAGGTAGATAGTGAAGCAGCGTTTCGGGCAGACTCGGGCCAGTTATATAGTGTTGAGCTGCAGGATTCGATCGATGGTCCTGAGCCTGATGCCTTGTTCAATTTTGACGAAACCGCCGCTGTAGATGTCGTAGATGCGAGTGGCATGTTACCAGAGTCATCAGAGCCGCCGGCGCCAGAAGTGTCTGCGGAGCTGAGCGGGGTAGACCCGGAGCTGCTTGATATTTTTCTCGCGGAAGCTGGTGAAGTTCTTGAGCATCTGACTAGTGAGCGCAACACACTGGCGATAGACGGCGACGACCATACTGCGTTGACCAATGTCAGGCGGGCTTTCCATACGTTGAAAGGTTCGAGCCGAATGGTTGGTCTGGCGGCTTTTGGGGACGCCAGCCTGGCGTTCGAAGATTTGCTCAATCGATGGCTGGCTGCATCGGTCGGAGCGACCCCGGAACTGCTCGACCTCATCAATAGGGCTTGCGGCGAATTCGAAGCCTGGGTAGCTGCGCTTTCTAATGGTCGTTGTTCAGACACCGATATTGACTGTCTGGTTAAAGCCGCTCAACAAATGCGCCCGGGTGAGGCAGTCCAAAGCGCAAATGAATCTGTTGCAGATTCGGCGACAGAAGAAATAACGGTTTCCGAATTCAGCGCAAACGTCGAAACGATAGTTTTGGACGGATTATTGCAGACGGACGCAACGGACGATCAAAGCCAACTGGACGAATTGTTTGCCGAGGCTGATTCGAAGCCGGACTCCAGTGAATACCGGAGCGAAACTATTGGCAACGCAGTCGACGGCGTGGATGACAGCGTCCCTGATTTTGATTCTATTGATCTGAACCTGACCGGATTTGAAGCTGAACCGAGTGAAGATGAGAGCAGGAATCAAAGTGCGGATGCAAGCGAAGAAAAATCTGTTCAGATAGGGGACAGGTCTATTAGCAAAGCGTTGATCGATGTATTTAATATTGAAGTCGATCAACTACGATCCGAATTGGTAACCGATGCGAGCGAGTGGCACAAAAATCCGAGTCGGGTTGCGAGTGAAGTTGCGTTGCGTGGGCTACATTCTCTGAAGGGCAGTGCCGGCTTGGTTGGGGCCGAGCCTGGTCGCGTAATGGCGGATCATCTCGAAGAGTTTCTGATTGCCCAGGGTGCCACCGGCCGAGTGGCGTCCCTGGCAGAAGTGACAGAGTACGGCCGCCTATTACAGGTATTGTTCACGTCGTTACGTGAATTCACGCGTGAGCAAGTTCCCAATAGCCGAGCTGAAGACATTGAGGCTGCGCGCCAGCTCGCTTTAAACTGGCAAGGTGCTCCGACTGTCCCTGGTAGTGACGGCTCCGCCGCAGTTAAATCGGTGCCATCTGTGTCGGCAACGGCACCTGTCGACGTTGTGGATGAGTTTGACGCTGAATTGCTGCCGTTATTTATCGCGGAGGCCGAAGAATTGCTTCCCCGTATCGACAAATCACTGAGAGCATGGCAATCAGATCCAAATAGCCTGGAACTCAAACAGGTTGTGATGCGCGATCTGCATACAGTAAAAGGTAGTGCTCGAATGGCCGGTGCCATGATTCTTGGTCAGCGTGTTCACGAAATGGAAACCCGGGTTGAGTTGGCGATCAGTTCGGCTGAAAATCCGGCTGGTTTGGTAGAAGAACTGATTCTTGAACAAGACTATGTATCCGATCAGTTCAGCAAACTTTGTGGCGACTCGGGAAAATCGCACGCGGTTACGGGTAAGGGGGCGCTCAACAAGGCACAACCCGAGTCAGGCGTTGCCCCGTCATCTGTGGCTGTCAGTGGTTCAGGCGAAACTCACCCAACGGCAGCTGCCACCAGTTTAGGAGGCGCAGCATCGGCGTCCGGCCCCTTGTCTGGCAGTTCACTGGTTCGGGTTCGTGCAGAAGTTATCGAGAAGATGGTTAACGAAGCCGGTGAGGTTTCAATCACCCGCTCGCGTCTGGACAATTCGGTTGGTGAATTACGACTTGTTCTGAGTGAGCTGGGTGAAAACGTGAACCGTTTGAGAGCTCAGTTAAGAGAGTTGGAAATTCAGGCTGATGGGAAGATCCAGTCCAACGATGCGAATCATAGTGCCGAAGGGTTCGGCGCTGAGAAAAGTGATTTTGATGTTTTGGAGTTTGATCGTTACACCCGTTTCCAGGAACTGACACGTATGCTTGCTGAGTCGGTTTCCGATGTTGCAACCGTGCAGCAAAATGCGACACGATATCTCGACGATGCGAACCAGGACTTGTCGCGCCAGTCAACCAGTATGCGTCAGCTTCAATACCATTTGATGAGCATTCGAATGGTTCAGTTCGGCTCGATCAGTGATCGCTTATACCGGGTGGTACGCCAAAGCGCCAAGGCTTTGGATAAGCGGGTATCTCTGGATATTCTTGGTTCAGATTCAGAAGTGGATCGAAACATTCTTGAGACAATGGTTGCGCCGCTAGAGCATCTGCTGCGTAATGCCATCTCACACGGCATTGAGTCACCCGATGCTCGTGCCGCCGCCAAAAAGCCAGAAAAAGGGGAGCTGCGGCTTAGCATTTTTCATGACGGAAATGAAATTGTACTGACCCTGTCTGATGATGGCGCAGGGTTGAACTACGACGCCATTCGGTCGCGAGGGATCAGCAGCGGCCTGATTACCGAAGATGAATCGCTCAGCGACCCGGAATTAGCCAACCTGATTTTTCGCCCGGGATTCTCAACCGCGCAAACCATTGATCAGATCAGTGGCCGTGGTGTCGGCATGGATGTTGTCAGGGCGGAAGTGCTGGGCCTTGGTGGGCGTATCGGGTTGACATCTGAAAAGGGGCTCGGTACTCAATTCACTATTCATCTGCCGTTGACGATGGCAATCTCCCAGGTCATGATGGCCAGGGTTGGTGACACGTCATTTGCGGTGCTGGCGGCCGGGGTTGAGAAAGTGCTGCAACTTAATCCGGAAGACTTGTCCGCTGCGTACACCGAAAGATTTATCGAATGGGGCAACGCGAAGGTGCCTTTGTACTACCTGGCATCCCTGGTGGATATGGCAGACCATCAACCTGTTGCTCAGCCTTTTTCGCCTGTGATGATCCTGCGATCGGCCGGGCATCGAATTGCTGTGCATGCAGATTCTGTTAGTAAGTCGCAGGAAGTGGTAGTCAAGAACGCTGGGCCTCAGGTTGCCCGGGTTGCCGGTGTTGCCGGTGCGACCGTCATGGGTAATGGCGAAGTTGTCTTGATCGTGAATCCAGGCCAGTTGGCGGAGAACGTTAGTGACACCATTCAGGATGCTGCGATGCAGGCAGGCATGGTGGCGCGATTATCGGATGCGCCGTCAGTTGTCATGGTTGTTGACGACTCGGTAACGGTACGCAAGGTAACCCAGCGATTGCTGGTGCGCGAAGGCTTCGAAGTCATGCTTGCGAAGGATGGGGTTGATGCATTGCGCCAACTACAGGATCAACAGCCTGACATTATGCTGGTTGATGTTGAGATGCCACGCATGGATGGCTTCGATCTGACCCGCGCGCTGAGAGAAGACACTCGATATGTGGGTATTCCGGTCGTAATGATCACGTCAAGAACGGCGGATAAACATCGCAATCACGCATTTTCTCTTGGTGTAAACGAGTTTCTTGGCAAGCCGTATATAGAATCCGATCTACTGCCGTTAATTCGATCCTACGTCGAAAAAAGCAAGCGTGACAACGATAACGATAACGGTGATGCTTTGCATTAACCGGGTTGTCGTTTGACAATATCGTATCGAGCCAGTGTGCTCCTCCTGGCATTATCATGGTCAACTACCGGCAACGGGTAGTCGTTACCGAGCTCAATCCCGGCGGCTGCCAGTTCAATAGGCCCTGCTGTCCACGGCGCATGGATGTGTTTGTCCGACAGGGCGGCGATTGTGGGCAGGTATCGACGTATGAATTTGCCTTGCGGGTCGAAGCGCCTGGATTGAGTCACTGGATTGAAGATTCGAAAATACGGCTGGGCATCACAACCGCTGGATGCAGCCCATTGCCATCCCCCGTTATTGGCGGCGAGGTCAAAGTCGTTTAAGTGGTCAGCAAAATACTTCTCCCCCCATTGCCAGTTGATGCCAAGGTCTTTGGTCAGGAACGAGGCGACAACCATACGCAACCGGTTGTGCATATATCCGGTTTGATTGATTTGCGCCATGGCGGCATCAACCAGGGGATAACCGGTTTTCCCCTGGCACCAGGAATCAAACAGGGCTTGATCATTACTCCACTCGATGGTGTCATAGGCCGGCTTAAACGATTGATCCACCACATGGGGGTAGTGATGCAGAATCTGGAAATAAAAGTCACGCCAGATCAGCTCTGATAACCAGGTGCGGGCGCCATCTGACTTGTCCGGTTGGGCCTGAACAACTTCCCAGGCACGGCGGGCCGCCTCGCGAATCGATAGGGTGCCAAACCTCAGGTGGACCGACAAATACGAAACCCCCCGGATAGCCGGAAAATTCCTTTGTTCCTGATACAAAGCCATTCGTGCTTCAAATTCTTCGAGCATTTTCAGTGCGGCGCTCTCATTAGCTTGAATGCCAAGCGATGCCAGGTCGGTTTTCTCGAAACCGAGAGTCTGCAGCGACGGTATCGGCTTATGCGGCTGCCCACCAGGCCGCTTGTGCAGGCGATTCGATAGCTCGTATTGAAGACTGTTCAGCTGTGTTGGCACCAGACTGGCCAGCCATTTCTTCTTATACGGGGTAAATACTGTATACGCGGTGTTGCTGCCAGTCATGAGCTCACTGCGTTCAAAGACGACGTGATCTTTAACTAACCGCAGTTCGATACCGCTGGCATTTAGCTGTTCTTTGACCAGCCTGTCCCGGACAACGGCAGCTGGTTCATAATCGGTAGCGGCTACAACTTGTTGGCAGTTTAGTTCCTCGGCCAGGGCAGGTATGTGTTGTTGCGCGACGCCGTGTCGGATGTGCAGGCAAGCCCCGGACTGTCGCAGTTGTGCGTCAATTGTGCTAACAGCATCGTGAATAAAATTAACCCGTCGATCCTGACGATGCGGCAAGGCGTTCAATATGTTGGTATCGAAAACAAAGACAAGGTGAACCGGCCCGGTGAATTTTTGTATTGCGCAGGCAATCGCGACGTTGTCTTGTAATCGCAAATCGCGTCTAAGCCAGACTAGGCTGCCTCTAACTGGTCGGGATGGCATGTGTGCTCCGTAATACCCTGGGCAGCCAAATGTCGGCCGAGGTCGCCGCTCTGTCAAATAGTCAGGTATTGCGCGGGTTCTGACCCTGGGCTAATGCGATTACAATGGCCGAATGACTCTTCAAAAAGCTTCAGCTCTGTCTAGCCATTTCCTGATTGCCATGCCAGGTATGGATGATCCCAATTTCGATGGCACCCTTGTTCTTATCGCCGAGCATTCGAAACAAGGGGCAACCGGTCTGGTCGTTAACCGGCCAATCGGTATGCGGCTGGAATCCCTTTTCGACGGTATCAATCTGTCCCTGCCCGGCCCGCAAGCCGATCAGCCTGTCTTGTACGGTGGCCCCGTTCACGACGATCGTGGATTTGTACTGCATCGCCCCGATGGCCGTTGGAAGTCGACAATTTCGATCAACAGTAATTTGTCACTGACTTCCTCGCGCGACATCCTCGAAGCGTTGGCGGCTGGTGTCGGGCCGGACCAATGGCTGGTGACTGTGGGTTGCTCACAGTGGGGACCGGGCCAACTCGAGCGGGAACTGGCTGATAACGTCTGGCTGACGGTTGAAGCGGATGCCCAGGTCATCTTCAATACTCCAACCGAACAGCGGCTGGCGCGATCGTTTTCTTTGCTCGGCTTTGATCCTACCCATTTATCAGGCGTTGCCGGGCACGCATGAATCGCGGGCAGACGCTGACGGCGCTGGGTTTCGATTTTGGCACTCGTAAAGTCGGTGCAGCAGTTGGCAATTCGATAACCGGGGCGGCTACCCCGTTGGCGACCCTGAATTATGTTGCCCTTAATTCCTTATTCCAGGAAATTGCTGACCTGATTGCCCAATGGGAGCCGGATGTGCTGGTGGTTGGCCGTCCGCTGACCGCTGACGGTGCCCCGTGCGAAATGACTGAAGCCAGTGATCGATTTGCCCGGCGGTTGGCGGGCCGATACGGGCTACCCGTCGACCGGGTCAATGAAAGCTTCTCGTCGGTTGCTGCTGCTTCAGCCTTGCTTGAAGCGCATGAGCAGAGCCTGCCGAGGGGGCGGCGCCGGCCCCGTCGGCTACCCGAGTCAGAAGATGCAACGGCAGCGGCGATAATCCTGCGACAATACCTGTCGGAACGCAGCCTGCGGCAAGTCGGAACTGGAATCAACAGTGACGGCGACCGGGTGGACAAACCATGAAAAAAAACCATGACTGAGCAAGTTTATGAATATTGAACTGCCGGATGCCGAACTGGCTTACCAGGCCCTGCTGATCCAGATTCAGAGTGCTCTGCCAGGCGCTGGCAGCTTACTCGTTGGCGTCCATAGCGGCGGCGCCTGGATTGCAAGCCGGCTGTGCGCCGATTTGAATGAAACGGCAACGGTACCGGTCAGGCTGGGCTTTTTGTCATCGGCTTTTCACCGTGACGACTATGGGCAACGAGGTCTGCCAGGGGAAATGAAAGCCACCGACCTTCCATTGTCGATTGATGGCACCGATATCATTTTGGTCGATGACATTTTGTATACCGGTCGAACCGTGCGCGCAGTCTTAAATGAGTTGTTCGACTATGGAAGACCGCGTTCTGTGCAACTGGCGGTACTGGTCGATCGCGGTGGACGGGAGCTACCTATCGAGGCGAATTTTGTCGGTGCAATTTTTGCGCCGGAAACTGGTCAGAAATTGCAACTACAACAAGACGAATCCGGTGCGTTTACACTGGCAATCAATTAGGGTTTGGCCTGTATGCGCGCGAAACACCCCCAGCTCGATAAAGACGGTGAACTGCAGCACTTGTTGACCATCGATGGTCTGTCTTCGCAGATGATTCACCGTATTCTTGATACTGCGCAGAATTTCGTCGGCGTCTCCGACCGGGATGTCAAAAAAGTACCGTTGCTGCGCGGTAAGTCAGTGTTCAACTTGTTTTTCGAAAACTCAACACGTACTCGAACAACCTTCGAAATCGCGGCGAATCGCCTGTCTGCAGATTCTGTGAATCTGCATATCAATACATCTTCATCGTCCAAAGGCGAATCATTGCTTGATACGGTGGATAACCTGGCCGCAATGCATGCGGATATTTTTGTGGTGCGACACGCGGAGAGCGGCGCCCCGTTCCTGATCGCTCAGCACTTGAATCGCACGCGCGGTAACGAAGTGCACGTTATTAACGCCGGAGATGGCAGGCATGCCCATCCAACCCAGGCGCTGCTGGATATGTATACGATCCGACACTTCAAGAAAGACTTTACCAAGCTTGTTGTTGCTGTTGTTGGCGATGTTTTGCATTCACGGGTAGCGCGTTCAGATATTCTTGCACTCACGGCGCTTGGAGTGCCCGAGGTCAGGGTAATTGCTCCGCGCACGCTGTTACCGACATCGCTTGAGCAAATGGGGGTTCATCCGTACTCCAATATGGAAGATGGCTTGCGCGATGTTGATGTGGTGATTATGTTGCGCCTGCAAAATGAGCGAATGCGCGGCGCGTTGTTGCCGTCAGCACAAGAGTATTTTCGGCAGTTTGGACTGACCAGCGAAAAACTGCGGTTGGCTAAGCCAGATGCAATTGTGATGCATCCTGGGCCGATGAATCGTGGTGTAGAAATTGAGTCCGCTGTTGCTGATAGCAAGCAGGCGGTTATTCTCAATCAAGTCACCTTTGGTATCGCGGTCCGAATGGCGGTGATGAGCATGTTGGCGGCGAATTGACGTGAATAAACTATCTATAACCGGCGGGCGACTCATTGACCCGGCCACAAATTTTGATCAGGTCGCCGATATTCACATTGCCGACGGCAAGGTAGTTGCCATTGGCAACAGTCCGGATGGCTTTGTGGCCGAACAAATCGATGCCAGCGGCCGATGGGTGATGCCCGGCCTGGTTGATCTGGCCGCCCGGCTGCGTGAGCCAGGCCTGAAGTACCGGGCAAATCTCGAGTCGGAGCTTGGTGCCGCTATTGCGGGTGGAGTCACGAGCTTGTGTATGCCACCTGATACCGACCCACCGCTGGATGAGCCTGGCCTGGTCGAAATGCTCGATCACCGTGCGCGTCAACTTCATGGCACCCGATTGTTTCCGTTGGGCGCGCTGACCGTTGGCCTGCGTGGTGAGATCATCACCGAAATGGCGCGCCTGACGGCTGCCGGTTGTGTTGGCCTGGCGCAACCGAACCGCCTGCCGGTGGATACCCAGACACTGCTGCGGGCGCTGCAGTACGCAAATACTTATGACTACACTGTCTGGCTGCATCCACAGGATGCCCATATTGGTCGCGACGGAGTTGCCCACGGAGGAGCTGTTGCCAGCAGGCTTGGCCTGACGACAGTGCCAGTCAGTGCCGAGACCATTGCCTTGCACATTATTTTTGAATTGGTTGCCCAGACCGGTTGCCGGGTTCACCTGTGTCGTTTGTCGTCAGCCGCCGGGCTGGAGCTAGTGGCCCAGGCGAAAGCCCGGGGTCTGCCAATCACCTGCGACGTGGGGGTTCACTACCTGCACATAACCGAACTGGATATTGGTCATTTCGACAGCCGGCTTCGGGTTGACCCGCCGTTTCGTGGCCTGCGTGACCGGGATGCATTGCGCCGTGGGCTTGCCGACGGAACAATCGATGCTATCTGCTCGGATCACACGCCGGTGGACGATGACAGCAAACAAGTCCCGTTCGCTGAAGCGGAACCTGGGGCCAGTGGTTTAGAGCTGTTGTTGCCCCTGGTCTGCAAATGGGCGTCAGAAGACAAAGTGGCGCCAGTCCAGGCGCTGGCCTCGGTGACTAGCCGGGCAGCCAAAATTCTTTGTCAGCCGTTGGGTTCATTGCAAGTTGGTGATATCGCAGACGTTTGTATTTACCAGCCGGATCAAGCCTGGACAGTGACCGCTGAAGAGCTCCGGAGTCGTTGCCACCACACACCGTTTTCCGATATCGAAATTCATGGCCGGGTGACCGAAGTACTGATTGACGGGTGCCGCGTCAATTCCCCGCGTTGACAAGTACCGGCATGGAGAGATTTCGGCGACTTTGGCGATTACCGGCAATGATCGGATTGCTCGTTTTAGGTTTACTTATCATTTTGCTGGTGTTTCCTTTCTACCAGCGAAGAACTCACCGCGTATTGATTCGGTGGTGGTCTGGGTTGTTGTTGCGCGTTTGCGGAGTCCGTGTTCACGTCCATCATGATGAGCTTTCCCCTGATCTGAATTCTTCCGCCAACGACCGTGGTTATCTGATGCTGATCAACCACGTATCCTGGCTTGATATTTTTGTTATCAACCAAAATTCAGCCGCGCGTTTTGTTGCAAAGTCAGAAATTCGCAGCTGGCCACTGGTAGGCTTCCTGGTTGGCGGGGCGGGCACTATATTCATCGAACGAGGGCGCCGCCGTGCTGTGCATCACGTCCTTACCACGGTTGCTGAGCACTTGTCACGCGACGAACTGGTTGGTATTTTTCCCGAAGGAACAACATCTTCCGGAACCCAGTTGCTGCCGTTTCACAGTAACCTGGTTCAGGCGGCCATCAATGTTGAGCGGCCAGTATTGCCTGTTGCTTTGATGTACCGCGACAGCCAGGGCAAGCAAAGCGACAGTGTGAGTTTTATTGATGACACGAGTTTTGCGCAGTCGATTCTTCGCGTCTGCGGTGCGCGACAAACCTACTGCGAAGTTCATGTTGGATATCCGATTGCCACTGAAACTGGTCAGACCCGACACGAAATTACCGCTTTGGCCAGGACCCAGATCAGCACGAGGCTGGGCTTTGACCTATCGGATGAGACACCTGGAATACAGCGCGATCGTGGAGCCTGATTGCTGTTAACTGCCCGCCCCAGACGCAACCAGTATCCAGTCCAATGGCTTGTTCTGTAACCATTAGGCCCAAGGTAGACCAGTGGCCAAAAATGACGGTTGTGTGTTGACCAAGTTTCCCGGGCAGCATAAACCAGGGGTGCAGCCCAGATGGCGCATCTCGTGGCGCGCCCTTGTATTTCATGTCGATTTGTCCACTCTCATCGATCATTCGCATCCGGGTCAGCACGTTGACAATTATTCGGCGTCGGTTGGCGCCGGTCAGCATGTCTGACCAGCGCTTGGGGGTGTTGCCATACATCTCGTGCAAGAAGTTTTTCCAATCGTCGCCCTGGAGTGCTTGTTGAACTTGCTGAGCATTGCGCAGTGTTTGTTTGACTGTCCATTCCGGGTGGACGCCTGCGTGAACCAGGAGGTAAGGGCGATCAAACCAGGCCAGGGGCTGATGCCTCAGCCAGTAGATCAGTTCTTCACAATCCGGCGCGGTCAGAATATCGTCTAGCGTATCACCAGCCGACGGTTCGCGAACCCCCGCGGCGACAGCAAGAAGGTGTAAGTCGTGATTGCCCAGGACACAAACGGCGCGTTCACCAAGTGCTTTGATCGCGCGCAAGGTTGCAAGAGACTCAGGGCCGCGATTAATAAGGTCGCCGGCAAACCACAGCTGCGCGCGGTCAGTATCCGGCAAGCCTTGTATTAAATCGTTCAGGCGGGAGTAGCAGCCTTGTACGTCACCAATGGCATAGACAGGTGGTTCAGGCGACCGGGTCATTGGCCAGCTTATACCGCTCGGGCTCGCACTGATCTGTCTTTGGTAACTGGCAAAGGAACAACATTATCGGCCGGGTCGCGAAACGGCACGTATTCGCGGACAAAGCGGTTCAGACTAACCCGTACATCTGAGTCGAGCAGACTCGGCGATTCGGCCAGCCAGCGTCTTACTTCGGCCTCCCAGGCGTCATCTGGCAAAGCGCCGGCCCTGGCGATTCGCAGCTTGGGATGAGCTGTGGCGCGGGTTGCTTCGCCATCGGCCAATAACTCTTCGTACAATTTTTCCCCGGGGCGCAAGCCCGTATATTGGATTTCTATTGATGACTCAGGCAGGCCGTACAGTCGGATCATGTCTTTTGCGAGGTCAACAATCCGAACCGGTTTGCCCATGTCGAGCACCAGGATGTCACCGCTATCGCCAAGTAGGGCTGCTTGCATGACCAATTGGGTCGCTTCGCTGACTGACATAAAGTAGCGCTTGATTTCAGGATGGGTGATGGTTATCGGACCACCCGCTTCGATTTGTTTGCGAAATTTTGGAACCACGCTGCCAGTAGATCCGAGCACGTTGCCAAAGCGTACTATCACCGTTTCGGTGTCAGTATTTTTCAGCGCCCATAGCTGAATCAACATTTCCGCGAGGCGTTTACTTGCTCCCATGACATTGGTGGGGTTCACCGCTTTGTCGGTCGAAATGAACACTAGCTTATTGACCGGAAAACGGGATATCGCTTCCAACAACCGTATTGTGCCCACCGCGTTATTGCGAACAGCCTCCCAGGAGTTGTTGGTTTCCATCAGGGGCACGTGTTTGTACGCGGCGGCATGGAAAACAACCTGGGGTGAGTAGCGCGAGAAGGTGTCAAACAGTCGGGATTGGTCTTTGATATCGCCAATAATGGCGCGAATCGGTATGTCTGGAAAATCGTCGTGTAGTGTTTCCAGTACTCCGTACATACCAAACTCGCTGACTTCGTACAGCACAATTTCGCGCGGTTTGAACCGGGCAATCTGGCGGCACAACTCCGATCCGATTGAGCCGCCAGCTCCGGTGACTAACACGGTTTTCATGGTTAATAGCTGGCGCAGTCCGCGGGTATCGAGCTGCACGCTGTCGCGTCCGAGTAAGTCATCAACCTCGACGTGCCGTATCGATGTGAATCGAACACGCTCTGAGATGACATCATCCAGGTCGGGAACAATCAGCAATTTGACCCCGGCGGCCTGACATAAATCAAATGCCCGTCGCCGCGTCTGCATGTCGGCTTGTGAAACTGCCAGCAATGCATGCCGTGCGCCGGTCGAGGCAACCATACGTGGCAGGTCGGTCCAGGTGCCGCTGATAGGCGCACCAAGGACCTGGCGCCCGACATTGCGGCTTGCACTGTCCAGAACGCCAACCACCTCCCATGCGGGAAGGCGTTGTAATTGCAGAATCAGGCGGAAGCTGGCTTCATCGCTGCCAAGAATAAGTACCGGTTTACCCGCCAGTGTCTGTTTGGCCAGCGAACGTTGTTCTTTAAACCAGCGATAAACTATTCTTCCGGCAGACATCAATACCAATACCAGCATCGGATGCAGAATCATTGCGGTGCGTGGAATGGGTTTTGAGCCGGCCCAGATGAACAGCAATACGGATGAAATCAGCGTACCGGCCAAAACCCCAATGCCAATTTGTCGCAAGTCGTGCAAGCTGGCATATCGCCAGATGCCACCGTAAAGACCCAGGGTCACGAAGATCGTGAAATGGGTGATGACGACAATCAGCGTACTAAGAACCAGTGTCAGTATTGACCCGTTTGACAATACAAAGTCAGATGCCAGGCCAAAACTGAATAGCCAGGCGCTTGCAACGACAACAAAGTCGTAAGCCATTGCGGTGTTGCGGCGTGGGTCCAGGTTGAGTCGCATCGGTCCTTTATTGTTGTTCAGATTGGCTGGAATCAGACAATCTCAATGCCCATCGGTAAATCGCCGCGTGCACACTGATTATGACAGTCCAGGCGAGAAAAAACACATACCCATTTTGGTAACGAATAGTTGCGATCAGGCTTGTTCCCAGTGCCGACAGTACAAAAACCCCTAGTGCCACGTGCTGATGGCTCAAACCACCAAGAATCAGCCGTTGATAGGCGTGTTGGCGATGGGCTTGCCAGGGCTGATGGCCCTGCACCAGGCGCCGGATCAGGGTGGTGCTGGCGTCAAAGATAAACGGCATGAAACCAGCAATTGGTAACCAAATTGGCCAGTATTGATTCAGACTGCCGTTGATTGCCAGGCCTGTCGCGAGGAACCCCAGTGGCACGGACCCGGCATCACCAAGGAAAACCCTGGCGGGATGCCAGTTAAACAACAGAAAACCGGCGGCCGCGCCGGTCGTGAGGCTGGCAACAACCGCTGTCAGGCTTTCTGCTGGTGCCAGCACGGCCATGGCGCCGAAGCCGGCAAAACTCATCGCGGCTGCAATGCCGTCAGATCCATCCATAAAGTTGAATAAGTTAGCCCCCCATCCCAGGCTAACGAGCGCCAGTAGGAACACACCGACACCCAGCGTGCTCATCGGGGTTGCCATCCATCCTCCGGCTGCCCAGGCCAAACACAAGGCCGTTGCGCACAGCAATTGAACCACCGCCCTGCTTAAGGGGCCGAGCCCTTGTTTATCGTCACCAACCCCAAGCAAGGCGAGTATCGCGACGCAGGCAAATAACATGTTGGGTAAATCGCTGTAGTTGCTTTTTTCTGTGATTGGCAGCAACGACCACAATGTAGTGAGTCCAAGGACAACAGAGAAGATCGCGATGCCTCCAATTCTCGGAACGGGTATGTGGTGCAAAGAGCGGTGATTAGGTTCGTCAGCCAGTTGATCCACCAGGCGGGACTTCAACATCTGTCGGATTAGCAGTGCCGTCAGCAGACTGGCGACGACAGCCAGGACAATCAACATCAGCTAACCGTCACCGAATCCACCATGCGGGCAATTTCGCTGGCCGGTGTTTCGGGTGGAGTCCAACCGAGTTGCTCTTTCAGATGCTGATCCTGCTGCACCAGGGAACTGAGCAAGGTGTCACAACGTGAGCCAATGACCGGCAGCCGTACGCTGAGATTCAGCACCGGTTGCGGCATTGAAAACAGGCGTGCAGGGCGCTTCATTGCTTTGGCGATAATGCGGATAAGATCGGGTGTGCTCCAGCAAACATCAGCAGGCATCAGCGTTTGTGGTTCTGGCATTTCTACGTTGCCCAGGTTGCAGACATGATTGAGCAAGTGCACGAGGTTACTTAGTCCAATCATTGAGCGTTGGTTGCGCACTGAAGCCCACGGCATTGGCAATCCGCTGTTGATCAGTCGAATTAACTGCTTCAAATTTCCTTTCGGATTCGGACCGTAGACCAGGGGTGGGCGGATCACGGTCAACCGGGTACCGCTATTGCGCATCAGGTTGACCAGCGCCTGCTCTGCTGCCCATTTGCTTTGCCCATAAGCGCTTACCGGCGCGGGTTTCATTTCGGGTGTCAATGGTTGATCATTGTTCGGAAGACCCATGACGGCAATGGTGCTGACAAACACAAAATGTCTGACCCCGGCTTGTACCGCCTCCCGACCTAATACTGAGCTTGCTACCATATTTGCCCGGTGATACGCCTCGAAGGGTATGCCATTGGTCTGATGAGCAATTCCAGCCAGATGTACAACGGTATCTGTCTCCATCAGGGCTCGGATCGGGGGTATCAATGCGTGCGCGTCCGGCGAACCGTCGGCTGGTTGCCAGGGAGATGCCTGAACCCACTGTATAGCAGCCCCCGACTGGTCGGGGGCCGCGGCCTGACGGCTGCTCGCGGTCACTGCCCAGCCGTTGTCGGCCAGGTGTTGTACCAGGTGTCGCCCGATGTAGCCGGTTGCCCCGGTGACCAGGACGCGGTGCGAAGTACTCATTGCAATGCTCAGGCCCAGCGCCAGCCATGGCGCTGAAAAAAACGGAAGGCCGACGTGATAAACATAACGCGGTGTTTAAAACCTTTCCAGGCAGCGCCGCCGCCCAGATGCGTCAGGCTGACAGCGGGTACGTAATTCACGGCTCCTATCTGACGGATACGCATGCTTAAATCGTAGTCTTCGAAATACAAGAAATATGCCGGTTCGAAGCCCCCGCTTTGAGCAAAAGCTGATTGCCGAAACAACATAAAGCATCCGCTGGCGCATACGGTGTTGTCGTGACCCTGATCAACCGGATGTTTGCGCAACTCGTAGCGATCAACTGCCCGACCCACGGGACCAATTGATTCGAGCGGGCTAATTGCCCGGCCAAGCAGAGCAAGAATGCTGGGGTGGGCGTGATTCAGAAACAAGTCCCGGCCAGTGGCATCCACTGATCGCGGAGTCAACAAAACGCAGTCCGGATGCCCGGCCATGAACTCAAAGGCGTTGCTGAGTGCATCAATGTCCAGGTCAACATCGGGGTTGAGTATCAGCACATAATCCGGGGCAGGCGAAGTCTTATTTTGACGGGGTGGCTGGGCCGGATGCAGAACCCGGTGCTGGGCTAGATTATTTGCCCGGCCGTAACCGATATTTTCACCGGATTGTTGTAAATACAATGATGACAAACCAATCAGGCTGCCTTGTTCTGCCTCTTTGCGAAGCAATGTGGACAGACGTTGTGTGTCAGCGCAACGTTCAGAATTATCCACCACGGTCAGGTGGGTCGCGCATTGAGCTTTGGCACTGGCAGCGGCCAGAGAGCGGATTGTTTTACTCAGGCTGGCACTGGCAGAGTAGTAACTAACGACTGAAACACTGACCGAGATCAAGCCACTACCCGCGACGGTGTGAGCGCTTAATCATTGTGGGCCCCGAAGGTTACCTGTGCTGCCTGTGCTGTCGGGGCTCACAGTCAGCGCTTCCGTCAGCACCGGTAACAAGGCATCTTGCCAGGAAGGCATATGCAGCCCAAATTGGCTGCGTAAGCGTTCAACCTGCATTCTCGAATTCGACTGGCGCCGCGCCGGCGTTGGAAACTGTTCGGTGGAAATCGCTTCAATTGACGGTGCATCGCGTCCGGTCAATTCCTCGCGCAGCCGAAAAATTTCTGCGGCAAAACCGTGCCAGGTAGTGAAACCACCCGCGCATAAATTATAAGTCCCCTGCAACGCGTTGATGCTCGATGGCAGACCGCCAACCAAACCAGCCCGCGCCATGCAATGGGTTGCGGCGCCGGCGATTAATCGCGCCGGGGTAGGTGCCCCCCATTGGTCACTGACGATACGCAGAGGCTTTCCCTGTGAAGCAAGCCGCAACATGGTGAGTAAAAAATTTTTCCCGCGGCTGGCGTAGACCCAGCTGGTGCGAAAGATGAAATGTGGACAACCCGATTCCCGGATAGCCCGTTCCCCATTGAGCTTGGTTTTTCCGTAGACCCCAATCGGGCTCGCGGTATGGTCTTCGGACATTGCCACGCTGCCCATATCACCAAAAACATAGTCGGTGGAAAAATGAACTAGCGCAGCGCCTGCCTGATTGCACGCATCTGCAAGAGCCGCTGCGCTGCGATGATTAACCGCGTCAGCAATGTCAGGTTCAGACTCAGCCTGATCGACTGCGGTGTACGCCGCACAGTTCACGATCAGGTTGGCGCCTGAATCGAGGACGTGCTCCCGGGTCTTGTTCGGATTGGCCAGATCCAGTTGTGTGCTGCCTGGGCACTGAACATCACCAAACATCAGGAGTTCCCGACGCATCTCCCAGCCTAACTGGCCCGAAGCGCCGGTCAGCAATATTCGCATCAGCTAAATCGCCCAGTTAAAATGGCAGTCAAATAGTCAGTCATAAAGTTCAGCTTCAATCAGGCGGGGGGCTGTTTTGTCTTTTTCAGAAAGCAATGGTGTCTCAATACCCCAGTCTATGGCCAGGGATTCATCATTCCAGATCACAGAGCGATCGAATTCGCCCACCCAGTAATCGGTGGTTTTGTAGATGATCTCGGCAAATTCTGAAAGCACAAGGAACCCATGGCCAAAGCCTGGGGGAATCCATAACTGGTGTTTGTTTTGTGCTGACAGGCGATAACTGACGTGCTGACCAAAGTTTGGCGATTGACGTCTGAGATCAACCGCTACATCCAGGACTTCGCCAATAACGGCGCGAACCAGCTTGCCTTGAGGTCGGTTAACCTGGAAATGAATACCACGCAAAACGCCCTGGCTCGACCGTGAATGATTGTCCTGAACAAAATCGGCACCGATGCCGGTCAGCTCGGCAAAACGATCTGCGTGATAAGTCTCCATGAAAAAACCTCTGTCATCGCCATGAACCAGTGGTTCGATACACAAGACATCGGGTAGCGCTGTTTCTACAATTTTCAAGCTTTTGACCTCTTCCAGACCTGGTTGGCCAATATGGGTGCGGTTTCATCCAGAATGCGCATCAGGTATTGACCGTATTCATTTTTAAGCATTGGTGCAGCCAGTTTTTCAACCTGGTCTGACGTGATGAGTCCAAGGCGCCAGGCCAGCTCTTCGGGACAGGCAACTTTGAGACCCTGGCGTTTTTCGATGGTTTCGATAAAGGTCGAGGCTTCCAGCAACGAGCTATGAGTGCCCGTGTCCAGCCAGGCGTAACCGCGACCGAGTAATTCAACACTCAGCTTGCCTGCGGCCAGGTAGACACGGTTCAGGTCGGTAATTTCCAGTTCACCGCGCGCTGATGGTTTGAGTTCTCTTGCGTAGTCAGTAACGGTGGAATCGTAAAAATAAAGCCCGGTGACCGCAAAATTCGAGCGTGGACTGGTTGGCTTTTCTTCAATGCTGATGGCATTGCCTTGCTCATCAAATTCAACTACCCCGTAACGCTCCGGGTCGGTAACGTGATATCCGAAAACCGTGGCGCCGGATTGCCGTGCTGAAGCCCTGAGCAGCTGGGCGCGCAGGTCGTGACCGTAAAAGATATTGTCGCCTAAAACCAGGGCTGACGGGTGGTCGCCAACGAAAGGCGCACCGATCAAATATGCCTGGGCCAGGCCGTCTGGTTCGGGTTGTTCAGCATATTGAATATTCAGACCCCATTGAGATCCGTCACTGAGTAACTCTTCAAAGCGGGGCAAATCGTGCGGGGTCGAGATGATCAAGATGTCACGAATATCGGCCATCATGAGCGTGGATAGCGGATAGTAAATCATCGGTTTGTCGTGAACCGGTAGCAGCTGTTTGGACACAACCCGGGTGACGGGATACAGCCGAGTGCCTGAGCCACCGGCCAAAATAATACCTTTACGCGGCTTATCCATTACGCTGCTTATCCATTACGCTGCATATTCACTATTAAGACGACTCAGATTCGTTGCGACGACCGTAGTTTTGTTCTACCCACTGGCGATATTGTCCGGACTGTACGCGTTCAACCCACTGCTTGTTGTTCAGGTACCAGTCAATTGTTTTTTCAATACCTGAATCGAAGGTCTCGCGTGGTTCCCACTGAAGTTGCGTGCGCATACGTGTTGCATCGATGGCATAACGCTGGTCGTGGCCGGGGCGATCACGGACAAATTCGATCTGGTCTTTGTATTGACCAGACGGTTTCGGGATTTTCTGGTCAAGTATTTGGCAAATAATATCGACGACATCGAGATTTTTCATCTCGTTGTTACCGCCAATATTGTAGGTCTCCCCTGGCACTCCGCGGTCGAGAACCGTGGCAATCGCATCACAATGGTCAGTGACGTACAACCAGTCCCTGACATTCTGGCCGTCACCGTAAATTGGCAATTGTTTTCCGGCAAGTGCGTTCAGAACAATGAGGGGGATCAGTTTTTCGGGAAATTGAAACGGCCCGTAATTATTAGAACAATTGGTCGTTAGCGTTGGTAACCCATAGGTGTGGTGGTAAGCACGGACTAAATGGTCGCTGGCCGCTTTGCTGGCTGAGTACGGGCTGTTAGGCGCATACGGCGTTGTTTCGGAAAACCCCGGGTCATCAGGCCCGAGGGAACCAAAAACCTCATCGGTAGAGACATGGAGAAATCGGAATTGCTCACGCGCGTTCGCCGGCAGCTGCCGAAAATGAGCCAGGCTCGCTTGCAACAGGCCAAAAGTGCCTGTGATGTTTGTCTGGATAAATTCACCCGGGCCACTGATTGAGCGGTCAACATGACTTTCTGCCGCAAAATTCACAATGGCGCTCGGCTGGTGCCTGGTCAGCAGCTGACTGATTAGTTCCTGGTCGCCGATATCGCCAACGACAATTTCATAGTCAGCATGTTCAGCAACTGACGTCAGGTTGTCGGTATTGCCCGCATAGGTCAATTTATCCAGATTGACCACCGGCCCACGACCGCGACTCAACCAGTGGAGAATGAAGTTTGCGCCAATAAATCCGGCACCGCCGGTTACCAGAATCATGGGCGTTGCACCTTGTCCACGGACAGGCGCCGTGTATCGGGCTGGTGTTTCAATCGACTTTCCTGCATTCCCACCTCAGTTATCCTTAAGCCTGAATTATTGTCCATTTAGTATTTTTTTGCGAAAGGTCATCATGACACCTACCCACAATACCGCCGCCGCTCCCGAACTTTCAGCCGGCATTTTCAAAGCCTATGATATACGGGGCGTTGTCGATGACACCCTCACCGAAGAGGCCGTGCGCCTGGTTGGTTGTGCGCTGGCAGTCAAAGCGCGGGAAAAAGGGGTAACCACGATGATTGTCGGTCGTGACGGGCGTCTGAGCGGTCCGCGATTGAGCAGTGCGCTGGCGGCAGGCATAAACCTGGGGGGTGTTGATGTCATCGATATTGGCATGGTACCCACGCCAGTTGTCTATTTTGCGACTTATGAGCTCAATACCGGGTCCGGGGTTGCTGTCACCGGCAGCCATAACCCGCCCGATTACAATGGCTTAAAAATGATGTTGGACGGCGAAACCTTATATGGCGAGGCCATTAAGGAGTTATACGACATTGCAGTATCTGGCAATCTGGACAAAAAACTAGCCGGTATTACTCCGGGCAAGACCACCACAATGGACGTCCGGGAGCGCTATCTGGACCGAATCGTCGGTGATATCAAGCTGGCCCGCCCAATGAAAGTTGCGGTTGACGCTGGTAACGGGGTGGCTGGGGAACTAGGCCCCGAACTGTTTCGTCGCCTGGGCTGTGAAGTGACTGAATTGTTTTGTGAAATCGACGGCAATTTCCCGAACCACCATCCGGATCCGGCAGAACCGGAAAACCTTGAAGACCTCGTTGAAAGCCTGCACACTACCGATGCAGAAATTGGCATCGCCTTTGACGGCGATGGAGATCGGCTTGGCCTGGTAACCAAAGACGGTGAAATGATTTTTCCCGACAGGCAACTGATGTTGTTTGCCCAGGACGTTCTTTCGCGCGTACCCGGTGGCGAAATTGTGTTTGATGTGAAGTGTTCACGCAACGTGGCCCACTGGATTCGACAGCACGGTGGTAAACCCACCATGTGGCTTACCGGTCATTCGCTGGTAAAAGCTAAGTTGCGTGAATGCGGAGCACCACTGGCCGGCGAGATGAGCGGTCATATCTTTTTTAAAGAACGTTGGTACGGATTCGACGATGGCCTGTACGCGGGCGCCCGCATGCTAGAAATTTTGTCTCGTGAGGCCGATCCGTCTGCCGTTCTGAAGGCTTTGCCGAACTCACCAACGACGCCGGAATTGAAATTGCAAACGGCTGAAGGTGAAAATTTCAAGTTGGTAGAGCGACTGCAGGCAATTGCTGATCAATTTGAGGGGGCGAGCGAAATCATCACTATTGACGGTCTGCGGGTTGAATACCCTGACGGCTTTGGCCTGGCGCGCCCATCGAACACGACACCGGTTGTTGTGATGAGATTCGAAGCGGATACGGCAGAGGCACTGGCAAGAATTCAAACAGCTTTTGCCCAGGCGATAAAATCTGTTGCCCCCGATGCCAGGCTGCCATACTGAGTTTCAAGCCAAGCTTTAAAAGGCTACCCGGAGCTGAAGACGACGCGCCGCTGACGGCTATAGATTCGACGCTCCGATAAGACACAAAAAAACAGCAACGACAACGGGGTTTTGGCTTGCCATGAGTGATGCGTCGCCATTTGCTAAGTCTGTTAAGGCGCCGATATTGGCCGAGCGAATGGCGCGCTGGCTTTATAGTGGTGTCTGGCTGCTGATAATGCCTGCCATGGTGGCTTATTTGTTGTACCGGGCTCGCAAGCAACCGGACTACCGGCGTCACTGGGGCGAACGCTTTGGTTTTTATGGCGCCAAAAGGACGTCAGGCCAGCTGATCTGGGTGCACGCCGTGTCAGTTGGGGAAACCCGGGCTGCCCAACCGCTGATTCGACAATTGCGGCGTTTGTATCCCGATCACCAGATTTTGCTGACGAACGGCACACCAACCGGGCGCGCAACCAATGCGGAACTGTTTGGGCATCGTGGCGTACTGCGTTGTTATCTACCCTACGATTTTCCGTGGTGTGTCCATCGGTTTCTGAATCATTTCAAACCGCAGATTGGTATCTTGATGGAGGCTGAGCTGTGGCCAAATCTGGTTGCCGTAGCCCAGGCCCGCCAGGTGCCACTGGCCCTGGTTAATGCGCGCCTGTCTGAAAAATCACTGGCCAGCGGATTGCGCTGGTCCGCATTGATTCGGCCTGCACTGGCAGGTCTGGCCCTGATTGTCGCGCAAACCGAACGCGACAAGAGCCGCCTGGCACAACTCGGTTGTCAGCAGGTTCAGGTTTCAGGCAATCTCAAGTTCGATGTCGTCGTCTCGGATGAGCTCATCAAGCTGGGGCGCTCCTGGAGTTCACATCTTGGGGGACGCCAAACCGTATTACTGGCAAGCAGCCGGGATGGAGAAGAACAGGCGGTGTTGACAGCCTGGCATTCACATGGTCCGCGTAAACCACTGTTAATCGTTGTTCCCCGCCATCCCGAACGCTTCGAGTCTGTATTTGGCTTAATTAATAGTATGGACGTGGCAACTGTGCGGCGAGCGGATCTGGATGCCGGCTCCGTGGCCCGGGCTGAGTGTCTGCTTGGTGATTCAATGGGTGAAATGTTTGCTTATTACGGGGCTGCCGACCTTGTGATAATGGGTGGCAGTTTGTTGCCTTTTGGTGGTCAGAACCTGATTGAAGCCTGCGCTGCTGGCGTACCGGTCATTGTCGGCCCGCACACGTTTAATTTTGAAGAGGTGGCTGAAGAAGCGGTGCAGGCGGGGGCTGCGGTTCGTGTTGTCGGCGCTCAGGCAGCGGTTGGCAAAGCGCTGGAATTACTATCTAAACCAGCTGAGCTGGAAAAAATGCGGCAGGCCGCGCTGAGCTTTGCCAGCCTGCATCGCGGTGCCACCGTGGTAACAATGAATGCGATGGCTCCTCTGATGATTGCAAAAGCATAACCGGCGCAAAACAGGGCGCATAACCGAACGCATAACCGGACGCATAACCGGCTAAAGCGCTAACAAGGGCAAAAGTCTAACGGGTTCCAGGCAGTTGAACGGGTTGCGGCTTTGCCGTTGTTGGTCCGGCAGGGGCAGCTGCTGGCTGACTGCTACTTTGTTCAACGGTTGTCAGCAAAGCTCCAATCGAACGCAGATCCGTCTCCTCAAGCGCGCCGGTGCTGGCTTTGAGCCGTAAACCGTTGACCAGGACATCGTATCGCGCGCGTGCCAGGTCGCGCTGGGTGGAAAACAGTTGCTGCTGCGCATTGAGCACATCAACATTAATTCGTACCCCTACCTGGTAGCCCAACCGGTTGGAATCCAGCGCAAGCCGGCTGGATTTTTCTGCCGCTTCCAGCGCCGTGACCTGGCCGAGCCCACTGACCAGGCCGAGGTAGGCAACCCGGGTCGCTTGTTCGGCAGCACGCCGCGCGACTTCAAGGTCGGCATTGGCTTTGTCCAGATTGGCGGCGGCTTCGCGAATACGCGCCGTGATCGCGCCACCCGAGTAAATCGGTACGCTGAGTTGCAAACCAAGGCCGGCGTTGTTGGAAGAAATACCAACCAGAGAACTGCTGGCGTTACGGTTGTGACTCAGGTTGCCAGTGACGTCCAGGGTCGGGTATCGCCCGTAGCGCTGGCGGTCAATTTCGCGACGGGCTAACTCCGTGGATATCTGCGCCTGTATCACCGAAAAATTACCTTCACGTGCCCGCTCTGTCCAAATAGATTCCACCGCTGGTTCTGGCGTGCTCAGACTGACCCCCGCACGCAGATTTGCCGTGTTGTTGACTGGTTTTCCTGTCAACAAGCCCAGGGCTGACAGGCGAACTGCCAGGGCATTTTCACTGGCCACTTCCTGGGCTGCAGTCAGGTCAAACCTTGCCTGTGCCTCTTGCTGATCGGTCACGGTCGCAGTGCCCACCTCAAAATTTCGTTTGGCGGCGGCCAGTTGTTCAGCAATCGCGGTTTTCTGGCTGCGTACAGTTGTCAGGTCGTCCTTGGCGGCAAGTACGTCGAAATAAGCTTGTGCGACCCTTAGTATCAAGTCTTGCCGGGCGTTTCCGAATTGTGCTTCAGAAATATTCAGTGCCAGTTTGCTTTGGTCAAAGGCGGCAAGATTTTGCGGCCGGTACAGAGGATAGTTGAGCCCGATGCCGTATGACTGACTCGTGTACTGAGTAGAAGGTGAAATATTCGGGTTCGACCAATTGCGGTTAACGCCGGCGCTGGCAGAAAGTGATGGACGTAAGCCTGCCCGCGCCTGGGGAACCTGCTGACGACTGGCCTCAAGCGCCGCTCGTGAGCTATTGAGTTGGGCATCGTTTAACAACGCGTCCTGGTAGGCCTGCATCAAGTCGTACGACCAGATCGGTTGAGAGATCATCAGCAGCCCTAAGGCTGACAGATAGCGTATCGGTTTGAGCAGTTTTGTCATCAGTTTGTCGGGTCAGTATTAATCAGTAGGTAGCGCACAGCCGGTCAACCTCGCGGGCCCAGGCATCAATGCCGCCTTGAAGGTTATACACAGTTTCGAAGCCGTTCTGGATGAGAAAGCGGGCGACATGCAGACTTCTGACACCATGATGACAGATACACACGATCGCTTGCTGCGCCGGCACGTCTCCAATTCGCTGCGCTACCTCTCCCATCGGTATACATAAGCTTCCGGGCAGCATGGCTATCTCGGTTTCCCAGGGTTCGCGAACATCGAGCAAACACGGTCGCGCATCAGCAAGGCCGGCATCCAGCATCTGGCTCAGTTCGGTGGCACCAATATGTTTCATTGCAGCTGAGTTTTGCGCCGTCATCAAAAAATAAAGCGTTCGGGGACCGGAAACCCAACCAACGACCGGGTTGTCGTTTCAAAAAGGTTCGTAGCACTGACCTGATCGTCGTTGGACTTGGTATACAGTCGGGCGTGCATTACCGGGGCTTCACCGACTATGGCGACGAGGCGCCCACGGGGCTTGAGGCGGGCCAATAATTCATCGGGAACCAGACCAACAGCACCGGATAGCACAATGACATCAGCCTTGATCTCGGTGTCACTAATCAGCTCAGCACCATTGCGCAAGACAATTTCGCAATTGTCGACACCGGCTTCGTGCAGGTTTTTGCGGGCAAAAGCCGCCAGTTCGGGATGGAGTTCCAGGGTGACAACCCGGTCAGCTTTATGCGCGAGCAAAGCCGCCATGTAGCCGGACCCGGCGCCTACTTCAATGACAGACTCGTGTTTATGCACATCCAGAGCTTGTAACAGGCGGGCTTCGACCCGGGGTGCAAACATCGTTTCACCAGTGACCAAACCATCCAGATTAAGCGGGATTTCGAAATCTGAGAAAGCCATTGCCCGGTACGCTGGGGGGGTGAATAACTCTCGTTTGACGACCATCAGGCTGTCGAGCACACCTTGATCCAGGACTTCCCACGGCCTGATTTGCTGCTCAATCATGTTGAATCGTGCGAGTTCAAAATCCATCAGTATTGCCCTGTCGCTTCGGTGTTGGGGTTTATTGATCCTTGATTTTAGCCGTACTGCCGGGGTTCAAAGCGATTTGTTAGTCGTTTTTCTCCGCCACTTGTGGTGCGGCCGGTTCCAGTGCCCAGAATCGGGTCGATTGGGGCTCATCCGGTGCCCGACCACTGGTAGGCCAGGCGCCCGATCGACGGCCTTGATGACCGTTGTTATAGCGACTATTGACGGGCCGGATGATCTGGCTCATCCGGTTGGGTGGGGGATAATGAACTCCCGTCAGACCGTAATACCACCATGAATCTAGAAAAAGTCATCTTCGGATTTTTTATCATTTTTGCCTGCACGCTGAATTTTGGTTTTTACCTGGGCGAAATAGATCGACCCGAGTTTCACCATCCAATGGAGCTCCTGGCGACCTTCTTTGTGAATCTGGTGGCAACAATTCTGAAGTTTGGCGATCGAACCCACCTGGGCACGACGCACCTGGCGACCAGCCTGGTTGCAGTGTTTCAGCTGCTGGCTGCGTCGGCAGTTTGGGTTTGGCATGTCCATATTTTTGGTCTGCCGATGGATGGTGAAACGATGTCGACCATTGTTTCCTTATCGGGTGGTGCCCTGGTTGCCAATCTGATATCGGTTGTGCTGCTTATCGGCGAAACCCTGCGCCAGGGCCGGTGACCAAACTCATCAGACTGCCTGGTATGCAGCCCGCTGCATCACTGTGCCTGCGCGTTAGCTTGGCGGCCAGGCACGAATGAGTGACGTATTGCTGCTGGTGCTGCGGCGCCTGCGCGCGCCGCTGCTGTGCCTGATCGCGGTTTATGCGATTTCTGTCGCCGGGCTGTCCCTGATGCCGGGGGAAGTTGACGGCCAGCCGCAACGCCTGAGTATTTTCCACGCGTTCTACATCATGAGTTACACGGCCACGACCATTGGATTTGGAGAAGTCCCGCATCCGTTTACTGATGCTCAGCGCATGTGGGTCATTGTCTCAATTTACTTGTCGGTACTGGGCTGGGCTTATTCAGTTGGTTCGGTGTTCGCACTGATCAACGACCCGACTTTTCGGGCAACTCTTGCGCGGGCCGTGTTTAACTGGCGGGTGAACGGCATGGGTGAAGAATTCATGATTGTCTGCGGTGCCGGCCAAAGCGGTATTGCGCTGGCACACGCCCTGGACGGCATTGGGTATCGCCTGGTGGTGATCGACTCTGAGGCAGAAAGGGCCGCAAAACTGGAATTTGAAGAGTTTCGCACCCCACCATTGGTGTTATGCGCTGATGCCCGCTTACCGGATGTACTCAAAGATGCGGGTATTCACAAAGACGGTTGCAAGGGATTACTGGCGTTTGTTACCGATGACAATGCGAATCAGGCCATTGCGATTGGTGCTCATACCCTGAACCCGACGCTCCGTATTGTTGCCCGCGCCAAGACCGCCGTCGCCCAGGTGAACCTTGAGGCATTTGGCGGGGTTGAGGTGATTAATCCGTTTGAAACCTTCGGGACCAATGTTGCGCTTGACCTGGCTTCTCCTGAAGTTCTGCGTCTTGAGGAGTGGCTGACGGCAGCGCCCGGAACGGATTTGCCTGAACGGGTCAATATTCCGGCCGGGCCGTGGGTGTTGGTTGGGTTTGGGCGCTTTGGCCATGCAATTGCGCGTGCTTTGGATGGTTCAAAAGTGTCATGGAAAGCGATTGATCCCGATCGGGTTGAAGAGTCTGAGCAGCGCTTGCTGACTAGCGATAATTCTGAATCTGCGTTGCGTGAAGCCGGTATCGAAAAGGCAGCAGTACTGGTTGTTGGCACGGATAACGATGCCACTAACCTTGGCATTGTGACCCTTGCCCGTCGAGTCAACCCCGGCTTGTTCGTCGTGATCCGGCAAAATCATGTGGCCGATCGGGTTCTCATTCAGACGGCGATGGCCGATTTGAGCTTTGTCCAGTCTGATGTCATGGTTCATGAGAGTCTGCAGATTCTGAAGACCCCGCTATTGGGCCGGTTTATTTCCCGGGTTCGAGCCCAGGGAGGGAGTTTTGCCGGCAAGACCATTCAGTTGATCGAAGAAAAGGTTGGCTGCGGGGCGCCGCGCGCCTGGACCTTTGTTTGTGACGTTATGCAGCCAGGGATGTTTGGTGCGTTTTTTCAAGGTGCTGGTGCGCCGTTGTCCGTGGGCCACATCTCGCGGGATCCGGGCCACCCGGATGCGGAACTTTCGGCGGTGTGTCTGATGCTTGATCGCAAAGGAGAGCAAATGTTGCTGCCGTCTTCCGAAGTTCAGCTCAAGCCGGGTGACCAGTTGCTCTTTGTCGGTTCAGATGAAGCGCTGCAGCGACAGACGCGGTATCTTCGGGAGCCGAGCGCAATTCAGTATGTTCGTACAGGCGAGGAGCCGTCACACGGTTATATTTTTCATTATATGAGAAAGTGGTTCGATAACCGGCAACGAACACGGAATCGCCCGACCTGATCGGCGACTTTGCCGGGCAGCGCGATTGCCTCTTGTCGGGTTCTCACCGAAGTCTTTAACAGATCTGTCGTTACAGAATGTTACAAATCTTGGCCCTAGGTGCGCGACCGAATCACGGGGTGCCCGTTGAATGAGTACGATCAACGACAAAGAGGCATCAAGCCATGAAAAACCAACAATCGAATCCCTTTTTGAATCGCATCCGCGCCACCCTTGTTATTACCGCCTTGTCCCTTGGGGCAATGGGTACTGCCCAGGCTGGGGACCGGGGGGCTGAGCGAATCGCCGGCGCTTTGTTTGGTGCCGTGATTGGCGCCGCCGTTGGTGACAGTATTGGAGGTCGTGACGCAGCTGCCGTTGGCGGCATTATTGGTGCAACCGTTGGCCTGGCGGCCACCAGCAATCATCACACCGTAAGCACACACGCGGTTGATCATCGACGGATCGATTCGCATTACGGCTTTAACCGGAACCGGTTTGCCGTGATAAACCCTGGTGTGATTCACGGTCATCCGCGCCGTAATGGTCATGGCCATAGTCATCGCCATAGTCATGGTCATGGTCATAGTCATGGCCATGCCGGGTATGGCCATTATCAATCGCACCATTACGGACATGTGACCCCTCGAGCCGGGCACGGCATACGGGCACGCCGGCCGCATGTAAACAACCGAGTACACACCATACGGGAGCGACGGGTTGTCCGTCATGGTCAGCGCCACGTTCAGCGGCCCGAGCGTGTGGTTATTCGCGAACGTGTGACCGTTATTAACAACGGTTCGCGGCGTTCGAATTCTCAACGTATCCAAGCCCCGCAGCGTACTCACCAAAACCGACACGCCACGCAGCGTACCGGTGGGCAGCGTGGTTACGACTCGCATCGCAACCAAAGCCGATTGCATGCCGTCATTAATGGCCGGTAAGAAATTGGCACTTTATTCTTAAAATTTTCAGATGATTCCAAACGTTCTCAGTATTGCCGGCGTCGATCCTTCGGGAGGCGCCGGAATTTTTGCCGATTTAAAAGCTTTCAGCGCGCTTGGCGCTTATGGCTGCGCAGTGGTAACTGCGCTGACTGCTCAGAACACGCGACGTGTCGATGGAGTATCGGTTACACCAACTGACTTTGTTACCGACCAGATGGATACCTTGTTTGATGACGTCCGGATTGACGCGATCAAGATTGGCATGCTCGGCACTGCTGACCTGACAGTTGCAGTTGCCAACGGTCTGATCCGTCACGCTGGCGCGACACCGATTGTCCTGGATCCGGTCATGATCGCAAAAAGCGGTGACGCTTTACTGGCCCCCGAGGCCGTCAGCGCGTTGCGCAAAGTATTGCTGCCCCTGGCCACTGTTCTTACCCCAAATCTGCCCGAGGCCGGCGAGTTGCTCGGCGAACCCGCGCCGGTAGACTTGCCTGGTATGCGACGCGCGGCGGAAAAACTGAGAGGAATGCTGGCTGTTGATAATGCATGGGTTTTGCTTAAGGGTGGCCACCTGAGTGATGGCCCGGCAATCGACTTGTTGCACGATGGCGAACAAATGATTGAATTGTCAGCCCCGCGGGTTGAGACAAAAAATACCCACGGCACAGGCTGCACCTTGTCTTCATCAATTGCGGCACTGTTGCCGGTGTGCGCCTCTGTACCCGAAGCGGTTACCCGGGCGAAAGACTACCTCACAGGGGCAATCAGTCATTCCGGTCAGTTGGCTGTTGGCCACGGGCATGGCCCGGTGCATCACTTCTGGCAGATTTGGCCGTCTAAGTGATTGTTCTGTGGCTGGCCGCCAACTGTTGACTTTGCCGGCTGCGCTGCGCGACACCAGCAACCGACTGTCCCGGATTTCCAACTGGTCATACGAAAGATATTGCCGCTCACCGGGGAGGTCGTCACACTGACTAGCAGGCTCCCGGATGGTTTTTCAACAGCCTGCTCGCCCATCCTGTCGTGTTCTCACTCTGTTCGTAGACCTCCAAAATGTTTGAATTGCTTATTGGCCTGCCGATCCTTATTAAGGCCGTCATTCTCGGCATCGTCGAGGGACTAACCGAGTTTTTGCCAATCTCCAGTACTGGCCACCTGATCCTCGCCGGTTCATTGCTGGGCTTTAACGGCGATTCGGCAAAAGTATTTGATGTTGCTATTCAAACCGGGGCGATGTTCGCCGTAATCGTTTACTTTCGCGAGCGGATCATAGCCGTTGTCAAAGGTTTGTTTAAAGACCCGGCAGCGAATAGATTTGCGCTGAATATCGTGATTGCGTTTATTCCAGCCGCAATTCTGGGCGTATTGTTCGCCAGCAAGATCAAGTACTACTTGTTTTACCCGATTCCGGTTGCCATCGCGTTAATTATCGGCGGCATAGTCATCATGATTGTTGAGTACTCGCAGCGCGGCAAACAAGATCAAAAACGCATTACAGAGGTTGACCAACTCACGGCAGTCGATGCACTAAAGCTGGGCATTGCCCAGGCCTTTGCGTTGATTCCGGGTACTTCCCGGTCGGGGGCAACCATCATTGGTGGCATGTTGTTTGGCCTGACTCGCAAGGCGGCAACCGAATTTTCGTTTTACCTTGCCATTCCAACGCTGATTGGCGCCGGTGTCTACGACATGGTGAAGTACCGCGACTTACTATCGATGGATGATGTGCCGGTCTTCGCCGTGGGCACAATTCTGGCTTTCTTCAGCGCCTGGGCTTGTGTCGCCTGGCTAATTCGCTACGTGGCGACAAGGGATTTTATTCCTTTTGCCTGGTATCGAATCATCTTTGGGATCGTGATCCTTGTTACTGCGTATACCGGGGTGGTGCAGTGGGCGGGGTAACTGCTGTCGGGTTCTGATCTAACGGCGCACTGAATGGCGAACCTGTCGGCTTAATTGTCCCGATGGTTTAAACGCGCCGGATAAACTGCAAGTCGTGCACGATGTAACCACGCTTGAGCCCACGTTCCTCAAACTTTGTTACGGGGCGCCAGTCTGGCCGCGGTAACCACTGTTCGCTACCTGCTGCGTTCTCAAGTGCCGCGCAAGCGGACAAGACATCAAGCATTTGCTCCGCATACGGTACCCAGTCAGTAGCGCAGTGCACGTATGCCCCAGGCTTCATTCGGGAGGCCAGCAGGTCGGCGAAAACAGGTTGGATTAAGCGTCTTTTGTGATGGCGCTTTTTAGGCCACGGATCAGGGAAAAGAATATGCACGGCATCCAGGCTTGCCGGTTCGATCCGATGCCTGAGTATGTCAACGGCGTCAAAAGCAAGCACGCGGATATTGTGCAGCCCACTGGTCTGGATTCGCCCAAGCAGTGACCCTATCCCCGCGGGGTAGACCTCGGTTCCGAGGTAGTTCTTGCCAGGGTTATCCGCCGCAATTTTCACCGAAGTTTCACCCATTCCGCACCCGATTTCAAATGTTACCGGGTTGGTATTGCCGAACACCTGGGCAAACGAAAGCACCTGATTGTCATCGGCCGGCAGGCAATACCGCGGGCCGAGTTGTTCAATTGCAAGCCGCTGGCTTTCGGTCAGGTGACCGCGGCGGGTGCCAAAGCTGCGAATATGATCCGGGCGTTGGTCGATCGGCAGTTGCCGGCGCCCCGAGGTAGTAGTCACACGGGTCACGACTTGCTGGTACCGCCAATCATACCGGCGGCCGGCGAAGATGGTGACGCCGCGTATGTCTTTTTTGGCATCCGCCCGGCGAGAAAGGCTTCGCGTCCGGCTTGAACGGCTTTACGCATTGCGCTTGCCATCAGAACTGGGTCTTTTGCGGCTGCAACTGCTGTATTCATTAGCACGCCGGCACAACCCATTTCCATTGCAATCGCTGCATCGGAAGCGGTGCCGACCCCGGCATCGACAATAATTGGTACGGTTGCCTGGGCGAGGATTAACTCCAGGTTCCACGGATTCAGAATTCCCATGCCTGACCCAATAAGCGATGCCAGAGGCATGATCGCCTTGCACCCAATGTCTTCGAGCATGCGCGCCTGGATTGGATCGTCACTGCAATAAACCATGACCTCAAAACCGTCCGCCACCAGCTGGCGTGCAGCGTCGAGAGTTTCCGGCATATTTGGGAACAAAGTCTTTTCGTCACCCAGTACTTCGAGTTTGACCAGGTTGTGTCCGTCCAGAAGTTCACGCCCTAGCCGCAAGGTTCGAACTGCGTCCTGGGCTGTATAACAGCCCGCGGTATTGGGCAGAATTGTGTATTGATCAGGCGGTATGGCGTCAAGAAGGTTGGGCTCGTCAGCATGTTGGCCAATGTTGCTGCGTCGAATTGCAACCGTGACTATTTGCGCACCGCTTGCTTGTATCGCCTGGGCGGTTTGATCAAAATCGCGGTACTTACCTGTCCCTATCAGGAGCCTGGAAGAAAACTGAAATGAGCCAACGGCCCAGGGGTCTTGCTGTAAGTTATCCATTTTTACCTTATCCGCCGCCAACTGCGACAACTATCTCGATTGCGTCATTACTGTTGATCGCCGCGTGGCGGTACTGAGACTTGGGCACGATTTCGCCGTTTCGTTCGACCGCAATACGCTTGCCAGTCAGCTCCAGCTGATCCAACAACTGGGCCATCGTGGTGCCGGCGAGAACAGTTTCAGGCTTGCCGTTAACCGTGATACTTAGATTGTGACTATTGGTCATTCGTGGATGTTCGTTTAGGGCGAGGCCTGCAATGAATCAACAGGATTGGCCAGGAGGTATTTGTCAATGAAAAATTCGTCATTGAAACCCGCGTCAAAGACAATCTGGTTGAAAACAAATTAAAGACAAATCAAAGATCTATCGGCAGAACTCAGGGCGCGGGTTAGCAAAACTGCAATTATCACGCGATTAATTCTGGAGCGGGTGAAGGGAATCGAACCCTCGTCTTAAGCTTGGGAAGCTTCTGCTCTACCATTGAGCTACACCCGCAGGCTTGGATTTCCCGCGCAGTATACCGCCAGGGAGTCCGATGCCAACATAATACCCGGTACAGCACCAGCTTCAGGTTACCTGGAAAATATATGCTCGATGCGGTGGTTTGGGCGACAGTAGTACACTGGCTGTGAGCATATTTCCAGGACCCGCCTGATGAAACTTATTGACGATATCACTGCATTTCAGAACGATTTACGCCAGATCCGGCGTGACCTGCATTCACATCCCGAATTGCGTTACGAAGAACACCGCACGGCCGACGCAGTGGCCGGTCGCCTGCAGGAATTTGGCCTGGACGTGAGCCGCGGGCTGGCCGGTACCGGCGTGGTGGGTACGCTGCGCGGCTCGCTCAGTGATCGGTCGGTCGGCTTACGTGCCGACCTGGACGCACTACCTCTTCAAGAGCATAACGAGTTTGGTCATCGTTCCACTCATGATGGTGTGATGCATGCGTGCGGCCATGACGGGCACACGGCAATGTTGCTCGGGGCCGCGCGATATATGGCGGCGCACTGCGACTTTGCCGGAACCGTACACTTTATTTTTCAGCCAGCCGAAGAAGGAGGGGCTGGCGGCAAGCGCATGGTTGATGAAGGCTTGTTTGAGCAACACCCATGCGAAGCAGTCTTTGGAATGCATAACTGGCCGGGAATGAAGGTTGGTCAGTTTGCGGTTTGCACTGGGTCGATGATGGCGTCCAGTAATGAGTTTGAAATAACCATAAACGGCCGGGGTGCCCATGCCGCTATGCCGCATAATGGCGCAGATCCGGTCCTTGTGGCCTG
>JBAUID010000116.1:0-101381 GCA_049680625.1 Burkholderiaceae bacterium | reverse complement strand
GTGCCTTCTCCAAAGCAACATCAGTGTCATAGAACCAACAACGATTGCGAGCAAATTGTCGGCTACATATTGTTGATAAAACCAGGGGAAAGTTGTGTTACTCGCGGTTCTGACTGCGACGGCGTTTTGGTAGACAGTGACGCTGTTATCGTATCTGCCCACTTTTAAGCAGCAGGAGCGCAAACCGTGCTAAAAGCCATCGCACTAACAATACTGGGTAGCTTACCGTTAACCGTAGTTCTTGCTACAGAAACTGCCACGAACTCGACCGCGCCCGAAATACAAAGCTGCAAACCTGACGCTGAACAGGCCGCCTGTAAACTCATCAGGACACTGGGCGCGCAGCAAACGTTTGCCATGCTTGGTTGGCAACAAAACCCAGACTACAAACCAGCGCACCACTGTTTTTTGTACTGGCATGATGCAAACGCGCTAAACGCTCAACAAACTATGGACTGTGAGCACCACGTGAAGGACCTGTCGCGTCTCTATGCGTCATACGGCGTTGACGCACCGCCGATCGTGTTCAAGTCAGCCTATTACTGGGACCAGAAAGCCAGGTTTGACCAGCTGTGGCCCGGGCTGGTTGAAGATTGGAAGTCCTCTGGGGGTAGTGAGGAAGATGCCAGCTACTTGCAACACCCGGGCTGCGCCAAGCCGCTGCAAAAGGGGTGGACTGGTTCCGAATATTTTTACGACGGCGCAGAAAACCCAATTTGCAGGGCGCACAAATTGGAACAAATGGAAGATCGCCGGAAGCGATAAGGCCAACCACATTCACGGCGCACGTCGGTCCTTCTGCGATTTCCAGGCATAGCCAATCTTCCCGAGGGGACCGCAACGCCCGGCACATGACACACCACCGCCACTAGTGCGGTTGCGTTGGCAGCGAGAAATAGGCGGGACAAGTGTTTTCCAGTGTTAGCCATTGATACCCTGGTCACGCGAAATTGCTAACTGACCGCCAACCCTAGCCAGGGTCCTCACTCCGGTATTCCAGCTTGGATACGATCGCTTTTTCGCCATCGTTCTCAAGATGAACAACAAGATAATCTGACTCACCGCGGCCTTGCACAAGAAACGAATTTGGAACACTGCTTTCAAACACCGCTTCTATCCGGTTCCATGACAACAAGTGTTCTTGGAGACTGAACTGCATTTGACCGGTTGATGGAGCCTTCGTTTCGCATCCCCAGGCGTCTCCATCGTTTGTTAACTCAATAGTAAACGTCGCATCAACCTGTGAAGCCGCCAACTGCCGGACCACGCCATCCGTGTTGCCAGTACAGCGGTTATCCATATGGAACACAAAATCGATTCTCGATCGCAGTAACGACGTCAGCGGTCGCCGATCCTTCAGGCGAGCGACGAATTGCTCCGCAAACCGTGCCACCTGCTCCCCGGTCAGGTTGGTCGGTTGACTACTGCCCCGGATTGTCGGGTGATCATCGCTGGCTTCAAGTGGCTGCCAGGTTTTTATCGACGTGGCCGGCCGAATCTCCCAGGTTACGCCGTCCCGGGTGCGATACGCTGCATAGGTAGTACAACATCCCCCTGCACCAATAGCCTGGGTACCAATTTCTATGTGCAGGTAACCCCCCTCCATTTCCAGCCGTTCCCTGACACACGTTTTTGGTAGCAAGTAGGGTGCGGGCTTAAACAGGAGCTTCCAGTCACCTGTGGCGTTACTGGCTTGCAAAGCCTTGTAGACATGACAGTCCTTGATACCAAACAGCTTGTACTCATTGCTGCCGGCCAAAGGGATTTTTGCGATTGGCTTTGTAAACTCGTCTTGCAGACTGGTTACTTTACTGCCCCGCCGTTCTTCCTTGTCAGCCGTTCTAGCATCACGATCGCAAGCGGTCAGCAAAGTGCTGAACAGGAAAACAATAATTGGAAGCAGTCGTTTCACCAATTGGACCCGGACAATGCGTTGTAAATAAGTAGTACCAAGAGTTGGCGTCGTCAGACACCTGCTTTAGCTCAATCAGTATCTTGACATGATGCAGATGTAGTAATCATAACGCCAGAATTAAGCTGCCGAAGTTCTCACCGGACGGTTGCATTGCCCTTCATCCAAATTTTCGCACTGGATAAATACTATGTTCGAACCGCTAAATATCATTCAAGATGAGCCATCAATCCCTCGACGGCCTCGAGAGACACCACGTCCAAAGTATGACCCTGCCCGCTAGTATTTACATCAGGCATCGTCTCACCTGCCTTCAACACGTACTCACTGTCACCACCCGCACTTCCGACAAATCAAATGGCGCCGGTGATCAAGGTAATTAGTTGACGACGGGTGTTAGATGCTGCGCCCCGGGCCAGCCTGGCTCAAGGCGAGCAAAAACGCGCTGAGTCGTCTGCTGAGGTTGGGATACGAGAAGTGGCGCTGCAGCCGGTTTCGACTAAAGCCTGACTGACTGCTGTTAGCCGCCGTTCTGAGCCGGCCTGCGAAACCGAGTCCGCGACATTCGAGCGGCAGCTCAGGAGAAATCTGCCTTTCAGTTTATCTAAACGCGATTGGCTCAAAAGTGCCCAACCCGGCCGACGTCCGCATGTAAGTGCAGAAGATCAGTTTAACGTTACGGTGTCCCGCAGGAGATCGGCGATTTCGCGGCCACGGTTGATAGTGAGATAGGCAACCTGGGGGGGTCTCAATTCGGAATCGACCTGCCGCTCAAGCCAACCGGATGATTCCAGTCGACGCAGTGCCATTGATAGTGCGCTATCGCGCACTGGCGCGAGCGTATTGCGGAGCACCGTAAAGCGGACCGGTGTTTCTGCTACGCGCAACGTTGGAAGCGTCCAGTTCAACCGAATTAGTCGCCGCTCGTCATCGCTACGCATTGTCTCCTCGAGTTTCAACGCGAATTCAGCCCAGTATTCGCCTTCGGAGGTCAGCTTCGCCTCCGGACGCAGTGGATGGCCATGGCCAGGGTTGTGGACTAGAAGACCGAGCTCAAACAGATGCTGAATGCTTGGTCTCATCGACGACCGAGTGGTTCCTGCGGCGGTGGCAAGCACCGCGACCCGGATCGGCGTGCCGCGTCCAATGAGGGCGAGAGCCGTAAGGGTCCAGGCTTTTTCGCAGAGCTTGACAAATGTTCTAATGTACATTTATTGTAGTATACACATCACAACTACAGTAGAGCCTAACGTGCCAACGATAGAACTGAATCGAACAATTTCCATAGCATTGTCAGTTGCCGACCGACATGCGAGCACGGAATGGTACTCACGGCATTTGGGTTTCGAGGTCCTTTTCGAATCAGATGAGATGGGATGGAGCGAGATGCGCACCAACACCGACGGCGTAACCCTTGGCTTCGGCGATCAGGAAGCACCCAAGCCGGGGAACTGCATTCCCGTTTTTGGTGTTGCGAATGTCGATGCAGCGCGCAAGGCGCTGGAAGCCGAGGGCATCCAATTTGACGGTGATGTCATCACTGCCGAAGGCATGGTGAAGATCACAACTTTCTATGATCCAGACAACAATGCGCTGATGATCGCGGAGGATCTTAGTGGTGGCAGCTAGAACTTTGTCTATGGGCTGGTGCCGGCCGGTATTGCCGAAATCTGCTCAACTATTTTAGCCTGGCTAAATGACAGTTATTTGCCTCTAAAAGGAATTGAACACAAGCGGCCGATTGTTGCTGGTCGGCGGCATCAAAACACCTTTATTTAAGCGGTTGGCAACAAGAAAGCTGACATTAACGACCCTGAAACGGCACTGCCTGGTTGGTGCCCGAGGCGGCCGCAGTGCAACGAATTCAATCGGACAGCTGGAATTCACGCCTTCCGCAATGAATACGAACTACCGAACCGCTTCCCATCATTCAAGAGGCGATCAAAAAATGATAGTGGCCGAATCACCTTGTTCGTGATTTGAGCGATACCCTATACGAATTAGAATCCGGTTGGAACCGTACGCACATGAGACTAATCGTAAAGTGCGCGTACTATCAATGAGAAGCAGATCCAGATTCGACGGATAAACTCCGAAGGTCTCAAGCGATTATCGGCTGACGATATAGTTGGGTCTAACGCCTGACGCCTAAAGGTGAGCTTGCCGCCGTCCATTTTCTGGAAGTGAGCCCGACGATTGAGACACTAAGAATGAACATTCCGAAAACGCACTACGCGCGAAGCGATGATGTCCAAATTGCCTATCAGGTCATCGGTGATGGACCAACGGACCTCTTGCTTGTGCCAGGATTTGTGTCAAATGTAGAGTCGATGTGGCGGCACCCCGAGTCTGTCAAATTCCTGATGCGCCTTGCAAGTTTTTGCCGCCTCATCGTGTTCGATAAACGCGGAACGGGAATGTCGGACCGCGGCTCTGAGTTATTTACATTAGAGCAACGCATGCATGACGTGCACGCGGTTCTCGATGCGGTCGGATCAAAAAGCGCCACTTTGTTTGGGATCTCAGAAGGTGGGCCGATGTCGTTGCTGTTCAGTGCGACCTACCCAGAACGCACTAAATCGCTGATCCTTTACGGAGCCTATTCCAAACGATCCTGGTCACCGGACTATCCGTTCGGATGGAAAGACGAACAGTGGGAGCACGTGCTCAACAATTTCGAGAATAACTGGGGCACCCCAGCCGGGGTGTCGCTCGATCTTTGGGCGCCTAGTATCGCCAGCGATCCGTTCGCCGCCGAGAGCATAACTGCTTATTTCCGTTCCGCGGCCAGCCCGGGCGCAGCCGTGGCGATTATGAAGATGAATCGCGACATCGACGTGCGCGCAGTCTTGCCGAGTGTTCATGTACCTACCTTGATCCTTCACCGAACCGACGAGCGGGTCACGCCCGTTGAAAGCGCGCGCTATCTGGCGGAGCATATTCCCAACGCCAACCTGGTCGAGATGCCTGGACAAGACCATACTTACTTCCTCGGCAACAGTACCCGCGTAGTGAACGAAATCGAAATGTTTGTCACCGGGCATCAAACCACTCTTGAGCCCGAACGCGTCCTGACCACTGTGCTGTTCGTTGATATCGTCGGGTCAACCGAACGGGCGGTTTCAATTGGTGACCGAGATTGGCGTGCATTGCTCGACAGCTTCTACGCAGTTGTACGCGAGCAGCTCGCAAGACACCGTGGGTCAGAAATTGATAATGCCGGTGATGGCATATTCACGTCGTTTGGCGGCCCTGCTGGCGCGATTCGTTGCGCGCAAGACATCTCGTCCGGTGTTCAAGCACTGGATCTGTCGGTCCGCTGCGGAGTTCATACTGGTGAGTGCGAGGTTATTGGACAAAAGCTGACGGGAATTGCGGTACATACGGGAGCGCGGATATCGGCCCTGGCAAATCCCGGGGAGGTTTTAGTATCGCGTACCGTTCGAGACCTGGTCGCCGGTTCTGGTATTCAGTTCGAGGACCGTGGGGAGCAAACGCTCAAGGGGATTCCAGGGCAATTACAACTGTTTCAGGCGCTGCCTAGCTGAATAAGTGATCGGCAGGCAGGTGACCGTAACAGACCAATGATCACGACTGATATTCCGCCAATCAATTTCGCAGGCGGCATATCAGCTCACGAATTGTGCATCGGCGAATGCCCGCTCCTGGCCGCTGAGCGCCGCTGGGTGAACCCAGATTGCAAAATTCGAGCGACCGCTAATTAGAAAGTAGACATCGGTAATCCGGAAACTTGTTTGCTATCCCGGCGCGTAAGCGACATCGAGCTCAGTCGCAATCTGGTGCAACCGTTTATCGAACGTCCAAAGCGTAACGTCCGGAGTCACAATGACAGCGGCCAATAGCTGCGCGTCGATTAATCCGATACCACGGCTATGCAGTGTTTTCGATTCGACCAATATCAGAACCTCATCTACCGATAAGCCGGGGAGCCCGCCCAGTTCTTTGAGATAGCCAATCGTAGTGAGGCGCGATTTTAAACCTCCGCAAGCAAGTTCACCGATCACAAAGTCATGGGTGAGCACGAGTTCGTTCTCCAACAGATTCACCACATCCGTATTCGACTCTCTGAAGTGGCGCACCCACACGGAAGTGTCGAGCAATACATTCACTGTCCAGAGCGTCTTCTGGGAATGTCTTGTAGACTGGGATCGCTGCCACCCAATTTAGCCAGGCGTCGCGCACTTTCTCGTGCGATGAGCGCTTCGAGTCCCGTCCTGACGACCGCCGTTTTTTCAGTGATTCCAGTCAACTCTTGCGCCCGGGCCAACAAGTCGTCATCAATATTCAAGGTCGTTTTCATCACTGTCCTAAGCGATCCAGTATGCATACATTATATGCGTACATATATGGCAATTTAAGCCATATATGTACGGCGCTTCACTTTTCTGGGGGCGTTATCGGCCGTGCAATTTTTGAGCAAACTGGTCATAGGTCAGTAAACCCTCGAAACCAGTGATGCGGGGGAGATTGTCGAGTCAGGCCTGATGGAAAGACCGCTGTTGGCCGGTTGCGCCGATTTCTGGGTCGATGAATCCAGCAGTCTAAATGGCTGGTCTTGCGCAAGGTGTAGTTCGATCTTGACGTAGATCAGCCAGAGGCACATCAAATTCGGCTTAGGCTCGACACACTACGATTCCAGGAGCGACGCTCCAGGAAGATTCGAAGCTTTCCGGTCGAAAGTCATCATTGGTGTCTGACTATTTGAATGAGCTATCGCTAGATGCAGACAATCCGCAAAATCAGCATTGTTTTCCACATATAGGTTCAATGCAATTTCTATAGATGCCTCGTCTTGAAATTCAATTTCTTCCGATTCCAACAAGCGATTCAGAACCCATACGACCTTCGATTTTCTAAGTTCGTAGCGGGATCGCAGAACCCACTCTAGTTCAACAGTTACAGAGATTGGTAAAAAGAGCGATTCGTTTCGAATCGTGCTCTCAATGAAAGATCTAGCTAGCTCATGTTGCTTCCTATCGTCTGCAATGAGGTATCGAACCAGGACGTTGGTATCCAGGGTTGCCACTTCAGTCCATCTTCATGTCATTAATGGAGACCTTCTTCTTTGATGACTTTATCGACTTGGCCAAGGAGGTAATCGAGCGATTCTTCGCGCGCATTATTGTTGTGCCATTCGGCAGCAATGTAAAAACCACTTTGTCCTGCGGACTGAGGTTCATCAGCTTTCTAATCTCAGCAGGTATGGTGATTTGACCTTTGCTTGTCACTGCGGCTTCAGCCATGTTTGACTCCTTACTTAATCTATTATTGTAAGGAATAAGTGATTATGTGACAAGCCTAGAACCAATCGTTCGGATCGAGGCCGAACGGCTGCTCATGGCCGGTAGTACGCCTAGCCGAAGCATCAGATTCACCTCTTTGATCGGCCGGTGGCTGTTCGATAGCTGACCTTCATTGTGCGGCCGCGAAAACGAAACGCAGTTCGAGTCTAATTCCTAAATAACTGTCTCAAACAGGTTGACACCGTCCGCACCCCTAGTAGGGAAAATCTCAAGCGTACGGGGGTCAGCTAGTAAGCGTTTGTATTAGGCTCTCGATCGAAATTGGTTTGCGCACCACTAGATCGAACACTTGGCGAAATCGCTGCCCGTCCGCGGCGCCTATCAGACTAGCTGTTAGTGCAATTAATCGGAACGGTCTTACTACCCGTGTGAGTGGTGTGGCCATCGATTGCACTGGCAACTTTAGGGTTTTCTTGGCTCGCATTTTCAATGCGAATATCGACGCACTGATAGTGCGTAATTTCCGGGCGTACTAGGTTGGGTTCCTCGCACAATCCCAGAAGATTCAAACATGTTCTTTTCTTGAATATGGCGGATATCAAAGTAGAGATAACTATCTCTCCCCAATATAGAATTGGAAACGCGCTCCAATTGCGCGGTGTCGTTTCGCGAAAACCATACTTATCATTCAGTCTGACGTCCCGCAATCGTTGATAGAGACCGGCCAAACCAGCATCGCAGTATCGACGATCTTAAGAAGGTTTTCTCTGCGCATGCCTTGACGTGCCAAGCCGGACAATCCTGATATCAACGCCTCGCAGAACAGGGCAAGTGAATCTGGTGTGCTGCCATGCGGTAGCTCGGCAGGCTTAGCCCGTTGCAGGCGTCGCCGGATTGCGTCTGGTGTTTCTTTCGCCGCACGTAACAGTGCCACCGCAATCGGATGTGGAACTACGGGTGCCACTGACGACGCTATATTGGCGGCGATCATGCAGCCGGGTGGGGTATCTTTAGCGGTCAGACCTTCAGCGGTTGCAATCAGCAGCTTTCGGATAGCTTCTCGCGGGTTGGGTTCAGCCTCCAACGGCGGCAGGCCCGGCCGCACGAACCGGTCGAGATACAAGGAAAGGGCGGCAAGAAATGTTTCTTCTTTGTTGCCAAACGCGCTGTAAAGACTTGGCTTGGTCAGGCCAGTCGCGCCGCAGATTTCGGAATAAGATGCGCCGAGATAGCCGGACTGCCAAAAAACCTGAAGGGTCTTTTCCAGTATCTCGACCTTATCGAAACTCATCGGTCGTCCACGCGCCACAAGTACTTCTCCTCACCGTTTCCCCAAACCTTAGGCAATCTGAGATGCCGCTCCACGCGGTGCGTCCGCGAGGGTGGCCACAGATGCGGCAAGGGGGTTAAATAAAATAACTACCGATCGGTATATTTTAGTTGGTCACTGTGTGCGCGATATATATACTGACCGGTAGTTAATTAAAACACCATGTAGAACAACGATGCAGAAACTGAAAACCGCCGCAGCCGCGCTGGCACTGACGCTAGGCGCCGCTGTCATGTCGGTCCCGATTGCGTCTGCCGACGAAAACCGGGGCCATATCATCCAATATGACAACCTCGCCTGGCAACCAGCTGGCGATGGGGCTGAAGCCGCTGTCTAACGACCAAAGCCAGTCAATCGTGCGAACCTGTCCCGGTTCTGGGGCAGGCTCTTTTAATGTTGCAGGTAAGAACAGACCTGCCGAATGCCGAAAGTCGAGACGCACTAATGACCAAAAAAGCGCTGCTGAAAAAACTGTTGAAAGGCATCGAGACGGGTGATCCCGAGGCTGCTGCGGTCGTAAACGAAGCCAAGTACATTCAGCACAATCCTCGTACCGGCGAGGGCAGCGTAGGATTGGCTGAATTGTTTGCAAGACTGGCCAAGACAAATCCACGCGTCACCTTCGTTCGCGTGTTCGAGGACGGTGATTTCGCCTTTGCCCATAACGAATATGACTTCAACGGGGTAGAGGTTGCTTTCGAGGTCTTCCGCTTCGACAAGGGAAAGGCGGTGGAGCATTGGGACAATATCCAGATGAAACAGACTCCTAATCCTTCAGGCCGCGGCATGCTGGATGGCGAAACTGAGATCATCGATCTGGACAAGACCGAGGAAAACCGCGCGCTGGTGATTTCCTTCGTCCAAGAGGTGCTCGTGGGCCAGCACTGGGAGCGCCTTTCCAGCTATGTCAGCAACGATCTAATCCAGCACGCCCCAGATATCGCAGATGGCGCACAAAAATTGCGTCTCGTTCTGGAAGCCCCAGATGACGACCCCCGACGGATCATCTATCAGCAGCTCCACAAGGTTCTTGCAGAGGGGAATTTCGTTCTGTGTATGAACGAGGGCCAAAAGGCAGATGTGCATTCGGGCATCTACGATTTGTTTCGCGTGGCTGAAGGCAAGATCGTTGAACAATGGAACACAATTTCACCCATCGCACCGCGCAGCGAGTGGAAGAATGATAACGGGAAGTTCTGAGCTCGAACCTGGCCGTCGTATGGCCCATGGCCGATGTGCAATCTGTGCCGGTTCAACAACGGTAGCTTTGTTCTGCTTTGTGAAATGACCCAGCGAATCCTTCTCACCTCACGCTGCTAATGCATAACCTCAGCAGGTGTCTTCATGCCCAATGCCTGGTGTGGGCGTTTAAGGTTGTAGACGCGATCTAATCTTCGATAGCGCGACTAGCGTGCTGAAAGCACCAGATTCAACTGCTTAAGAGCGCCAGCATCATGTAAACCTCTCTCATATCGGGGCTCTCCCTTCTAATATCCCAGCGACTGCTTGGCCTGCCTGTCTGCGAAATTGACTGATTCCACTGCACTTGTTTCAGCGCGGCCCAGCAAAGAGGCAACTAAGAACTAACTGCGCCGAATTTATTGGCGCTTGGACTCAGTCAAATACTGGTTCCGAAAAGCGCCTGCACAATGCCAAGCAGCGCCGCAGCGGCAAGAAGCATCGTGGGCAGCAGCGACAACATGAAACCAAGTCCACGCGTGGAGGGGGCACTGACATATGCCCGCCAGTACATGAAGCGACCAACCAGGTATATCGCACCCAGACCAGCAATCCACGGAGTCGGCCAATATTTTGCCGCCAGGAACAAGGCGGGCAAAAAGGCAATCAGCAATTCCAACGTATTCATTTGAACGCGATACATTCGCTCAAACCCAACATCCCCTGAGATCGCAGGTGCTTTAAGCCCGGATTTGCCACGTGCGCGCCCAGCCAGCGCGCCAAACAAAAGAAACTGAAAAACAGCCAGGACTGCGACCAACTCTACGTATTGCATTACATCTCCACGGGCACATTGCGGCGCAGTATCTCACACTCGGCCTGCAGGTAGTAACCTGCGCGCGTCACCGCAGTTCATTCTCCGGCGGAGTCTGGCAGACAAATCGGTACATACGCCGCGTTACTCAAACCCGCTCAAAAACACCTGCTGCTCCCATGCCGGTACCCACACACATGGTCACCATGCCGTATTGCTGATTCAGCCGATGGATGCCATGGATTGCAGTTGCCGACCGCACAGCACCGGTGGCGCCTAACGGATGGCCAAGCGCAATAGCACCTCCCATCGGGTTCACCACATCCGGGTTGAGACCCAGATCTTTGATTACCGCCAGCGCCTGAGCGGCAAAAGCTTCATTAAGTTCAATCCAGCCAATATCCTGTAACTTGAGGCCGGCCGATTTCAGTGCAGCAGGGATTGCTTCTTTCGGACCAATGCCCATAATTTCCGGTGGCACGCCACGCACCGCAAACGAGACAAAACGCGCCAGTGGCTTCAGACCGTGCGCTTTCACTGCGTGCTCAGAGGCCAGGATCAACGCGCCCGCTCCATCAGATGTCTGTGAGCTATTGCCGGCGGTCACTGACCCCATACCGGTAGCTTTGCCATTTGGAGAGCGCGGCGTTGCAAACGCGCCGCGCAAACGAGCCAGGGCCTCGATTGACGTGTCGGCCCGCGGCCCTTCATCCAGTTCAACCCGCCGGGTTGTCGTCTCAACTTGGCCGCTGTTCAGATTCGGCTGGCGCTCTGCCAATTCTACCGGCACGATCTCAGCATCAAAATGCCCCGCTTTCTGAGCCGCCAGCGCGCGCTGATGGGAATGAAACGCAAACTCGTCCTGAGCTTCACGAGTGATTTCCCATTGTTTGGCGACGTTTTCGGCAGTAAGGCCCATGCCGTAGGCAATGCCGATGTTTTCATCCCCGTCAAAAACAGCGGGGTTTATCGATGGTGTGTTGCCCATCATCGGCACCATGCTCATCGACTCGGTACCGGCAGCAATCATGACATCGGCTTCTCCAACCCGTATTCGGTCGGCTGCCATTGCCACAGCGCTTAGGCCCGAGGCGCAAAAGCGATTGACCGTAATGCCACCGATCGAATTGGGCAGGCCGGCGAGCAACACGCCAATGCGGGCAACATTCAGCCCTTGTTGTGCCTCGGGAATTGCGCAACCAACAATGGCATCTTCAATCGCAGCCGGGTCGAGTGACGGAGTCTGGGCCAGTGCAGCCTGCAACGCATGGACCAATAAGTCGTCGGGCCGCAGATTACGGAAACTGCCTTTGGGCGCTTTGCCGATAGGCGTGCGCATTGCGGCAACTATATAAGCATCCTGAATTTGTTTGGTCATTTCTTCCTCTGATCGAAGTTGTCGCTTATTGCGGCTAGTTACGAACGGGTTTGCCGCTGGACATCATGCCCATGATGCGTTCCTGGGTTTTTGGATTCTCAAGCAGAGAAACGAAGGCTTCACGCTCGAGCGCCATGATCCACTCTTCGTCAACCATCGCGTTGGCTTCGACGTCACCGCCACACATCACGTGGGCAATTGTCTTACCCAGGTGAAAGTCGTGCTCCGAAATGAAACCGCCATCGCGCATATTGACAATTTGCGCGCAAATAGTTGCTGCAGCGCTGCGACCGGCTACCGGAAACAATGCTTTGCCTGGCGCCCGGTAGCCGTTATCACTCATGGCCTTGGCTTCACGGACGGCGCGATAAAGTAATTCGTAGTTATTAAAAACAATCTGGTCAGAATCGAGCAGGTAACCAATTGTCCTGGCCTCATGTGCAGATTTCGCCACTTCGGCAGTAGCTGCTGCCATAAAGTACTTTTTTAGAAAAGCCAATAGCGGCGCATCGGGTGCCAGACGTTGTTCTTCAGCGGCACGACGCGCGCCGTAGGTAAGCCCGCCAGCGCCGGGAATCAAACCCACGCCAACCTCCACCAGGCCCATGTAACTTTCGATACTGGCTACCCGCCGGGCGCAATAAACGGCGAGCTCACAACCACCACCAAGTGCCATTCCGGACACAGCGGCAACCGTCGGCACCTGGGCGTACCGCAGAGCGAGCATGGCGTCTTGCAGCTTCTTTTCTTCAGGGCCTACTGCTTTGGCGCCACCCGACATGAACACTGGCATCATCGCCGCCAGATCCGCGCCAACCGAAAACGGTTCGTCAGGTGACCAGACAACCATGCCTTTGTAATCTTGCTCAGCCATCTGCAAACCCTTGAGCAAACCGCCGGCAACCCCTGGCCCAATGGCATGCATCTTTGATTTAAGCGAGGCAATCACCACATCGTGAACCCCTCTCTCGCTTAGAGTCCACAAACGAATATCGTTGTCTTCAAATAAGGTTTCACCGCCATCATGTCCAGTGCGGGCGCCTTCGCCAAATACCGGGGCCCGGAAAACCTGGCGCCGGTAAACCGGCAGATCGTTTCTGTCTTCAAACTGACCGGTTGTTGGCGAATACGACCCGTTTACCGTATGTACCCCACCGGCTTTAATCAATTTATCGCTAGTGACCCAGCCGGGAAGATCGACTTTCGCAAGAGTTTTGCCAGCATCAACGTCCGCCTGAATCCATCCCGCAACTTCTTGCCAACCGGCTTGTTGCCATATTTCAAACGGCCCTTCTTTCCAGCCAAAACCAAAGCGCAATGCCAGATCGACGTCACGCGCATTGCTGGCGATCTCGCCAAGCTTGACGGCCGCATAGTGTAATGAGTCGCGCATGATCGACCACATAAACCGGGCCTGCGGGTGCTCAGACTCGCGTAGCAAGCTCAGGCGTTCCGCCCAGGTTGGCTTGCCAAGCATCCGGGCAACAACTTTGTCAGCCTTGGCACCAGCATCTGCATAGTTACCACTGGCAGGGTCAACCTGAAGAATTTTCCCTTTCTCTTTCTTATAGAAACCGGCTTTTGTCTTTTGACCAAGAGCACCTTTGTCGACCAAAGCCTTCAATACCGGCGGGGTTTCATAAACCGGCGCAAAAGCGTCGTCGGGCAGGTTGTCCTGCATGGTCTTGATAACATGTGACAAGGTATCCAGGCCAACCAGATCGGCCGTTCGAAACGTACCTGATTTAGCACGACCCAGTTTTTTCCCGGTCAGATCGTCAACAACATCAAAGCCGATGCCAAAGGCCTGCGCGTGGCGAATAATTGCCAGGATGCCAAACGTACCGATTCGGTTGGCAATGAAATTCGGCGTATCTTTGGCATGAACCACCCCTTTACCAAGCGTTGTTGTCATAAACGATTCAAGCTGTTCAAGAATTGCCGGCGCCGTTGATTCGGTTGGGATCAGTTCAACCAGGTGCATATAGCGGGGCGGGTTAAAGAAGTGAACGCCGCAAAAACGGGCGCGCAGGTCTTCGCTAAATCCCTTGGCTAATTCGCTAATTGATAAACCCGAGGTGTTGGTTGCCAGTATTGCGTGATCAGCGACGTGCGGCGCAATCCGTCCGTACAAGCTGTGTTTCCAGTCCATGCGCTCGGCAATAGCTTCAATCACCAGATCACAATCGGCAAGCGCTGGTAAGTGCTCGTCGTAATTTGCGGGCTGAATCTGCGTGGCAAATTCCGGATGAGCCAATGGCGCCGGGTTCATTTTTCGCAAGCCCTGAATCGCGTTAGCTGCAATCGCGTTTTTCGGGCCATCTTTGGCTGGCAGATCGTATAGCAACACATTGACCTGTGCATTGGCAAGATGGGCGGCAATCTGGGCGCCCATCACACCGGCGCCGAGTACGGCAACTTTCTTAATAATAAAATTTGACACCAGTGTCTCCGCAAATTGATGCATTCTGATCATCCTTGGATGACCAACACTTATAAGTTATCCCGTTGTTCGGGCCTTCAAAATGACCATCTTCAAACTGGTCTTTGCCCTGTTTCGTATCGGTCAGAATGGCCATACCGAGTACCGGCTGGTCGTATCAGAACCACTCCTCGTTCACGTCCATCAGGTTAGCCGAACCCGAGCGCGCCGACTGAATTCGGGACTTCGCCTCTGGCATTAAGCGTGCAAAATAGAATCTCGCAACCGCCAGTTTGGCTTTGTAGAAATTGTCTTCTGTTTGTTTCTCGAGAGAAATTTTTGCCATTTTTGCCCAAAAATAGCCAAACACAAGATGGCCGATTACCCGAAGGTAGTCCACTGACGCGGCGCCGACTTCGTCTGGGTTTTGCATGGCTTTCATACCAATTTCCATACTGAACTTTTCGACCCGGCCGGCCAGGTCAGCCAGGGGATCAATAAACTCAGCCATAGCCTCGTTGGTGCCCTCAGCTTCAACCAGATCGCGCACCATTGCGCCAAAAATCTTGAGTTGCCTGCCACCGTCTTGCAGTACTTTACGACCCAGGAGGTCTAGTGCCTGAATCCCGTTGGTGCCTTCGTAAATCATGTTGATACGCGCGTCGCGCACGTATTGCTCCATCCCCCATTCACGAATGTAGCCGTGGCCGCCGTAGATTTGCATGGCCATATTGGTCGACTCGAAACCATTGTCAGTCAGAAAAGCTTTGACAATGGGGGTGAGTAAACCGAGTAATCCATCTGCCTCTTCACGCACCTCCTGGTCAGGATGCGATTGAACAATATCAGCTTGTAAAGACAACCAGGCAGCAAATGCACGTGAGCCCTCGATCCAGGCGCGTTGGGTCAACAGCATTCGACGTACGTCGGGATGAACAATAATGGGGTCGGCCGCTTTGTCAGGTGCTTTCGGCCCGGTCAGCGAGCGCATTTGCAGACGCTCTTTGGCGTAGACAACGGCATTCTGATAAGCCACTTCCATCAAACCCAGCGACTGCAGACCTACCCCGATCCGGGCCGCATTCATCATGACAAACATCGCGTTCAGACCACGGTTCTCTTCGCCGACCAGCCAGCCCGTAGCACCGTCGAAGTCCATGACGCAGGTAGCATTGCCGTGAATACCCATTTTTTCTTCAATGCGGGCACACAGAAAGCCGTTGCGATCACCAAGGCTCGCGTCAGCATTTGGCAAGAACTTGGGAACGATAAACAGGGAAATTCCTTTGGTGCCTTCAGGGGCGTCGGGCAGGCGCGCCAGCACAAGGTGGACAATGTTTTCAGCCATATCGTGTTCCCCGGCTGAAATGAATATTTTGGTACCCGTGATCTTGTATGACCTGTCCCCGGCCGGCTCGGCCTTTGTCCGGAGAATGCCAAGGTCAGTACCGCAGTGTGGCTCGGTCAGACACATCGTGCCCGTCCATTCACCCGACACCAGTTTTGGCAGGTAGAGAGATTTTTGCTCATCGGTTCCGTGGGTATGCAGGCATTCGTAGGCGCCGTGTGACAGCCCGGGATACATTGTCCACGCTTGATTGGCCGAGTTGAGCATCTCCTGCATGGCCATGCCGATTACGCTTGGCAACCCCTGCCCACCGAAGTCGGTATCGCCGGTTAATGTTGACCATCCGGCTTCGCAATACTGTTGATAAGCCTCTTTAAAGCCGTCCGGCGTCTTAACGATTCCGCTTCCCTCGTGCCGACAGCCTTGTTCATCACCATTGCGATTGAGCGGGAAAACCACTTCACTACAGAATTTCCCACCCTCTTCCAGTACCTGGTCGATAAGCTCACGGTTGACATCGGCATGCGCCGGAATTGCCGACAATTGCTGCTCGACGTCAAGGAGTTCATGCAATACAAACTGCATGTCGCGCAACGGTGGTAAATACTGGGCCATGATGATGCACTCCTGGTCACTGCCGCGCGGGCCGTGACTTGATAATTGGGTTAGTTAGTTGGTTGGTTAGATTCAGAAACAAATTTTTGGTCCGGCACCGGATTAACCAGCGCAGTTTGTAACAAGCGATTAAACGCGCTCCGCCCCCTTGAAAAAGCATCAGCGTCCTGCAACAGGCGGGCATCGTGATGGACGGCCAGCACAACCCCGTTCAGACCAAAGACAAGATCATCAACATCGGTATCGGGCAACAACTCACCGGTTTGAACTGCCTGCTTAATTGCGGTTGCTAACTCGCGCTGCCAGCCACTGATCATTGCAACCAGGGCATCGCGTACCGCGCCAGGCCTGCTGTGATATTCGAATGCAGCGGAAACCAAAATGCAGCCACTCCTGGCCTCATTGGCAGTATAGGCAAGCCAGCGCTCAACCAAATGGACCAGGCGGGACAAACCCCTGGGCTGCTTGAGCGCCGGGGCCAGGATCTCATTGATAAACACTTGCTCATAGGCATTGAGCGCGGCCAACTGGAGTTCTTCGCGGGAACCGAAATGAGCAAATACGCCACTTTTGGACATACCCGCACGATCAGCGAGGGCGCCGATGGTCAGGCCTTCGAGGCCATCCCGGGCCGCCATCTCAGTAGCTGCGACAATAATTGACGCTTTGGTCTGCTGACCTTTGCGCTTCGGGGAATCTGACAACTTAATCGCCATAGAATAAAACGAACGGTCGTACTATTAAAGATCTGGCCCGATTTGTCAAGTACTGAGACTGAGGAACGATTAGTGATTGCTGGCGGCCGGCGGCGCGCAGGCGGCGGTACTGCCGATGATCAACCCGTAATCAGCAGTTTGAAATATTCGTCACGCGAACTGTCGTGCAGGGAATGCCGCATTTGAATCCAACTGACGACTTGTTCCGGCGCCATCGGGCGTGCCAGGTAAAAGCCTTGAATCTCATCACAACCCATGGAGGCCAGGGCTCGCATCTCGGCAACGGTTTCAACCCCTTCGGCCACTACTTTGAGGCCCAGTTGACGGGCCATCTCAACGGTTGAATTCACAATAGTCGCGTTGTGGTGACTTTCGTTCATGCCGTTAACAAAGGCCCGATCTATCTTCAGCTCGTTGACCGGCAAGGCCTGCAATTGCTTCAATGACGAATAACCAGTGCCAAAGTCGTCAACCGACAGCAAAACGCCCAGCTTGGCAACCGCGCGCAAATTCTTAAGGGCGGTTTCAGTTTCGCTAATCACACCAGTTTCGGTAATTTCCAGGCACAGGCGCTGCGGTTGCAAAGACTCTTGCTCGAGCGTACGCTGAATTGATCCGGCAAAATCGGGAGACTCGATGTCCTGGGCTGACACGTTCACCGATACGCAGATTTCCAACTCGTTGCGTGCCAGCTCGGCGGCAAAACGCGCCCCTTCTCCGACAACCCAACTGGTCAGTTCCCGCATAAAGCCGGTTTGCTCGGCCAAGGGAATAAAATCAGCAGGATTCACTCGCCCGCGCTTCGGATGTTTCCAGCGCACCAGGCCTTCGAGACCGGTAATCAAGCCACTATCGAGGTTCAGCTTAGGCTGATACTCAAGATGAAACTGCCCTTGCTCCAGGGCGGAACGCATCTCACCGAGCATAGACAAATTGTTCGGAGTCGGCGGCGCACCGCGTGAATCACCTTCGTAAGTTGATCGCCCTGCCTGTTTGCGTTTAGCGCTGTACATGGCGCTGTCTGCGTGACGCATTAAGGCAAGGGAATCCCGACCGTGATCAGGATAAACCGCAATTCCTATACTCATACCGATATCGACGTTTTGTCCCTGCAACTGCATCGGGGTCTTCATCGCCTCAAGCACGTGTTTGGTCACTGCCTGTGCCGACTCAAGATCGCCGGCCATCAGCAATACAAATTCGTCTCCGCCGAGGCGGGCCACCGTGTCACTTGTCCTGACCGTTGCTTTCATGCGGCGGGCTACTTCTTTTAGTAACACATCACCCGCATCATGACCCAGGGTGTCGTTAACCCATTTAAATCGGTCCAAATCAATCAATGCAACGGCAAAGCTTGTTTTATCCCGAGTGGCAGCCTTCAACGCATGCTCTAGACGGTTGGTCAGCAGCGCACGGTTTGGTAACCCGGTCAAGGCATCGGTCAATGATGATTCAGTAATGCGTTTTTCGCGAACCTCGGCGGTCGAGCTCAACAAGTTGGCACGCCGCGATAACAATCCCAATTCGTCGTCCAGGCCAAGCTTCAGCCTGACGGTGTAGTCACCAGCCTGGGTGCGCTCCAGCACTTCGGCTACCCGGTTGACCCGGTTGGCGACCCCCCGGGCGATAAAAAACGTCGCCGCGGCCGTCAACACGGTAGTCACGGCGATGATCAGGGAAAGAATATGGATTAGCTTGAAATTCTCGAAGAGCAGATTCAAATGACTGGTTTGGGTCACCAGGTAAGCCAGGCCACCGTTGACCCCGGCCGTGAATATGGCCACTTTGAATGCCAGTCTCGAACTGATGCCAAGTGCAGCGGGTCGAATACCGGATATGCCAATTTCGCTGCCGTCGGTCACCGCCATCGACTTGGTCGGTGAAGGGTTCAGTGCCGATTCAACAGAATCGACAACCTCGTCCTTCGTGTTTTTCGGCTTTTGTTTGTTTTTGGCCAAGGCGGATTCTGCAAGGTTAGGGCTAAACGGCTCCCAGCACATCGGCGTGTACTCGGATAGATGTAATTTACCCGGCCACCCTTCAAAGCTTGCAGCGCGTCGCGCCCGGCGGTGCGATGTGGCCGACCGATGTCAGGCGTTCGTAGCGAGAACGTCAGGCCGCAGCAAGCCGGGGAAGCCGATGAACGGTATGCTCGACTGGCACGTAGACCAGGTCACCCACGTTCGCGGTTATCTGATAGCCCCCGGTAAACTCGCCAAAAGCCGGCAATATAGTAAGCCCCGGGCGGGCCCAGAAGCAGCGGGTTCGAACCGAATCGCCGCAACTGCTGAGCCGGACAACCGGATGAATATGGCCGGCAACCGCGTGCAGATCAGACCCGTGTGTCGGTAGATCAGGTTCGTGTAACAAGCGCAACGGTCCCGCCACGGAACCCGGCGATACCGACTGAATGCCGCAGTTGGCCGGCAGAGTTCCGGCTTTTAGATCATGATTTCCCAGAACGAGGGTGACTCGTATGGCGCTGAACTGATGTCGCCACTCAGCCAGACCGTCATAGACCGGATGTTGGGCTGGCAATCGATCATGAACCAAATCACCAAGAAATATCAGTTGTTCCGGCTGATACTTTTCCAACAGACCAGAGAGCCGCCGCAGACTTTCCTGGTTTGGACCGTTGGGCACAGGTACTCCCAGGTGGCGGAAGCGGTCTGCCTTGCCAAGGTGAATGTCAGCCACCAGCAAAGTGTTGGTTTGCGGCTCGAACACCCCACCCTCTGGCAGCAACCAAATGCTGCCGTTTCGGATCGATAACTCCTGGGCACCGTTTAATGCGTCTGCAATCATCATCAACCGATTGTATCTTCAGCGGCAGTCACGGCGACATTCACCCGGCGTCAGCCTGGCGCTCGAGATCAGCAACGATCCGCGCGATACGGTCTGACAATTTCTCGGTGCTGAGTTTTTCGCGCAGTCGCTCAACCATCAGTGGAAATGCGAGTGGGGTTGGGCGTTCGATATCAATCCAGCGTGCCCTGCATTGTCGCAGGCGGCTCAGGGTTTCAGTCAGGCGGCGAATTTCAAGTTCACGCTCGAGGACCTCGCGCTCGGCCTGTCCCAACAGCATATTGTCCGGATCATGGGCACGAAAAACTTCAAAAAACAGTTGGGTTGACGCCTGGAGCTGCCGGGTCGCGCGGGGCGCTCCCGGAAAACCCTGAAAAACCAGGCCGGCAATTCGGGCAATCTCACGAAACCTCCGTTGTGCCAGTTCGCCGGAATTCAAACTGGACAATACATCGGACAACAGATTGTCAGCATCCAGAACACGACCATCACGCAACGGTGTCCAGTCAACAGTCTGATGCGACAATAACTCGATACCGTAGTCATTGACGGCAATTGAAAACGTTGCCGGGTTGCGCTTGCTGAGCCGCCATGCGATTAGCGACGCCAGACCAATATGAACATGTCGTCCGGCAAACGGATACATAAAAACGTGTTGCCCCTCCCGGGACCGATAGTGCTCGATCAGAAAATGGCGCGGGTCCGGCAATGCCGACCATTGCTGTTGAGTGCGCAGCAACGGTCGAATCAGACGCATTTCCGGGCCGCCAAAGACGCCCCGAGAGGCCTCGGTGACTCGTTGAAGCACGGCCGCCGACAACTCACTGGACAACGGCATGCTGCCCCCGCCCCAACGCGGCACTGCTGCCCGCCGACCTTTTGCACGACGCACGTAAGCCGTCATTTCGTGGGTACGGATCAGCTCAAGCAGTTTGCCGTTAAAGAGGAAACAATCCCCCTTATTCAGGCGGGAAATAAAGCTCTCTTCTACCGTTCCAATTCGTCCACCCGAGAGATAACGTACTGCCATCGCTGAGTCAGATACGATTGTGCCAATTGACATGCGATGACGACGGGCAATCTGTTTATCCGGAACCCGGTAGACGTTCTCGCTGTCGATCTGTAAGCGACTGTACTCGGGATACGCATATAGGCTGGGGCCACCACGGGTTACAAAGTCCATTGCCCACTGAAACTGTTGTTCGGTCAGGTCTTGATACGCATAACAGGTTTTTAACTCGGCAAGCAACTCAGCAGCGACAAAACCCGTACCCAGCGCAACCGTGACCAGGTGTTGAACGAGAACATCAAGCGGCGCGACCGGAATATCACGCGCCTCAATTTGTTCGGCTGCAATTGCGTCCTGGGCAGCCGCTGACTCGATAAGCTCCAACGCATTAGTCGGCACCAGGGTTACTCTTGAAACCCCGCCCGGTGCGTGGCCGGCGCGACCGGCGCGCTGCAACAAGCGCGCCACACCTTTTGCGCTGCCAATTTGCAGCACCCGTTCAACGGGAGAGAAGTCGACCCCAAGATCAAGACTCGCCGTGCAAACGACCGCCTTAAGTGAGCCGTCTTTGAGCCCGTCTTCTACCCAGTTGCGAACTTTTCTATCAAGCGAGCCATGATGCAGGGCAATCAGTCCGGCCCATTCAGGGCGCGCTTCAATAATGGCCTGATACCAAAGCTCGGCCTGAGAGCGGGTATTACAGAAGACAAGTGTATTGGAGCTACGTTCGATTTCCGCGATAACGGGATCGCGCATCGCCATCCCAAGATGGCCGCCCCAGGGGAAACGTCCGGCCTCTTTTGGCAACAAGGTATCGACACGGATTTTTTTGCGCCGCCCACCCTGAATGAGAACGGGCAGGTTTTCGGGGCCACAAACCGGTTGGCATAAGACTTTTATCGCTTCGGACAGGTTACCAAGAGTTGCTGACAATCCCCAAACCGACAGCTGAGCGCTACTGCCTTGCAAACCTTGCAGGGTTTTCAGACGCTGCAACCGGGCGAGGGCAAGTTGCACCTGCGTGCCTCGCTTATTGCCCAGCAATTCGTGCCACTCGTCAACAATCACGGTATGAATACCAGATAATCGTGCAGCACTGTCAGCCTGACTCAACATCAGCGTCAGGCTTTCCGGTGTTGTCACCATCGCAAAAGGCGGTCGGCGGTTTTGCCTGGCTCGCTCTGCTGATGAGGTATCCCCAGTGCGCAGGACAACATCCCACTGCGGATCAAATGTTGACAAAGGCTGCGCCAGCGACTTCACGGTATCTGTTGCCAGTGCCCGCATCGGGGTCAGCCAGAGAATGCTTAGCGGCGGCCGCAGCTTTGACTGGTCAGGCTGCCTTTGTCGGGCCCGCATCAATGCCCCCCACCAAACGGCGTAGGTTTTTCCGGATCCGGTACTGGCGTGGACCAGCCCCGACCGGCCTCGCAACATTGCCTGCCATGTCTGGCGCTGAAAAGCAAAGACTGTCCACCGCTGCTGTCGAAACCAACGGGTGGCCGGCGCCGTCGAAACGGATTTTTTCTCTGCCGTCGGCATAGATGCGTCTGTTGACGATTCGATCGTGTCAGGCACCAACTATCCAGCCTTCTAATCCGTCGAATGTCGCTGGCAATCCGAAGCGCCGATTCAAGTCGGTTAGCGACCAGGCTACTTGCACCAGGCACAGCAGTGCATCAAGCGAATCACCCGAACCATCATTAAGAACTATGCAGCGATCTTGCCGGCTTAGCACGGTTGCAATACCCGGCTGGCTATCACTCGTTTCGACGGCCTTGAGAATCTGCTGGCGGGCATCTTGTCGCTCGATTGTCTGGCGACGGCGATCATCACTTTTGTATGACGCCCGGGTAACCGAACGGGCCAGCATACCCGGGTAGGCCTCCAGGCACACCCGCTTGGAATCACCGTTCAATACGCCGGGAATTGAAACCCCGGCATTCAACAGTCGGATCGCACCGGCGTGAAGCATCCAGGCGACCGGTGGATTCACCCACTTCATTGAAGCGCTTGATCCGGCAGGACGGTCTGTCGCCCGATGGGCAAACTTATTTCCGGGTGCCCGGGCATCACAAAATTGCTTAAATCGATCGCGCAGATCTTTGCGGCTGAATGAAGAATAAAGCCGTATCAGTTCCGGCCAGCGAACAGGCCAGCCAAACTGCACGACTAGCTCACGCGGCAAACCAAAAGGCAGATCGAAACCACCTGCCCAGGGGCCAGGCCGCATTAACAATTCTTCGAAACCGGCAAAATCAGTGAATGATTCAAAACCGTCCAGCGACAAGCGCCATTTGCAAGCATTGGGATTACCTGTTTCTTCCAGATGCCCCAGGGCCACGACAATGGGTTTTCGTTGGCCAGGCGCGCAGGTAAAGTCAACGCCAAACAGACGTGGTTTTGTGGCAGCAAATGCCAGGGAATCCGGAATGGCGACGGGGGGCACAAAAACAATCTAACATAACCGCATCACCGCAGCCGCATCACCTCAGGAGACAACATTGAATCAGTCAGCGAATGGTCAACTGGACACAGGCATTCATGAATACCTGGCCCAGGACCGTGTTGTTTGGGGGGTCCCCGCGGCGCAAGCCGTCCTGGCGGAATGTGACCGGCGCGCTGCCCGGCGTATCATGATTATCAGCAGCAAGACATTAAACCGAACCACACCCGCGATCGAAGACATACGGAACCAACTCGGGCCCCGCCACGTAGCCACTTTTGACGAGTGTATTGAGCACACCCCTCGCGCCAGTGTTATTGACGCTGCAAATGCCGCGCGAGACTGCAATCCTGACCTGATTGTCACGGTTGGCGGGGGCACGGCAATTGATACGGCAAAAGTGATGCAGATTGCCATGGCCCATCATCTGACCCGAGCTGAGCAACTGACCGATTTCCACCTTGGCACCAACCCCGATGGCAGTCGCCGTGTGCCTGAAATTAAACCGGCGCAGGCAAGACAGATTGTTGTTCCAACGACGCTTGGCGCCGCGGAATTCTCCGATTTCGGCGGCTGCACTGATGTGCAACGCGGCATCAAAGACGGCTACCTGGGTAAGACAATTGGCGCAGCAACAGTTATTCTCGACCCGGTGATTACCCAATACACACCGCCGTGGCTGTGGTTGTCAACGGGAATACGCGGCATTGATCATGCGGTTGAAGGCATTTGTTCGGTGCAATCGTCGCCTTTGATACAGGCAACTTGTTTACACGCGCTACGCTTGTTCTCAACCGGCCTGACGCAATCGCACACTAACCGCAACGATATGCAGGCACGCCTGCATTGCCAGCAAGCGGCCTGGCTGGCTGGCCTGGGTATCTTGCGAGTTCCTTACGGCGCAAGCCATGGTATTGGACACAGTCTGGGCGCGGTAACCGGCATTAGCCATGGCTACACTTCGTGCATCATGTTACCGCACGTGATGCGCTACAACCTGCCGGTAACCCGGGACGCACAAACCCTGATCGCCCAAGCGCTGGGCGGTAACAATACCCCGGCTGACAACGCCGCAGATCTGGTTGCCCAACTGATTACCACGTTGGGTTTACCAACCCGATTGTCAGCGCAACAAGTAGACCCCAGTATGCACGAGACCATTGCCCGCGGTGCAATGGAAAATATCTGGGTGAAAACCAATCCGCGACCGTTGACAGAACAGTCACAAATTGAAGCCTTGCTGGCGGCGGCTCAATAATCAACTTCAACCGTTAGCATCGGGCTTCAACCTCAGCAGTCGGTTGCCACCGCCGCGCATCGGAGCAGTTGTGTCGCCCAATTGCTATTGATTCAGGTAGGGGCTGTCTGCCGGGTGTTTCCACGGACGCGGCAGCTCTTTGGTTAGCCCGTTTTCGGGTGCCACCGGTATCGTTCGGGAATGGTCAGGACTCCCTCCCGTTGGCCCCGATTCTGCTGCTGCTGATTGATCTGCCGCTGCATTCGAAACGGATGGATTCACCACAGCGGGCGCGGTTTCGCCGGACGGCTTGCCCGGCTGCTGACCATCACTTGTTTTATCAGCCGGTGTTTGCGGCAATTGTGATGCGGCCGTTTGACCAACCGTTGACAGGAAACGCCCGGGTTCGCCGCAAATATCACTACCGTCATCCGGCATTGACCGGCCAAACAGTTTTTTCAGTGGCACCCAGACCAGTGAGGTTGCCAGGCGGATCACGGTGCCTACAACATCACCCGGGTTCGCCCCGATTGAATAGTCATCAAAAGTCCCGTTGACCACGATTGGGGTGCCCAGGCTGAAAAATTCACTTTTCTTTGGCAACGGCTGCATCTTCAGCGATAAGGCTTCAGTGCCAAAGTCAACACTGCCTTCACCCGCTACCCTGACCCGGGTGGTGTCCAGCAGAATTTTCTGATGCTTGAGAACACCGTCCTTCATATCAAACCGCACAACACCGCAGTTGATTTTTGATGCAGTTGACGGGTCCAGCCGGCTCGCCAGTGTCAGAAACAAGTTGGTTGCCCATAAATCAAAAACGTCGGCCTGTATATTTTCAGGCCAGACATCAAAACCGATGATGCCGGAGCTGTTTTGCATTGCCTCGGACAGACTTGGCGTTGACGCGCTGATATCAACATCCATGCTGAGTCGACCGGCAACGGTGGTGTCTGGTTGTATCCGGCGGGCTAGAAAACCGTAGTCGAACTGCTCCGCCTTGATCTGGGTGCGCATATCGATACCGTCTTTGTCAGGCGCATAGTTGAGTTTCAGGCTGGCCAAACTGTCCGGCAGACGCACTTGAATCGGCCCAATAGTTGCCGCCCCGTCAAACACACTGAATTTCAGGCTGCCACTGCCAAGCCGGTCAGCACCGGAGCGCACCTCGTTAACGTTCAGACGCAGGCCACCATTGAAACTGCGCAAGGTTTCCTCACTGAGCAGCGACTGCGTCTGGTCACTGGCTTCACGGGCCTGACGCCGCATGCTGGCCGCATCAATGGTTGAGTCCTGCGCAGTGTCATTAGTTTTGTCCGGCGACTGCGCCACCGGGCTCCAGTCACCAAACTTGAAGTCATCGATTTGCAACTGGTTGGCACTGAGCAAAACGCTGATGCGTGGTGGCGACTGCGTTGTGACCACAACCCCAGTGCCGTCCAGTCTGCTGTCACCCATGGTGACACTCAGGTTCGGCACTTCATACCCGTCAGACGACAGCTTAACAACACCAGTGATCTCGTACGGCCCCCACGGGGGCAGCGTGACACCGGACAACTTGTTCAGCGAATCAAGGCGTTTTCCATTCATCAACAGATTTAGCTTGATCTCGCTGTCACTGACCAGGCGCTTTTGCATGGGCCGATTACCTCGGTCTGCAGGCTGCTGACCGAAGTCACGACCAACTTTGCCAAACAATTCAAAATCGGTGTCAGCAACTTCGAGCAGCACACTGACCGGAATCGGTTTGCTCGAATCAATCAGTTCAACCGCCCTGCCCGATCCAAGGCTGATCAGAACCGGTTGCTTATTCCACTGCCCGTTGATTTTCGCTTCAATTGGCTTTCCGGCTGGCGACTTCACGGTTGCCGAATCCACGGAAAATTGCACCGCTGCCCCGCTGTTGCGGTCTTTAATGGCAAACTCACCACCGGCGATTTCGACAGTCAGGTTAGACTTGTCCAGCACATCGCCCAATGTGTTGCCCTTGATGTCAAGATGCATACTCAGAAGGTCAGCACGCGCGTCAAGGTTGTCCACCAGGTTAAAGCGCTTGAGCAACCGGCCGATATTGACGTCCGACCCAGCCAGCCACCACTGACCACGCGGTTTCTTGCTGCTGACATCCAGTTCTACAGCACCGCTGAGCGGCACGTTCAAAACTGTCATGGCCAACGGAGAAGCTGTCATTCGACCGTTGCGAATGCTGGCATCAAAAGCGATGTCCCGAATGTCCATGCCCGAGCGAGTCAGGTGTTTTATCCGCAAGCTCAAATTAGTATCGGTCAGGTCGATGTCGGCGGGCAGCACAGGAATATTCAACATTGAGCCCTCGGTTTGCTCAGGCTGACGCGCAACATTACTTTCGAACAAGGCCTGAAGTTGATCCACGTTCAAACGATCCGCCCGTATTTTCGCCCGCACGAGTGGATGCCTGCCCCGGGTAACCTGATCAACTTCGGCAAAGATGCGGTTGCGACCTACCCCAAACCGCCCTTCGCGAATTGCCCAGTTCTCGCCATCCCAGGCTAATTGCCCCGCGACTGACAACGGCGCATTAACCTTGCCGCCAATACCAAACCATGCAGCAGCATCCCTGGCGCGCCGGGCGGTGATACCAATAAACAAATTCGTTTTGATGCTGCCGTCGGAGTTCTTCTGACCAATTGCACCGCGAATGCGGGCCTGCATCGAACGTGAGCGGGCCCGAAAGTCTATTTTTGATTGCCCATCACTGAGTAACTGCCGGAATGGAGTACTAGTGAACACAATATTCAGCGGTTGTTCGAGCAAACTGCCATCAGCCGTCACTTTTAGCAGCTCACCCGGGTTAATGGTGAGGTCGAGTTGTTTCAGGCCAAAGGCAACTGGCTTCAGGCCAGAGCGATTGCCGTAAGTTAATTGCCCACCAGCCATCGCCAGGTTAACCGTCATGTTATCAACTTGCTCGGCAACGCTTGTGCCACTGGCCTGGAGTCGAAACGCAATACTTTGCAGATCACCTCGAACCCCGGGTAATCCGAACAACAATTGCGCTAGCTCACCGAGCGGCGTTTCGGCAGCGCCCAGTGAAAGATCAATCCGCGGCTCATGCAGACCACCATCCATTAGGATCAGGCCTTGCATGGCAACGCCGGCCAGTTGCGCCTGCACCGGCGCCTTAAGCTTACCGTTGACCAGTTGTACATGCAGCTTCGCATTACGCACGTTACCAGGCAGGCTCAGCCACCGGCCCACACTGAGTTGAAGGTCTGCGTCAACCTGTCCCAAACCGGAGAGGTCCAGAACGCTCGCAGCCCGTTCGCGATACCAGTCGGCAATGCTCGCCGTCGCCTGATCAGGTGCCGTCGCGTTGGCAGTAGACGCCGTGGCGGCGGCAGCTTTAAAGTCGGCGGCATCACTTTGAGCTGTCTGTGCCCCACCGCTGGCCTCGCCCGGCTGTTGCTCCCCACCGTCCATGAACGGTTTCAGGTCCAGCACCGGCACCGACAATTCTCCGGAAATCAGCGGGCGCTCGCGATCAGACAGTATCGTGACGTCGCCCGTCAGTTGCGTAACCCCCATCCAGCCGCGCAGGTTCTGCAGGCGCACGATACCCGGCGAGATCGTCAGCTGTGCCGCAACCGCGGTCGGGCCGACGTCTGGAAAATCCATTTGCAATACCCGCCCTGCCTGAGCCGGGTCTGGCGTTCCCCAGCCAAACTGCACGGTTGCTTTGTCAGGTTCAAGCTGACCGTCTAAGGTCATCGTTGACCCCAGGGCATGGGTAATGACCGTCAGGGGCCACGGTCTGGACCATTCGGCCAGTGAGTCTAATGATCCACCGGTAATTTCAACATCAAAAGGAAAAAGCGAATCAACTACACCGCGAAAGTTTGCACTAACCGGTTTCCCTGACGGTGCCGACGCACTGAGGGTCGGAATACTGTAAAGCCGTAACTTACCGTCCGGGCCGTGATACTCGACATGCAGGCGGTTCAGTTCAATCGCATCTACCGCCAGGCCAGCCAGAATGCCGAGATCATTGCTGCCAGTGCGATCAGTATATTTGTCAGCGGCATCCGGCCGTGCAGGCGACGGCGATTCCTCAGTTGACCCATCAGCCTCAACTGTCCAGTTGTTGCTGCCGTCAGGGCGCGCTTCAAGAAACACGGCAAGATTATCGGCTTTAACCCGGCGAAAGCGCAGGCCGCGCGTGAGCAGATAGTGCTGAGCGTCGAATTGCACCTGGGCATTGCCGACGTACACCCAGTCGATATCCGCAAAGCCATTAGTGATGACGCCGTTTGATCCGGCATTGCGGATATGTACCCGCGATGCCATCAGCTCAGGATTGCGACTCAGTTCAAATCGAACTTCCCCACGCAACCACACCTCGCGATCGAGTACCGCGGTCAGCTTGTTCGAAATCGGCTCACGCCACTGCGTCAGGTTGACCGAAATCCCAACAAAGTAGATCCATAGCAGCAACAAGAAAAAGAGCAGCAGCAAGCTGGCAACAACCGTGGCCAGACCACGCCCAAATCGGCGCAACGCAGCCATATCAGGCTTGTTCCGGCAGCATACCAAGCAGATGCAGCAGGCTGCCTGCCTGCCCAACAGTTTTGTCAGCTGGCAAACGCAACATCCGTGGAAAACGAACCGCAACCCCGGACATATGTCGCCGGGACAGTTGGATCGCCTTGAAACCCAATTCGAAGACAAGGCTGGGCTCAACGCTACAGGCCGGCCCGAATTTCCCCCTTGTTGTCTTTTTGATCACCGAATAAACCTGCTTGATTTCTTCATCCGTCAAACCAGAGTATGCCTTGGCGAGAGTCACCAGCTGCCGACCCGGCTCACCCAGTGCCTTATCCGACACAGCAAAGGTGTAATCGGTGTGTGAGCTGGCCCGACGGCCGTGCCCGCGCTGCACGCAACAATCGTATTAATAGCGCCCGGCACGACCCGTAAACGAGACGGCGAGACGCAACAAAATGAATGCAAACCAGTTTTTTACCCGTTGCCAAAACGGTCGTCCCCGGTGTTCCTGTAGTTTCAATACCCGCCCGCCGTTATTGATTGCGGTCTCAAGGCGACTACGCAAATTAGCCGCAAACCCGGGGTCATCAATCACTACATTGGCTTCGCGGGCGAGCAACAGGGAGAACGGATCAATATTAGACGACCCGACTGTCGCCAGGTTATCAATGACAGCAACCTTGGCATGCAGAAAGCTTGCCTGGTATTCGATTACCTCAACCCCTTCAGACAGTAGCCGGTCATACAAGGCCTGAGTCGCCAGATACTGCATTTTGTAATCAACTTTACCCTGCAAGAGCAAACGAACCCGAACCCCACGCTTGACTGCGTCAATCAGGGCGCGCCGGAATCGCACACCAGGCAGAAAGTAGGCATTGGCAATAACGATATCTTTGGTAGCGGCTCGGATTGCTTGCAAGTACCAGCGCTCAATCGTATGCCGGTGACGAAAATTATCGCGGAAAATCAGCATCGCACGTTTGTCGCCAACCCGGCTGATAACACTGCGCACGATTGTTGGCATGACGTACACACTGCCATTTTCCGGTTCGGCCCCACTGGGGCGTGGCTTGCGGAGCGACGAATTAATAAAACGCAACTCCCACCACAATCGATTTGCGGTCAGATGGGCGCTTGCCACCATGGGCCCGGAAACCCGAACCGCAAAATCGAAACGTGGCGCATCCAGTATTCCATGACGAATATCATGCATATCGTCAATCAGGTTGATTCCGCCAACAAAAATATGTTCACCATCAACTACCACTAATTTGCGATGCATGCGGCGCAAGCGTTGTCGGTCAAAAGATAAACGCGCCGGTTCAGGGCGATAGGTTTCGAGTCGAACCTGCGACGAATCAATAATGTCGCGCACCTCGCCTTTGAGCTCTCGGGTGCCGAAGCCGTCGATAATGCAGCGAACTTTAACGCCACGCATTGATGCGTCAGCCAGCGCCCGGGCAATGCGAACAGCTGTCGGATCAGAGCCAAATATGTAGGTTTCAATCAGGATACTTTTTTCGGCCTGATCAATAGCCGCAACCAGTGCCGGAAAAAACTCTGCGCCACCTTCGAGAAGATCGATTTGGTGTCCGTCAGTCAACTCGGTCTTGAGGCTTTCGTGCCAGGGCAGACTGATCTCCCGAAACCCTGCGCCCGTGTCAACCTTTTGACGGTCCGCCAACTGTGCCGGGGTTGCCATCTACAGCCCCTTTGCCCCTGGATCGTCCGGGGGCGGTGTGTTCAGATCGGCGATCAACGGACTATGATCGGACAGCTTTGCCCAGACCGGGCCCCGCAAAACATCCGCATCAACCACATCGAAGCCGCGCACGTATAAGCGGTCCATTCGAAACCACGGCACCAGGGACGGATAAGTTCGCGCACTCTTGACCCGTCGCTCAGTCTGCCATAGCGGCTTGTCGATTTCCATCTCAGGCATGCCGAGATGGTCTGTCACGTAGCGCGCAACCTGTTTAATTCGCCGGTAACGCGGTTGAAAATTGTCGAAAACTTCGACCGTGTTCAATGCCCGGCAAATTCGACCAGACAATCGATTCTGCCAGTCGTTAAAGTCACCGCCAATAATCAGTGGCGTACCGTCCGGTACTTCGTTGATCACCCATTCAATCAGCGCATCAACTTGCCGGACGCGTGACCGAGCCAATAATCCGAAGTGGACAACAAAACAATGCACCGGCTGACTGTCAATCTGCACCACACAATGTAATACGCCACGCTTTTCCAGAACGTGATCTGAAACATCGCGATTCTCGCGATGAAGAATCGGAAATTTGGACAACAATGCGTTCCCATGGTGTCCATGTAAATACTGCGCATTGTTTCCATAGGCTGACTCAAAAACATGTCGCAGTTCGGGCGATCGAGCCAGGAAAACGTCCTGGGGCTCGTCCGGCCAGCGATCGAAACGACTGGCATTGCGCCGATTCTGTCCCTGTACCTCTTGTAAAAAAACCAGATCTGCCTGCAGATCGTGCAGGCGATCACGCAATTCGTGAATAACCGAAACACGCCGAAAACCGAATAAATCGTTCAACACCCCTTTATGTATGTTGTACGTCGCCACGCGAAACTTTGGCTTCACCGTCATCGGCCCCTCATCCGCCCCGCATCGACGCTGCCCGCGCCGGTTGCTTCAGTCGCTGAGGAATCTGCCGGATCGCGGCAACATTTGTCCATGAAAAACAGCGCTCCTGCGCCTGTTTCCAATCGAGCCATTCGTAACGCAGATGCTCATCCGGCGCCAGTGTTACCGGCACCGCGCTCGGTACCGTCAAACCGTATACGTGCTCACAATTGTGGGTAACCCCGGCGGGAAAACGATTGCGCCAGTGCTTAAAAATTTCGTAGCGGTTCGTTTGATGCCAGTCCGACAGCTGATACTGATCTTTGGTCAGACCGGTCTCTTCAAACACCTCACGAATACAAGTGTGACGCAGGGGTTCATACCAGGTGTGGCGCGAGCCCGTAACCGACTGCCAGAATCCCGGATGGTCTGCCCGCTCAAGCAGTAAAACCTCAAACGCCGGTGTATGAATTACCACCAGCACCGACTCCGGAAGTTTGGTCGCTTTCATTGCGTTTCAGACCTGAGCAACTTAGTCCTGCGGTTTCGCCTCTATCTTTCGAAGCCGAATATGCAAATCACGCAACTGGCTTTCATCGACCGCAGATGGCGCCTGAACCAGTAAATCCTGAGCACGCTGGGTTTTGGGAAAAGCAATCACATCACGAATTGAGTCCGCACCAGCCATCAGGGTTACCAGGCGGTCAAGGCCGAACGCGATTCCGCCATGTGGCGGCGCTCCGTATTGCAGCGCATCAAGCAAAAATCCAAATTTGTCACGCGCTTCTTCAGTTGAAATATTCAGCGCAGAAAATACCTTCGACTGTACCTCTTCACGATGGATACGTACCGAGCCTCCCCCCAGCTCCCATCCGTTAAGCACTAAGTCGTAGGCTTTAGACAAGCACTTGCCAGGATCAGTGGACATCAAGTCTTCATGGCCGTCAAGCGGCGAGGTAAACGGATGGTGGACTGCGGTCCATCGACCGTTGTCTTCGTCTTGCTCAAACATCGGAAAGTCGATAACCCAAAGCGGCTGCCAACCCGGTTTGAACAAACCGCTGCGAACGCCAAAGTCTGATAGCCCGACTCGGTTACGCAGGGCTCCTAGAGAGTCGTTTACCACTCGCGCCGTGTCTGCACCAAATAACAACAAGTCGCCGTCCTGCGCACCGGTGCGCTCGATTGTCGCACTCAGGGCTTCATCGTGAATATTTTTGACGATAGGAGACTGTAATCCGTTACGACCTGCGGCAACTTCGTTCACTTTGATCCAGGCAAGGCCGCGGGCACCGTAAATACCAACAAAATCGGTAAAGGCATCAATTTCTGAGCGGGAAATTTCTGCACCGCCAGGTACTCGCAACGCAGCAACCCGACCACCAGGCGACTTTGCCGGGCCAGAAAACACATTAAAAGCCACGTCTTTCATGACGTCAGTTAAGTCTGTCAGCTGCAAATCAATTCGCATGTCAGGCTTGTCCGATCCGTATAAATGGATCGCCTGTGCATGCGAAATAACCGGAAACTGCGCCGGCAAATCAACGTCGCGGACCGACTTGAACACTGAACGCATCATTTGTTCGAACAGATCCCGGATCTGTTGTTCGTTCATGAACGATGTTTCGCAGTCAATTTGGGTAAATTCGGGTTGACGGTCGGCACGCAGATCTTCGTCCCGGAAACACTTAACAATTTGGTAGTAGCGATCAAAACCGGCCACCATCAGCATTTGCTTAAACAGCTGGGGCGACTGCGGCAGTGCAAAAAACTGTCCAGGGTGTACCCGTGATGGCACCAGGTAGTCGCGGGCCCCTTCCGGGGTGGAGCGGGTGAGCATCGGGGTTTCAATATCGATAAAACCGGCATCGTCGAGATAGTTCCGAACCGCGCGGGTTACCTTATGGCGCAGCTTCAGATTGTTTTGCATTTGATCCCGGCGTAAATCGAGTACCCGGTGGGTAAGCCGGGTTGTTTCGCTCAGGTTGTCATCATCCAGCTGAAACGGCGGGGTCACTGACGGATTCAAAATTTCCAGTTCATGGCACAAAATTTCAACTTCGCCGCTTTTTAAATCTTTGTTAACAGTGCCTTCGGGCCGGTGCCTCACTTTGCCGGTAATACGCAGACAGAATTCGTTGCGAATTTTCTCTGCCAGCGCAAACATCTCAGCGCGGTCCGGATCACAAACGACTTGTGCAAGACCCTCGCGATCCCGAAGATCAATGAATATCACACCACCGTGGTCGCGACGTCTGTGAACCCATCCGACAAGGCTCACTTCCTTGTCGAGGTCGGCGGCAGAAACCAGGCCGGTGTAACAGGTACGCATATATTTCTCCGGAAACTACAAATATTGGGAATCAGGTGTTTGACACGGCAACGCGTTTGCGCTGCACATCGGGGGCAACAACCCCCATTGACACAACATACTTAAGTGCTTCGTCCACGCTCATATTCAGCTCAATGACTTGCTCTCGCGGCATCATCAGGAAAAATCCACTGGTGGGGTTTGGCGTTGTCGGCACGTATACCGACACCATATCAACAGGCACCTTCGCCACGACTTCGCCGGACGGCGAACCGGTCAAAAATGCAATTGTCCAGACATCGCGACGCGGGTACTGAACAAGAAGTGCCTTGCGAAACGCATTACCGTTAGGTGACAAAATGGTGTCACTGACCTGCTTTACACTGGAATAAACTGTGCGCACGATCGGAATGCGCGATAGCAACTTTTCCCACCGCCGAATCAGGCTTTCGCCAATGTAGTTTTGCGTCAGCAGACCGGTCGTCAGGATCACCACGGCAGTGAGGACGACGCCCAGACCCGGTATCGCATAGCCGAACCAGAACTTCGGTTGCCAGTTTATCGGCAACAAAGTCAGGGTTTGGTCCATGGTGCCAATAAGTAAGTTGACCACCCAGGCCGTAATGACCAGGGGGACCCATATCAGCAGTCCGGTTACAAAGTAGGATTTCATCATTCAGACCGCTGTCGCAGCCATGGGTAGTTAAGAGAGACGCTGCACTGAGCTCAGGACGCCGAGCCAGTTGAAGCAGCACCGCCGGACGAGCCGGAACCAGAACCCTTAGTGCCAGATTTAGCGGGCGTCTTGTCATTGCCGCCGGTCTTTCCCGAGGCCCCGGAGCTCCCGGACGAATTATCAGACCCATTGCTCTTAGACGCCTTGGATGTATCAGACGAACCAGTCGGCGCTGACTTACCCGCGTCTGATCCGCTGGCAGTGGAAGCGGCAGCTTTTGAGTCAGACGAATCCGCACCAGCAGACTTATCTGGCGTCTCAGAGCTCGCCTGCGCGCTTTCCTTTTCGTTTCCGTCCGCCTTTTTCCCCTTGTTCCCGTCACGAAAATCGGTTACGTACCAACCGGTTCCTTTGAGCTGAAAATTGGGTGCACTGACTTGTTTGGAAAAATCCTCCTGGCCGCAAGACGGACAAGTGGTTAGAACCGGATCAGAGATCTTTTGCAAGACGTCTTTCTGGTGCCCGCAAGACGAACAACGATAACCATAGATGGGCATTACTTTATTCCTTACTGGTCGGGCACAACGCTTGGCCCGGACAACCCATAATTCTATTCGATCGCACCACTTTCCGTGCGCATTTGAATCATTGTCAGCGCCATCAAGTCAGCGGTAGTCAGTGAATTTCATATAGAGAAAAACAATCAGTTGGACCACCGCCGGACGAGTAATATCAACGCTCGACAACTTTAAGCAGTGGAGATTCTTTATGACAGCCCAAGGTGCACAAACTCAGGCAGGCAACCCGGAAGCCGGTGTCTTATCCGGCCTCAAAGTCCTGGATTTTGGACGTTATATTGCCGGTCCTTATTGTGCAACCCTGTTGGCCGAATTTGGTGCGGACGTCATCCGTATTGAAAAACGCGAAGGCAGCGAAGACCGTTTTACCGCACCTGTGAGCGCAGACGGCATGGGTGCTTTGTTCATGCAGATTGCCCGCAACAAGCGTTCAATGACGATGAATCCAATGAACGAAAAAGCCCGGCCGGTGTTGGAACGAATGGTTAAGCAGGCCGATATCGTGGTCGCCAATCTGCCCGCCAACACCATGAAACGTATGGGCCTGGATTACGAAACTTTAAGTGCCATTAACCCGCGCATCATCCTGACCACGTCGAACTCCTTCGGCACCGAAGGTGAGTGGAGTGGACGAGTCGGCTTTGACGGGGTCGGGCAGGTGATGGCTGGCGGCGTTTACATGACCGGTGAGCAAAACAAGCCCTACCGTGCCCAGGTGCCCTGGGTTGATTTTTCGACGGCACTGCATTGCGCTTACGGCACCTTAATTGCCGTGATGGCGCGAGAAAAGACCGGTCGCGGGCAAGTTGTTACCGGCTCGTTGCTGGCCAGTGCCATTACCTTAAACAACGCCATGTTGATCGAACAAGCAGTCACCCAGGTCAACCGTGTGCCCACAGGCAACCGGGGTCAAACCTCTGCCCCGGTTGACATTTACCAGACAAAAGACGGTTCAGTATTGGTTCAGGTAGTCGGCCAGCCGTTATTTGACCGGGTAGCCAGGTTGATTGATGAACCGGGCTGGCTGGAAGATGCGCGGTTTGCCACCGATGATTTGCGGGGTCAGCATGGTGAATTCATCAGCGCCCGTATGCAACAATGGTTCCAGGACAAGACAACAGACCAGGCAGTGACGGCACTGGGTGAGGCAATGATCCCTTGTGCACCGGTGCTGACCCCACAACAGACCCTGGACCATCCGGCAGTTCAGGCACTGGGTATTCTGACTCCGGTTGACTACCCTGGCCTGCCAACCCCGGCCCCGCTGGCCAAAGTACCGGTTGGCTTGTCCGAGAGCGGCGGTGGCATTCGTCATCGCGCGCCGCAAATAGGTGAACATACCGAACAAGTGTTGGCCGAGTTTGGCTACCAGCCGGATGAAATTGTGGCCCTGCGAGCAGACGGCGTCATCTGAGCATGACGGTAGCAGACAAGCCAGAAACCCGGCGCACAATCTGGGAAGCTGAACCAGGCCAACCGGTGACATTCGACCAGACCCTGCTGCCTTTTGCCTGCCAGGAAATTAGTCTGAACAATGTCGAGACTTGTGCAACAGCTATCCGAACCATGCAGGTACGCGGCGCTCCCCTGATTGGCGCTGTTGCAGCCTGGGGCATGGCGCTTGCCCTGCGGGAGGACGCCAGCGACACCGGTCTTGCGCAAGCCTATGACAAATTGATTGATACGCGACCAACCGCGGTAAACCTGCGCTGGGCACTTGATCGCGTCCTGCATGAGATTCGGCCACGAAAAGAATCGACGCGCGCCGCGGCCGCCATTGAACTGGCAAGAAAAATCTGTGACGATGATGTTGCCTGCAACCGCCAAATCGGCGCCTATGCGATGGCCACATTGAATCAACTACCTGACCGCAACAGGGCAGCTCCGAATCAGAAACCGCAATACCTGACCCATTGCAATGCCGGACGCATTGCTACGGTTGGCTATGGCACAGCGCTGGCGCCCTTTTACCTGATGCACGAAGCAGGAGACTCGTTCCACGTCTGGGTAGGCGAAACACGCCCGCGTAATCAGGGCGCCAGCCTGACCGCCTGGGAGCTGGGTCAAGCCGGCATCAGCCATACAATTATCGCTGACAATGCCGGCGGCTTGTTGATGATGCGGGGAGAGGTTGACGCTGTGATTGTTGGCTGTGACCGGGTTGCTGCCAACGGGGATGTGATCAACAAGATTGGCACTTACCTGAAAGCACTGGCCGCCGCAGCCCACGATGTCCCGTTCTATGTTGCCTGCCCGACCAGCACGATTGATTTGCAATGTGCCAGCGGGTCACATGTAACGATTGAGAACCGCGACCCGGATGAAGTCACCCACATACAGGGGGTTTTGCTCGATGGCAATATCAGCAGGATGCGTATCACGCCACACGGCAGCCCAGCCGCCAATCCTGCATTTGATATCACACCGGCGTCACTGATCACCAAACTGATCACCGAGCGCGGTATTGTTGATGCCAGTGAAGACGGCATCCGATCACTGGGTATTGAGCGACAAGACTGACAACAACCAAATGAAACAAGCCAGCGGGATTGCCCCAAACAGCGAGAACAGTTTTCGGCAGGCAATCATCGATTGCTGCCGCCAGCTGAACACGGCCAACTTGAACACTGGCCGGGCGGGAAACCTCAGTACCTTGTGGCACCGGGGTGGCGAGGCGGGCATGTTGATTACACCGTCCGCAATGCACTACGACCAGATGACGATTGACGATATTGTCTGGATGCCGCTTAAGCAACCGGCAGGCAAGAACGATGCAATGGTTACTGATGGCCACAATAAACCATCGTCTGAATGGCGGATGCATCAGACTTTGTATCTCAGCTCAGACGGCTCAGGCAACCCAGGCAACTCAGGCACCCGGGCGGTGCTTCATGTGCACTCGCCGTTTGCCACCACCCTGGCCTGCCTGCCGCGGGTTCAGGCTGAAGGCCTGCCTGCGTTTCATTACATGATTGCCGTTGCCGGCGGCAACAATCTGCGATGTGCGCCGTACGCACTATTTGGCTCAGAGGAGTTAAGCGCCGCTATGCAGCAGGCAATTGCCGGACGACGCGCCTGTCTGCTGGCTAATCACGGGCAAATAGCAGTGGGTGCAGACATTCGAGCCGCCTTTGACCTGGCGGCGGAAGTTGAAGATCTGTGCCGGCTTTACTGGCAGGCATTGCAGATCGGGGAGCCAGTGATTCTGACCGATAAGCAGATGGTGGCGGTACACGAATCGTTTGCCAGCTACAGTTATCGAAAGTAAGGTGTCAGTTAACTGGTTCTTTCACGGCTGATTCTTCAGCCGGAGCCAATGCCAAAGCCGGCGCAAGATGTTGACCAGTAAAACTCTCTGTCACCTGACAAATGTCCTCGGGCGTGCCGACGGCGACAATCTGACCACCACCAGCCCCACCTTCCGGCCCCATGTCGATAATCCAATCCGCCGTTTTGATGACGTCCAGATTGTGCTCAATAACAACCAGGGTGTTACCGTTGTCACGAAGCTCATGTAATACCGACAACAACATATCAATATCGTGAAAATGCAAACCGGTAGTGGGCTCGTCCAGAATGTACAAGGTCCGTCCGGTATCTCGTTTCGAAAGCTCTAGAGACAACTTCACACGCTGCGCTTCGCCACCCGACAACGTTGTCGCGCTTTGGCCCAGGCGCACGTAACCCAAGCCTACCCGCAGCAAGGTCTGTAGTTTGCGCGAGATATTGGGTACAGCCGCAAAGTAGTCGGCGGCAAATTCAACCGTCATATCAAGGACATCGGCAATCGACTTGCCTTTGTATTGCACTTCGAGTGTTTCGCGGTTGTAGCGTTTTCCGTGGCAAACATCGCAGGGCACGTAGACGTCAGGTAGAAAGTGCATTTCCACCTTGATCATGCCGTCCCCCTGGCAGGCTTCGCAGCGACCACCTTTTACGTTAAAGGAAAATCGGCCCGGGCCGTAACCTCGCTCGCGGGCAGTTGCAGTTTCGCAAAACAACTCCCTGATCGGGGTGAACAAACCCGTGTAGGTTGCCGGGTTGGAGCGAGGAGTACGACCAATTGGGCTTTGATCAACCGAAATCACCTTGTCAAAAAACTCCAGGCCGTCAATGCTTTCGTGTTCGGCAGGCTCAGCCTGTGAACGGTAAATTTTCTTTGCAGCGGCATGATGCAAAGTGTCGTTAACGAGGGTTGATTTCCCGGAACCCGACACCCCGGTAACACACACCATCAGCCCAACCGGAATTTCAACGGTTAAGCTGCGCAGGTTGTGTCCGCAAGCCCCATGGATAACAATTTTCTCTTCACCGGCCTGGTTACGCTTAGCCGGCACGGCAATCTTTCTGCGACCACTCATGTACTGGCCGGTAATCGACTCGGCACAGGCTTCTATTTGCGCTGGGCTACCCTGGGCAATCACTTCCCCGCCGTGAATGCCAGCACCCGGGCCCATATCAACGACCCAGTCGGCGCAACGGATCGCATCTTCATCGTGCTCAACCACCAGGACAGTATTACCGAGATCCCGAAGATGCTTCAGCGTACCAATCAGACGGTCGTTGTCGCGCTGGTGCAAGCCGATGGAAGGTTCATCCAATACATACATCACGCCAGTTAAACCAGAGCCAATTTGGGAAGCCAGTCGAATGCGCTGTGCTTCGCCACCTGACAGGGTCTCGGCCGCCCGGTCCAGAGACAAGTAGTTCAGACCCACATTGTTTAGAAACTGCAACCGGCTGATGATTTCTTTGGCGATTCTTTCCCCAACGGTTTGTTTCGCACCTTCGAGCGCCAAACCATTGAACCATTCAAGCGCTTCGCGCAATGTGAATCGGGAGACTTCCCAGATTCCGCGATCATTCGGCTTGGTACCAACACGCACAAAGCGGGCATCAATCCGCAGACGGGTACCTTCACAAGTCGGGCAACCACGAGACGCAATATAGCGGGACAATTCTTCCCGCACGTTGGCCGAGTCGGTCTCGCGGTAACGTCGTTCAAAGTTGTTAATCACACCTTCGAAGCTGTGCTCTTTGACAGTCGCACGGCCTTTCTCACTCATATAGGTGAACGGTATTTTCACTGAGCCGGAACCGTACAACACTTTCTGACGCGCCTCTTCGGGAAGCTCTTCCCAGGGTGTATCTATTTCAAATTTATAGAATGCCGCCAGATTTTGCAGCAACTGATAATAAAACTGGTTTCGACTGTCCCAGCCTTTAACTGCACCACTGGCCAGGCTCAGGTTCGGAAACTGAACCACCCGGTTCGGATCAAAGAACTGCACAACCCCCAGCCCATCACATTCCGGACAAGCGCCGGCCGGATTGTTAAATGAGAATAATCGGGGTTCCAGCTCGGGCAACGAGTGATTGCAAATCGGGCAGGCAAACTTACTGGAATACAAATGCTCTTCTTCAGAGTCGATATCAACAACCACGGCCCGGCCATCACCCAGCCTAATAGCAGTTTCGAAAGATTCCGCCAGCCGCTGCTTGGCATCTGCGCTGACCTTTATTCGATCAACGACAACATCGACAGAGTGTTTATGAGTACGTGACAACTCGAGCGGCTCGTCTGACAACTCGACAATTTTCGACTTTGCGCCTTTACCCTCACTGCGGATACGCACCCGGATAAAACCGCGGGACTGTAAGTCATCAAATAAGTCCTGGTGCTCACCTTTGCGCGCGCTTAATACCGGCGCCAGAATCATCAGGCGTTTGTCCTCTGGCATCGCCAGCACGGAGTCCACCATTTGTGAGACCGTCTGTGCCTGAAGCGGGTGCTCTGGATGGTCCGGGCAAAAAGGGGTTCCTACCCGGGCGAACAATAAACGCAGGTAATCATGGATTTCAGTCACGGTACCGACGGTTGAACGTGGGTTGTGACTGGTGGCTTTTTGCTCGATTGATATCGCCGGCGACAAGCCTTCGATCAGGTCAACATCGGGCTTTTCCATCAACTGCAAGAACTGTCTTGCATAAGCGGACAAAGACTCTACATAGCGACGCTGCCCTTCCGCGTACAAGGTATCAAAAGCAAGCGATGATTTGCCAGAGCCGGATATCCCGGTAACCACCACCATCTGGTTACGGGGAATATCGAGCGAACAATTCTTTAAATTGTGCGTCCGTGCGCCGCGAATCCGAATCTGCTGCGCGACCAAAGATGACTCTGCCAGGCCAGGAAGGCCCGCGGCCTGCGCATCGGGCTGCTGCGCCCGGTGTCGACTTGCCGGTATCTCACCGGCTGGTGCTGATTCCTTTTTAGTCACGCTGCTCTTTCAGTAAACTGTCCATTTATAGATCATTCATTGCTGTTTCATTGCTCTTTCTTCAAAAGCCGTGCTGCCAACCCAGGCAACAATTTGTCCTGGGGCGCCGGGAACTCCGCCGTTTCACGGCCGCAGGCCAATCGACTACTATACCGCGTCCAGCTGCAAAACCGGGGCAGACGCATGGCCCGGAACCACACCCCGCCGAGCCACAGGCAGCAGGCCGGCGGCTGAATACCAACGGCAATCCGGGTCAGCCTCCAGGCTGATCCCCGCACTGGCCTGAAGGCCAACCCGGAATGCCGATTATGCAAACGCACGGGTGGCCCGGGTGCAGCTATCATTTCTGCTGGAAAAAGGGAGAAAACCATGGCATCGGTTAACAAAGTTATTTTGGTGGGCAACCTGGGAAAAGACCCGGATACCCGCTATTCACCCAACGGCGGTGCGATTTGTAATGTGAACATTGCAACGACCCGCCAGTGGAAAGACAAGGCCACAGGCGAGCGCCGCGAAGAAACCGACTGGCACCGGGTTGTTTTCTTCAACCGACTGGCTGAAATCGCCGGCGAATACCTGAAGAAGGGCAGATCGGTCTACGTTGAGGGGCGTCTGCAAACCCGTAAGTGGCAAGACAAAGAAGGCAAAGACCAATGGACCACTGAAGTTGTTGCTGACCAGATGCAGATGCTTGGCGGCCGGGGCGAAGAAGGCGGCGGTGGCGGTGGTGGCTACAACCGCGATTCGGCTCCAGCCCGCAGTGGTGGCTCAGGTGGTGGCTCAGGTGGTGGCTCGAGTGGTGGCTCAGGTAGCGGCTCCAGCCGCGGCAGTCAGTCCAGTCCGCCGCCAAACTTTGATGATATGGACGATGACATCCCGTTCTGACCTCGTTATTAAAACGTTGGCAAACCGCGGCAGGCCGGGCAGGTCACCGCGGTTTCTTTATTTGTCATTACAAACTCGTCGCCTCTTGCGATGAGTGTTCAACCCGCCCGCACCTCTCCAGGCGCGTCGACCGGCTCCCTCGCTAAAAACCTCGATTTTTTGCGTCTATGGTGGGTCGGCCTGGGTTGCTTCATGATTCGATGGCTGGAGATCCTGGTCTTTGGCATCTTCACCTATCAGCAGACGGGCTCCACCTTAACGGTGGCCGTCATGACGATGTTGCGGCTGGTGCCGATGGCTTTGTTCGGCGCAGCATTTGGCGTGATTGCCGAGCGCATCATTCGGCGCAACGCCTTACTGCTAATTCTGACTATTTCATTAATTACGGCTTTGATCCTGAGCATCATTGCCTTCAATGACAGCCTTCAGGTCTGGCATCTTGCGGTCGCCAGTTTTATAAACGGTGTTGCCTGGGCAGCAGATAACCCGGTGCGGCGTACGGCAATTGGTGAAGTTGCCGGCCAAGGCCGGCTAAGCACGGCGATGGCCATTGAAGTGGGCACTAGCAACGCCAGCCGATTGGCAGGCCCCGGGCTTGGTGGCTTACTAATGGCAAGCCACGGTATTGTCGGACCACTGGCGTTTTCAGTTGTTATTTATTTACTCGTATTGTTTCCTGCGTTTGGCATTCGCTACCGTAATGAAATTGCACCGGGCCCGCCACGCTCTATCGGCCGGGGTATCGCCCAGGGTTTTGATCTGCTGCGCATTGAGCCCCGCCTGATTGGCGTGATGTGGCTGACGATGGTTTTCAATATATTTGCGTGGCCCATCCTGAGTATGGTGCCGGTGTTCGGTGCCGATCAACTTGGCCTCGGTCCCGACGGGATTGGGCTACTCGCTAGTACTGATGGGCTCGGCGCCCTGGTCGGCGCCATCGTTCTTGGCATTGTTGCCAGCGAAGCGCGCTACGGAAAAATTTACGTCGGCGGTGTTGTTGCGTTTATGGTGATGGTGCCATTCCTTGCGTATGCGAATCATCCCGCGCAAGCGGCAGCAGCTTTGTTTTGTATCGGATTTGGGCAGGCAGCGTTTGCCGTTATGCAGTCAACACTTACCTACGTCATCGCGCCAGCGGGTATGCGCAGTCAGGCAATGGGGTTTATGACAATGTGCATTGGCATTGGCCCGCTTGGATTCCTTGCAGTGGGACAACTCGCAGAAATTTATGGTGCCCCAAATACCGCCGCCGGATCCGCTTTGGCCGGTTTACTGGTCACTGGCTTAACGTGGCCATGGTGGCGGCCAATGTGGCGCAACCTGCCGTCCACGAGCAACCGATAAACGAGCTCGTTGCCAGCGTGCGGTGGCGACACGGATTGTCAAACGAAGATTTGTGGATTCGTGGACTCGTGAATTACTAACGGCCGCCACTGACATCGATACAGGCGCCGGTGACGTAACTCGCCCGTTTCGACATCAACCATATTGCGGTATCGGCAACCTCACTGGCCTGGCCACCTCGCTGCATCGGTATGCCGGCACTCAGTTCGTTAACCCGGTCCGGGCGACCGCCACTGGCATGGATGTCCGTATGTATAAGGCCGGGGCGTATGGAATTGACCCGGATGCCCTGATCGGCCACTTCTTTGGCAAGGCCGGTCGTCATAGCATCAAGCGCCGCTTTGCTGGCCGCATAGTCGATGTATTCATTGGCCGCACCGGCTCGGGCAGCAATCGAAGAAATATTAATGATTGAACCGCCCTGGCCGCCACTTCGGGTTGACAGGCGAAGCACGGCTTCGCGTGCCGCAATAAAGGCGCCCAGAATATTTGTGTTGAAAATTTGTTGCATACGCTGAACGGAATAAGTTGTAAACGGTCTTGATGGGGCAACAATGCCGGCGTTGTTTACCAGTGCGTCCAGCCGCCCGAACTGTTGATCGACTTGCTCGAACAATGCCAGCAGATCACCTTCGTTAGCGTTGTCAGCCTGCACGGCGATGGCGCGGCTACCGTGGTCGGCCACCGCAGACACTACGACATCAGCCGCTTCTTTGTTGCTGTGGTAACTGAACGCCACATCGTAGCCTTCGCGGGCGGCATCAATAGCTATGGCGGCGCCAATGCCACGACTTGCGCCGGTGATCAAGACAACTGGCCGGCTCATGGTGCGATTCGGAATACGGGTTGCAAGCTTCCGTCCCTGACCTGCGCGGCAACAATTTCTCCCTGGCCGGCAAACGTACCCAGGGCGGCACTGATATTGACCTGATGTGTGACCCACATAACGTTATCCTTCGCAGGCAAAGATCTGGCCGCCGCCTGCAGGCGACTTGTCTGCGCGGGTTCCGTGCTTCGGTCAGCAAAAAAAGAATTTAGCGCCGGCCAGTCAGTTGTCTTGCCAAACGCCAGCTCTGCCGTCTCGCGACACCGGCACCACTGGCTGTTTCGAACCTGGGCTATGTGAATTCCCGCATCGCGCAAGCGCTTACCAATAGCCTGCGCCTGACTGCGCCCGGCATCAGACAGGTTGCGCTGGGTTTCACACTGGCCAATGGTGAACTGCGGTGGATCGCCAAAACCCGGCACGGTAGTCGAATGGCGCATCATCAAGACAAATCCGCCATCCACCACCCGGGCGGCCGCTTGCTCCATGGATAGCACTGGTACTTGCGCACCAGCGGAAAAAGAAACAGAACACAGTAATGTCAGAAGAAAAAAACGAATAGTCATCATAACCCGTCTCCTTGCGGCCCTGGTACCTCATCCGGCGCAGTATCATGCCCCTGAATCTGCAATATACGGCGCCGATCACGCTTGGTCGGACGGCCTGCGGCGATCGCAGAGGCCGGATCGGTAAAGAGTTTCCGGTTAGACCGTTGTTGTTCACGCTGCGCAACCGATAACGCCGTCTCTTCGTAGAGCAATTGCGCAACTTTTGCACCGCCGCGCTGTGCGGATAACGCCTGGACAATCACGGTACGTTCAACATCGCCAATTCGGATCAGGATCTCATCACCAAGCTGAACGTTGCGCGCCCGCTTAACCCGGGCACCGCCAATCAAGACCCGGCCGTTTTCCAGTGCGGTTTGCGCCAGCGACCGCGTTTTAAAGAAGCGTGCGGCCCACAACCATTTATCAACCCGAACTTCGGGTGCAGGTTTAGTTTCCATCGAATTCAACCAAAACAAATAAATCCAGACCTGACGCACGTAACTTCGCCGACCCGCCAAGATCTGGCAGATCAACAATAGCGGCACCTTCGACAACCTTGGCGCCCAATCTTTCAAGCAGTGTTTTGCCAGCCAGCATGGTGCCACCGGTAGCGATCAAGTCGTCAATCAGCAGGACTCGATCACCGCTTCCGGCTGCGTCGGCATGCATTTCGACGGTCGCACTGCCGTATTCAAGTTGATATTCTTCGGAAATTGTGTCGAATGGCAATTTGCCCTTCTTTCGAATCGGAATAAAACCCAGGTTCAGCTCGTAGGCAACAATTGCCCCAAGGATGAATCCGCGCGCATCAATACCGGCAACCAGATCGAGGTTAGTGTTCATGTAACGGTGCACAAATGAATCCACCAATACGCGCAAAGTACGCGGATCTTGCAACAATGGTGTGATATCGCGAAACTGTACCCCTGGCTCGGGCCAGTTAGGAACCGTGCGAATCGCATTACGCAAAAATTCGGTATTAATTGGCGAGACGGCTGGGCTAGTTGGGCTAGTTGGGCTAGTTGGGATATGTAAGCCTGGTCGGGTAGAAGATGATTCAGTCATAACAGTCTGGCCAACAGGCCCGGCAACGATCCTGCCAGTGTATCTGATGTCTGCAGCCGTGCAATCGGTCAACTTACAGGCAAAATACGACCATCCCAACCAACAACTGACTCTAATGACCGTACCCGTTAAAGACCGCTATTTCGAAGATTATGTTGCCGGTGAAGAAATTCACTTCGGTAGTTACGAAGTGACGGAAGAAGAAATCATTGAATTTGCCAGCAAGTACGACCCGCAGTATTTCCACATCGACCCGCAAGCCGCACGCGAGAGCCATTTTGGCGGATTGATCGCCAGTGGCTGGATGACCGGTTCCATCATGATGCGCATGATGGTTGACGGCTTTGTTGCCCACAAATCAAGTATGGGATCCCCCGGGCTGGACGAAATTCGCTGGCTGATTCCGGTCCGCCCCGGTGACAAGCTGCGTGGCAAAGCGATTATTAATTCCACCCGTCGTTCTGAGTCTAAGCCCGATCGTGGAGTGATAAATACCACCTGGGAAGTGTTCAACCAACATGACGAAGTTGTTATGCGGGTCAAAGGCATGGGCATGTATCGCACCCGATCGTAAGGAAATGCCACCACCGGCGACTACATTCCTGGGGAATCAACGGAGAAACCAATGTCCGGCCACAGGCTGATCATCGGTAAGCAATCAGGCGGCTACGCAGCCCGGCACGACAGAAGTATTTTTCGGTTATGGTCAGTTGTGCTGCTTGCGGTTGTCTTTTGCATCGCAAGCCTGTCGGACAACGGGCCAATTCGCAGTGCTTTCGCGTACACACTAAACGGTTTTGATCTCGGTGATGCCTTGATTCCCGAAGCCCTGATAAAACACGGCGGACCACCTCGTGACGGCATTCCCGCCATCGACGAACCCCGGTTTCTGACCGCATCGCAGGCCGATCATCTCAAGCCACAGACGCGGGTAATGGGCATTATGCGCAACGGCGTTGCCAAAGCCTATCCGATTCTGATCATGAACTGGCACGAGATTGTGAACGACAAGTTTGCGGATGAGCCGGTTGTCGTCACTTATTGCCCGCTGTGTGGCACTGGTATGGCATTTGAAGCAACGATCAATAACAAGGCGCTTACCTTTGGCGTCTCGGGTTTGCTCTACAACAGCGATGTATTGCTCTATGACCGCCAAACGGAATCACTTTGGTCGCAGCTGATGGTGAAGTCCGTTGCAGGCCCGATGAAAACCACACCGTTGAAATCAGTTGTCATGGCGCACACCTCATGGGAAGACTGGTTGAACCGCCATCCCGATACCCTGGTGTTGTCCAGCGAAACGGGTCATCAACGCGATTACCAACGCAACCCGTACCAGGGATATGAAGACACAAAGACCGTGATGTTTGCCGTACGTCACGCCAGCGAGCGCTTTCACCCCAAAGAGCTGGTGCTTGGTCTGGTCGGCGGTAAAGAACAAATGGCATGGCCGTTCAGTCAGCTGCGCCAGGCAGGAATTGCCGGCAAGCCGGTTCATTTCATCTACGACGATCAACCGATGACGGTTGAGTACAACGACAAACACAAAACGGCACGCCTGCTGGACTCAACCGGCACCGAGGTACCAACGGTGATTTCTTTCTGGTTTGCCTGGTATGCGTTTTATCCGGAGACCAGGATATACGAAGCCAGCCAGTAGTTAGCCTGGTCTTGACCGACTAGACCGGCGTTGGCAATCCAGGCCATTCGGCTTGCGGGCCGCGCAGCTGTTCGAGCACCCGGGAAAGCTGCAGCACACCCAGGTCGTTAAACCGCTTACCAATCACCTGGACACCAACAGGCAGGCCCTCGTGATGATGCCAATTAACCGATGACGCGGGTTGTTCACTCATGTTGTAGGCCACGGTAAAAGCGATATGAGGTAAGGCGTCATGCGGATCGTCCTGCGGGCTATGGCGATCAAACTCATACGGCAGGATTGGTGAAACGGGTGACAACACGTAGTCAAATCCGCCTGTTGTGCGTACCGCAGCCTGACGCATTGCCACTACCTGGCTATAAGCCTCCATCACCTGGGCCCCGGAAAAAGACCCCGCACGATAAGTACACCATTGCACAATAAACGGTAGAATTTTTTCCCGGGTTGTCTCGCTCATGGCGTTGATGTCGTTAAAAGAGCGGGCCTCAAAGAACAGACAAATACCGTCGAGCATTGCCTGGGTCAAAAAGCTATCAACCGGCTCAACAATCGCGCCGTGTTTTTCCAGCGCTGCGCCAGCATCTTTAGTCGCTTGGACAACAATCGGGTCAGGTTCGGTTCCAACGCCCATTTCAAGCATTAAACCAATGCGCAGGCCTTTGACGTTTAATGCGTCGAGTTGTCCGGCATAGTCCACCGGCTGATGCGGCAGACTCATATAGTCCCGGTCGTCCGGGCCGGTGAGCACTGAAAGCAATAAAGCGGCGTCCTGCACGGTACGAGTCATTGGTCCGGCCGCACGACCCATGTACGGCGGGTCAATCGGAATTCTTCCCAGGCTGGGTTTAAGACCAAACAATCCGCAATGGCATGCCGGCAAACGTACTGAGCCACCAATATCCGTACCCACGTGCAACGGCCCATAACCGGCCGCTCCGGCAGCCCCGGCCCCCGACGAAGAACCTGACGTATTGCGATCCAGACGCCAGGGGTTTCGGGTCACTCCGTGAATCGACGACAACCCGGATGACAACATGCCAAAGTCGGGCATTGTTGTCTTGCCCAAAATTGTGCACCCCGCTTCGCGTACCCGCGCAGCCGGTGGCGCATCGATTGTTTTATTCACCAGAACCGTGGCGGCAGTGCCGGACGGAGTCGGGTCACCAACAGTATCTAAATTTTCCTTCAGGGTAACCGGCACGCCGTCAATCGGAGACATTGTCCGGCCACTACGCCATCGGGCTTCAGAAGCGGCCGCTGCCGCCAGTGCCGGGTCACGGTGGATCCGGTACATCGCGTTTATCGACGGTTCCCATTGATCCATGCGATCAAAAACCGCGCGTGCGACCTCAACCGGAGATATTTCGCCGCTCGCATAAGCACGGGTCAGAGCGGAGGCGGACATGTCCGCAAACGAGTGGCTTTCTGTCATCTGATTTCCATTGCCTGGTTGGTAAAATCAACCCTGTGCCAGCTTGACATTAGGATTAAAACAAAGGATAAAAACAAAGGATTAAAATAAAGGATTAGGACAAAGAAATGCCGAAATTTAGAGTAACGGCGCGTTATCAGCATATCTCAAAACTGCCGGACATCGGGCAAGCTCCTTAAAGGTGCACCGAGTATCCACGAAGGATTGCCAGACTTCGGTATGCACCATCGCACCATAGGTATCCACAATGATTGATGACAATGATCCGATAGCTTCCGGGCGACGCCGATTTCTGCTGGCGCTGGGCGCCACATCCGTTGCCGGATGCGCCAGCCCGCCTGGCCAGGCAAATACTGCCGCGGCCGCCGGCCGCACGCCGAGTGAAACGGAAGGACCGTTTTATCCGCTGAGCTGGGATGGCGATGTTGACGAGAACCTGATTGTCCTGGATGACCGCCAGCCATACTCGCCTGGCATAGCAATGCGGCTCACCGGCCAGGTACTCAGATCCGATGGTTCACCAGCCATCGGTGCCCGAGTAGCGATCTGGCAGGCAAATCATGAAGGGCGTTACCGGCACCCTGATGACGCCGGCGAAAAACCCGCCCAGGACGGATTTCAAGGCTACGGGCAGACAAGAACCGATGCGCGGGGCCAATACCAGTTCCTGACCATCAAACCCACTGCCTATGGCTCACGTCCACCACACGTCCACTTTCGAATCGACGACGGTAACCAACGCCTGACGACGCAGATGTATTTTCCTGGTGAAACCAAGGAAGCTGGCATGCTGGGTCGGATGGCTGCATCACTGTGGGCATCCGACCGCTCGCTACTGACTGCAAAAATTGCCGAAACCGACAACGGGCTCGACGCGGTGTTTAACCTGCGACTCTGAGCCCGTTGTTTCGGCAATGCTTATCGCGGAAGGACGCTCGAGCCCATCAGGAATTCGTCAACCGACCGGGCGCACTGCCGCCCTTCACGAATAGCCCAGACTACGAGCGACTGACCGCGACGCATGTCACCACTGGCAAAGACCTTGTCAACGCTGGTTCGGTAGCAACCCTCACCTTCCGTTGTTGCCAGGGCATTGTTGCGGTTATCTTTTTCGACACCAAAACCATCCAGCACCGCACCAATCGGTGAAACAAAACCCATGGCGAACAACACCAGATCTGCGGCAATTTCAAATTCGGACCCGGGCACTTCGGTCATTTCCATCCGGCCGGAATCAGCATTTTGTGTCCACTCCACCCGGGCGCAAACCAAGGCGCTGACGTTACCTTTGCCATCGTCTTTAAAGGCTTTAGTCGTCACGGCCCAGTCCCGGTCACAACCTTCTTCGTGTGAGGAAGACGTCCGTAACTTAACCGGCCAGTAAGGCCAGGTCATTGGTTTGTCTTCTTCCTGAGGCGGCTGTGGCATTAATTCGAACTGGACAACTCGCTTTGCACCCTGACGATTACTGGTACCGACACAATCTGAGCCAGTATCTCCGCCACCAATTACCACAACATTTTTACCAGTCGCAAGAATTTGGCCATCCACGCTGTCGCCGGCAACACGTTTATTTTGCTGCGGCAGAAATTGCATCGCAAAGTGAACACCGCGCAACTCTCGACCGGGAACCGGCAAGTCGCGTGGTTGTTCAGCACCACCGGTTAACACGACGGCATCGTATTGAGCCTTGATATCGGCTGGATTGATCCGCTTTTGCGACCAGTTTGTCACGGTTCCCAGATCGGGTTCGCTGCTGACCAACACGCCGGTTGCAAAAGTAACTCCCTCGGCAATCATCTGCTCAACCCGGCGATCGATATGGGACTTTTCCATTTTGAAATCTGGAATCCCGTAGCGCAACAAGCCACCGACCCGGTCATTCTTTTCATAAACGGTTACATCGTGACCGGCACGCGCCAGTTGCTGGGCGCAGGCCAGGCCAGCCGGCCCGGAGCCGACAACCGCAACCTTCTTCCCGGTTTTCTCAGCGGGTGGTTGTGGCACCACCCAACCCATTTCCCAGCCTTTGTCGATGATTGCGTGTTCAATCGACTTGATTCCAACTGCGTCGCTGTTAATGTTTAAAGTACACGCGGACTCGCAGGGCGCCGGACATACCCGGCCGGTGAACTCAGGGAAATTATTGGTCGAGTGCAAAGTTTCGAGCGCGTTTTCCCAATCACCGCGATACACCAAGTCGTTCCAATCGGGGATGATGTTATTGACCGGGCATCCGTTTTGGCAAAACGGAATCCCGCAATCCATACAGCGGGCACCTTGGCGGGACGCTTCTTCATCCGACAAGTGCATAACAAACTCGCGGTAATGCTTGGTGCGATTGTCTGTTTTTTCCGCTGCTTCGTTGAGCCGCTCGAACTCTAGAAACCCTGTTACTTTACCCATATCTCGTTAGCCTTGTATTTCTTGCAACCGCGTTTTACCTGCAATGACCCGACAGTAACCGGGCACCCGCCCGCAACATTCAAGCCGTCAATTTCTGCTGCTGCCCCGCCTGCGATTTCTCGTGCATTTCGCTCATCGCGCGTCGATACTCGTGCGGAAAGACCTTAACAAACCGTGCCCTTTCAAGCTCCCAGTTTTCAAGGATCGACCCCGCCTTGGTACTACCAGTCAGCTTGAAGTGTTTTTCGATCAGGTTTTTAAGAATAATCTCGTCACACTCTCCGGTATGCCAGGTGGCCGGTTCTGTTGTATCCATCTGTACGGAAGTTGGCAGCAATTTTTCGACAGCAACCATCGCCGGATTGCAATAATCCTCGAAATTGGCAGCACGGTCATAGACGTAAGCAATCCCGCCAGACATCCCGGCCCCAAAGTTTCGTCCAGTCGCGCCTAGTACAACAACCGTGCCCCCGGTCATGTACTCACAGCAATGATCACCGGTACCTTCAATGACCGCTGTCGCTCCCGAGTTACGCACCGCGAACCGCTCGCCGGCAACCCCGGATAAGTACGCCTGCCCTTCGATTGCTCCGTACAACACAGTGTTGCCGACAATAATGTTCTCGTCAGCCGGGCCTCTGAAGTCATTGGTCGGACGGACAATTATGGTACCGCCGGACAACCCTTTACCAACGTAGTCGTTCGCCTGACCAACCAGATCCAGGGTCATCCCGCGTGTAGCGAATGCGCCAAAGCTCTGACCAGCAGTGCCATTGAACTGAATATGAATACTGTCATCCGGCAAACCCTCATGCCCATGGTTCAAGGCGACCTCACCGGCCAGCATTGTGCCAACGGTCCGATTCACATTGCGCACCGGCATGATGAAAGACACTTTCTCTCCCTTGTACAACGCGGGTTGCGACAACTCGATTAACTTGTTGTCCAGCGCTTTGTCAAGATTATGGTTTTGCGTCACCTGACGGTAGCGCCCAACGTGCGCAGGCACATCAGGGCGCGCAAATACCCGTGAGAAATCCAGACCTTTGGCCTTCCAGTGTTCAATGCCGGCCCGGGTATCAAGCAAATCGGAACGCCCGATCATTTCATCGAAAGTCCGCATCCCCAGCGACGCCATGATTTCACGCACTTCTTCGGCAACAAAGAAGAAGAAGTTAACCACGTGCTCGGGTTTACCGTTAAATCGTTCACGCAATACCGGGTCTTGTGTAGCTACGCCAACCGGGCAGGTATTCAGGTGACACTTGCGCATCATTATGCAACCTTCAACCACCAGGGGCGCAGTGGCAAAACCCATCTCATCAGCGCCAAGCAAAGCAGCAATTGCTACATCGCGACCGGTTTTCATCTGCCCGTCGGCTTGTACCGTGATGCGGTCGCGTAGCCAGTTCAGCACCAGGGTTTGCTGAGTTTCTGCAAGACCTAACTCCCAAGGCGTTCCGGCATGCTTAATCGAGCTCAATGGGGAGGCCCCGGTTCCGCCGTCATGTCCGGCGATTACGACATGGTCTGCTTTTGCCTTTGACACGCCGGCAGCCACTGTACCAACCCCAACCTCGGAAACCAGTTTGACCGACACATCGGCACGACGGTTCGCATTTTTCAGGTCGTGAATCAGCTGAGCAAGATCTTCAATGGAATAAATATCGTGGTGAGGTGGCGGAGAGATCAACCCAACCCCGGGCACTGAATAGCGCAACTGGCCGATATAATCCGACACTTTGTGGCCGGGTAACTGCCCACCTTCACCGGGTTTTGCGCCCTGCGCCATCTTGATCTGAATCTGATCCGCTGACGACAGATACTCTGCGGTAACCCCAAAGCGACCCGACGCGACTTGCTTGATTTTCGAACGCAGTGAGTCGCCACTTTTGAGCAGAATATTGCTTACGACGCGATCAGCGCCGATGATGTCTGCGAGTGTGTCACCATCATTGACCACCGACTTGCCCGCTTTCATTTCCGGTCGGTAACGCAAGCGATCCTCACCACCCTCACCCGTATTTGACTTACCGCCAATGCGGTTCATGGCAATTGCCAGCGTTGTATGGGCTTCGGTTGATATCGAACCCAGTGACATGGCGCCGGTTGCAAACCGTTTGACAATTTCTGACGCCGGCTCAACTTCGATGATGTCTATGGGGTCGCACAAGTCGGTGCGGAACTCAAACAAACCGCGCAACGTCATGTGACGAGTCGACTGATCATTGATGATCTGGGTGTACTCTTTGAAGGTGCTGTACGTATTGCCCCGGGTCGAGTGCTGTAGCTTAGCAATAGCATCCGGGGTCCACATGTGTTGTTCACCGCGTGTGCGGTACGCATATTCGCCGCCCGCATCAAGGGCATTGGCCAGCACCGGGCTGTCTCCGAAGGCTTCAAGATGGCGGCGCAACGCCTCTTCAGCGATATCAAAAACGGAAATGCCTTCGATATTGGACGGCGTTCCGGTGAAGTACTTGACACAGACTTCTGATGACAAACCGACCGCTTCGAATATCTGCGCGCCGCAGTAACTCATGTAAGTTGAGATGCCCATCTTGGACATGACTTTGCGCAAGCCTTTACCAATCGCCTTGATGTAGTTTTTGATGGCTTTATCGGGCCCAACGCTTTCAGGCAGGCCTGCGTAAATATCAACCAGTGTTTCAAGCGCAAGGTATGGATGAATGGCCTCAGCGCCGTAGCCCGCAAGCGTGGCGAAGTGGTGCACCTCGCGGGCTGACGAGGTTTCAACGATCAGCCCTGTGCAAGTGCGCAGACCCCGATCAACCAGATGCTGGTGAATAGCACTCATTGCCAGCAGGCTTGGAATCGCAACATTGTCCGCATCAGTCATCCGGTCGGAGACGATCAGAATGTTGTAACCCTTGCGCACCGCGTCTTCTGCTTCTGAAGCCAGCGACGCAAGACGCGCCTCAATGCCGTCACGCCCCCAGGAAACCGGGTAACAGACGTTGACCTCATAAGACTTGAACTTGTTACCCGTGTAATGCTCGACCCCACGGATTTTTGCCATGTCTTCAAAGTCAAGCACCGGTTGATCAAGCTCAAGCCGAATGGGCGGATTCGTGTTGTTCAAGTCCAGCAGGTTTTGCTTGGGCCCGACAAAACTCACCAACGACATCACCAGTTCTTCGCGAATTGGATCAATCGGCGGGTTGGTCACCTGGGCAAACAATTGCCTGAAATAGTTATAAAGCGGCTTTTTCCGGTCAGACAGGACAGCCAGGGGCGTATCGTTACCCATCGAACCGGTGGCTTCTTCACCATTCTCCGCCATTGGCCCGATCAGGAATTTAATATCTTCCTGGGTAAACCCGGCCGCTTGCTGACGGTCGAGCAGACTCACCCCGGGACGGGCCGGGGTCACGAGGTACTGGGCATCACGCGGATCGATTTCGATATCCTGAATCTTCACCCGAATCGCATCAATCCATTCGCGGTATGGCTTGCTGTTGGCCAGTTGCTGCTTAAGCTCTGCGTCATCAACAATGCGGCCTTGTTCCAGATCAATCAGGAACATTTTGCCCGGTTGCAAGCGCCACTTTTTCTTAATTTTGCTTTCTGGAATTGGCAGTACGCCGGCCTCAGAACCCATAATCACCAGGTCGTCATCAGTGATGCAATAGCGAGCAGGGCGCAAACCGTTTCGGTCCAACGTGGCGCCAATTTGTCGACCGTCTGTAAATGCAATTGCGGCAGGCCCGTCCCAGGGCTCCATCATGGCCGCGTGAAATTCGTAGAACGCACGCTGCTTGGCATTCATCAGTTTGTGATTTTCCCAGGCCTCCGGGATCATCATCATTACGGCATGGGCAAGGGGATAACCCGCCATGGTGAGTAGTTCAAGGCAGTTGTCAAAGGTGGCGGTATCTGACTGACCCGGATACACAATTGGGTAGAGCTTGGCTAAGTCGTCACCGAGGACAGGTGATTTCATTACGCCTTCGCGCGCCCGCAGCCAGTTGTAGTTGCCTTTGACTGTATTGATTTCACCGTTGTGCGCAACCATCCGATACGGATGAGCCAGCGGCCATTCCGGAAACGTATTGGTAGAAAATCGCTGATGTACCAACGCCATCGCCGACACAAATCGGGGATCCCGCAAATCTTTGAAATACTGGCCGACTTGCCCGCACAGTAACAAACCTTTGTAGATCACCGTGCGTGCCGACATTGACACGACGTAATACTCTTTGCCGTGCTTCAGACGCAACCTTTGAATATCGTGGCTGGCCCGCTTGCGAATAACGTACAACTTACGCTCGAGGGCGTCGGTCACCATGATGTCTTCGCCGCGGCCAATAAATATCTGACGAATTGCGGGTTCTTTCTCTTTGACAGACGGCGACATCTCCATCGCCGAGTCAACCGGCACATCTCGCCAACCCAGGACCCGCTGGCCTTCAGCAAGCACGGAACGTTCCAGTTGCTGCTCGCAGGCCAGGCGCGACGCGGGCTCTTTAGGCAGGAAAATCATCCCGACCCCGTATTCACCAGCCGGGGGCAGTTCAACACCCTGGCGACGCATCTCTTCGCGAAAGTACAGGTCAGGAATCTGCGCCAGTAATCCGGCACCATCACCCATCAGCGGGTCTGCACCAACCGCGCCGCGATGGTCCAGGTTGCACAAGATCTGCAAGCCTTGATCGATAATGCCGTGGCTTCGATTGCCTTTGATATGGGCAACAAAACCAACGCCACAGCTATCGTGTTCATTGCGCGGGTCGTAAAGCCCCTGGGCCAATTGGCGCTGAGCAATTTCCATTCAACTCACCTCTGAAAACGGGCCTATGCCCTACCTGTCGGCCAATGGCCGGATATTTGTTCTTGGCGACGGGGAGCCGCCTGCCTGTTAGTGGCTTTGTTACTGGCGTTGTCGATCGAATTGTTTGACCCGCTCGGCAGGCAAATCCCCGGATTTGCATCCACCCGATCAGCGTTCAGTCCATGTTTGCGTCCGGGTAATTAGAGGGACGGACAGGCAACAGCATCGAATTCGGGAGGCCGAATATACCGCATGGGCCAATTGTTCGAAACCACCTCACCACGATGTGAGAACTTTCGGGCGGGTCTGGCACAAACGCATTATGAATACGCCGCCAGCTCATTACACCAGTGCATTTCAGAATATATTGCACCAATATTGTGCACATTTGGACTAGGGTCAAGAGCGGAATAGTGATTGCTCAGACCCGCCGGTCAGTGTCGGTCAGTGTCCCATAGGCGGACAGAGTTTCGCGAACCAGAGACTCATCGACCCGGCTGACCCTGGCCTTTCCCAAACCGTCGAGCAACACAAATCGCGGCACCCCCTGAGCAGCCTTTTTATCAACAGTCATTAAGTCCAGGTAGCGCTCGACCGGCCATGCCGGCCCGGCAACTGGCAGGTCGGCTGATGCATTCGCCTGTGCCAGGCGAGTGCCGACCTCAGCTTCAAGCAAACCCGAACGGTGAGACAAATCGGCGGCCATTATCATGCCGGCTGCGACCGCCTCGCCGTGCAGCCACTGACCGTAACCCAGGCCCGATTCAATAGCATGACCAAAGGTATGCCCAAAATTTAGTATGGCTCGTACCCCGCCCTCACGCTCGTCAGCCGCAACCACGGCAGATTTGATCTCGCAGGACCGCAGTACAGCAGCCGCCATTGTCGCGGGATCACAGGCGCGCAATTGAGCCATGCCTTGTTCGATTGACTCCAGATAAGCGACGTCGGCAATCGCGCCATGCTTGAGCATCTCGGCCAGACCTGCTGACAATTCGCGTGGCGGCAGGGTTTTCAAAACAGACATATCGGCAATCACCAGGCGCGGTTGGTGAAATACGCCAACCATGTTCTTTCCGGCGGGATGATTGATAGCCGTCTTACCCCCGACCGATGAGTCGACTTGTGCCAGCAGGCTGGTCGGCACTTGAATACAGTCGACGCCGCGCTGGTATAAGGCTGCGGCCAGCCCTGCCACGTCACCAATGACACCGCCGCCCAGGGCAATAATCACACACTGACGATCAAAGCGGGCTGCCAGCAATGCGTCAAAGACACTATTCAAAGACTGCCAGTTCTTGTGTGCCTCACCATCAGGCAAAGCAATATCGATTACCGTGCTTGCCTGAGCGGCCACCTGGGCGCGCAAGCCATCACCATACAAACCGTAGACAGTCGGGTTACTGACAATGGCAACCTGCCGCCCGGTGACTAGCTCAAGCAGTGGATCACACTGAGTAGCCAGTAAATTTTCCCCGATCAGAATCGGGTAACTGCGCTCGCCGAGCGAGACCTCAAGTGTTCGCGTGGATAAGTTATTCACGTTTTGGTTCCATTGTTGCCTGCACGGTCCGGTATTTCGGCCGGTTCCAGTAAATGCGCGGACACCAGGGCCCGGACAATTTCGTTAGTGAATCTTTCAGCCGACTGGCGCCGGGAGCGGACTGTCAGGTCAGCAACCGATTCGTATAACGGCTGGCGGGTTTCCAGCAATTGGGCAATGCGTTTGCGCGGATCATTCGACTGCAGCAAAGGCCGCTTGCGATCATTGCGCAGCCGGTTCCACAACTCGCCGAGGGTGGCTTGCAGAAAAACGACGGTGGCGGCGCGCTTCATCAATTCGCGATTCACCGGAGTAACCACAACCCCTCCACCAGTGGCGACCACCAGCTCAGGCTGTTCGATCAACTCAGCCAGTAACCGGGACTCACGCTCGCGAAACCCGTCTTCCCCTTCAATCTCAAAGACGGTGGCGACACTGACCCCGCAGCGCGACTCCAGCTCGGCATCAGCGTCGACAAATGGCCGGTCTAGCCGCTGAGCCAGCCGCCGGCCAATTGTTGACTTGCCCGAACCCGGCATGCCAACTAAAACCAATGAACATTTCATGAAAAAGACCGCACCAAAAAAATAGGGGCTGGTTACCCAGCCCCTAAGATTACCGCGTTAGCGGTGGATCGTTCTCTTAGTTTGGATCCAGGCAATCCAGTACGCCGCCGTAAGGTCCGAGTGGCGAGGTTGCACCAGGTGGGGATACAGTAGTACTGGAAATGTCCTCACCCTTCAGTGGCAACCAGAATTCCTGGGAAGCTGAGCCCTCCGTGCCCGCCGTTGTAGTCATGGTGACCTTCATTAACACCCTGGTCCAAAATGCCGTGCTTTTCGGATAAGTGAGCGTAATTTCTGCCAAGCCATTCGCATCCGTGGTACTGCCACTTAGCACTGCGGCAACAGCCGGGCTACCAGGCTGTAGTACGCCGTCACCGTTTCCGTTGGGGCCTTGACCAGTCGCGGCATTAAACGTCTGAAGGTCTTCCAGGCCCGGGTCAAGACGGCCGTTTCTGTTGACATCTTCTGACGGGCAGTCAATCCGGTTCCCAACTTCGAGAATCCACCCGGAACCGCCGGTCTCTTCGGTCCAGAAGCCTTTCCGATACTGTGTCGATTCGACAGCAACTATTACCTGGGCGTTCTCCACCGGGTTACCCGATGAGTCAGCAACCACCGCGACCCACGGCATGATATAAACCGTTTCCGTCTGGTTTGATGAAATGTCGTTACCGGTTCCCATCACAACTGATAACTGAATATCGGACACGGTCAAAGTCGCCGTATCTGAAATTGCAGTTCCCGGCAGTTCAGCCCTTAACACGACCTGATCCGGACCTGTCGGGTTTGAACCAGCAATAAATGAGACCGTGGCAACACCAAACGAGTCGGTAATACCAAAGCCTGGCTCAATGCGGCCATTACTCGGATCAGTAACTGACGAGAAATCAACCCGTTGATTTTTCACCGGATTATCAGCAGCGTCGCGAACCACAGCAATCAGCTGTGACGACCGAGTACCGTTGGCATCAAGGTTGGCGCCGACAACTGTCGGGCTAGCCTGCAGGTTAATTTTGGATGGCTGGGTCGACACAAAGTCGATCTGCATCGTCGAAGTGGTCCCCCCCGGCGCAGTCGCGGTCAGCGTACTGATACCGGCACTGCTCGAGTTAATATTGACGACTGCCAGACCATCAGCATTGGTTGTCGCATTAGCAGCAGACAACGTACCACGGGTAGCAGAAAAATTAACGATTGCCCCGTTCACTGGCGAACCGTTATCAATCAGAATAACTCTGAGTGTCGCGGCTGTGTTCACCGGCAAATCGTTCGTTGCCGGCCCGCCGCCCGGGCTCGGTGATTGCGGATCACCCGTATTCGCACACGGATTCTGCGGTGTTGATACCTGACCGGCTGTCGTGTCGCAGCGATTCACAAAGCTCAGCTGCGTCCCCGATACAGTCAGGTTAACGGCTTCGCTCACACCCTGGGCTGAAGCCGTAACCGTATCGTTACCCTGTACCCGGCCAATGACGTCGAAACTTGTCTGACCTTGTGCGTCTGTGGTTGTAATCGCGGGCACAACATCATTGCCCTGAGCGGACGAAACCGTGACCGGCACCCCAATTACCGGGTTACCACCCGAATCACGAACCGACACTGAAAACTGGGTCGGAGAGTCAAAAACAATTGTGTTGGACCCGCTGATTGAAATAGAAGTTCCAACCACCGGAATGGCAATCGACTGGCTGACCGTACCTGACCTTGCAGTCACTAAAATAGTGCGCACCGATTTATCGGAAATTGACAATACTGCCGTTGCCTTGCCGGTCTCATCAGTGACGTTGTTATTCACCTGGAGATTAGCGCCCACGTCGTTAGTCGAAAAGACAACTGCCTCACCAGGCAGCGCGACGTTCTGGTCTGTTTTAACAATTGCCGTTAGCGTCGCCGATGTCCGGCCATCAGATCCCAGCGCGGTTTCTGAGGTTACCAGCGACAGGGCGGCGGCCTTCAGCGAGGCCACCGAGCCGCTGCCATTGGCACCGGCACCCGGGCCGCCACATGAAGACAGAATGGCCATCGCCAGCGCAGCGGTGAAAAACGCTGCGAAGCGTTTCCAGGCACTATTTGAAGAAACTATATCCATTGTTGTTCTCATAACTCTATGGTTCAGGTGTTCAGGCTTAGCGCGACAAAGTGGTGTCGGTAACTACCCGCGGCGTCAGGAACACCATTAACTCGGTGCGATCGTTTGTTTTCTGGTTATCCCGGAACAAGTGACCAAGAATCGGAATGTCGCCCAGAATTGGCACTTTGTTAGTGCGGTTACGTTCAAACTGCTCATAAATGCCGCCGATCACAACGGTGCCGCCGTTTTCAACCAGGACCTGGGTTTGTACCCGCCGGGTATCGATAGCAAAACCTGCAGTCGTCAACTGCCCAACCGCGTCGCGGTTCACCTCAACAGCCAGGATAACGGCACCTTCCGGTGTGATTTGCGGAGTCACCTCCAAGCGCAGGTTGGCCTTGCGGAAGGCGACCGAAGTAGCACCACTGGATGTTGCCTGCTGATAGGGCAGCTCTGTACCTTGCTCGATTACCGCCTTGGTCTGATCCGCCGTCAGCACACGCGGGCTCGATACCACTTTGCCGCGTTGGTCTGCTTCAAGAGCCGACAATTCCAGGTTCAGGAAGCGGGTCAGACTCGACCCGAACAAACTGATAGCAAAGGCAGCGGCGTTTGACCCGGAAATTGCCTGGGCCGGCAGGTTTACGAAGTTGGTGTTATCCAGCGCAGTCAATCTACCGAGGCCTTGGGCATTAATGCCACTCAGGTCAGAACCCTGCTGTGAGGACAGCTCTGCAACTCCGGTTAGATTGCCAGAAACCGTCATGAAGCCGTTACCAACACTGGAACCAGCGCCGTAAGTTGGAATGTTTATCGTATTACCCTGGGCATCGGTTGCTGTGCTGTAAACCGTGCTGCGCACATCGTTGTAACCCAGTTTCACACCGAGGTTTCTACTAAACCGGTCATCGGCTTCGACAACCCGGGCTTCGATAAGCACCTGGCGAATCGGGATATCAACCTGATTAACCATGCTGCGAACAGCTTCAAGGCTGGACAAGACGTCTTGCACAAACATCTTGTTGGTGCGAGCGACAACAACGACACTGCCACGCGCCGACAGAATGCTTTGTTTCCCGTCACCCGACAGCAGGGTTTTCAGCTCGTCCGCTTTCTGATAGTTCAGCTGAAAAACTTCAGTACGCAACGGTTCGATTTCAGCAATTTGCTTTTTCGACTCCAACTCTAGCTTTTCTTTAGCCGCCAGTTCTTCGGCAGGCGCAACAAGCAATACATTGCCATTCTTGCGCATGTCGAGCCCTTTGGACTGCATGATGATGTCCAGGGCCTGATCCCACGGCACATCCTTCAGGCGTAAGGTCAGACTTCCACCAACAGAATCGCTGGTGACAATGTTCAAATTCGTGAAGTCGGCAATAACCTGCAGCAATGCCCGTACATCAACATTCTGGAAGTTCAGCGACAAGCGCTCTCCCTGGTAACCCTTATGCGTACCTTGCGCGAGGCTGTTCGGGTTCTCATCTATCTTCTTAACCTCGATAACAAACTGGGTTTCGCTTTGATACGCGTTGTGCTCCCACAAGCCATCGGGTTCTACCACCATCCGGGCATTGTCACCTTGCTGATACGCTTTGACTGACTTAATCGGCGTACCGAAGTCAGCGACATCAAGCAAGCGACGCAAGTTGTTCGGCAGCGCAGTTTTTTGAAAGTCGACAACCAGCTTTTTACCCTGCTGACGTACGTTGACCCCTATATCACCGTCAGACAACTCAACAACCACTCGGCCTTCACCATTTTTGCCGCGGCGAAAATCGATATCACGCAAGGCATGACCATCAGAGGGCTTGCTTTGCGAGAAGCTGTACGGTGCGACAGCCTTAGTTTCTGCATCACCTGTCAGAACGACTGGATCGAGGGTAATTAGCAGATCATTGCCTTCGATCGTCGCGCGATATTGCATTTGCTGCTTCAGGCTCACGATAATCCGGGAACGCGATCCAGCGGTAACAATGTTGACCCCGCGCACCTCGCCCTGCTCTGGGGTAAGCGTAGTCGTTGATGACTCATTAGTTGTATCGCGAAGATCCAATGCAATACGCGGCGGATTATTTACTGTAAAGCTCGGCGGCAGCGCTTTCAGCGGCTGGCGCATACGGATACGCAGGTAGCTTGTATCGCCCCGGCTCGCCGAGGAAACGGCTTCAATTACGTTACTCTGGGCATACGCGCTGGCACTGGCCAACAGGCCAGCCAACAACACGCACAGACAAGCTATTACCCAAAGTGCAGTGTTTGTATCCCCTTGCGGTTTGCGCAAAAGTCCTGCGTTAGCCGCCGTAGCGACTGCGGTCCCCTGGCCGATGTAGTCCGGGCCTGTCCTCATTGTGAGCTCTCCTGCAACTTAAGCGCTGTTTCGCGTTCGACCCAATCGCCTGTCGCGTCTTGTACTAGTTCTCTAAGTAAGACTTGCGTCTCGTCAATACCGGTAATTACGCCAAAATTCTGACCGGCGTAGTTACCAACACGTGCCTGATAGACCGTATCGTCAACTTTGAGCAACGCAGTGTTCGTGGCTTTGCGTCGCAAATAGCCGACCATTTCGATTTGCTCAACCGGGAAGTTCTCAAGAATCTCCCGGCGTCGGCTGGTATCAGGTGCCAAACCGCCTTTCGCGCGAACCTGCATTGGATCCTGCAAGGCTGCCAGCTTGGTTGGAGAGAATGGTTCAACGGCTTCCACGATCTCGTAACGGAATGGCTCAAATTTCTTCGGCTCGCGCAATGTCGTCGGATCGGGAGGAATGCTTGCTTCTACTTCCTCCATCCATGTCTGGATCTCAGAGACATTGGCATCACAACCCGCGCCGAGAAACAGAACGCAAATTGCCCCAACCGCACGCGCCGGGATCCGTTTGTTGGTTTTACTGGACGTCCTGCTCATCGTCGTCTCGTAGATGTATTGGATTTAGCCTGCGCCGCCCGTTGCATAGCAACCTCGTCCTGATCAAGATAGCGGTAGGTCTTGGCGATCGCTTCCATGATCAACTGCCCGGATCTTTCGTCGCGCTTCAGGCCAACGTTGTTGAGGGTCACGATACGGGGCAGGTTCGCCACGTCGCTGGTGAAGTGCCCGAGCTCGTGAAATCCACCAACCAGTCGAATTGAAATCGGCAGTTCTGCGTAGTAATCACGAACAACCACTTGTTGCGGCTGGAACAGCTCGAACTGCAAGCCGCGGCCAACACCTGCCTGGTTTATGTCTGAAAGCAAGGCATCCATCTCAGCCTTACTAGGCAGTTGTTTCTCGAGAATAGAAACGTATTGAGCGACTTGTTCTTTTTGCTTGCGCAACTCTGGCAGGTTAACCGCCTGCTTCATCTTCTTCTGAAAATCGGCCCGCAGCTTGACTTCTTTTGTTTGTGTCGCCTCGAGATTTTCCCAGAGCCCTTTCCAGTAGAACATGTAGGCGAGAAAGCACAGCAATGCAAAACCCGCGACCAAAAGCATTGTCTTGGGAATAGTCGGCCACAAGCCTGGGTGACGGCCGTTTAAGCCCTCGAATTCGGCTTTAATCGCCGTGATATCAATGTTTTTCATTAGCCCTTACCTTCTTGCCACGGCTTTTGGGCCTGATGCGCGAGGGGCGTCAGTCTGATCTGACGCCTCATCAGCCGGTGCCTTGATGATTGCGTTGAGCGAAAACTCGAACAATTGCCGTTCCTCATCCTGAGTGCGGCCTTTACCCCGGACCTTGACCAGAGCAATTTTTGACAACTCAGGTTTTTCCATCCACGGGGTACGCGAGGCAAGGTTGCGCAGAAAGTCGGCGATTCGTTCGTTCGTCTGAGCCTGGCCAACCATACTGATCTTCTTGTCATCCTGAGTCAGTTTGGTCAGGAAGACACCTTCAGGTACGTGTTTCACTAGCTCGTCAAACATGTGAACCGGAATTGTTCGATTACTTTGCAGGCTCTCTACCGCGCCCTGACGCTCCTGGAGAGACTTGATCTCTTGCTCCAGAGAAGAAATCTCCGCAATTTTTGAATCCAGCTCCGTGTTCTTTTTTGTGATGAAAGCATTGCGTTCAAGCTGGGCATCAATCTGAGAATTAATACCAAACCCGATTGAGCCGGCGGTTGCTATACCCAGTACAGCGACCATACCAATCAGACCGATGAAGTCTTTCTTTCTGCGCTCGCGCCGCATCTCCCGATGCGGCAGCAGATTAATACTTATCCGATTCATGCGTCGAACCTCCGCATCGCCAGACCGGTTGCAACCAGCAGCGAGGGCGCATCCATTCGCAGCTGACGCTCGCGCACCGAGTCTGAAACCTCCATGCCCTGAAACGGCGAGAAGACATCGGTGGGCACCTGGGTTTGATCAGCAACCGCATCAGCAAACCCAGGAATTACAGCTGAACCGCCAGCGAGGTAAATTTGATCGACCCGCGAATACGGGGTTGATGTGAAGAAAAACTGCAACGCGCGACTGATGTCGGTTGCGCCTTGCTCAATGAATGGATTCAGCAAGTCGTCCTGGTAGGTGTCCGGCAGATCCCCCGTGCGTTTCTTGACCTCGGCTTCCTCGTAGGTAATGCCGTACATCCGGACGATGTCCTGGGTCAGCTGATTACCACCGAGGGTCTGCTCCCGTTCAAAAATCGTCTGACCGTTCAGTACGATCGTCACGTATGTCGCGTTCTGACCCACCATCACCAGGGCAATAATCTGACCCTCGCCTGCGTTGGGCAAAAATGCAGAAACGTGGTCGACAGCAGCGCGCACCGCGTAAGGCTCAACATCAACGACGGTTGGCCGGACCCCTGCCATCTCGGCGATGGCCACCCGGTCGTCGACTTTCTCACGCCGGGAGGCTGCAAGCAGGACGTCCACCTCGTCTTCAGCATGCTCGGACGGACCAAGAATCTGAAAGTCGAGGTTAACTTCCTCAATGGGGAATGGAATGTACTGACTGGCCTCACTTTCGACCTGGACTTCATAGTCCTCTTCACGCAGGTCAGCAGGCAGCATAATTTTCTTAGTGATCACGGCAGCCGATGGCAACGCGAGCGCAACTTCTTTGCATTTAGTGTTCGCTTTTCGCAACGCTTTTCGTAGCGCTTCTGAGACAGCTTCGGGCTTCTCAATTGCCCCGTCAACAATGGCTCCGCGTTCAATTGGCTCGATCGCGTAACGCTCGAGTTTCATCATTGAGCGGTCACCACGGCCCAATTCGACCAGTTTTACACTGGACGAGCTGAGGTCGACTCCGACCAAAGGGGGAAGTGACCTTCCGAGCAAACTTGATATGGAGAATCCCAACTGAGCCTCGCAGCAAAAAAAAGCCAATTTTCTTCAATGGCTTATGTCGAATTTCGATAAATCACTTCAATGCTAGCCATCGGCCCGAAGCACTGTAAAGTTTTTTGTTGTGTCAGCGGTACCGACGGTGAACTTCTGTCGCCATTAAACGACCATCGGTTCGGTGACCCAGGCTCTTAAGGTCAAAGTAGCAGGCTTGGGAACAACGGTTCGTCGGATTTCCTGACCCTATAATTAGAGAAACGATGCCAGCCCTGCGCAAATCCTGCCAAGGGTGGCCCTCCCCTTTTGTAGTTATAAGGCAACAGTAACGTGATACGAACTCGACAAGCGGGATTCTCATTCCTTCGGCTATTTGGCTGGCTGCTTGGTATTCCGGCTTTCCTGGTGATCTGCGGCGCCCTGGGAACAACTCTTATCGTGGTGCTGGCTAATGACAGGCTGCCCCCAATCAGCGGCATGCTCGATTACCGACCCAAAATGCCACTACAGATTTACACGGTTGATAACCAGCTGATCGGCGAGTTTGGAACCGAGCGGCGTAAATATGTTGCGTACGAAAAGATCCCACTCATCGTTAAACAAGCCGTACTAGCAGCTGAAGACGCCCGCTTTTTTGAACATTCCGGCGTCGACTTCATTGGCATCCTGCGCGCCGCGCTGGCAAACCTTCGCGCCGGGGGCACAGTGCAAGGGGCCAGCACTATTACGCAGCAGGTGGCGCGCGAGTTCTTTCTAAGTAATGAACAAACTTATACCCGCAAAATTGCCGAGGCACTGGCCGCGCTCAGAATCGAGCGCCAAATGAGCAAGGAAGACATTCTCGAGTTGTACCTGAACCAGATATTTCTTGGCAAGCGCGCCTACGGTTTTGAGTCCGCAGCCAGAACCTATTTCAGTAAATCACTGGATCAGATCTCGGTTGCCGAAGCCGCGATGCTAGCCGGGCTGCCAAAAGCGCCGTCTCGCTATAACCCATTGGTGAACCCAACCCGGGCTACAGCGCGTCAGCACTATATTTTGCGTCGAATGCTCGAAAATGGCTTTATCGATCAGGACGAATACAACGCAGCTTTTGCCGAAAAACTGGTCTATACGGCACCGACCGATGACATTTCAGAAATTGCCCCGTTTGTTGCCGAACTGGCGCGAACCCTGGTTTATGACAGCTACCAGGAGGCAAGTTATTCGGCCGGCCTTAAGGTGTACACGACGGTCCACTCCCGAGACCAGATTCTGGCCCGAACCGCGGTGCGCGACGGCATTCTGGACTACGAGAAACGCCAGGAATACAAAGGCCCCGAAGGACAGCTCGAACTAAGCGACAATGCCGACGAAGCGGCCCGTCAAATTCGTGAGGCGTTAGTAAAAATTTCACCAATCGAAGGTCTGATTCCTGCAGTGGTACTTAGTGCCAGTCGCAAAAAAGGCATCGAGGTCAGCTTAGGTGAAGGCAAGCCTGTTTTGATTCGGGGTGATGCCATGGACCTGGCCATCGGCACCTTTAGAACCCAGCGTAAAGGCACGCCACCGCCGCCCAACCGGCCGCGACGCGGCTCAGTGGTGCGAATTGTTGAACGCGGGGAGAACTGGGAACTTGCCCAGATACCCGAAGTCCAGGCAGCATTTGCCGCTGTCAATACCTATGACGGCTCAATTCGGGCATTGGTTGGCGGGTTCAATTTTGATCAAAACCGCTTCAACCGGGTTACTCAGGCGTGGCGCCAGCCGGGATCGAGTTTCAAGCCTTTTATTTACTCGGCTGCGCTGGCCAAAGGCTTCACCACTTCAACCGTGATCAACGACGCACCGATATCACTGATTGACGAAGATCCGGAAGAAGGCCCCCAGTTGTGGGAGCCAAAGAATTTTGGCGGACGCTTTGATGGGCCGGTAACCCTGCGCACCGCACTACTGCGTTCGAAAAACATGGTCTCGGTAAGAGTCATGCAACGAATCGGTGGACGCTATGCGCGTGAATACATCACCCGCTTTGGCTTTGACCCCGGCAAACACCCACCGGTGCTCACACTCGGACTTGGCTCCGGGCTAGTCACCCCACTACAAATGGTTGGGGGAATATCGGTTTTTGCCAACGGCGGCTATAAAGTCGATCCCTACCTGATTTCACACATCACTGACTCTGAAGGAAACCTCGTCGCGGTGGCCGCACCAAAACTTGCCGGGGACGAAAACAACCGTGCAATCGACGCGCGCAATGCCTACATTATCGATTCGATGCTGCGCGACGTTGCCCGCAGAGGCACGGCGGCTGAAGCAAGAAAGCTCGGCAGGGAAGATGTGGCTGGAAAAACCGGAACAACCAACGATTCGCACGACGCCTGGTTTGTTGGCTATCAGCCGAGTATTGCCGCCACTGCCTGGGTTGGATATGACACCCCGCGAGAACTGGGCGTAGTAGAAACCGGCGGAAAGGTCGCCCTTCCTATCTGGATGACTTATATGCGCGGCGCTCTTAAGGGTGTGCCACTTGCGAGGCAAAAGCCACCTGCGGGCTTGCTTCAAATTCAAGGTGACTTGTATCTAAGCGAAGCGACCCCGGAATCAGGGATTCAAACCCTGGGCATGTCCGAAGGTGGGATCACCACAGGGACACGCGGCAAAAGAGCAGCTGAAAACCTGCGAAATGAAGTGTTTTAGCCAACGGCCACAATAACTTCTTGCCCGCTTTGCACGCTGGCGCAGCGCGACAATACGGCGTTGAAGCTCTCATTGCTGCGGGTATCGACCCAACGACCATCTAGTTTGTGGAAGTGATGAGCACCTGACGGTGCGGCAAGCCAGATCTGCCGCATCGGCACCTGGCCATTAACGACAATCACCGAAGAGTTGTCGAATTCGATCTCAAGCACGTGTCCGGTGCGATTGAAGTCGACATCAATACCAACACCATCAAGGGCATCTTCAATTGCGTTAAGCAATTGCTCGCATTCCGAAATAAACTGCTGTTCGCTCATATAGCCTGGGCATGTAACAATCCAACCATCATCTTACCTCTTGCCAGTGAAGACTCATGCCCGCTGCCCCTATCACCTGCGTTGCCATTGAAGTAGCACCAAAAACTGGTTCTGCGCTGCGGTCGGCATCAAGAAACGGCATTGGCCTGCTATTGACGCTAAGTATTGCTGGTGCCGGTACCGCGCTGCTTGGTGGCTGCGGGCAGCGTGGCCCACTGTATTTACCAGCCGACAAGCTACCCAAACAAAACGTCTTGCGCATAGATAGTTCGCTAGGCGCTGATCAAGCGCCGGAAGCTACGTCCGATGCGCAAACCGATACGGCCACCGATAAACAGGCGACTGATAATGGGAAGCTGTCACCGATACCGTCAAGCATTCCGAAGTAGTTCGGCTGTTCTACCACCTTCCCTCACCCTTCCATCCCGTACCGACATGTCCGAATTTACCTATCGAAACGGCGAGCTATTTGTCGAAGATGTTCCCCTGAACGACATTGCGTCAACCCATGGCACCCCAGCTTACGTTTATTCGCGCAAAGCCATCGTCGATGCATATCGTGAATTTGCCGGTGCCCGTTCGGCGCATAAGCTGACGGTCTGTTATGCCATCAAGGCCAATTCGAATCTCGGGGTACTCGACTGCCTGGCCCGCGAAGGGGCCGGTTTCGATATTGTCTCGGGCGGAGAACTCGCGCGTGTACTGGCTGCGGGTGGCACTGGCGAGTCAATTGTCTTTTCGGGTGTGGGTAAGAGTCACGACGAGATTCGCATGGCCCTGGAGGCTGGAGTACGTTGCTTCAACGTCGAATCTGAACCTGAACTGCACCGCATATCAGACATTGCTGCGCAAATGAGGCGAGTGGCATCGATATCGATCCGGGTGAATCCCGATGTGGATGCCGGCACCCATCCGTATATTTCCACCGGCTTGCGCGAAAACAAATTTGGCATTGCCCATGAACAGGCGGTCAGGGTTTATCAAATTGCGGCCCAGTTACCTGGCATTAAAATTTCCGGCATTGATTGCCACATCGGATCGCAGATAACCGAGCTCGCGCCATTTCTCGCGGCGCTGGATAAGTTAATCGAATTGATTCGCACGCTTGCTACCCACAACATTGAGTTAGACCACATCGACCTGGGCGGGGGCCTTGGCATACCTTACGAAGGCGAAAGCGTGCCCGCGCGAAGCAGTTTAATTGAGGCGATCAGCAACCGACTCATCGAACAACTCGGCGATGAGTCGACCCGTTATGAACTGATGTTCGAATTTGGTCGATCAATGGTGGCTGGCGCCGGCGTGTTGTTGACACGGGTTGAATACCTGAAACCAACTGAGGCCAAAAACTTCGCCATTGTTGATGCCGCAATGAACGATTTATTGCGACCGTCTTTATACGACGCATTTCACCGGGTTGACCCGGTGAAAAGTGGTCAGGCGAACACAGACTCACAGGCCAAGACCAAAACCCTCATATGGGATCTGGTAGGCCCGGTTTGCGAAAGTGGTGACTGGCTGGCCAAAAACTGCGAGCTGGCGCTGGCTGAAGGTGATCTGCTGGCCATTGCCAACACCGGTGCTTACGGCATGGTAATGGCGTCTAATTACAACTCGCGTACCCGGCCGGTTGAGCTCATGGTTGACGGTGCAACCGTCCATGTTGTCCGCGAGCGGGAAAGCGTGCAATCACTGATGTCCGGTGAGAGCCGGCTTACTGGCTGATCCGGAAAGTTCAGGTTGTCCTGAGCACCCTGATTTTCCCGATAGGCCCGACTTGTCGGCCCGGTGACCGGCTGCGCGTAATGCCGCTTTCTTCTTGTCAGCCCTGAACCAGTAATAGCGCAGACCTAACAAAATCAGGACAATCACTGCGTAAATCGTCGGCTCAAAGAAGTCGTTCTTGCCTGCCTTGTGCCACCAAAAATGAATGATGCCGGCAAGACCAACGATGTATACCGCTTTATGCAGGCGCCCCCAGCGCCGGCCCAGGCGGCGCATGCTGAAGTTATTTGAAGTCAGCATCAGCGGCACCATAATAAGGAAACCGACAAATCCGGCTGTAATGAACGGGCGCTTTATTACGTCGACGACAATGGCAGACCAGTCAAACCACTGATCGAACCAAACATAGGTTGCCAGATGAATCGCCGAGTAAAAAAAAGCATATAGCCCGAGCATTCTGCGTAATCGAATTAGCCAGGTAAAACCAGTCAGGCGACGTAGCGGTGTCACTGCCAGGGTCAGGCAGACAAACACCAGCGTCCAGATTCCGGTAGAACGGGTAACGAACTCGACCGGGTTCGCGCCGAGCTCGTCGTTATATCCAAGGACAAACAAGCGGATGAATGGCAGCAGGCACAGGATAAAGACAGCGATACGCAACCATAACAAGCGTGTTGCATTCATTGCGCTGTCCAGTGGCGCACTGGGCTAAAAGACAAACCAGCTGCCATCAAAAGAACTTTTTCAAGTCCATTCCGGCATACAGAGACCCGACTTGTTCCGCGTAACCATTGAACATCAGGGTTGGCCGTTTACGCTGTAAAAATCCGTCTTCGCCAATGCGCCGCTCTTTGGCCTGCGACCAGCGCGGATGATCGACTTGCGGGTTCACGTTTGAGTAAAAACCATACTCTCTGGGGGCGGCCACGTTCCAGCTGGTGCGTGGCATCTGCTCACGAAAGCGGATTCGAACAATCGACTTACCGCTTTTGAATCCGTACTTCCACGGCACGGTGAGTCGCACAGGCGCCCCGTTCTGGTTTGGTAGTACTTCGCCATACAAACCAAAGGTCAGCAAGGTTAACGGATTATTCGCCTCGTCCATGCGCAAACCTTCAACATAAGGCCACTTCAGCACGCCGTAACGCAGCCCCGGCATTTGTTTAGGGTCGTCCAGAGTGACAAATTCGACATACTTGGCGTTACCGGTTGGTTCGAGCTTGCTGATGAGTTTGGACAGTGAATAACCAACCCATGGAATCACCATCGACCAGCCTTCGACGCACCGCATCCTGTAGATTCGTTCTTCCATCGGCGCGAGCTTTAATAAGTCTTCAAGATCCCAGGTGCCCGCCTTTTTTACCGCACCTTCAATCTGGACTGTCCAGGGACTGGTCTGAAGTGTGTGCGCATTGCGCGCCGGATCACTTTTATCGGTGCCAAACTCGTAAAAGTTGTTGTACGTGGTGACGTGTTTGCGATCGGTCAGATTCTCGTCACCAACTGTGTACGGACTTTTGGCACCTTTTAGCGCGGTAGCCGCCAGGCTGATACCAGGTACCATGCTGGCCAGGCCAGCGCCTGCTGACAGAAGAATCCGTCGGCGGGATTGATAGGCATGGCAAGGGGTTACCTCGGATTCACGAACGTCCAGGGGATGGGTATTTCGAATCAGCATAGCGGGTGAGAGCCTCGGATTGAGTGTACAGACTGCGGTTTAGTCGGGACAAAACGCAGTAAATAACAACAATAGTCCGAACTGCCCCATAGCGGCCTTTATAGGCCGCAAGCCGGGTCAACTATGCAACAGACGCCGGCGTCACCCGCAAAATCGGCCCTCGTCGGCAAAAGACCACCTAAAGAAGGCTAAATCAGCGTAATCCGGCAATGTAATCGGACAAGGCCTTAATTTCCTGGTCCGACAGTTTGGTTGCAATACTTGTCATGGGGGTATTGTTGGCTCGAATGCCCTGACGAAATGCCGTGAGCTGGGAGGCGGTGTACTCACTATGCTGGCCACCCAGATATGGATACTGCCCCGGTATGCCAGCCCCGTTCGGGCCGTGACAGCCCATACAGGACGGCAGGCCGCGCGCCTTGTCACCCGCCCGATACAAGGTCTGCCCGACTTCAGCCAGGGCTTTATCGGTTGCCGCTGCCGGACGCAACTTCTGGCTCGAATAATGGGCTGCGACGTTTTTGATGTCAGCATCCGATAAGGCCGCGGCGAACCCTGCCATGACGGGATTCGCCCGCTTGGCCGGCGCACCGCCGACTGATTTGAATTCACTTAATTGCTTGACCAGGTAAGCATAGTGCTGACCGGCAAGGTGCGGGTTAACGGGCAACGGGCTATTGCCATCACCACCATGGCAGGCCGCACAAACGGCACCGGCAATTTTCTGACCGGCCGCTGCGTCTGGGGCCATCTGATCCTGCGTCGCTCCGGCAGCTACAGCCGTGCCGGCAGAAAGGGTTAATGCGGCCACCGCAAATACCAGACCAAGGCTAAGCCCAATACAGTGTCGGTATACCTGGGGTAACCGGGGGGCGTCAGACATGAGGCCTTTGGCTGGCCGCGAATACCCATAATCAATTGAAGATTTCTTCATTTCGCCCTTATTCATATTGCCCTTGTATTTATCGCCCGTGTTCATATCGACCTGTTAACGACAGTGGTTTGCGCCAGATCAGCGCACAATAGACATTGCCCTGCCCAAACAGTACCTTGGGGTTAATCGTGGTGACTTAAGCTAAGCGCTTTAGCGGTTAAGTGGGTTACTGGTGTTTTATTCGGTTTGGTTTAGTTCTATTCGACTTGGGCCGCAAGGCTATTGTCCCGGCCATCGAAACCCAAAATTGTACAATGGTCAGCCCCTCGTCAGGAGGTATCTCGTGGGCCCAGCCCTACAAAGCGCCCGCTTTCATACGACCGTTGCCAGGCAAAGCCAGATTCCATTGGCCGGTTTGCCTGAAATTGCGTTCGCCGGACGCTCAAACTCGGGCAAATCGTCGGCGATCAACAAGATCTGTCAGCGTAAGCGCCTTGCCTTTGCCAGCAAAACGCCGGGTCGCACCCAGGCGCTGAACTACTTCGGCCTCGGGCCAGCGGGCTATGAAGCCCAGGCCTTTCTCGTGGACACCCCCGGATACGGTTATGCCTCAGTGCCTTTGGCGGTCAAAAAAGACTGGCAAGGCCTGGCCGGCTGGTATTTGCGCGAGCGTAAAAGCCTGAATGGGGTTGTGTTAATGCTCGACTGTCGACGCTTACTCACAGCAATGGACGCTGACCTGCTCAGCTGGGTACCGGCCCACGTGCCGCGGCTTATCCTGATTACCAAGGCAGACAAATTAAAGAAACAGGCGCAGCGCCAGACACTGAATCAGATTCAGGACCAATATCAACAATGCCAGCCGGATACGGCTGCTACTTTCCTGTTGTTTTCGTCAGTGACCGGCCAGGGGGTCGAACAAGCGCGCGAACTGATCGGGGAGTGGCTGCCGGACAATTTACCTTTAAAGCTGGCACCACCGCCCGAACCAAGGCCACCAAAACCCAAGCCCGAAGCCACCGAAGACAGCAATCCCAGACGCGGCGGCGACAGCCGCAAAGGTAACCGCACAGGTGGTACGCCCGGAGGTGGCAGCAGTCGCGCCGGACAGGCAAAAAAAAACCCGGTGAACAATGCACCGGGGTCTAAGCCTGTTAATCGAGGCGCCCGCTCAGGGAGGAGAAGCGGGCGATGATCAAGATCATCAGCCTTCATTTTAAGCCAGCCGATGTTATTTTTGCCACGCCGAAGAGTGTTTTAGCGTCGGATTTGTCGTATTTTTTTAACAAACATCTAAGAGAAAAACCAAATGAATGGGCCTACGTCCGTTAAACGTACGTTTCCTGCCAGCCGACCGCGTCGCCTGCGTCGCGACGATGCAACACGGCGGCTGGTGCGGGAAAACCACTTGTCGGTGAATGATCTGATCTATCCGGTCTTTATCCAGGATGGCAACAATAGTCGCCAGGCGATTGCTTCGATGCCAGGGGTCGAACGGCTCAGTATCGACTTGCTGCTACCGGTTGCCGAGGCCTGCCTTAAGGCAGGTATCCCCGTCTTATCGCTGTTTCCTGCGATTGATCCCGCCATAAAAACACCCGATGGCATTGCCGCCTGCGACCCCACCGACATCGTGCCGCGCGCCGTTGCTGAAGTGAAAAAGCGTTTTCCCGAGCTGGCGGTGCTAACCGATGTGGCACTTGATCCATACACAAGCCACGGCCAGGACGGTGTTGTCGATGACGATGGCTACGTGATTAACGAAGCCACCGTTGAGATCCTGGTGAAACAGGCATTGCTCCAGGCCGAAGCCGGAGTCGATATTGTCGCGCCTTCCGACATGCAGGACGGGCGTATCGGAGCGATTCGTACCGCGCTTGAAAACGCCGGCCACATACATACGCGGATCATGGCCTATTCAGCCAAGTACGCGTCTGCTTTTTACGGGCCGTTTCGCGACGCAGTAGGCTCAGCAACAAATCTTGGCAAGAGCAGCAAAGCCACCTACCAAATGGACCCGGGTAATTCAAACGAAGCCCTGCTTGAAGTGGGTATGGACTTAGACGAAGGCGCCGACATGGTGATCGTGAAACCCGGCATGCCATATCTTGATATTGTCCGGCGGGTTAAAGACACTTATCAGTGCCCTACCTTCGTTTACCAGGTCAGCGGTGAATACGCGATGCTGAAAGCCGCCGGGCAAAACGGCTGGCTTGATGAAAAAGCTGTTGCGCTGGAATCGCTGCTAGCAATGAAACGGGCCGGGGCTGATGGCATCCTGACTTATTTTGCGCTCGATGTTGCTGGTTGGTTAAAGAGCTGACGTGCAAGCGGATGCAATACTGGCCTTTGCGAAACAATTTGCACAACGGCTAAAAGGTTTGGCTTTGATGCGCGCTTTCTGATTGACCCGGCGGTAATGAAATAAGACATTGTCTACACCGGGGGTGGGTCGCACATTATTCGGGGCGAGCTAAATAATCTGGAGCAACGGGTAATCTTTGACGCCTTCTGATTCCATTGCTGCAACACAACCGATTCGACTAGCAGGCAAAAACTATGGGGCGCAAATTTCTACTCATCACGACGGATCAGCAACGATACGACGGGCTTGGCTGCAACGGCGGTCAGTTCGCCAAGACACCGGTGATCGATAGTTTTGCCCGCGACGGCATCACCTATCGACAGGCGCGCAATCAATGCGCCGTCTGCATGCCTGCCCGCTGTACAATTCTGACAGGGCAATACGCCGGCATGCACGGCGTCACGTCAAATGGCATTCCCTTGCCAGCCGATCATCCGAGCGTTGTACATGAGCTAAAGCGCAACGGCTACGAGACAGCGCTGATCGGCAAAGCACATTTCGAACCGCATGCCACTGCCGACTACTTTGAGAACGTCGCCGCGCGAGATGAATCGTTCGGTCCGCATCGCGGATTTGATCACATGGAACTGGCCGGCCACACTGGTCGCGCCGGGCGCTCGCTGTTCCACTATCCTAAATGGCTTGCCGAAACTCACCCCGATGCCGTGGCGGGATTTCACGAATACACCCGCAATGGTCATCCAAGTGGGCTTGGCGGTGGCGACACCGGAGCGCCTCAGGTTGCCAACAATCCCATCGACATTGAGCACTACCATACGCACTGGACGGCATCTCGAACGATTGATTGGTTATCAGGGCGGGACGATGACAGCGACTGGTTCTGCTGGATGAGTTTTCCCGATCCGCACCACCCCTGGGATGTGCCGAATGCAGCCAAAGCACGCTTCGACTGGCGCGACATGCCATTGCCACCAGGCTACCCAGGCAGTCGGGAAAAGTGCGAGGAGATCCTGCAACAAAAACCGTGGCACTGGCTCGCGTGGTATCACGGCGAGGCGCGGCTCAATTTCGAGGTACCGCCAGACTATGTGCCAGCGGAGACAACGCCAGACCATATCCGTGAGGTCAACGCCGTCGTCCACGCCAAGAACGAGTTGATCGATGAAGCGATCGGGCAGGTCCAAAGTTATCTTGCAGCCCGCGGTTGGGACGACGATACCGACATCATCTACACCACAGACCACGGCGAACTACAGGGAGACTTCGGGATGCTGTTCAAAGGCCCCTATCATGTCAGCGCCTTAACTCAAGTGCCACTGATTTGGCGTCCCGCGCCTGCAGCCGGCATAGCATCCGCAGAGATTGAGGCGCCCGTCGGTCATGTCGATATCGCCCCGACCATCCTGGCACGCGCCGGACTTGATACGCCTGATTGGATGCAGGGAACCGCGTTACCAACACGTGATGGGGAACAAATCCGTGAACGGGTATTCACGGAATGGCGCGACTGTTACGATGACAACGATATCGTTATGAAGTCGATGGTCCGGGGCAACATGCTCATCACTGCTTATGAGGCGACCAACCGCTACGACGGCACAGAAGGCGAGCTGTATGCCTTAAACGAAGACCCACATCAGTGGCGCAATCTGTGGGATGACCCAGGATACGCAGCACAACGCTTAAACCTGCTCGATGAGATGCGTGCGCACTGGCCGCAAGAGCGCGATGCTCCTCTCGATAAAATCGCCCCGGTTTAGCTGACATCGAAATAGGATCAGCAGGAACGCGTTCGACGGGATTACGCTGACACAGCGTTCCCGGTTCCACGAGGCGGCCACTGGCCTTCACCAGCTGCGAATGGCTCAAAACGGTCATGCTGCCGATTGTCCTGCTGATCACTCTTACCGCAGTTTACGTCCAGGACGGCGACATTATTGCAATCTGGGTGGTACTGACCTTCGGCGTGATCGGTTATGTTTTGCGACGCCTGGATATCTCTATCCTGCCCTTTTTGATTAGATTCATCCTGACGCCACAACTTGAGGAACTCATTCGCAACCGTTATTCCGCCTCGGGCAGTAACCCAAGGTTCTTGCTTGGATCACCTCTGGCCCTGTTTTTTCTTGCTGGCGCAGTAGCCGTCATCGTGTTTTCGGCGCGGCGAAATTCACGCACAACCCACTGCACAAACCACTAAAACCCATCTGCGCTTCCAGCACGTCTTGGGTCGGCAGCGGCACTGAATGTGTGCTGACCGCCAGTAGTTGTCTGGATGGCGCAAACACCCCCGGCGTGCCAATCCAGTCTGGGCCAGCGCTGCACGTCGTGCCCAAACCCAGACAACTGCTCGGCAACAATGACATCAATGCCCGGTTCAAGTTTGAGCAAACCCGGATAGTGCTCGTTGGGGGCAAACGATGACGGAAAACTATAGCTTGCGAATCGGGGGGCGTCGATCGCCTCTTGTAGTGGCATTTCAAAACAGCAGCAGTTGGCAAAAACCTGAATCATGGCTTGGATCTGAACATCCCCACCTGGCGTGCCAAAGGCCATATACGGCTGTCCGTTTCGTAGCGCAATCGCTGGATTCGGTGTCAGACGAGGTCGCTTGCCAGGCATGAGTGCATTGATAGACGTAGAAATGCCACGCGACTGTGACCCTCTTGAGGACGGACAAAGCCCGGTCCCGGGAATGACTTCGCCGGTTGCAGCGGTATCACTCGGTGTTGCCGAAAACACGTTGCCGTCAGCATCCATAACGCAGACATAAGAGGTGTCTAAAGATGAGGTCTTATTGTCACCGGGAACAGGCCGCATCGCGACTGCAGCTTCGAGTTGTGCAGCATGGTTATGCGGATCGCCAGGTGGAGGCATATCCGGCCAGGCAACATCAGCTCGGATCAGTCCAAGCCGCGCGTTGAGATAGTCGGCATGCAACAATTGGTCCACGGGGACATCCACGAACAACGGATCAGTTACATACTGCTCCCGATCGGCGAAAACCAGCTTAAAGACTTCTGTCAAATGATGAATATAGGTGGACGTGTTGTGACCCATAGCCGGCAACACTGATGCATCCAGCATCGCAAATGCCTGTGCCAGTGACAAACCCTGACACCAGGCGCCGCAAGTCACAATGTCGAATTCGCCGAACGAAACCATCAACGGCTGCTCGTACCGGACTTGATATGCAGCCATATCATCAAACGTCAGAAAACCGCTGTGCTCACGGTGATAGTCGCAGATCTTTCGCGCAATATCACCCTTATAGAATGCGTCGTGCGCCGCTTGCAAGCCGGCGATTCGATCACCACCACTGGCTGACTCCTGGTCGGCCATATACTGGAGGCTTGAGGCAAGATCTGCTTGTACGAAGCGTTCCCCCACTTGCGGCGGACGTCCGTTTGGCAGGTAGATTCTCTGATTCTCGGCGGTTCGTCGAAACCCGGCTTCACTGCCGGCAATAACTTCAGCGAACAATGGGTACACATCAAATCCGTCACGTGCGTAGTCAATCGCAAACCGCGCGGCTTGTGCAAAACTGATGGTGCCGTAATCGCGCAACGCGCGAATCCAGGCGGCCGGAGCCGCAGGCACAACGGTTCTTAATAGCCCTTCAGGCATTGCCCCAGCAAAATGCTGTTCGAAGTAGGCACTGGTAGCCGCTTGAGGCCAGACCCCGACACCATCGATGGTGACAATTTCTTTGGATTGAGCCGATCGAATCATGATGGGGGCAACGCCGGCAAAATTGACTAAATCGCTGTGCAATACGCCCAGTGCAATGCCAGCTGCCACACCAGCATCGATTGCATTACCTCCTTCCTCCAACACAGTGATAGCCGCCTTCGTCGCCAAAGGATGACCACTGGCCGCTGCGTATCGCTCAAATATTTCTGTTTTCATTAGATCATTTTGACGTGTTGGTGAAGGTTTTGTCCAAACGGGCAGTCACATACAGCGTTTGTTCTTCGTTTTTTTTAACCGGCATCGACCGCATCCATCTCTAACATCTTGCGAATCGACTGCTCTATCTGGCCACCACAGTAAGTCTTGCCGTACTTCAGCTCTTCATCCGCGACAAAGCTTGCAAGCGAAGGCTCACTGCCAATCTTCTGACAAAGATCATATATGCCAGGCGCATGATTGCGAAGATCCGCTTTTAGTTCCGGAAGACATCTTGTCATATTTCCGAATAATGCGAAGACTCCGATGTCAGCGAAACTGACCAGTTTGCGTCCGATAAACTCGCGCCTCAGAGACTCTTCGAATATTTCCATCCACTGAACGAAACGTAGCGCCCGAAAATTCTGCCATTCATTGCGCTCCCACATGATGGAGCCATTAAAGCGACAAATCTCCATTAGCAAGTCGTTACAGTCCATAAGGACTTTTGTGCACGTCGCCACATCGAACGGGTCGTCAGGCGTAAGCTTGAGTTCGCGCGAAACATACAAAACTATTGCCGGCATCTGACTGAGGGTTCGGTTCGTTTCGAGCTCTCGAAGCACTGGCGGACCCATATAGGGAATATATTGCTCACGCGATTGCGGGTCTTCATTGTTCTCTTTTCCTGGAAGACTCGTCTCGATGAGCAGCGGCACACCCCGATAGGCAAAGAGATAACTGATGAAACAACCTCTAAACGGAATTGGCCAGTAATAGAGTTGGAAATTTGGTTTTGGCATGTCGACTCCTGTAAAACAATTCGTAAACCGATCTCATCTTCGCGCGTCAATTACTGGCTTCTATCTGCTCATTGGTGAAACCATAGACCATTTCATCATCGGTTGCATAAAGCTCACATTAACTAGTGAACTTCGCTTTGCGGGCATCACTATGGCCATCGCCTTGGCAAACTTAAAGCCGCGATATTTGACCATTGCCTTACCATCCGGACGCTTCAGCGTACCTGACTGCACTTTTGCAATCCGTTGTTCAGCCAAACTGCCATCGACGATAGAATCGTATTGTTCAAGAATTCCTTTCAGGGTCGCGGACGACGGTAAGCCGTGTTTATAAAACTGCGTTCGGCCAGCACTGATAACTGCCAGAGTGGGCGAGCCCTGGATCTTCTGGCCAAGTAGCCTACTGTCGAGGATCTTATCCCATGGTTCAACGGTCACGAGGCCAAAGTCGATGTCCTGATGATGACATCGCACCAGGTTTTCGAACGGCGCCCGGCTGCGTAATCAATACAAACATCCCGTGTCGGTTCACCCGTAATGAATGATTCGGTCCATGAATTTGTCATTCAGTTGATGATGATTCATGATAGACAACCGCGAAGAAGCATTCTTTAACTGTTGTGGAGCCTGCATTGCAATCAAACTCAATCGTCATTCTTGGTAGCGGCATCATGGGGTGTGGCATTGCTGCCGGCTTTGTTCACGCCGGTTGGCATACCCAGTTGCTGGTGCGCCGTGCGCAACAGCACGAGGCGACGCGGGCGCGCGTATCCCGGCAAATCGACGAGCTGTCGCTTGCATTGCCGTCACGCGGCCCCGGCAACCTCAGTCGGCTAACGCTGCTCGAATCGCTGGATTCTGTCAACTGGGCGGGGGTGGCTCTGGTTCTCGAAAGTGTGGTCGAAGACCTTCCGGTAAAGCAGCAGATTTTTGCCAGGCTCGATTCACTGGTTCCACCAGCGATTCCGGTTGCCAGTAACACCAGTGGTTTTCGAATCAGCGAAATTGCCAGCAACTGCAAGACACGCGCCCGCATGGCCCATGCACACTTTTTCATGCCAGCGCATCAGATGCCCCTGGTCGAGTTGGCCGGCGCCTCGTTTACTGATCCGGCTACAATTGATCTGTTGCAAGGCGCGTTTTCAGCGGCGGGCCGTATTCCTGTACGGGTAGCGAGTGATATACCCGGCTTGCTAGCCAACCGGATGCAACATGCGCTGATGCGCGAGGCCTGGTCGATGCTTGAACAAGGCCTGGCCAGCGCTGATGATATTGATACTGCAGTACGCTACGGCTTTGGTTTTCGATACCTGGCGGCCGGGCCTTTGTTACAGAAAGAATTTTCCGGGCTCGACACCCAGGCGCTTTCAGCGGCAGCGATTTATCCAAGCCTTTGCAACGACGCAGTGCCAGCCAAACTATTGCGCCAAAAAGTGTCTGATGGGCATCTTGGCATCAAAAGCGGACAGGGTTTACGGCCGTGGCCCGCTGAGCGGGTCAAAGAAGAACAACAACGCTACGGCCAGGTGCTTGCGGCGGCGCTGGAGCTGCTCATGAAAGATCGTCCTGACAACCAAAATTAAGGTCGCTGGTACTGCTCGACCACTACCAGAGCGATTGCCATGGGCTTCAAACAGAATCAACGGAGCTGCTTACCAAACAAATAGGTGATGTTGATACGCCGGCTCCGATAACCGTCGGCGAACTGAATGCGATCGGTTTCGTGGAACAGCGCCGAATTGAACAACACCGCCCGGTTGCACCGGTAGGTGATTGTCTGACTAGCTGAGTCGTGCTTTGCAAGATGATCGTATATAGCCTGGCTGTTGCTGTTGTAGTCGTGAAACGTCCAGTCCGCCGGCGCTGGCGTTTCGTAAACCTTCAGACCACCACAGGTATTGTCCAGGTTGTGTTCGTCTGGTGTGATCCAGAAATTCAGATTCACTTTCGCGAAATCGGCATGAATGTTGATGCCTTTGCCAAGCATGGTGTCGTACTTGAACCCCCACAGCTGGTTCAACGCAAAGCCCTTGAATACGCGCGGCATCATTTGCTGCAGTTCACGCGCCAACTGAAAATGAAGCGGTTGCGCAAACCCCTGGTTGGCAAACGCACCCAGGTATTGGTTCGGGTATTCACGTACCCAGACTTTCGAGGCCAGACAATAGTGTTGCATCGCAGCCAATGCAGCAGGCGCCAGGAAATGGTCGATGGTCAGGATCTCTGGTTTGCCGTCCAGATAGCGCTGTTCAAGGGCTGGCCAGTCGTTCTCGGGGTTTAAGCAATACGCGAGTAATGGTGCTTTTGCCTGCCACGGTTGGCGCCAATAAGCGCACAAAAGCTCGAGCTGGTTTGGGCTCAACGGTATCTGGCTACGCTGCGAAGGGTCGGCCGAAGATATCAGCGATTGGGCAGTAGCAATAAACGCGTCGAGTCCTTCTCTCGTGTCAGCGGCAAGCCCATCGGTATGATCGCGCAGAAACAGTGCTTGCCCAAGATCATGCTTAAGCCGGAAAACAGAGACGCCATTAGCGCGCAGTCGTGCAACGCTCGCACCTTGTGGGGCAAACTGTTCCACCAACAGCTTATGCAAACTCTGTTCGCTGGCCTGAATTGCTGCCTCGCTGTGGTGTGGACGGGTAAGGTAAAGGCCAGCCAGGTTGGCCTGGGTTGCGGCATCATCCGGCGCCAGTTTCAACGCCTGCTGATAGTCTTTAATCGCCCGCTCGCTCTGGTCGATGTCCCGATAAACATCCCCCCGATTCGACCAAGCCCGTGCGTATTGCGGTCGCCGTTCGATGGCTTGATTCAGGTCGGTTAGCGCTTCATCATAACGCAGCATATCGGTCAAAATGTTGGCGCGGGTGTTCAGCACCGCCGGGTTCTTAGGCTCAAGGGAGGCGGCCCGATTTGCGTCTGCCAGCGCGCTGGCCGCATTGCCTTGTTCCAGAAGAATATTGGCGCGATTACACAGCAGCGCCGTGTCATCTGGCGTAGCCACCAGTGCGCGCTCGAAGTTCATAAGTGCCGCTGTCAGGTTACCCAGGTGTTTGTGCAGCAAACCCAGGTTGCACAGCGTTAGCGGAACACCGGGCTCAAGCGCAAGCGCCTCTTCATAACAGGCCAGGGATTTTTGAGATTCGGCAAGCTGCTGGTAAAAATAGCCCAGGTTATTGAGCAACTGCGCATTGCGTGGTTCAAATTGACGGGCTTGCTCAAAGTACTGAGCTGCCCCCGCCAAATCATTGTTGCGCGCCTGCATCATGCCCAGGTACTGCAGCGCCTGGCTCTGGCTCACCGCGCCGGCAGAGGCGGGTTTGAGTGCACGCCGTAGGCTGCTGTTTGGTTGCTTGGATTTTCGCTTCTTCTTCATTGCCCGGTGGCGTCACCCCCCGTCTCGCTCGAACAAGCGCTGCGCCATCACCCCGACCCGTTGCTCGATCTCTTCGCAGGCATCCAGAATCATGTCTTCACGAAAGCGCTGCCCAATCACCTGGATGCTAACCGGCAAACCGTTGTTAAAGTTCGCCGCAATACTGCCCGCCGGCAAGCCAAGAAAGTTCATTCCGTAGCTCCAGAATGCTGATCCAAGGACATCCGTCACGCCGTCCAGGCCTTGGGCATCCCGATCCCATTCGTACGTTGGCTGCAACAAGAAAGGCGACAAGATCAGCGGGTATTTTTGCAAAAACAGTAACCATTCGCGAACATGACGGGAACGCCGGGCCATACCAAGCAGTAATTCGTCCCCTTCATACGGGGGAAAGTATTCGAAATATTGATCAAAAATTGAATTAATGGTCTCGCTGCCATGGGCGCGGACGTCGTTGAGCATTAACACTTTCACTTCACCAAACAATACGCGCAAGCCATCCGAGGCCAGCTCTTCGGTCATTGGAGGCTCAACATCAACCACCTCGTAACCCGCATCCACCAATGCGCTACGCGCGGTATCCAGTGCAAGACTCACCGCCGGATCCAGTTTAAAACCAAGGGCATTGCGGGTAAATGCCACCTTTATCGGGCCACTGACGCTCGGCCCCTGAAACGGCATGGGCACTTGCCACGGGTCATGCGGGTCGTACTCAACCAGCGATTGCATGCTTAGCCGGACGTCGCGAATCTCCCGACAGATAACCCCTTGCACCGACATCAACTGGGCGAAAAGCCCGCGTTCAGCGCCGGCTGACGGATTAAAAGCCGGGGTTCTGCCAAAGCCAGGCTTAACCGAGGCCGCCCCAGTTGCCGCCGCAGGAAACCGAAGTGAGCCGGCGATATCATTGCCATGGGCGATTGCCCCCATGCCAGCCATGACCGCCGTTGACGCCCCACCCGAAGAGCCACCCGACGATGCCCAGTCGTTCCACGGATTCAATGTCCGCCCATGGAGTTCGTTGACGGTTGTACCGCGAAACGAAAATTCCGGTGTATTGGTTCGACCAATGACAATCGCTCCGGCCCGCTCCAGCGTATTGACAACGGGCGAATTAGCCGGCGCAATAACGTCTTTAAACGCACTGACTCCATTGGGGGTTGCGCAGCCCTGCTGGTCAATATTCTCTTTGATGGTTACCGGTACGCCGTGTAAAGGACCAATCGGCCCGCGCGATCGCAAATGCTCATCATGTGCCCGCGCTTGTGTGAGCGCCTGCTCGCTCAAGTCATCGACGACAGCATTGAGCTTTGGATTAACCGCGTGCATACGATCAACTGATGACTGCACCGCTTCCAATGCGCTGATTCGCTTGCTGACTATCGCCTGGGCAAGTTCCGTTGCGCTGAGTTGCCAGATCTTGGTATTACTCATCAGTTCTCCATTTGTTCGAGGCTATCTGTTTGAGGCTATCGGCCGGTAATAACTCCATCATCGCGCAAGCTCACCAACTGGTCATCGGAATATCCCAGCTCGCGCAACACTTGCGCAGTATCCTGCCCCAGGTTGGGCGGAGGCAAGTCAGTCGTTTCGTTTATTCCCTGGACGTTTACCGGCAGCCGAACTTCCCGCATCAGCCCCTCAGTCGGATGGTCGTATTCACGAAATAATCCGACCGCTTTTAAGTGCTCATCATTGCGGATATCGTCGAAATTTTTCACCGGCGCACAGGCCAGGTCCAGTGACCGAAAAAACGTCAGCCACTGCGCGGTTGTCCTGGTTGGAATAATGTCGTTGGCCATGACCGTGTACAACTCACCAATATGCGCCGCAACACTCGCCGAGTCTTGTAAAAATGCAGACTGCAGCCAATCAGTCATTTCCAGGGCGGTGAACAAGGTGATCCAGTGTTCACGCCGATAAACACCGTGGACAATATAGCCATCCAGTGTTTTGCAAGGCTGGCGATGTTCGCTGAGAACACGTTGATACCCAAAATCACCAATAGGTGGTTCAAATGCCTGGCCCTGCATATGCTGGCTTAACATCAGCGAGGTCACGGTTTCAAACATTGGCACCTCGATGCAACACCCCTCGCCCGTTTTTTGCTGATGAAACAGTCCGGCCAGAACCGACTGACCCAACATTTGCGCACTCATAGTGTCAGCAACCACCATTGGTACAAGGCGCGGTGTGCCATCAACCGCCTTGTTCAGCGACGCAATCCCCGCGTGGGCCTGTATCAAGTCGTCAATTGCCGGGTAATCGGCAAGCGGCCCGTTCTGCCCAAAACCAGCAGAAAAACAATACACAATGCCCGGCCTGATGGCGTCCACTTCCTGATAGCCGAAACCCAGACGCTCAACGGCGCGCGGCCGTAGATTGTGAATCATTGCATTGGCACCAGTGAGCAACTGACGCAAGATCGCTTTGCCCTGAGTGGACTTCAAGTCAATGGCAATAGAGCGCTTATTGCGATTGGTTGCAGCCCATGCAGCTCCCATGGTCGGATTGCGATGCGCGCCTGCATAGCGATAGACGTCACCGCTGAGCGCTTCCACTTTAATGACGTCGGCGCCAAAATCGCCGAGCACCTGGCCAGCGAGTGGCCCGTTAAGAATATGGCCAAGTTCGACAACCCGGGTGCCGTCCAGTAAGTTATACAAGTTACTCCCCGCGAGCCAAGGCTCTAAAAATGGCGAACAAACACCCAAACAAAAAAAAGCGGCCCGCAATATGCGAGCCGCTAGTCAGCCGTCAGCAATAAGCCCTTAGCTAGCCTGTGCTTCGGCTTCAGGCACTTCAGTCGGCTCAGGTCGATCCAGCAATTCAACTACCGCCATTGGTGCGTTATCACCATCACGGAAGCCAAACTTCAGGATACGCAGATAGCCACCATTTCTGGCGGCGTAACGCGGGCCCAGTTCGTTGAAAATCTTCACAACCATATCCCGATCACGGAGGCGATCAAAAGCCAGACGCCGGTTCGCCAGCGACGGCTTTTTTCCCAGTGTAATCAGGGGTTCAACCACCCGCCGCAATTCTTTTGCCTTGGGCAGGGTGGTTTTGATTTGCTCGTGCTTGATCAGCGCGGCGCACAGGTTGCGCAGCATGGCCGTACGGTGGGAGCTCGTGCGGTTTAGCTTGCGGAGTCCATGTCGATGACGCATTTGTTACCTCTATTCGTGTTACAGGACGCTATTAGGGACGCTCTAGACCAGCGGGAGGCCAGTTTTCGAGGCGCATGCCCAGGGTCAGGCCACGCGAGGCAAGAACTTCCTTGATCTCGTTAAGTGACTTGCGTCCCAGGTTCGGTGTTTTGAGCAGCTCGTTTTCAGTGCGCTGGATCAAGTCACCAATGTAGTAAATATTCTCTGCTTTCAGGCAGTTGGCCGAACGCACCGTCAGCTCCAGGTCATCGACCGGTCGCATCAGGATCGGATCAACCTGTGGTCCGCGACCGACAGCCGGTTCTATGATTGGCTCGACGCCGCCTTCAAGAGCAGCAAAAACTGACAACTGTTCAACAAGAATACGGGCCGACTGGCGAACCGCTTCTTCAGGCGCAATCACACCATTGGTTTCAATATCGACAACCAGGCGATCAAGGTCAGTCCGTTGTTCAACACGGGCACTTTCAACCGTGAAGCTCACCCGGCGAACCGGTGAAAAAGATGCGTCAAGGACCACTCGACCAATCGTCTTGCTCTCCATGGCGTCGCGCATGGTACCCGGGACATAACCGCGGCCACGCTCGACCTTAATCGACATGTCAATCTTGCCACCTTCTGTTAACGTGGCAATCACGTGCTCGGGATTAATGACTTCAACATCATGTGGCAAATCGATGTCAGCGGCAGTAATAGGACCAGGCGTTTCTTTACGAAGCGTCAGAAAAACTTCATCACGATTATGAAGCTTGAAAGTGACGCCTTTCAGGTTCAACAACAAATCGACAACGTCTTCACGGACACCGTCGATGGTGGAGTACTCATGGACAACGCCGGTAATTTGTACTTCGGTGGGTGCATAACCAACCATCGAAGAAAGCAAAACACGGCGTAGGGCATTACCCAATGTGTGACCATAGCCCCGTTCAAACGGTTCCATCACCACACGGGCATGAGTCCCGGCAAGTTGCTCAACCTCGACAATACGTGGCTTCAGCATAGCTGTTTGCATTCGGAATTCCTCTTCATTAACGCGAGTACAACTCGACGATCAGGCTTTCGTTGATATCTCCAGCAAGATCTCCACGATCAGGTACAGATTTGAAGGTGCCTTCCATTTTATTTTTATCAACCGAAACCCAGCTGGCAACACCAGTTTGTTCGGCCAGGTTAAGAGCGTCCTGAATGCGCGCCTGGGTACGGCATTTCTCTCGGATGGAAATGACATCTTCCGGTTTAACAACGGCGGACGGAATATTAAGCACCTTGCCGTTCACTAAAACTGATTTATGACTGACCAATTGCCGCGCTTCTGCACGGGTTGAGCCAAAGCCCATTCGATAGACAACGTTATCGAGCCGGCTTTCGAGCAATTGCAACAAGGTTTCACCGGTATTACCTTTGCGGCGGACTGCCTCAGCGAAATAACGGCGGAATTGTTTTTCCAGCACACCGTAGATGCGCTTGACCTTCTGCTTCTCACGAAGCTGCTTTCCGTAGTCGGATAAACGCATGCCGCTGGTGCGACCATGCTGACCGGGTTTGCTTTCTTTGGACTTGCTATCTAAAGAGCGGCGTGCGCTCTTTAGAAATAAGTCCGTGCCCTCGCGGCGAGATAGCTTCGCCTTAGGTCCTGTATAACGTGCCACTGTAGTTCCTCTCTCAATTGCGCGGTTTTAAGCCGCGGTTAGTCCGCTCTTTCAATACCTGCCAAACAGAGCAAGGCGGCGGACGGTGGTCTTTGGTTGGTGCAGGGTCGAATCTTTGATTCCGCCCCAGGGACAACCGCCCCTATTTGCTTTTCGGTCAGGCCGCAGATATGCAGTGACCTGAATTCGAAATATTTGAAACTAAATACGACGGCGCTTAGGTGGGCGGCAACCATTGTGCGGAATCGGGGTGACATCAGAGATCGACAGGATCTTAATACCCAGGGCATTAAGTGCCCGCACTGAACTCTCACGACCCGGCCCCGGGCCACGGATTTGAACTTCAAGGTTTTTAATTCCGCATTCCTGAGCTGAACGGCCAGCTGCTTCGGCGGCAACCTGGGCTGCAAACGGGGTCGACTTACGTGAACCCTTAAACCCGGCACCGCCACTGGACGCCCACGACAGTGCATTGCCCTGACGGTCGGTAATCGTAATGATGGTGTTGTTAAAAGAAGCGTGCACGTGGGCAATACCGTCGGAGACGTTCTTTTTGACTTTGCGGCGGACTCGTGTCCCGCCAGATTGGTTTCGTGCCATTTGATCGCTCTCCGATTACTTCTTCAGTGCCACGCCGGCTTTGCGCGGCCCCTTACGGGTTCGGGCGTTAGTCTTGGTACGTTGGCCCCGAACCGGCAGGCCACGACGATGACGCAGGCCGCGGTAGCAATTGAGGTCCATCAGACGTTTTATCGACATGGAAATTTCACGGCGCAAGTCACCTTCAACCTGAAAGCGGCTGATCTGGTCGCGAATTCGCTCCAACTCAGCATCATTCAGGTCTTTGACCTGCTTATCGCGCGGCACACCAGCGTCATCGCAAATTTTGCGCGCTGTCGTGCGACCGATACCGTAAATTGCCGTCAAACCGATTTCGGTATGTTGACGATCCGGGATATTGATACCAGAAATACGTGCCATAAAATTTACCTTTAACCCTGGCGTTGCTTATGACGCGGGTCTTTGCAGATGACCCGCACTACGCCATTACGGCGGATAACTTTGCAGTTGCGGCACATTTTCTTAACTGATGCGGCGACTTTCATAACAGACCTCGTTGTGTTGGGACCGCTCAGCGGGCCCGGAACACGATTCGCCCTCGAGACAAATCGTATGGGGTTAATTCCACGGTGACTTTGTCACCCGGCAAAATTCGAATGTAGTGCATGCGCATTTTTCCGGAGATATGCCCAAGAACCACATGGTCGTTCTCAAGCTTTACCCGAAAGGTTGCATTGGGAAGGTTTTCGATCACCTCACCCTGCATTTGAATAACGTCGTCTTTAGCCATAAGTTTTCTGGTCTACAGACCTTTCATTCCTGATTTTCGTAGCATTGGTTCGTACTGCTGAGACATCATGTACGCCTGAACCTGAGCCATGAAATCCATGGTCACTACCACGATGATCAAAAGAGAGGTGCCACCAAAATAAAACGGTACGTTCCATTTGAGCACAAGGAATTCGGGCAACAAACAAACCAGCGTGATGTAGATGGCTCCGACCAGAGTCAGCCGCATCAGGATCTTATCGATGTACTTCGCGGTTTGTTCACCGGGCCGGATACCTGGCACAAAAGCCCCGCTCTTTTTGAGATTGTCCGCGGTTTCACGGCTGTTAAATACCAAAGCCGTATAGAAAAAGCAGAAGAAGATAATGGCCAGCGCGTACAACAAGATATAAACCGGTTGGCCAGGAGCCAGAGTTGCCGCGAGGTCTTTAAACCAGTTCACGGCGATGTTGCTCGACTCACCGCTGGTAAACCACTGCGCAATTGTTGCCGGGAACAGAATTATAGACGAGGCAAAGATTGGTGGAATCACACCAGCCATATTGAGTTTTAGCGGCAAATGTGAGCTTTGACCACCGTACATTCGATTGCCAACCTGACGTTTCGCATGGTTTACCGTGATCTTGCGCTGCCCACGCTCAACAAAAACAACTGCGGCGGTAACCAATACCACCAACCCAACAATCAGAATGGCAATAAACGGGCTCATCGCGCCCTGGCTCACCAAATCACCCATTCCGGCAATGGCACTGGGCAGACCCGCGACGATTCCGGCAAAGATGATGATGGATATACCGTTGCCAAGACCGCGCTCGGTGATTTGCTCACCAAGCCACATCAGGAACATGGTGCCGGTAACCAGAGATACAACCGTTGTGAAGCGGAAAATCATTCCCGGATCAATAACCAGGCCCGGCTGAGACTCCAGCGCGATGGAGATACCGATCGCCTGAAAGGTCGCCAGCAACAAGGTGAAATAACGGGTGTACTTAGTTATTGTTCGCCGTCCGGCCTCACCATCTTTCTTAAGCGCTTCCAACTGCGGCACAACCACAGTCATCAGCTGCATGATGATCGATGCCGAAATATACGGCATGATGCCCAGGGCAAAAACCGAAAAGCGCGACAGGGCTCCACCTGAAAACATGTTGAACATGCCCAGGATGCCACCTTGCTGTCCCTCGAACAATGCACTGAGCTGGCCCGGATCAATACCAGGCACCGGCACATGGGTACCGATGCGGTACACGATCAGCGCCATCAACAAGAACATCAGGCGCCTTTGGAGGTCGCCTGACTGCTTGGCTGTTGCGAATGCTGACTGGGCAGTTGCCACGTTATCGGATTCTCTTGTTGGTTAAAGTAAGCTCAAACTTGGGAAGCTCAAACTTGGGTTCTTGCAAACTGACGAACATCTACTAACGATTACTAAATAGGACTAGATACGACTAACGCTTCGGTACCGGCGGCTTAACCAAAGGCGTCTTTGGCGGGGGTAACTGAACAGAGCCACCAGCCGCCTCAATAGCACTTTTAGCACCTTTGGTAGCACCAATGCCTTTGCACTGAACCGCCCTTTCGATCTTGCCGGACAGGATAACTTTTGCGCCCATCGCCCACTGTGGAACAACCCTTGCGGCTTTAAGGCTTAACAAGTCGATCTCGTTACCCTCCAGGCGCTGCAGGTCTGACAGGCGAATCTCGACTATCTGCCCCCCGGTCCGTGACACAAAACCCCGCTTGGGAAGACGACGATGCATTGGCATCTGGCCGCCTTCAAAGCCGAGCTTATGAAACCCACCCGAACGGGATTTTTGGCCCTTGTGACCGCGACCAGCCGTTTTACCCAGGCCCGAGCCGATTCCGCGTCCGACACGGGTGCGCTCTTTTTTGCTGCCCTCGGCGGGCTTTAACGTATTTAATCGCATTTCATTCAACCCTAAGCAAATAGGACACGCGTTTGATCATGCCGCGCACCGCCGGCGTATCTTCAAGTTCGCGGGTCTGGCGAATCTTCTTCAAGCCGAGACCAAGAACCGTATCGCGATGCTTTTGACGCGTTCCAATTGGGCTGCGTACCAGCGTCACTTTGACTTTCTTATCGCTCATTCAAAGATCTCCTCGACTGTTTTGCCGCGCTTGGCCGCAATTTCAGAAGGGGTGTTGATACGGCGCAAGGCATCAAGCGTGGCGCGCACCAGGTTGTACGGATTCGACGATCCGTGACTCTTGGCAACCACGTTATGTACACCAAGCACATCAAACACGGCGCGCATCGGGCCACCGGCAATGATGCCGGTACCTTCAGGGGCCGGCGCTACCATGACAACCGAGGCTCCATGGCGGCCAATGACCGCATGGTGCACAGTACCGCCCTTTAGGTTGACTTTAAACATCTTGCGACGAGCTTCGTCCATGGCTTTCTGAACTGCCACTGGCACTTCACGGGATTTACCCTTACCCATGCCAACCCGACCGTCACCATCACCAACGACAGTAAGCGCTGCAAAACCGAGTACCCGACCACCTTTAACAACCTTGGTCACGCGGTTTACGCTGATCATTTTTTCCCGCAGACCATCATCTCGCTCGTCGGGGCCTACTCTTGCCTGAATCTTTGCCATTTCAATTTGTCCTTGCGCGCGGCCTTAGAACTTCAGGCCGCCTTCGCGGGCGGCTTCTGCCAGTGCTTTCACACGGCCGTGATAGCGGTATCCCGAACGATCAAATGCAACCTGTTCGATACCTGCTTTGAGAGCTTTTTCTGCAATGCGTTTGCCAACTTCGACAGCACCGGCCGCATTGCCACCTTTGCCTTTCAGATCGGCCTCGAGAGACGATGCTGTGGCAAGAACGGTTGCGCCATCCGCGTCGGTAATAGTGGCGTAAATATGCGAATTTGATCGGTAAACTGCCAACCGGTTGACCCGCAATTCGCGGATCTTGATACGAGTTTGGCGCGAACGCCGCAGCCTTTTTTCGTTGCGATTCATCATTTCTTCTTGGCCTCTTTCATGACCACTTGCTCATTGGCATAACGCACACCTTTGCCTTTGTACGGCTCAGGCGGGCGATAGGCACGGACTTCAGCGGCTACCTGACCAACCTGCTGTTTATCTGCGCCTTTGATGACAATTTCTGTCTGGCCGGCCATTTCTGCTTTGACACCATCGGGCAATGTATGAACTACTGGATGCGAAAAGCCCAGCGAGAGGTTAATTTTCTGGCCCTGCACCTGGGCACGGTAACCCACGCCAACTAAATTAAGCTTCTTTTCAAACCCCTGCGAAACACCCTGAACCATGTTGGCCACCAGGGCACGGTAAGTACCGGCCATCGCGCGGGCTTGCTTAGAGCTATTGGCCGCCTTGAAAGCCAGCGAACCGTCTTCTTGTTTTATTTCAACATCGGGATGGGCGCGCTGAACCAGAGTGCCGTTCGGCCCCTTGGCAGTAATATTCCCACCAGCGATATTGAGCTCCACCCCTTTGGGAAGCGAAACCGGTTGATTTGCAACTCGTGACATCTGTTTCTCCTCAGGCCACGTAGCCAATAACTTCACCACCGAGACCAGTTGCCCGGGCATGGCGGTCAGTCATGACACCTTTGGACGTGGTCACAATAGCCACACCAAGGCCATTCATTACACGTGGGATGGCATTGCTGCCCTTGTATACACGCAGGCCCGGCTTAGACACCCGCTCTATCTTCTCGATAACAGGCGAACCGGCGTAGTACTTCAACCGAACTTCGAGCTCCGGATGTTTGCCATCAGTTTTGACTTCGAAACCGTCGATATAGCCTTCGTCCTTTAACACCTGGGCAATGGCTTTTTTCAGTTTGGAAGCCGGCATGCTGACAGTTGCCTTGTCCACCATTTGTGCATTACGAATGCGGGTGAACATATCAGCGATTGGGTCACTCATACTCATAAAAAATCTCCTACCAGCTCGCCTTGATCACACCGGGAACCTCTCCGGCCATGGCGGCCTGGCGCAACTTGCTGCGGCCCAGGTTGAACTTTTGATACGTACCGCGCGGACGACCGGTGATTTCGCAACGGGTGCGGATACGGGTCGGGCTGGCATCACGAGGCAGCTGCTGCAATTTCAAACGCGCTTCGTAACGTTCTTCTTCGCTTTTTGACTGGTCTTTGATAATGGCCTGCAACGCAGCGCGCTTGGCAGCAAATTTCTTTACTGTCTTGATGCGCTTAATGTCGCGGTTGATCATTGATAGTTTCGCCATGAGTCGTCCCTTTATTTGCGAAACGGGAAGCGGTAAGCACTTAGCAATGCTTTGGCTTCTTCGTCGTTCTTGGCTGTGGTGGTGATGGCGATATCAAGACCGCGCACCGCATCAACTTTGTCGTATTCAATTTCGGGAAAAATGATTTGTTCTTTTACACCGAGACTGAAGTTTCCACGCCCATCAAACGATTTGGCTGACACGCCGCGAAAATCTCGGACGCGGGGCAATGCAATCGTGATCAGGCGGTCAAGAAATTCGAACATTCGCTCGCCTCGCAATGTCACCTTGCAACCGATTGGATACTCTTCGCGAATTTTGAAACCGGCAATTGCCTTACGAGCCTTGGTAACTACCGGCTTCTGGCCAGCAATTAGTGTCATGTCGCCGACTGCATTATCCAGGATTTTCTTGTCTGCAACGGCTTCACCGACACCCATGTTCAGGGTGACCTTCGTGAAGCGAGGCACTTGCATGACGGATTTATACGAGAATTGTTTCATCAATTCAGGTACAACTTTTTCGTGAAACTGTTGCTGAAACCGGGCTGCCATTATTTTCTCTTCGGTTTATTTCTTGCCAGTGTTGACAGTAGTAGTGCGGACAAATCAGGCCTTGATTACTTCGCCATCAGATTTGAAATAGCGCACCCGTTGACCATCTTCCAGGGTCTTGATACCAACCCGATCACCTTTACCGGCGCTCGAATTGAAAAGCATTACGTTTGACTGATTAATTGGCATTGTTTTATCAACAATGCCGCCGGGCTCACCCTGCATCGGGTTGCCGCGCTGATGCTTTTTGACCATGTTGATACCTTCTATCAACAAATGGGTATCACTGACACGCTCCAGTACGGTGCCGCGCTTGCCTTTGTCGCGCCCAGTGCGAACGATGACTTCATCACCTTTTCGAATCTTTTGCATAACTAAGCCCTTACAGAACTTCTGGCGCCAGCGACACGATCTTCATGAACTTTTCAGTTCGAAGCTCACGAGTCACCGGCCCAAAAATACGGGTGCCAATGGGTTCGAGCTTGGCATTGAGCAGAACCGCAGCATTGCCATCAAATTTGATCAGCGAACCATCCGGGCGGCGAACTCCCTTCGCCGTGCGGACAACCACGGCGTTATAGATTTCGCCCTTCTTGACCCGGCCGCGAGGCTGCGCCTCTTTGACGCTTACCTTTATGATGTCGCCAATACCTGCGTAGCGGCGCTTCGAGCCGCCCAGCACCTTGATACACATTACCGAGCGCGCGCCAGTATTATCGGCAACGCCCAGCGTCGACTGCATCTGAATCATTTTTTCACTCGTCCCAACTTGCTCCGCTTAATGCATTCCGATCATCGAACCGAAATTCATCGCGCGGTCAGTTTTGGTCCCGCTTGGGGGTTAAATCGAGGCACCCTCGTTTGGTTGTTCCATTCGAGTCGGCACCATTGAATACTGCTTTTGAACGCTTCTGCTTTTGAATGCTTCTTTTAATCTGCCGCTTACAAGCACTGCCGCTAACTTCCACCACCAACCTTGTGTTGTCAATCGTGGGTAGCCGGGCATTTTAGCCTGAATTTTCCGTCACCTACAACAGATATTTGCTACCGCCCTACTTTTCGGGCCGACCAATTTCGAAGCGGTGCCTGGTTTATATCTGGATCGCTTCAACCAGACGACGGGTGACCACCCAGTTCTTGCGCTTAGACATCGGTCGGCCTTCCTGGATTTCGACCGTATCGCCTTCGTTTAGCTCAGTTTCGGCATGGGCGAGGTACTTGCGCGACCGGACCATATACTTGCCATAGAGCGGATGAGGCATTTTGCGCTCGACCAATACCGCGACGGTTTTGGTCATTTTGTTGCTCACAACTTTGCCGATCAGCGTACGACCGGATTTTGCTTTTTCTTCACTCATTTGGCGCCTGCCTTCTGTTGGAGCACGGTCTTAACGCGGGCAATATCTCGACGCGTTTTACGCAATTGGCTGGTGTTGTTCAACTGCTGGGTTGCCAACTGCATACGCAGGGAAAAACCTGCTTTGTACAGCTCTCCCAGCTCTTTGTTCAAGGCCTCGACATCCTTGGCGTGCAATTCTTTCATATCCATAGGGCTATCCTTACATTCCCGTCATACGGGTTACAAACTGAGTGGACAGCGGCAACTTGGATGCAGCCAGGCGAAACGCCTCGCGGGCCAGTGTTTCGCTGACTCCGTCCATCTCATACAAGACCTTACCGGGCTTGATTTCAGCAACGTAGTACTCGGGGTTGCCTTTTCCTTTACCCATCCGCACTTCGGCTGGCTTCTTGGAAATTGGCTTATCCGGGAAAATCCGGATCCAGATTCGGCCACCACGCTTAATGTGACGGGTCATCGCACGACGAGCTGCTTCGATCTGGCGTGCGGTGAGGCGTCCACGGGCGGTGGATTTCAGGCCGAATTCGCCGAAGGCCACGGTATTGCCACGTAAGGCGAGACCCGTGTTACGGCCCTTTTGTTCCTTACGATATTTGCGGCGTTTTGGTTGGAGCATCTTGCTTTCCTTTTATTCCTTCGCGTCGCCGGTCGGTGCGGCCGCCTGTGGTTGGGCTGCCGGCACGGCGGGTGCAGCTGCTGGTTCTGGTTTGGTATCTGCCGCGGCGCGTGCACCGCCGCCGCCAGCCCCTTCACCGTCAGGACGTCGGCGCGGCGCACCACGTGGCCCCGGTCGTGGGCCGCGGCGATTACGACGATCGTCTTTATCGGGTTCCGGGACAGCTGGCGCATCACCCGCTGACAAGCTGTCACCGTGGTAAACCCATACTTTGACGCCGATAATCCCGTAGGTGGTAATTGCCTCGGACACACCGTAGTCGATGCTTGCGCGCAGAGTATGAAGTGGCACCCGGCCTTCCCGGTACCACTCGGTACGTGCAATTTCTGCACCATTCAAACGGCCCGCGCACATGATCTTGACCCCCTGGGCACCAAGACGCATGGCATTTTGCATAGCGCGCTTCATGGCCCGGCGAAACATAATGCGACGTTCCAGCTGTTGCGTGATGGAATCAGCAATCAGCTGTGCATCAGTTTCCGGTTTGCGAATCTCTTCGATGTTGACGTGAACTGGCACGCCCATAAGGCGCTGAAGATCAGCCTTCAACTGCTCGATGTCTTCGCCTTTTTTACCAATAACCACACCCGGACGAGCTGAGTAAATGGTGATACGGGCATTCTTTGCCGGGCGCTCGATCAAGACCTTACCAACAGACGCGGTTTTAAGTTTGCGCTTGAGGTATTCGCGAACCCGCAAATCGTCAGTGAGCATTTGTGAGTATTCCCGTCCCTCGGCATACCAGCGTGAGGTCCAGGCTTTGGTGACCGGCAGGCGGAAACCGATTGGGTGAACTTTGTGTCCCATAGTCTTTTATTGGTCCCCGACGCTCAGGTAAATGTGGCAGGTTTGCTTTTCGATCTTGGCACCTCGGCCTTTGGCTCTGGCACGGAAACGACTTAGCGAGGTTCCCTTCTCAACATGAACTTTGGTCACTTTAAGTTCGTCGATATCCGCCCCGTCGTTATGCTCAGCATTGGCAATCGCCGACTCAAGCGTTTTTTTCATCATTGCAGCAGACTTGAGTGGGGAAAAGTTCAGGATATTCAACGCTTCCTCAACCGGTTTACCGCGAATCAGGTCGGCAACGAGACGGCCCTTTTGGGCTGACACCCGCAGACCACGCGTAACTGCATTCGTTTCCATGTTTACCTCTTGGCCTTTCGGTCAGCCGCGTGACCTTTGAAAGTGCGTGTTAACGCAAACTCGCCGAGCTTGTGGCCCACCATGTTTTCGTTGATATACACCGGCACATGCTGGCGCCCGTTGTGCACCGCGATGGTGACCCCAACAAACTCTGGCAATACGGTTGAACGACGCGACCAGGTTTTAATTGGACGCTTGTCGTTATTGGTAATAGCTGCTTCAACCTTCTTCTGAAGGTTCTGGGCAACATACGGGCCTTTCTTAACTGAACGTGCCATACGCTATCTCTTACTTTTTGCGTTTGCGCCGCTGGACAATCATATTGTCCGTGCGCTTATTGGTGCGGGTTTTGTAGCCTTTGGTAGGCTGCCCCCACGGCGATACTGGATGGCGATTACCACGGGTACGCCCACCATGCGGGTGGTCTACCGGGTTCATCACTTCTCCGCGAACTGTCGGCCGGATGCCGACCCAACGCTTCGCACCTGCTTTTCCGTAGGTGCCCAGATTGTGCTCACCGTTGCCAACTTCACCAACAGTGGCGCGACAATCGATGTGTACCCGGCGGATTTCACCGGAACGCAGGCGAACCTGCGCGTAAATACCTTCACGTGCCAGCAGTCGTGCTGAAGTTCCGGCAGAGCGGGCAACCTGTGCGCCTTTGCCGGGCTGCAATTCGATGGCATGAATGTTGGAACCCACCGGAATATTGCGAATTGGTAAGGTGTTGCCTGGACGGATTGACGCCTCTGGCCCACTCATCAATTCGGTACCCGGAGTGACATCACGCGGCGCCAATATGTAGCGTCGCTCGCCATCAGCATAAAGCAATAAGGCTATGTGTGCGCTACGGTTCGGATCGTATTCAATCCGTTCAACCTTCGCCACAATGCCGTCTTTATTGCGACGGAAATCGACAATTCGATAGTGCTTCTTGTGACCACCACCACGATGGCGTGTGGTGATGCGACCCAGATTATTCCGGCCAGCGCGCTGCTTTTTTGGCTCAAGCAGAGGCGCAAAAGGGTCTCCTTTGTGCAGCCCTTTTGTGACAACCTTGATCTTCCCGCGATTACCCGGAGAGGTTGGGTTCAGCTTAACTAGTGCCATTACGCAAACTCCGCGAAGTTAATTTCAGAGCCGGGTGCCAGTGACACATAAGCCTTTCGCACATTGCGGCGACGGCCTTCGAAGCGACCAAAGCGCTTGGTCTTTCCTTTTTGGTTCAACACCTGAACCGACTCAACCTTGACGTCTTTAAATAGGAGCTCGATAGCAGCCTTGATTTCTTCTTTGGTGGCGTCTTGCAGCACACGGAAAGCAATCTGGTTGTTCTTTTCGGCAATATTGGTCGATTTTTCCGAAACGATCGGAGCAATCAAAACCTGCATCAGGCGATTTTTCTGATCAATACTCATGCCAGCATCTCCTGAAATTTCTCTAACGCAGGCTTGGTCATGACAACTTTGTCGAAACGCACCAGGGCAACCGGGTCAGCATCTTTTGCCTCAACGCACAACACCGTTGGCAAATTGCGTGATGCAAGATGCATGTTTTCAGACAATTCGTCGGTAATCACAAGCACTGAGTGATCCAGACCCATTGCCTTGAGCTTGCCAAGGAACTGCTTGGTCTTGGGTGAGTCGACATTTAAGTCGTCAGCGATGAGCAAACGGTCTTCGCGAGCCAACTGAGACAGTATCGAGCAAACACCGGCACGATACATTTTACGGTTGAGCTTTTGCTTGAAGTTCTCGTTGGGGGAAGACGGGAATGCCCGACCACCGCCACGCCAGATCGGGCTGGAGGTCATACCGGCACGTGCGCGCCCCGTACCTTTTTGCCGATAAGGTTTCTTGGTTGAGTGGTGAACATCAGCTCGGTTTTTTTGCTTACGGGTACCCGAGCGGGCGTTTGCCTGATAGGCCACGACAAGCTGATGAATCAGTGACTCGTTAAAATCGCGCCCGAAAATGGCGTCCGATGCCTCAACACTTGCCGAGGTCGCGCCGGTGGGGCTGACTAGCTTAAGCTGCATGAACTGGCCCCTTATTCAGATTTTGCGTCATCCGCCGCGGCCGCTTTAGGCTCCGGGGCGGGTTTCTTAACGGCGGGCATCAATACAACCTCACCGTTGCGGGATCCGGGCACAGCTCCACGGACCATGATGAGCTGACGCTCGGCATCCACACGGGCTATAACCAGATTCTGTACCGTACTGGACACGTTGCCGTATTGACCAGCCATACGCTTTCCGGGGAATACCCGGCCAGGATCCTGAGCCATACCAATGGAACCCGGTACGTTATGCGATACCGAGTTACCGTGTGATGCGCGCTGGCTCTTAAAGTTGTGGCGTTTGATGGTGCCCGAAAAGCCTTTACCAATACTGGTTCCGGACACATCAACAAACTGCCCTTCGGAAAAGAGCTCAGCCTTTAATTCTGTACCTGGGGCCAACTCAGCAATTAGCGCGGGCTCTGCTCGAAACTCGCGCATTGCAGACCCGGCTTCTGTGCCAGCCTTAGCGTAGTGACCAGCCATCGGCTTGGTTACCCGCGTGGGGCGACGTTTTCCGGTAGTAACCTGAACAGCGCTATAGCCGTCTTTCTCTACCGTTTTGACTTGCGTAATTCGATTGTTCGACACATCAAGCACCGTCACCGGGATGGAACGTCCATCGTCGGCGAAGATGCGCATCATGCCGACTTTGCGCCCAATCAGGCCCAAAGCGCCATTGGCGTGGCTCATCACTTACTCCGCTGTTAGCGTTATGTTGCAGCTTGTTCCGGCTTCGATTGGCCGGGCCGCTTCGATTTAAAAACTTTGTTCCGCTTGATTTTTGCTAAAGCTGATTTTTACTAAAGCTGATTTCTGCTAAAGCTGATTTCTGCTTAATTTGGCAAGAATGGCGGAAAGCCGAAAATTATATCCCGCTATTATTGCGATGACAAGCATTTAGGCAGGGGCGGGCGATAAAACCCGGGAATTTCACATCGGCCGATACCGGTGACGGCTAACCACCCTGCTGAACGGAGATTTTCACATCCACACCAGCCGGCAAATCAAGCTTGGTCAGCGCATCAATCGTTTTGTCGGTTGGCTCAACGATATCCATCAGGCGCTGATGGGTACGGATTTCAAACTGATCACGCGCTGATTTGTTCACATGCGGAGACTTCAGCACGTCAAAACGTTCTTTGCGGGTCGGCAGCGGCACGGGGCCACGCACTTCCGCACCGGTGCGCTTGGCGGTATCGACAATTTCCTGGGCTGACTGATCGATCAGGCGGTAATCGAAGGCTTTCAGGCGAATGCGGATCTTCTGGTTGTTCATTTTGTTGCTCCAAAGAACGACGGGGTGGCAACCCGTATGCGTTTTATCATTTCGGGTGCCGGAGGTGTCCGGCACCCAGCCGTTTGTACAAAGAACTTAGTTTTGTAACTAAGGTTTAAAGCGGTTTAAAGCAATCAGGCGATAACTTTAGCGACGACGCCGGCACCCACGGTACGGCCACCCTCTCGGATAGCAAACCGCAGCCCCTGCTCCATCGCAATCGGTGCAATCACCGAGACTTCCATCTACACGTTATCCCCAGGCACCACCATCTCGGTGCCCTCGGGCAATTGAACCGACCCCGTCACATCAGTCGTACGGAAGTAAAACTGTGGACGGTAGTTGTTGAAGAACGGCGTGTGACGGCCCCCTTCATCCTTACTCAGTACATACAC
>JBAUID010000115.1:0-2543 GCA_049680625.1 Burkholderiaceae bacterium | reverse complement strand
GCCGCTTACTTGTTGTTTATCCTGGTCTTGTTATTCAAACCCGAAGGTTTGTTCGGGCGGTCCGGCTCATGAGTGGCGCCGAGATTCGTAACCTCATTATTGGTATTGTGGTGTTGGCTCTGCTGGCGATGGTGCCGCTCAGCGAGCACAGTGACTGGTTAATGTTGTTGCTGGTGCCTATTGCCATGTACACGGTGCTGGCAACGTCGTGGGCATTGTTCTCCGGGCCGACCCATTACATTTCACTGGCAACGGCTGCTTTCTTTGGCATTGGTTCTTACACGGTTGGGGTTGGCATCGACGCGCTGCCCTACTGGTTATTGCTGCTGATTGCCGCCCTGCTCGGCTGTTTGCTGGCATTACTGGTTGGTTTGGCCACCCTGCGCTTGTCTGGCGTCTACTTCGTGATTTTCACGCTGGGGCTGGCAGAGATGATTCGTCAGGTGGTTACCTGGGTGCAGTCTAAAACGGGTAGCCGCGGCATGTACGTACTGACCGAGCTGACTGAACGTGACATTTACTGGCAGCTTTTGATCCTGGCCGGCTTGGTTATGTTGGTGGGCTGGCTGGTGAATCGCTCCCGCCTGGGCTTTGCACTGCGCATTATTGGCAATGATGAAGTGGTTGCTGCCCATTGCGGTATTAATTCGGCGCGCGCTAAGATTTATTTGTTCATGATTTCCGGTTCGTTTGCGGCGGTGGTGGGTGCAGTGCTTGCGCCGCGTTATACCTATATTGAACCGGCGGTTGCGTTCTCCCCCGAGCTGTCTTTCCAGGTGGTCATTATGGCTTTGCTCGGTGGTGTGCACCGGCTTTGGGGGCCAATACTTGGTGTTATCCCGTTCACTTTGCTGTGGGAAGCCATATCAGCCAGTTTCCCGACCCAGACAATCCTTTTGCTGGGGCTGGCATTCCTGTTGATTGTTTACTTTATTCCACGGGGTATTGTGGGTTTGTTTGAACAAATCAGCGCATCGATAAAATCAAACATGAAATCCAACGGAGCGGCTAATGATTAATGATTCCGTTTTAGATGTACAGGGCGTGACCCGCCGTTTTGGTGGTTTGCTGGCTGTCAATAATCTGAGTTTTTCTGTGCGCCGCAATGAAGTGCTGGGTTTGATCGGTCCCAATGGTTCGGGTAAAACCACCATGCTCAATTTGATTTCGGGAGCAATCAAGCCGACCTCTGGTGACATCTTTCTTGAAGACCGCCTGATATCACACCGGCCGGCCAGGCAGATATCCCAGGCCGGTATTGCCCGCACCTTTCAACTGGTGCGCATCTTGCCGTCGTTGTCCGTAATTGAAAACGTGATGGCAGGTGCCGTCTTTGGGCATAAGCGATTGTGGGGCCCGGAAGCGCACAAATACGCGGCCCGGCAACTGGAACGTGTTGGAATGTCACATGCCCTGCAGTTGCCAACATCTGCCCTGACTTATATCGACGAAAAAAGGGTTGAGTTGGCGCGGGCCCTGGCTTCCGATCCTAAGGTGCTGTTGCTCGACGAATGGCTGGCCGGACTGAACCCGACCGAGCTCGAAACCGGGGTGGCGTTGATTCGCAGTCTGCGTGAAGATGGCCGTACGGTTATTTTGGTTGAGCACGTGATGGATGCCATCCGCAGTTTGTGTGACACCTGCGTCGTGATGAACAGTGGCGAGAAAATTGCCGAAGGCGCGCCAGAGCATGCGCTGGCCGATAAAGAAGTGATCCGTGCTTACCTGGGTGAGGACGACGATGCTTGAGGTACGCGATTTATCCGTCAGCTACGGTCGCCACCAGGCGCTGAACCAGGTTTCCCTGACCACGGGAACCAACGAAATTGTCGTCATCCTGGGGGCCAACGGAGCCGGTAAAACAACTTTGCTCAAAGCCATTGCCGGCATGGTGCCGGCCTTGGGCCAGGTGTCCGTGAACGGGCAGGCGATATCAGGTTTGCCGAGCCACGAAATTGTTGAAGCCGGACTGGCCCTGGTCCCTGAAGGGCGGGGCATATTTGGCGAATTGTCCGTGCAGGAGAACCTCACGCTGGGTGCTTATGCCCGCCGTGCGCGCACTGACGAAGCGGCCAATCTGAACCGCGTTTTTTCTTTGTTCAGCCGCCTCGCTGAACGGCGCAAACAAGCGGCCCGCACGATGAGTGGCGGGGAGCAGCAAATGGTCGCCATAGGCAGGGCCATGATGTCAGCCCCGGCGATTCTGATGCTGGATGAGCCATCGCTGGGTTTGTCACCATTGTTGTGCCGCGACTTATTCAAGGCGCTGAAGGTGATCCGTGACGCCGGAGTGGGTGTCTTGTTGGTTGAGCAAAACGCCCGGCAGAGCCTGGCAATTGCCGACCGAGCCTACTTACTGGAAAACGGTCGCATTGTTGGTGAAGGGTCAGCCAGCCAGCTGGCTAGCGACCCGGCGGTGCAGAAGGCTTATCTGGGCGGTGCGGTGTCGTCACTGCCGCCAGATCGTTCCGGCGTTTCGGGGGCTGCGCCGGGCCGTCTCAGCGAACAAACCAAGGTACGTGATGTCGCCGCTGTAATTGGAG
>JBAUID010000114.1:0-27621 GCA_049680625.1 Burkholderiaceae bacterium | reverse complement strand
GTTGAGGCGCCTGTCGTCGTTGACTCCCAAAGCGTAACGGGCGGACAACAGTTTGACGCCTTGATTCGGCGCGCCGGCATCACCATTGAACCAGTTAGCGAAGAGCAAGCCCGGCTGGCGCGTCAGGCCTATGCAGACTTTGGAAAAGGCCGCCACTCGGCCGCGCTGGACTTTGGCGATTGTTTTTCCTACGCGCTCGCGAAGGCCACCCGAGAACCCCTTCTCTTCAAGGGTGACGATTTTTCCAAAACGGATGTTGACGCGGCACGTCGCACGAACTGGAAGCGTCCTGCGAATAAGTTGTCTGTCTGAGTCGAACGATTGTCTGTCTCTCCAACTTTGCGCCGCAAATTGCAAATTACTACCGTTCGTGCCGCTGTGCACAATCTGTTCAACCTCAGTCGCCACCTTACGTCAGCAAAGAACTACCGAGAAATGCTGTCGAAGAACAAAATAGATGAGAGCGTGTACGAATAAACTAATAGCAGCGGTTTATTTTCGTATTACGAAGCTAATCTATCAAACAATGGAAGCGTCAGCTTCAGAGTTTTAGGCTGGAATGGCGTGGGATATGTACGTGCTCAGCATGATTTTCGCACGAGCAATGGATAAATCCGTCGGCGTTCTCGGCAACTTGACAATGCCGCCGGCAGTTTGGTTCGCCAATTAGCAAGCCAACTGCTAGGATCGCAATTTCAGAGCAATCATTAGTCGAATCAGTTTATGCCAAAGAATGTCGGGTTTGGTGTGGTGTTTTGTTTCGCCGCCATCTCGCTCGGACCGACAAACCTCGCGGCGGCCACGCCACCGGTCAGTGAAATCAGGTCGCAAATGGTGAATTTGCCCGCGATGATCGACGGACGATCGTTCACTTTAGAGGCACAGGTGTTAACACCACCTGGCCCCGGTAGAAAACCGCTTGCGGTGCTTAATCATGGCTCACCGCGAAAAGCATCGGCCCGTAGACTGATGACAACCCATCAATATTATTTTCAGGCAATCGAGTTCGCCCGGCGTGGGTACGTCACTGCGATTCTTATGCGACGAAGCTACGGGCAATCGCAGGGAAAGTGGTTTGAGACCTACGGCCGTTGCGATGCACCAGACTACACTGGCGCGGCCGCCGAGACCGCAAAGGACATCATCGCGGCGATTAATGCACTGAAGCGATGGCCCAGCGTCGACCCCAACCGTATTCTGGTCGTTGGCCGGTCCGCTGGAGGCTTTGGCAGCGTTGCCGTAGCGGCCGCCAACCCACCCGGCCTGGTGGCCACCATGAATTTTGCCGGTGGTCGTGGTTCACTTCGCGATGGCCAGGTCTGCCAGGGTAACGCACTGGTTCGCGCATTTGGTGAATTAGGCCAGACTGCTACGACGCCTTCACTGTGGGTCTATGCAAGTAATGACAAATATTTCAACCCGAGTCTGTCACGCCAGTTTCACCAGGCATTCACCGCCGCCGGTGGTGACGCAAAATTTGTAATGACCGCACCGTTTGGCAAAGACGGTCATCGATTGTTCAGTCGCGATGGAATTCCGCATTGGCGACCTCTCGTTGATCGCTTCTTACGAAGTGTTGGCTTGCCAACTTGGGGCGAACCACCCCCACTTCCCGGTGTGCCCGATGTGCACGCGCCAGTAGGCCTTAGTACAAAGGGAAAGCGCGCCTGGCGAAAGTATCTCGCCGCACCAAACAACAAGGCTTTTGCACGCTCAAAATATAGTTCCCGATTTGGTTGGCGAAGCAGCCGAAATTCACTAACGGAAGCCCGCGCCAATGCGTTACGAAATTGTCATAGAAACGATTGCGCAGTGGTGTCGACCAATGGCTCGCCACCGCGAAGGTAGCTGTCTTGAAGGAACTGACAAGTTGATGGGAAATAATTGACAATGGGTAATACCAATGCATCAGCATGCCGCGCGTCGCATTTGGAACGTCGGGGTGATGGTCGCTAGTACCGTCCGTTTTTCAGTACGGCACCAAAACCATATTACTGACAACCGGGCGCAGCCCGCGCCACCCCAGTTGTAGCTGCCCACCTGACCAATACTGGCCGCTACGCCGGCTGACGTGCGCACCGCCACACCCTATCCGAAGCCGTTACCACTGCCGGGCGGATCGAATATTGTTGATTTCAACCCATGGCCAAGGCTCTTGTCTTCGATCACTTCGAGCACTGCGCCCAAGACATCAGTGTCGCGGCTGTATTCCCAGGCCGCGGCGGCGTAACAGCCGAATGACAAGGTCAACAGGGCAATAATAATTCTCGCAATTCGCTGCATGAACTCTCTTCTGGTGGTGGTTGCCTATTGGTTTATCAATGCATCGCGTTGCATCGGACTCGCGTTGCGCGGATATCATTGTCCATGGGTATCACAGAACTATCCCGTGGTAATGTGCTACCCCAATTTTCGGTATGCGTGTAAGCGACACAATAATGGAGACAATAAATTGACGAACAAGCAAGAATTCGACGGTCGTGTCGCGCTGGTCACAGGCGGTTCACGTGGCATTGGCCGGGCAATTTGCCTGCGTTTGGCCGCATCAGGTGCATGGGTCGCTATTAACTATTCGACCAGTGCTGACGCCGCCAACCAAACACTGGCATTGATCCGTTCGGCTGGTGGCGACGGTGCGGTGTACCAATGCAACGTCGCTTCCTACGAGGAAGTCGACGCGATGTTCAGCCGCATTGAACAAGACCACGGCCCGGTGGATCTGCTGGTGGCCAACGCTGGCATCGCGTCCTTTAAGGATGATCGCGATATGTCCATTGAATTGTGGCGGCAGATTCTGTCGGTCAATCTGGACGGCACGTTTCATTGCGTCTGGCGTGCCAAAGCGGGCATGCTTGAGCGCAATTATGGCCGTGTGGTGTGCATTTCGTCGATTAACGGCATCGCGCCAAGCACGATTCGACCCGACCGGCTTATCGCCTATGGAACTTCAAAGTCTGCCGTTATAGGGTTTGCCCGCAATTGTGCGGTGGCGTTCGGGCCGCAGATGCGGGTTAACTGCGTTGCGCCGGGGCTGATCGCGACGGATATGACTTCCGGTATGAGCAACGAGATGCGTGAGCAGATCATTGCAGCCACGCCCGTCCGGCGGGTCGGCGAGCCGGCCGACGTCGCTGAGCTTACGTATTTCCTGCTTAGCGATGCGGCCAGCTTTATCACGGGGCAAACCTATCTGACATCTGGTGGGCTGGTTACTTTGCCGTAGCCCGATGTCTCGCCTGCCTGACGACAATTCTTGTGGTCAGGCCAGTTTGGCAAGCAGCTCTGCCGGAATGTGCGGAATCGGGTCCGATTTTTGCCAGCTTGGCAGCGCCTCGACTCGCGCGATCCAGGCGCGGATATTGGGATAGTTTTCCAACGGTAGTTTCTGCGCACCATGCAAGTGCATTGGCGCAGCAACGGCAATGTCGGCGATCGTGGCATGGTCGTCGCACAGCCAGTCCCGTCCCTTGAGTGCATTGTCCAGAATCTTGGCGTGGGCATGGAAGGTGGGTGCATGGTTTGCCAGCAGCGCGTTGTCTGGTTTGTCGTCCAGTATTGGTTTAACGACATTTTCAACCAGGTACGCATAGCATGAACCAAACCAGTTGCTGCACTCCCAGAGCAACCAGCGTGTTATGTCGCCGCGAATCTTCGGGTCTGCAGGGTAGGCCGTTTTGTTGCCGAGTTTCTCGCTGGCGTAAACCAGAATCGCGTTGGATTCCCAAAGCACCAGGCCATCGTCAGTTAATGCTGGTAACTGTTCATTCGGGTTGATCTCGGCAAAAGCTGGTTTTTTGTGATCGCCACCAAAATAGTCCATTTTTTCTTCATCGTACTTGGCACCGATGAAGTCAAGGCCGGCAACTACCTTGCGGCAGTTCACTGTGATCGGATCGTAATAGAGTTTCATGCTTGTCTCCTTGCTCGTTAGTGGTTTTTCAGTGAACATCTTCAAACATAAAGCACTGCACAACGCACCTCAATACTCCAGCGATCTGGTGCGTCTTCTGGCGTGGTCGGATCTTCGAAAGCACTATGAAAACTAAAGGTGCAAGTCGAATCGGGAATTGTAGAATCCGCCGCAGATCCGTTTGACTTCGCCAGCTCCCCGGCGGAATCCCACTGCGTAATAAGTAGGGCCTCGTCTGGCGTCATCGCAGGATAACAGTACCACTGATGCCCAGGTGCGTGGCGCGCGAAGTAGTTCTCACCAATGCGGTCTGCGTAGTGGATTTCAAACACAACCAGATCTTGCGGGCGTACGGTCTGGCCATCGCACAGTGCCATTGGGTTGCGCGCGACCGGCTCTGTGGCAATATTGCGCCATAGATTGATGATACCGAAGCGCCCGTTGCGAATTGCCTGCTCAACTTGCGCCGGGTCGAGCAGAGATGCGGCGCCATTTGGCGGGCGCCAGGTGTCGTTAGTGCGCGGCGGCTCAGCGAGTTTGCGCAGTCGTTCCGGCGCGCTGGTTAACGTGTAATCACCATGGACAACATGCGCTGGCCCCTGCACCTGCTGGCCCCCCTTGATGCGCTGTTTGCTATTTTTTCCGGTGGCCGAGCGGATATTGTGGTCAAACGCAGCGACTACGGCGGCGCCGGTCATTTCGCGGATAACGGCAGCACAATGTGGATAGTAGTCACTGACCACTTGATCGTTATCCATGAAATTCATCGCTTTGGCCGAATACGGCTCGCTGATCAGTTCGAATCCGTTGTGGGTCAAGCTTCGATGGTCTGATCCTGTTAAAGCCCTGGCGTCGCGCACTGGCATTGCGATAGGGGCGAGGTCCACGCCAACCCACTGCGCATCGCTGCCGTCCTGGTCGCGGCGTGTTAACACCTTGCCATTACGGTGTAGCGACGGTATCGCCGAGGCTTGCATATAACTGAACTTCCCTTGGCGAATGCTCGCCGCTACCGAATCAACAGAACTACTCATTGGTTATCCTCACGTGAACCAATGCCCATTTTTTACCTAAACGTGTCCACAATGCAAGTGTCGATACGATCAAGCTGTGACGGCCGGTCTGGGCTGGATCTGCAAAGACGGCGAGTCCCCGCAGCCAATCCGTGCGGGCTATGTGGTCTGGATCGCCCCGAGCCACCGATCGTAACCCTTAGATTCTCGTCGTTTCAACGTGCGTTGATACATTGGACCAATCTTCAAGCACCAGCGACGTACGGATTCACAGGAAACGGTCACACCGCGTTGCGCTTAGAAGATCTTCAACATCCCGAAAACTCAGGGCAAACCAGTGGCGCAGCCAAACAGCTGTGCTGATGACAAGGGCGTGACGGTTTGGTGACGGAGGAAGGGTGGTCCCGTGCCTGAGTACGGTAACCCCGCACAGGGCAAGCTGCGCGGCTCAGCGCATCGGTCCACGCAATTCATACACCAGGCATCCGGTCGTTGAGCGCCAGGGCCCATGTTCCATCCCAGGCGGGCGATAGGCATAAGACCCCGCCTGGACGGTGACATGACGCATCACATCATCTACCGTGCCCGAGATCAGGTAGATTTCTTCTGTGAACGTGTGGCTTTGGCTGGGTTCATGAGAGCCGTCATAGCCGGAGTCGAGCCGAAGCAGTCTTGTGTAAGCCCCGTTCGACCCATCGGCCGAGAGCACGAGCTGACTGGTGAGTTCGCCAAGCGGTTCCCATGCGGATTCGTCCAATTGCAGCGGACTGAAGTACTCGAGGGCGGGTCGATCGAAGTCGATGCCGCGTTCGTGTACTTCTAAAATCGTGCAGCCATTCTCAGAGCGCCATGGCCCATGTGCCATTCCGGTTGGGCGGCAGGCATACGACAAGCCGCAAAAGGTCTGGTCGAGTGTCAAGTCGTGCAGATCGCCTTGCAGCAGTAACGCGTGCTCCGGGCCGTCATGGCGTTGAATACCGGCTTGTTCGGTTGTTGCGCCGGCGTCCATGGTGAGTAGCCGGGTGAACCCACCGGACTGCACATCTCTCGATAGGACGATAGCCGAGACGCCTGGACCAAGCGTTTCACGAGCGTTTTCGTCTGGCAGGTGGTAGTGGCTGGCGGGTTTTGTCATGGGGGGCTGCCTTACGGTGTTCGCTTGATAGCATTCCTTCGTATGCTATAGCCGTGTGTCGATTGGAATGTCGGGGGAGAGCCCCGAACGATGGTAATACATGGGTAAACGCCAATCAAATAAGTTGTGAGAGCAATGGAGGTGTAGAGATGATAACGGTCCACCCGGCACGAACTCGCGATGCGGAAACAGTTGCCAGGCTAGTGCATGCATTGTTATGCGAGCTATCAGGCGTGACAGCCGACTCAATCAATATCCATAAGTTAATCCGAGTCACCGAAAGCCTTATCGGTCAAGATGGTGACGTGTGGGCGTTTCTTGCCACCGATGAACAAGGCGAGGCCGTTGGCGTGTTGACCTTGACCGAGTGTGTGGCCATTTATGCTGGCGGCACGTTCGGCGTGATTTCGGAGTTCTACGTCAAACCGGCGTTGCGCTCTGGCGGCGTAGGACCACAATTGTTGGAAGCTGCCGTTGCGTTGGGTCGCGATCGATCCTGGGGCAGATTAGAGGTCGGTGCGCCGAGCGTGCCGAGGTGGCAGCGAACGGTCAGTTTTTACCTCAGCAACGGCTTCGAAGAGGTTGGTCCAAGATTGAGGCTTAGGCTGTGAATCAACCTAGGATCGAATCCTTTGCTCATCCAACATTCATTTGCTCGCCCGAGGCGAAGCCGACGACGGTGCTCAGCGTTTCTTCGTCCTCAAGCAGCATGGAATGCCCGAGCCCAGTTCGTGGCCACCAACGAACACTTGACCACATTTGCGCGACCGCCTTTGCCGCGCAAGCTCACACTCTCGCCATCCGAGGGCCGTCGTGACGGACAAATTGAAAAGTTATAGCGTTGTGCATCGCGGGCTGACTCCCGGGGCGATCGATGACACGTCGAAGTACGCAAACAATCGGTCGGAACGATCACATCCGATGGGCGTTCGTGAGAGAGGCATGCGCCGTTTTAAGTCACCAGGTCAGGCCCAGAGATTCATGACCATTCATGCGCCCGTTCACAATCTGTTTAACCTGGCCTGTCACGCTAATTCTGCACTGAATTACCGACTATTGCGGGCGCGCGCCTTCGCTACATCGAAATTTGCAACAGCATGACCTACTTTGCGCTAGTAGTTCTTGCCGAAATTAGTTAACTTGTCCGTACCCTTGTGAATGCCTGAAACGTTCGAACCATGAAAAACAAGAAGATTGGCTCTGTGGCTGGATTGCTCTTGAATCTGGCAGTATTTCTGTTCTCCACCGCGCAAGGGCTGAAAGGATCAACGCTGCCTTACAACGAATCGGGTCGATACTTTGACAGCAGCACAGGCATCGTTTGGCACGAACAAGCCGTATTCGTATATGCCGGACTCTCGATAGTCTCTTTTCTGCTACTGATATTCATTGGCTATCGGGTCTGGAAATCTAACGATTAGAAGAAACCGTGCAGCTGACATCTAAAAGACAATAGCCATGATTCCACACGTTAAATTGGTGCTATTCCTCTTGCCATTAGTGCTCCTAAGTTGTGGTAGCAATAAACCTTTTTACGGCAATCAGCCTGAAAATTCTGCTCTTGAGCAAGCTACCAATAAAGTTGAACGCTATCAATTTGAAAAGAGTTTTTGGCTCTGCGACAAACCGTATGCAGCCTTAACACAAGACGAAGCAGACAATCTTTACAAGAATAGAGAAATTCGCATCAATTCCTATGGAAATAGAGAACCAGCAGATTGGAATGTGGTTTTCTACGAAGGAGCGCGACAATGTGTTGAAGACCGACTAGGCATTGAGATTATGTCTTCTTATCACCACACGAATGCTAACGAAGAATCTCCATTTGACAATGTGATTGGTTTCAACGATACATCTGTCATAGTTGTTCAAGACGGTTTCTTTTTCCTATTTACATCTGGAATGTCTACTGGTGCGGTTGCAAAGAAAACTGACCTAAGTCAAAGCGTGGAAAGAAATACAAATGCTCAATTGGCGAATCAGTACGAGAAGAGCGAAACAATCCGTACCCCTTTTGAGTTTTCTTATGATCTTGTGACTGAATGGAAGGGGTTTTCCCAATTCGAAAGTGCTTTGTTTTCAAAGCAACTGCCACATCTTTCTGATTTTCAATCAGCCAGGCTGCCCGCATTTGGACAAGTCGGATTGCTGCTCGTTTCAGGCGTGATGGATTCAGGTCAACATGAGCTGTATCTCTACTCTTTAAATGACGCTTACCGGGTAGTTGATCAGATTCAACTCTATTCGTTCAGAGAAACAGAGGACGGGGGTGTCGTCACGGAATTCGAAATCAGTGAAGGGTTTGTCATTACCATCAAAAAAAGGGAAATCTCAAACAAGCACTCTACCTTGTTGCAAAGCCAGAGATATTCGATTCAACAAGACGGAAAGTTCTCGCTTTATCAATGACGCGCGGAACTCTCGCGCTAACCAACACGTGTTCGAGAACGGGGCAGGCCCCGATTCAAGTCCAAAAATTGTCAAATTTACTTTGGTTCACGACCTGGGGTAGGATCGAAAGTCGCGAAAGGAACCGCACAGCGAACCGCAAATTTATAGGCTGAAAACTAATGGTAGCTGACCAAATCACACTTCTGACCGCACTGGACGAGCGGATTGACAAAATGACATCGGCCTGCACGCGCTGCGGGAAGTGCGCCGAGGTCTGTCCAATGCCCGCGCGCACGGATGTTGACAATTCTCAGCCGGTACAACTAATCAGCGCTGTCATCGACCGTTTGACTGACGGTGCGAATCCGTCTAATGCGCAAGCAGAACACTGGGCAGGCGTTTGCTGCGGCAGCGGGTTTTGCATTAAGGCATGCCCCGAAGATTTGAACCCGCGCTTTTTGCTGGCAATGGTGCGGCGGGCAGCGTCCAAAGTGAGCAAAACACTGCACGATCGGCGCGCGGGTGGCCGTATCGAATTTAAGAAGATGTCTCGCGGGGTGCGGGTGTTGTCGCGCTTGCAAATGCCGCCAGAAGTACTGAATCGATTGAGTCCGTCCTCTCATCCGGAGACGGAACGCGCTCCGGATGTGGTTTTTTATACGGGATGCAATCTGCTGAAGACTCCTCATATCGGATTGCTTTGTCTGGACGTTCTGGATGTGCTGGAGTTGCGCTACGAAGTCCATGGCGGGCCGTCAAACTGTTGCGGCATTCATCAGACGCGCAGTGGTGACGATGAAAACGGCGTGCGTCAGAGTATGACTACGATCGATAAACTGACACGCTCTGAGCCTGGGGAGATTTTGTCATGGTGCCCGACGTGCCAGATTCAATTTGGTGAGAGCATGTTCCCGATTCGAGTTGCATCGAGTGATTCCACCCCGCAAGGGCCGGTGGATATGACCATGTTCCCCGTGTTTCTTCAGCGTAATCTGGATCGTTTGCGCCCGTACTTGAAATTCCCTGTGCCTAAGCGCGTTGCGCTGCATGAGCATCCTGGCAGTGAAGGTGTGACAGAGGCTGTTGCGGCCGTATTGTCCGAAATTCCAGAACTGGAAGTAGTAACGCTTCCAGTGGCCAGAATTGGATACGCGTTAAGTTCTTTAAGCCCAATCGCCAGGCAGCGTGCAGCGTTGATCGCTGAAGAATTGACTGCCGCCGAGGCGGCGGGTGTCGACGTACTTGCCGGAATCTATCATTCCGATCATCGCGAAATTATTGCGCACCATCCGTACTGGCCTTTTGATGTCGTGAACTATATGGAGTTGATCGGGCAAAGCATTGGCATCTCGCACATTGATACGTTTAAACGGTTAAAGACCATGCGGGACGTAGATTCGATCGTGCGCGAATGCATGCCACTAATCGAACAACATGGGCTTGATTTGAACGAAGTGCGCCAGGTCATTGAGAGCGACATGCTTGGCGAGCAAATACTACCGGTTGACCGGGAGCACCACGTGGCTATATTAGCTGCGCGTAACGCGTAACGGCGTTGTCAACTTAAGCGGAAGGCTTCTCGGAATTAACCGAAAATCTGAATTACTGCCCTTGCTCGGCAGGCCATAGCAGAATGAAGAGTCGGTTTTCGGCTATGTTTAACGTTCGCCACTACCTGAATGGTCAATCCAATGAATTTGCAAGCAAATCCCGATAGTCTTGGGGCCGAGTCCCGGCCGGCCGGTCCCGTGAATGAGCCCTCCACTTGGCAGGCTGACGAGATTGCCGAGTCGCAGTGGCAGCATTACCTGACCGGCGCTGAGATCAACGAACTGACCGTTGCCACCGACAACGCGATGCAACGAGGGTTGTTGCCGACGCAATTTGGCGCTGAAGACTTCAGGTTGCCGACGCTCAGCGCGCGATTAGCAACCATCGTCGACAGTGTGGAGAACGGGGTCGGTTTCGCAATGGTTCGCGGCCTGCCAATTCAGACTTACGACGAAGAGACACTTAAGGTACTTTATTGGGGGCTGGGTTGTCACTTCGGTTCCGCGATTTCGCAAAACTCCAAAGGCCAGTTGTTGGCCGAAGTCAGCGACCGGGGCAACTCATATGCCGATCGCAATTCGCGCGGCTTCGCGACCAACGCGGAATTAATGCCTCACGTAGACACGTCGGACATGACGACACTGTTGTGCGTGCGTACCGCCCGGCTCGGGGGTGAGAGCCGGGTGGTTAGCTCGTCCCAGGTGTTCAACACGGTTCTGGCTGAGCATCCCGAATTCCTCGAGCCGTTGTTTGTCGGTTTTCACAACGATCTGCGCGGTGAAGGCCCGACGGGCGATATCAGTGAGTTGACGCATCACAAGGTGCCGGTATTCAGTTACAAGGCGAATCGGTTGAGTTGTTCGCTGAACATGCGGATGATCGAGAACGGTGCACTAAAATCGGGCCGCCCGTTCAGCGCGCTTGAAAGACAGGCGCTTGATTTCGTGCGTGAAGTGTCACTGCGCGAGGAAAGCGGTGTTCGCTTCTTTATGCAACCCGGCGATATTCAGATGGTCAGCAATCACAGCGTATTCCATGCTCGCGAGAAATTCGAAGACCATATTCAACCGGAAAAGCGGCGTTGCCTGTACCGGCTGTGGGTGAACCTGGCGAACGGGCGTGTGCTGGAACCACGATTTGCGGATCGGTATAACACAGGGCCGCGCGGTGGCGTTGCGATCGGTGATGGGGCGCAGTACACGTTTTAGTTGCCCACGCCCTCCAAACTGAGATAATAGCGGGGTCTGCCCTACACCAGGAAATCAACGAACATGCCCCACACCCCGTTAGATCCGCCATCAACCCCGGTAATGGGTACACCAAACTACACACATGCAATGCTGACCAACGGGGTAACGCGCTGGCTGCACATTGCAGGCCAGGTCGGCGTCCTCCCTGACGGGAACACCGCCAAAGGTATTGACGCCCAGTGCGATGCCGTATTTGCCAATATCAGTGAGCTACTAAAAGGCGCCGGCATGACAGCGCAAGACATCTGCCATCTGCGAATCTACATGCTCGATCGAGAGCACATCCCGTCGCTGCGCCGGGCACGCAACGCACTGCTTGGAGATCGTGTTGTTCCCAGTACCCTGGTTATTGTCAGTGGGTTGGTGGACCCGGACTGGCTTGTCGAGGTCGAATTCGTCGCAGCTGCCTAGAGTGGGACACGCGCAAGGCACTGGAATCCAACGACGATGAAGTTACAGGCGATCGATAGTCCGGCTGCATGGCATGTCGATGACATGCAGCAACGGGAACGCTGGACGTTCACACTGAACGACGCGGACGCCCGGCAGCTTGCGAAAAGCGTCAGGAGCGCCTATGCCCCCGACCGGGAACTGTTCGACTATCACCGTGATGAGTTTGATTTTGGTAACGCGATGGAGCTCGTATCGATGGCGGCGCTCCACGCCCGAGAAGGTTGTGGGCTGGCGTTGGTAAAAGGTCTGCCCAGGGATCTCCTGGATCCCGATGAATTCAAGCTGCTCAACTGGGCCATTGGCCTGCATCTTGGCGTCGCTCGTCCGCAGGGCAAGATGAGTCAGTACATTTCGGAAGTAAAGGCCGACGGCATGAATTACCGATCGGCGGCGGGTCGCGGATATAACTCTAACGCTGCACTGGATTTTCATACGGACGGTTGCGACCTGGTCGCGCTGGCGTGTTACAACAAAGCGAGGTCCGGCGGGCAGTCGATGGTCTCTTCGAGTGTTTCGACCTGGAACGCGCTCGTCAACGAGCGACCGGACCTCGCACAAGTTGCCACCGACATGTTCTATTTTGGGCGCAACACCGAAGAAGCACCCGGCGAGGAGGCGTTTTATGGTCAGCCTCTCTTTGACGTTGCTGACGGTCGTCTCTTCGGGAAGTGGAATCGCAACCGTATACGCACTGCACAGGGTCTTGCCGGCGTGCCGGCGCTTACAACTGCCCAACAACAATGTGGCGATCTGATCGATGAGATTCTCCGGCGACCCGAGAACATGCTGACGATGTGGCTGGAGCCTGGCGACCTTCAGCTGATGAACAACCACGTCATGCTGCATTCGCGTACCCACTTCGAAGACTACGACGCGCCGGAAAAGAAGCGACTACTCTATCGGGTGTGGCTTGCAACACCGGACTCCGTACGCCTGCCGGCAACATGGTGGCCATTTTTCAGAAGCATCGAACCCGGCACCGTGCGAGGTGGCATCCGCGGACATCATCACAACTCGCGGTGCCAGGCCTTCGAGAAGTCGCAGGCCGAGCTGCTGGGTATGGGACTCAGGTGAGTACCTTTACCTTTACCTTTGGCGAGCTGTAGACCAGGACCGCGATGTTCTTGATGTCTTAGTCCAGCGTAGACGCAATCGTGTGGCTGCAGGGCGCTTCTTTCGTAAGATTCTGCAGAGACAGGGCAGGGCGCCTCGAGCCGTGGTGACAGACCGGATTAGCAGTTATCCAGCTGCGATTCGGACAGTGTTGCCGGAAGCAGAACTCGACACACGATGCTATGCCAATAATCGCGCGGAGAATTCGCGCCAGGCAACTCGGCGAAAGGAGCACCAAATGCAGCGATTCAAATCTGCCGGTCACGCGCGACGTTTCCTGTCTTTGCATGCGAGGGTGAACAACCTGTTCCGCTACGGTCGACATTTGGTCAGAGCGGAAAATTATCGGATGGTGCGTCAAAGAGTGTTGTCGACCCGGTCAGAGATTACTTGCGCCTGGAGGTTATTGGGAGGCTTGTTTTTAGGGGCCAAACGAAATAAAGTGACAGTGCTGTGACAAGGTGTCCACCTACTCTCTGTGAGGTGAACGTATCTTCTACTCAATCAAACCCTGAGAAAACGGCGGTATTGGCAAGACGCTTACGACCGTTGTCTAGTTCCAGCCGTTCATCATCGACGTAAAGGGTCAATACCGTCCACAAGGTGAGTGAGTATTTGATCGCACCGGCAAATGCTTATTCCTTACCGGTTTGCGCCAGCGAATCGATCATCCATTGGCGCAAATCATCCAGGTGTCGAACGGCAGGGAACAAGTCGTGCCTTCGTTCGACTCAAGCCAAGTGTTTGACAGAGGTCAAAGTGTCCTGGGGCGGTTTGGTGGCATAGTGCATCGCATCGGCATTGATACTCAATGAGTGGGTATCTGACGCGTTAGCTGTTGGCTTGGGTCGTAGGTTGTGCATGGAATTTAGAGACTATTATCGGGTGATGAACGTGGCGCGCGATGCGTCGCAAGACGACATCAAGCGTGCGTATCGAAAACTGGCGCGCAAGTATCATCCCGATGTCAGCAAAGAACCGGATGCAGAACAACTCTTTAAGGAGTTGGGCGAGGCTTACGCGGTACTGAGCGATCCGGAGAAGCGACTTGCCTACGATCAGTTAGGAGAGAGCTGGAAGGCCGGGCAAGAATTCCAGCCGCCGCCAGGCTGGGATCAGGGATTTGAATTCCATGGTGATAATTCGACGGATGGCGCTGACCGATTTAGCGATTTCTTTGAAAACCTTTTCGCGCGTGGTGCCGGCGGGTCCGCGCGGCACGCGAGAACACGAGACGAGTTTCATGCCCATGGCGAGGATACGCACGCCAAGGTACTGATAGACCTGGAAGATGCCTACTTTGGCGCTTCGCGCAACCTGACGCTGAAGCAAACACAACTTGGCGCCGATGGTCGCCCCCGGTTGCATGAGCGAACCTTGAATGTCCAGATCCCTAAAGGCGTGCGTCAAGGTCAGTTGATTCGGCTCGCGGGGCAGGGTTCGCCCGGAATCGGCAAAGGGAAAACGGGCGACTTGTATCTTGAGATTCAGTTCAGTAAGCATCGCATGTTTGTGGTAGCCGGACGTGATGTGACCATCGAATTACCGGTGGCGCCTTGGGAGGCGGCACTGGGTGCCAAAGTGAATTTACCAACGCCAACCGGACCGGTCGAACTGGCTGTACCGCCCGGATCAGCGGCTGGGCAAAAGCTTCGACTCAAGGGGCGTGGTATTCCGTTTCAAACACCCGGGGATTTGTTTGCCGTACTTCGAATTGTCTTGCCACCGGCTGACACGAAAGCGGCGAAAGATGCCTATCTTGCGCTGCAACAAGCTGCACCGTTTAATCCCCGTGCGGGTCTTGGAGTCTGATAGCCATGGCGAAAGAAATCGAATCATTGCTCGCTGGTGAATTGCTGGACGATAATGCCCAGGTCTCGATGGCACAATTGTGCCGCGTTTGCCGGGTTTCCTCGCAAGTCATCATGGCCTTGGTTGATGAAGGCGTGGTCGAGCCGATTGCGGATGCTGCGAAATTAAGCAAGCCCACCGATTGGCGCTTTCGGGCGATCAGCGTCAGCCGGGTGCGGCGCGCGGTACGGCTGGAGCAGGATCTGGGGCTGAATATGGCGGGCATAGCGCTCGCGCTGGAATTGCTCGATGAGCTTGCTGCTTTACGATTGCAACTGCGCGATCAAACCAATATAGAGGATGAGCAATGGTGAGTGCCGCTGAACAATCTGTGCGAATCGGATGCCCGAATTGCGGAACGCTCAATGTAATTACCGGCACACCACGGTAGTGCACCGTAGTGCACCGCACTGCGCCCGCTGCCACCACCTGTCGCCGACCGTAATCGGGCCAGCTCTTGCCGGAATAATCGCGAGCCATGTGAATGACTCGCGACATGACAAATGCATTATTCGCCTTTCACTTCTATCCGCTTGGCTTTCGAGGCAATATCTTCCGGCTTATTGATCGTGATGGTTAAGACCCCTTTTGCGTACTTAGCCTGAACTGCATTGTCCGCAACCGAGAATGGCAGTGTAGTCGAGCGCGAAAATTTTCCATAAGCTCGCTCTGTGACAAACCGGTCGCCATCCTTAGATTTTGATTCAAGCTTTTTTTCACCGGCGATGGTCAGCACATTGTCATGGACACTGACATCAATATCGCTCTCGTCTACACCCGGTATTTCTGAAGACAAGGTAATGGTTTTGTCATCTTCCTTGACTTCAATATTGGGTACCAAATTATCTGAGTCGCCGGAAAATACGGCTGGCCAGTTCGCGGGCCAATTCCCTGCAGGTTGAAAGGCATCAAAAATATGGTCTATCTCCTGACGCAACGTTTTGAATGGATGGACCTCAGCACCGCGCTTGTTGAATGGGGTCAAGAAGCTACTTAGCATGTTCATTACACTACTCCTGGATTAGTCGTATTCGATTCGTCGGCGGCTTGTCAGTATCAACTGCCCGCATATATAGATTAGTGTTTCTGAATGTTCCAGTGTTTGACGATAGTCAAAGTTTTGACTCCGTTGTTGATAATGATCAAGGCTGTCTAGTTTCAAGGTTCTCCATTTGGACAGACGTAATAAATGAACATTCCGGCATCGTTTCGCCGCTAACGGCATGGGGGTTACTTGCGTCTAGCGGGCTGGATATGAAGTTGACAATCTGACAATCCGGCTCGTACCGCTGTTGGCGATGGATATTTTGCGATAATCCGCTGGCAGCCCACAGCGCCGTTCCGGTATGCTTGGCTCTGCGTACAAACCAGACATCGACCGAGCCACGACATGAATGCAAAAGAGAACCCTGCCGCGCTGGGTCGCATCGAAGACCTGCCGTCCAGCTATATCGACGCATTGAGCGCCCAAAACACGACGCCGTTGTGGCCACAACTGCGCAGTGTCATGCCGCACGGGTGCCCGACACCCAGAGCGCGCGCCCACCGCTGGCACTATGCTGACATCCGACCGCTGCTGCATCAGGCTGGTGAAATGACCCCGATCGAACAAGCCGAACGTCGGGTACTGATGCTGGCTAATCCCGGAATGGAAGGTAAGCCGTTTGCTACCGCCAGTATTTTCTTTGGTCTGCAATTGATACTTCCGGGTGAACAAGCTCCCAATCATCGGCACAGCGTCAGCGCCGCGCGCATGGTTATGGAAGGGGCGGGAGCATGGACCACTGTCGAGGGACAACGCTGTCCGATGGAAAAAGGTGATTTGATCCTGACCCCGGCGCAGTGCTGGCATGAACACGGCCATGACGGTGACGGGCCGATGGTGTGGCTTGACGCCCTTGATTTACCGCTGGCGGTTGCCATGGACAGCGCTTATGCAGTGGAAGCGCCACTTCAGAACGCGCCGAATCAACCCGACCCCTCGCAAACACACTACCGGCGTGCCGGCATGGTACCGGCCCGACGCCTGGAGCGCGCTGCTCATCAGTACCCACAGTATCGATATCCGTGGACCGAAGTACGCGCTGCCCTGCAGGACATGGCCACGGTTACGCCGGTTGGAGAGCCGGTTCAATTAGCCTACGTCAATCCTGAAACCGGCGCGCCATGCCTGCCGATCCTTGGTTTTTCCGCACTGATGCTACGCCCTGGTGAACAAGTCAGCCTGGGGCGTACGTCGGCGAGTTGCGGCTACCTGATTGTCGCGGGTAGCGGTAAGACCCTGATAGGCGATACTGAACTGGCATGGGAGCAAAACGATGTGCTCGCCATGCCGGGCCATAGCACGGTTGTGCATCGCAACGATTCGGGCGCCGAGCCGGCTTTTCTGATTCAGATCGACGACGGCCCTATGCAACGCGCGCTGGGCTACTTCGAACGATTCGAATAGTCCAGGCAGTCTGGCCCATGGCCGGCAGAGCAGCCTAACCTGGAGGATCTGAAATAAGCGCGCACGCGGTCGAATTGAATATGGCGCATGGTTTCACCTCCCGCCCGTTTCCGTTAACCGAGTTGTCGAAACTGCCTTATCTGGTCGCCAGTGCTGACGCCGGCACAAAAGTACTGAACAATTCTGATCTGCGTGCGAAATACCTTGACAAAAAAGCACGTCGGTTTGAAACCCCTGGTACTGATGACCCATCCACCCGGCAACATCAACGCGCAAAGCGTTCCCGTGTTCGATTAGCAAAGGCAACAAGCGTCAACATGACAGGAACCTCGACCAAAACCCCAACAACGGTTGCGAGGGCAGCACCGGAGTTCAACCCAAAAAGGCTGATGGCGACCGCAACGGCCAATTCAAAGAAATTTGACGTTCCGATCAAGGCGCAGGGCGCCGCGATACGATGCGGTACTTTCAGTGCGAACGCCGCTGCATAGGCAATTGCAAAGATACCGTAGCTTTGCAGGATTATTGGCACTGCGATCAGCACAATGACAAACGGTTTGGAGACAAGTACCTGACCCTGGAGACCAAAAAGAATGATGACGGTGACGATTAAACCAACGACTGAATAGGGTTTTACGCGTGCCTGAAACATCTCGATTGCGGCCTCTGACCGGAGGTGCTGGCGCGTTAACAACCCGGCGGCAAGTGGCAGAGCGATGAACAGCAAAACCGACAGGGCCAAAGTGGACCAAGGAACAGTGATATCGGTGACACCCAGCAGGAAGGCTACGATAGGCGCAAAGGCAATCACCATAATCAGATCATTCACCGATACCTGCAAAAGCGTATAGGTCTCATCCCCGCGCGTCAGTTGTGACCAAACGAACACCATCGCAGTGCAGGGTGCTGCACCAAGAAGGATCAACCCGGCGATGTATTGCATCGCATCTTCTGGTGGTATCCACGGCGCAAAGACATATTGGAAAAACAGGACGGCCAACGCAGCCATCGTAAAAGGTTTGATCAACCAGTTTACGACCAGGGTGATCATCAATCCGCGCGGTTGCCTTGCCACATTGCGCAGCGATCTGGGGTCAACGCCGACCATCATGGGATAGACCATTGCCCAGATAAGCACGGCGACAACCAGATTGACGCTGGCTACTTCTGCCGCCGCAATTGCATCGACCAATCCGGGAGCGGCATTTCCCAAAAGGATCCCAGCCCCCATCGCCAGTGCAATCCAGACGGAGAGGTATTTTTCAAAAATATTCATTCTGCAATCCCTTGCTTTTTCTGCGTTTTTAGTTGCGGCGGTTGCGTTGCGGGAACCCAAGCATAGAATTGAGTTTTCATGCTGAGTTATTGCGCTGCGCGGTTCACGCTACGAAGCTGCCGCTATCGAATAACGCCACTTTGTTCAAGACGACATTGTATTGTGGCGACAGGTGTACGTCAGCTATGAATCCGTACGTTGGTGTTCAGGAGTTACTTGCGTGTAGCGTAGGTACGAGCAACTATTTTGGTGGTTTCGGTCACTGATTTGACCCCGGCGTCATGACGGCTTACCCGCCCGTTTTAAGGCAACACGGGCGCCAATGGGCCCAAATATTTCGAATACGATGGTCGTACCGGTCACGACCGACAGGATGAGCTGGCTGTGCTCAGGAAATTGGGCACTCGCCAGCAAGGCCATGCCGATAGCCACACCAGCCTGAGGCAGCAACGCGACGCCCATCCAACGCGTGACCGCTTTATCGGCCCCCCCGAGTTTTGCACCGAGCGCGGCGCCGACGATTTTCCCGATGGTTCGGGCCACCAGGTAGACGGCGCCGATCCATCCAAGTTGGGCAATCGCGTCAATTTGTAGCGATGCACCAGCCAACACAAAGAAGACCACCATAAACGGCCATTCGATGCTTTCAATTTCATGGAACGGGTAGTCATGGTGTCGCGCCAGATTTGCTATCGTCGCCCCCATCACCATCGACGCGATAATGAATGACACGTTTAGCCACAAGGCGACGCCGCCACAAAGGAACACCAGACCGAGCGCTTCGATCATCATCGGCTGACAGGGCCGGACGCGCCCGGTCAGATAGGCGCCAGGAAGACCAATCATGAGGCCCAGCGCAATGGCGCCGCCAACTTCGATACCCGCATGAGTCAGCGCGTTGCCGCTCATTGCACTACCGGAGACCGAAAGGAATGCCATCGCCAGGCTGAGCAGGACGAGCGCCCAGATGTCATCAATGGCCACGATTCCCAACAGCAGGCGGGAGAACGGCGTCGATCGACCGGACTCGGAAACAACGTCCAGGGTTGCCGCCGGTGCCGTCGCCGCGGCAACACAGCCCAGGACAACTGCTAATCGGAAAGGCGTGCCAACTAACACCAGAGCGAATGCGACAACCGCCGCCGCTCCGACGGCCGCAAACAAGGAAATCCACAGTAGTTGAAATCCCTGGGTGCTCAGCATTTTGTAGGTCAACTTGCCGCCCAGCAAAAAACCCACCATCAGGAGGGCCATCTCCGTGATGATGTCAAATTGATCCGTCAGTGAATCCGGAATGACTTGCAGCCCTTGTTCGCCAATGCCGATTCCCATTAGCAATAGCAGCGTCACCCTGGGCAGAAAAGTCCAACGACCTAGAAAATCGGTTGCCAGGCTGAGCAATAACAGCGCGCCGAGTCCAGCCAGAAAATCAGCGCCAGAACCCATCATCCCTCCAGCGGATCGATTAATTATCGGAACAGTACACGATTCGGGCTCAGCTTCATTGACCACCATCAAGGCCAAATCCCCGTCTGCTGTCACCATTCACCAGATGGCCGGACTGAGGTATCGGGCAGTGGGGCAGTCTACAGGCTGTGTAATGCCGAAGCCCGAGCGAAAAATCAGCGACCGTAGAGAACAATCCGATGCAAACACCGATCACCCGACTGTCAAACCCATGGTACGGAAGGCAGTGGCTACGCGTTGGTTTGAACGCTTCCTCGGGCGGCTACTAACATGATAGTGCATGGCATAATTCACTCACAAAAATCGGAAGTAGTGGGACGATAATGATCGACCCGTTGAATCAGTCGTTGTGGATCAGCGCAGTGCTGTTTATTGTCAGCGCTGTCGGCATTTGGATAGCCGGAAGCAAGTTAGTCGACTACGCCGATACGATCGCGGACAGAAAGCAATTAGGCAAGGCGTTTATGGGTTTGGTGCTGTTGGCGACGGTGACCTCATTGCCGGAAATTGCCACCACCGTGACCGCATCAGTCTCCGGAAACGCGCAATTGGCCATGAATAATCTATTTGGCGGCATTACGATGCAAACCGCGACGCTCGCCGTTGTCGACGCGTTCATTGTGCGTGGCGCGTTGACCCACTATCCACGCACTTCGACGCACGCGCTCGAAGCAGCATTGTTGATCCTGTTGTTATCGATGCTGTTAGGCATTGGTATTGGCGGCGAAATTGCTCTCGTTTATCAAATAGGTTTAGGCAGCCTGGTATTATCAGTGGCATACGCATTGTGTATCATCTTGCTGCGAAAGTATGAAGCTCATGGCGATTGGGTTCCGGTTGAATTACCCGATAAGAAAGCGCCGGCACCGCGACTTCGCGCGGTAATCACATCCGTATCGTTGCCAATGAAGGCGCTTGTCATCCGAAGCGCTATCGCGTCGCTGATAATTCTTGTCTGCGGAGTCGTGTTAGCGCGAAGCGCAGAAGCCATCGCTATACACACGTCCCTTGGATCAAATTTTGTTGGCGTTACCATATTGGCTGCGTCAACGTCTTTGCCCGAGCTAAGTACAACCATTGCAGCTGCACGAATGGGGTCGTTCAACATGGCGATTTCAAACATATTTGGCAGCAATTTGATTATGGTGGCACTGTTGCTGCCGGCCGATGTGCTATACCGCGGTGGCCCCATCCTGTCTGAAGTCAGTGCACACGAATCGTTTGCGCTGGTATGCGGCATTCTGGTCACGGCAATCTACGTCGTCGGAATATTGGTCCGCAAAAAGCCGCGTGTGTTGCAAATGGGAATCGATTCAATTGGCGTACTAATTGTGTATATCGGGTCACTGTTTGCTTTGTATTACTTGCGATAAAATACCGAAAACCATCCCGACCGACGGGGAATCGCAATAGTTGATATGAAATTGGCGAATATTTGATAGAGACGACGTGAGCCGAGTTGCCTCTTTCCAGGCCGCACTCCCGGGTCGACGCTCATCAGCGAAGAAACATTCCAATCGGGACTTGATACAAGGCAGCCGGGTCGTCATTTCTCAGACCACGCCGTTACCCGGCTGATCCCGTCAGAATATTCGCGAGCCATGTGTGTGACTCGCAACATGCAAAACGAATCATTCGCCTTTTACTTCTACCCGCTTGGTTTTGGAGGCAATCTCTTCGGGTTTCTGGATCGTGACGGTTAACACACCTTTGGCGTACGTCGCCCGTATCGCATCTTCGGCGACAGAGAAAGGCAGTGTTGTCGAACGCAAAAATTTTCCATAAGCGCGTTCTGTGACAAACCGATCGCCATCCCTGGATTTCCATTCAACATTCAAGTTTCGTCTCACCGGCGATGGTCAGAACAATGTTTTGAATGGATGGACCTCAGTACCGCGCTTGCTGAAAGGGGTCAAGAAGCTACTCAACATGTTCATTGCACGACTACAGGATTAGTCGGCGGCTTGTCGATTTAACTGCCCGCCTATCAAGACTAATGTTCCTGAATTTCCCAGTGGTTGATTACCATCAAGTGCGCCGCAGCTAACCCCCGCCACCAGAATTTGTTTGCGGCGCATTGACATGCGTCAATGCGTGGGTGCGGGCGCGACTTAAGATGGCGAGTCAGTAATTTGTTAGGAAACGTCATCATGTCACTATCACTACCCAGCAAAGACTCTTACCCCGAGCAGCTGTCGCATATTCAGTCGAAGATGAGTGATCTTGGAAAGACCGCACCAGCAACGATGCAGGGTTTCGGAGCGTTGCATAAAGCCGCAACAGCCGCCGGTACGCTAGATGGAAAGACCAAGGAGCTTATTGCATTGGCGATTGCAGTTTCGGCCCGTTGTGATGGATGTATCGCCTTTCATACCCATGATGCGCTCAAGGCCGGGGCGAATCGCCAAGAGATCACCGAGGCCCTTGAGGTGGCGGTGTTAATGGGCGGAGGCCCGGCGCTGATGTACGCAACCCACGTACTCGATGCAATTGCTCAGTTCGAGTCGGCAGACGCCGCTTAATCGGTAGGCAATAGGCAGAAACAGAACTGTAGCCATGCGTACAGACCCCTTGATCCTGATCAATTCAGGTGGCGACAATGCGTCGCAGATTGATTTGATTTACTAAGACTATTTGGGTGGATGTGAAAATGACTCCAAAAAGAATCTTTTGTCCGCTTGGTTTGGATCACACCGAGGATCAGATTGGTCGGATTGTTGAACTTGCAGACCGATCGGATGCTCACTTGACGGTCCCGTTGATCGAAGCGCTACCGCCAACGCCACCCGTAATGGAGGTTCCAATTAGCGAAGAATTGGCGGCAAAGATTCAAGCCGTTCATTCTCGGGCCTCAGTGCGTGCGCGTGAATTTGAAGAGATGTTGCATCGCAAGGGACTGTCGGCAGAGGTAGTGCCGGTTGTATGTGAGGCATACGAGATAGGACACCGCATCGGGTGGCACGGTCGGTTTGCGGACGTTGCGATCGTCGCAGCCGCCTTTCACAGCGCACCGAAAATTGGGCATCGGATAGTCAGCGGGCTTTTATTCGAGTCAGGTAAGCCGGTGTTAGTCGAGCCGCCGGCGCACCCGGGCGTCCCACTGGACTTCTCACCGGCCAAGGTACTAATTGCGTGGGACGGGGGACTTGCCAGTAGTCGCGCAGTGGCTCATGCGATCAGCTTGCTTCAGTCGAGCACTGAAGTGCACATCGTTTGCATTGACCTTGACGTGAACGATTCACTCAGTAGTCGTTCGGAAGGCTGGGAGCTAGCAGATTACCTGTCGCGCCATAGCCTGAATGTCACGGTGACCGAGTTGTCAGCGGGTGGACTGGCGATTGATGCTGTGTTGAACAGACACGCCACTGAAGTGGGGGTCGATTTAATCGTAATGGGCGGCTTTGGTCACTCGCGATTACGCAACTGGGTGCTCGGAAGCACGACGCGTTCCATGCTGAGCAGCTGTGTCGTTCCCGTTCTGATGGCGCACTAGACGCTGCCGTGACGCGGTTGCGTTAGTCGGACTTGATTTGGCGTAAACCGTTCGTACCGCGTTGGATTCATACTGGCTGAGCCTGACGTCAGATGCCACACACAGCGCGGAAAAGTCGATACGCTGCCCACCTGGCGGCTGCAACTTAATCGAGTTACAGGGCGACTGGCTGACCTGGCAAGGTGTTCCATCCGGGATTACCGCTATCGAACCGTCATTGCCGCTGAACATTCCCGTTGGCTTACGGGTGCCGGCTCCCGATGCGGCTGGTGGACGGGACATGCTCGTTGGCGTGCGTCGCATGGATACGCCGTTGGCCAGCAATACAGCGTATGTGCTGACCACGGAGGTTGCCGCGCCCTAGAGCGGCGTGGCCGTGTTGATTTTCCGTTCAGTGCGACCGGTGAATTGGTAGCGCTACTCAATTCCGATGGCGACGCCCTGGAAAGTAATCGGACGAGCCCCGGTTCGCCGCTGGCGTTTGAGGTAGCGGATGGGGTCGCGGGTTTCTGGAATCAGGTGTAAAACGGCTGGCGTGCAACGCAGGAGGCAGTGACCTTACCGCGCCTGGATTCAACCGGGCCGGCGTTGCAAGGCAACTTAATTGACTGGGTCGGAAACCATGGCTTACCTGGACCGGCGAGCCGGGTCCGGCTTCCTATGTGGCGCCTGCACAGATTCTTCTGCTGCAACCGCCCGCCGATGGCGAAAACCAATCGATCGAGGTGCAACGGTATGCGGACGAGCTGCCGGTTGATGCGATGTTTGAGCTGTCCGTAACGAGCACGCTGAATCCGCCCACCGGGGCATTGTTACTGTTTCTGTTTGATAAGAGCGACGCGATCCATTCTGTATCCATCGTTGCGCAGTGAAGGTTCGATTGTTCAGCCTATACGATAACGTCGAGCCTGGGATCGCGCGTTGCTCGGGGAGCAGTGAAATACCAGGAGAAACCGGGTAACCGTTGACGCTTTACGATTCCATTGTGGCAACACAATCCTACGTCTACGGTTATTGTGTGCTGCGCGCGATTGTTGGTTTGCCTTGGTCCGACGTGAGCACAATTTTGCCAATAACCCGCCGGTTCGCCATCTTATCCAGCGCTGCAACCCCATTGCTAAGTGCAAAAACGGCAGGCGGTTCAATGATCAGCGCGCCAGAAGTCACGGCATCGAGAAGTGATTCAAAGCGCGCCCGCGATTCTTCCGGATAGCGCGCACTGTGCTCGCCAAACACAACGCCGGTGACTGAAAAGTTCTTCACCAGAATCATGTTGGTGGCCACCCGCGGTATGTCGCCGGACGCAAAACCGATGATGAGAATTCGGCCCTCCCACCCAATGCATCGCACGCACTGTTCAAAGGCCGTGCCGCCCACCGGGTCAAACACCAGATCGCAGCCTTTGCCATCGGTCAGTGCAAGCACCCGATCGCGAAGCGCCTCGGCCTGATAATTGATTGTGTAATCGGCGCCAGCAGCGCTGGCAACCTTGAGTTTGTCAGCGCTGCTGGCGGTGGCGATGACGGTTGCGCCTAGAAATTTTCCTACTTTTATTGCGGCCAGGCCGACACCGCCGGCAGCGCCAAGCACCAGCAATGTCTGGCCGGCGCGAAGCTGACCGCGGTGGGTCAACGCGAAATGTGCGGTGCCAAAAGCAATTGGGAAAGCGGCGGCGCTGGCGTAGTCAAGAGCGTCAGGCAATGGCGTCACAATCGCGCCGGGCACGACAATCTGTTCAGCATGTCCGCCGCCGTGGCGGGCAAAAGCAATGACACGGTCGCCCGGATACACATGCGATACGCCTGGCGCGCATTCGATTACCTCGCCAGCGACTTCCAAACCAGGTACAAACGGCAACGCTGGTTTCACCTGGTACTTGCCCTCAACCATCAGGATGTCTGGAAAATTCACACCGGATGCGTGTACCCGGATGCGTACCTGATCAGAGCGATCGGGGTCTAAAACCGGCGCAGCTATCTCGCCAAATTCAAGATTGTTGATGTTCCCCAGTTCACGGCATAAGAGGGCGCGCATCAGAGCTCCCTGGCTACATAGTTACGTAACGGCGCGCGGCTGGCGGGTGCCAGGCCATTGATGCGCGCTGGAAACAGCGCCTGTAAGTGGCCGTCGGGGCTGGTACGCACCAGATCGCGTTCGGCAACGCGCGCCGCGGCCATTGCCTGATCCATTGGCAACACTGGTGAAAAACAGCAATCGTCGTCGGCGAAACGCTGGGCACAGTCGGCCAGTGTCCATTGCGAAATTTGCCGGCCCAGGTCGCGCATCAGCGAACGCTGCGGTAGCGGTTCATGTTGGCGTGCAATCCAGTCGGCACGATCGGCTGCCATACAGAAGGTGCGCCAGAATTTTTCTTCGACGGCGCCAACAACAATGTAATGACCGTCGCTGGTTGCATAAACGTTGTAGTAGGCCGCGCCACCGTTCAGATAAGTTTCACCGCGACCCGACACCGTGCCATCGGCACCGTAAGCGGCGATCGGAAGCAACTGCAACGGCATGATGACGTCGGCCAGCGCGATATCGATATGGCAGCCCACACCGGTTGTATGGCGCCCGTGCAGCGCACCCACAATGGCCAGTGCAGCGTACAGGCTGCCGGCCTCATCGGCGATTGGCGGGTCAAAGTAGCAGGGCTGCTCGCCACCGTTACGATCAAGCACGCCGGCTTCAGCCAGGTAGTTCGCATCATGGCCCGCTTTATTGGTCAGCTCACCGCCGGCACCATAACCGCTGATCGCGCAGTAAATTAAGCGCGGGTTGGGTTTGCTCAGCGCCGGGTAGTCGATACCCAGGCGAGTCATCACCCCGGGACGAAAACCTTCGATGAGTACATCGGCGCTATGTACCAGTTCATGCAGAGTGTCAATGCCCTGAGCAGACTTGAGGTCCAGACGCAGCACACTTTTGCCCGCGTTCAATGTTTCATAGAACAGGGGCGTGCCTTGCGGGCTGCGCGGGCCCAGATGCTGCATCGGGTCGCCCGTTGGCGGTTCAATCTTGATGACATCGGCGCCCATATCGGCCAGCATCAGGCTGCCCAGCGGGCCGGGAATATACTGCGACAGGTCAAGAACGCGCACGCCCGCAAGAAAATTGCCGATAGGATTTGGCGGGGCACTCATGATGGGGGGTTGATCCGCGTTTTCGTTGCGGCCTTTGATTCGGAAATTGATTCGACATTAGAATCAGTATTTACCGCCACGGTGGCAATTGCCTTGAGTTCGCGTCGCATTAACTTACCGGTGGCCGTCAGGGGCAGGGTGTCGCAAAAGAGCAGGCGGTCAGGTACCTTGTACGCAGACAAGGTTTTGCGGCAATGGTCGATTAATGTTGCGGCGCTAACCGTCTGGCCACGCGCTGCAATCACGTAGGCCACAATGATTTCGCCGCGGCGCGCATCGTCAACCCCCGTCACCGCAGCCTGCCCAACCTGCGGGTGTTGCTGCAAAACCTCTTCCACCTCGGCTGGCGATACATTGATGCCGGAGCGTTTGATCATCTCGGTGCGTCGTCCGGCATAGACCAGCGCACCAGCCGTGTTGAGCGCGCCCAGATCACCCGTTCTAAAGTAGCCGTCGGCGGTGAAAGTCTGTGCGTTATGGCGCGCGCTGTCACCGTCATAGCCTGGGGTCAAATATCCCTTGACTTCAATTTGTCCCACCGCGCCAGGTTCACACAGCTCGCCCAATTCGCCGTCGCGAATTCGTATCTGCACACCAGGCAACGGCGGCCCCTGGCAAGTGGCCCGCGCATCAAGCGACCAGTCATGCGGCGTGACGCAGCAGTTACCGTAGGTTTCGGTGCTGCCGTAGATGTTGCAGATGCTGCCCGCGCCAAGCTGTGTGGCTGCAGTCGTGACATCCTGCGGCGTGCCAATCGTCACGCCGGTGCGCAGTGACGCGGTGCGTGCCGCCTCGAAGCTGGCATGACTGAGCAGTGCGTTGGTCATGGCAGGCAGGGTGTAAATAGCGGTGCACTGATGCTGCTCAATCAAGGCAAGGGCACCGCCCGCTTCGAAGCGCTCTTGTAGCACCAGGCAGGCGCCGTGCGTGAGCGTCGCGGGCAAGGCATTAGCCGCGCCATAAGACCAGAACAATGGAATCGCTACCAACACGCGGTCGGTAGTATCCAGCCCCTGCCGCTCGCCAATGCCAAAGCCGTTTTCGATGAGATCCTGATGCACAAGGGGCACCGCTTTGGGACGGTTGCTGGAGCCCGAGGTGTACAAGACGACCAAGGTGTCACGCG